>CALJPV010000104.1:0-29284 GCA_937980385.1 uncultured Collinsella sp. | reverse complement strand
GCCGCGATCCGACGCCGCCCGGGCGCGGTTTCGGTCGAGGGCGTCAAACGCCGCTGCCGCGCGGGCATGGGCCGCTGCCAGAGCAGCTTTTGCCAGAGCCGCGTGGTGGCGATTCTGGCCCGGGAGCTGGGGTGCGACCCCAGCGAGGTGCTGCTGGAGGATGCCGGTTCTTGGCTGGTCGAAGGACCATTGAAGGGGGTGCGCTAGGATGGCGACGCTTGATATGCGCGACGGACGCGCAGAGACAGGAACTACCGAGGCGGTGCAGACGCAGGCGTTCGACGTAGTCGTTATCGGCGGCGGCCCTGCCGGCATGGCGGCCGCGCTTGCCGCGCATAAGGCCGACGCGCGCGTGGCCATCGTGGAGCGCGAGCAGCATCTAGGAGGAATCCTCCGCCAGTGCATCCACCCCGGATTTGGCCTGTCGCACTTTAAGCAGGAACTCACCGGTCCCGAGTACGCGCAGCGCTTTATCGACCAGGTGCGCGCGACCGACATTGCGCTGTTCCTGGGCAGCATGGTGCTTGGGATCGATTCGAGCGAGTCCACGGAAGACGCCGCACTCCACACCGTCACGCTCATGAGCCGTGCCGGCATGTTGCAGCTCACCGGACGCGCGGTCGTCCTTGCTATGGGATGCCGCGAGCGCACGCGCAGCGAGATAAAGATCCCCGGCAGCCGCCCCGCCGGCGTGTTTACGGCTGGCCTGGCGCAGCGATACATCAATATCGAAAACCTCAAGCCCGGCTCGCGTGCCGTCATTTTGGGCTCGGGCGACATCGGGCTTATCATGGCGCGCCGCTGCACGCTCGAGGGGATTTCGGTCGAGGGTGTGTACGAGCTCATGCCGTACGCTAACGGTCTGCGCCGCAACGTCAAGAACTGCCTGGACGACTTTGGCATTCCGCTGCACCTGTCCACCACCGTCACGCGCGTGATCGGACACGACCGCGTGGAGGCGGTCGAAGTGAGCAAGGTCGACGAGCGCCTAGCGCCCATTCCGGGGACCGAGCGCGTTGTTCCGTGCGACACGTTGCTGCTTTCGGTGGGTCTGATTCCCGAGAACGAGCTTTCGGTTGCTGCGGGCGTTGAGCTTGACCCGCGCACGCGCGGCGCCGTGGTGGACCAGAGCCTGCAAACGGGCGTGCCGGGCATCTTTGCCTGTGGCAACGTACTGCACGTGCATGACCTGGCCGACAACGTAACGACCGAGTCCGAGCGCGCCGGTGCAGCCGCGGCGGCGTGGGCGCTGGGGGCTGTCAGCACCGCAACGGGAGTGGCAGACGCGGACTGCGAGCTCAAAGTCTCCCCCGCCGGCATCGCAGGCTACGCGCTGCCGGGTCGTATTACGGCTGTGACACTCACCAAACTCAACTTCCGCGTACGCCGACCGGTCGACGCCGCCCGTGTGCGCATTTTGGCAGGCGACGAGGAATTGTTCGCAGGCAAGGTCCGCCCGTTTAAACCGAGCCTAATGGAAAGCTTCCCACTGCAGGCAAAGGTGATTCAGCGCGCACTCGACCTGGGTGTCAGCGAGATTGCCTTTTCCGTCGATCCCGTCGAGGAGGCGTAGAGCCATGAGCACAAACGCGATCGAAACGCTGCAGTTCAACTGCACCACCTGCCCCTCCGAATGCCTCCTGACCGTGGAGGTGGAGCGCGACGCAGACGGTGCCGTGGTAGAGGTGCGCTCCGTGGCCGGCAACAGCTGCCCGCGCGGCGATAAGTTCGCGCATCAGGAGCTCACCTGCCCCATGCGCGTGCTCACCACCACCGTAGCCGTATCCGACGGCGACGAGGCGCTGCTACCCGTGCGCACGGCCGAAGCCATCCCGCTGGCACTCCACGCCCAGGCGATGGACCTCATCCGCGGCCTAGAGGTCAAAGCCCCCATCCGCATGGGCGACGTCGTTCTAGAAGACCTCCTCAACACGGGCATAGACCTCATCGCCAGCATGGACATCGACCCAGCTTAAGCAACTAATTTAGGACTCATCTCTTTTAACTACCCCGCCATCCACCCCGCCCCTCCTCAATTGCGGTGAAATGGTTCCTGATTTCCGCCAAACCCCGGCATCCAGGAACTATTCCACCGCAACTTGCCTTGGGATTGGAATTTAGCTTGTGCCTACTTTAGTGCCATTTCAAAACTATGCCGGATTACGGGGCTGATTCGGAGACCCCCATCCATACCGGAAATTTTCGATTTTTGATAAGCCGTCTACCTGCGGTTTTAATTTTGCGATTTTTCCCATGGTCATGTAATACAGGTCCAGCCCCGTAATTCGCGATAGTTTTGAAAGCAGCCCATTTGGGACGACCTCTTATGACTCCTTTTTCCTGCACGCTTGCCAGGCTGGCCATGCCAAGGAGTGTCCCGAAGCGCCAGTATAAAAGAAACGTCCCTATCTGCCGGGCATGGGATACCATGGTGGCACCCTAGCGAAAGGATGTTTCATGGCACATGTCGATGACCAGCGCGTGGCGCGCGTGCTCGATGCGCTCGAGGCTCAGCACCCCGGCGCGCAGCTGCTTGTGAACGACCCGTGGTCGATCTACTATCTGACCGGCTTTTATGCCGATATGTTCGAGCGATTTTGCGGCGTGCTGCTCGCGCGCAATTGCGAGCCCGTGATCTTGGTCAACGCGCTGCATCAGCTGCCCGAGTACGACAATGCCCGCGTCGCGTATCACACCGATACCGACGTCGCGACCGACGCCATCGCTCGCGAGGTCGATCCGACCAAACCGCTCGGTATCGACACCGTCATGCGCTCCGGCTTTTTGATGCCGCTCATGGATTGTCACGCCGCGAGCGAGTTTTTCCTGGGCGACTTTGCCGTCACCGCCGCACGCACCAACAAGGATGCCGCCGAGCAGGAGCTGATGCGCGCGTCCTCGGCCGCCAACGACGCCGTGATGGCCGACGCCATCAAACTCGTTCACGAGGGCGTGACGGAACGCGAAATTGCCGACCAGATGCTCGGTCTGTATCGCAAGCACGGCTGCGAGGGCTTTAGCTTTCCGCCCATCGTGAGCTTTGGCGCCAACGCCGGCGACCCGCACCACGAGCCTGACGACACCGTACTCAAGCGCAGCGACGTGGTGCTGTTCGACATTGGTGGGCGCCGCCGCAACTACTGCTCGGACATGACGCGCACGTTCTTTTGGGGCGAGCCGGACGAAGAGACGGCACATATCTACGATATCGTGCGGCGCGCCAACGAGGCCGCCGAGGCGCTCATCGCACCGGGTGTGCGCATGTGCGACCTGGACCGCGCCGCGCGCGACGTGATTGAGAATGCGGGCTATGGGCAGTACTTTACGCACCGCCTGGGCCACTCGATCGGTCTGCAGGACCACGAGCCGGGCGACGTCTCGCTCGTCAACGAGCAGGTCGTAGAGCCGGGCATGACATTCTCTATCGAGCCGGGCATCTACCTCCCCGGCCGCACCGGCGTCCGCATCGAGGACCTTGCCCTGGTTACCGAGTCTGGCGTCGAGATTCTCAACGCCTACTCCCACGACCCAGTCCGCCTCGACTAGGCAATGCGGCAAAGGGACAGCCCCTTTGCCGCATTACATTAATGCCGCCACGAAAACGGGCTATCTACTACGTATAACCCGCATGGGTCGACCATGCGGGTCTTTTTTGAAAATTGGCAACCAATCTACCTGCGGTTTTAATTTCGCAATTCTCGGCGTGGTCGAGGGTATCCGCTAAAACGTAGTAGATAGGCCCATTTCGTGGCGAGCAAATCACTCTAAGGCGCAGGGCAGCCAAACGAAAGGCCTCCCGGCCCTCGTGGTTTACGAGGACCGGGAGGCCTTCTTGTGTCCTAGAGTCCTAAAGCTCTAAGCTCGCAGCCTTACTCCGCGCGATGGCGCAGCTTTTCAATCGCTGCGGCAATCAGCGCCAGCAGGCCGGTTCCGCCCAGTGCGGCGACGGTCACAGCCGTGTTGTCACCCGTCTGGGCCAGGCTTCCCGAGACAGCCTTCTTGCCATCCTTCTTCGCATCCGAAGCCGGCTTGGCATCGGACTTGCCGCCGTTATCCTTGCCAACCTCCGGCTTCTGTTCAACAACCGGCTCAACAACCTCAACGGTCACCGAAGCGGTGAACTGCTGGGCTGCCGGCGCCTCCGCGACGCCATCTTCGTCAGCCAGCGAGATCGCCACAGCCCCGCCATTCACGTCCAACGTCGCCGTAATGACAACGGTGCCGTTCTTGAGGGCCTTGACCTTGCCGTTCTCGACCGTCGCGATCGTCGGATCGGACGAGGTCCACGTCACGGAACCGCGAAGCATTGCGCCGTCGCCCGCGTTTTCTGCTGCGGCGGCAAGGTCGATCTCCTTGCCGCGCTCTACCTTGAGCGTGGTCTCGGCGGTCGTGGGCTTACCGTTCTGGTCAACGATCACCATACCTTTAGCAGCAGGGCGCGGCTTAACGACCACATCGCAACACACCGTCAACTCCGTACCGTGCACCTTACCGGTCACGGTCACGTCATCGGCACCCCAACCGAGTGCGGGCACGTCCTCCCAGTCGATGCCGTAGTCCTTCTGGCTGCCGTCTTTCATGGTCACGGCGACCTTCTTGGGCAGCGCCTTCAGCACTTCGGCGGCAGAGCTTGCCTCAAACACCTCAACGGGAGCGAACGTCGCAGGCTTCACGGGAATCTCGCTTGCCGGCGTCTCGACGACCAGCTTGCAGGTCGCCTTGAGCGTCGTGCCCTCGACGGAGCCCTCGAGCGTGTGCTCGCCGACAGCGGCAAGCTGCTTGTCCAGGCCATCCGTATTCCACGTGACCGCGGCCTCGTCCGTGTGACCATCGGAATAGGTCACGGTGACCTTCTTGGGCAGCTGCCCCGTCACGGTATCGGCCTTGGCATCGCGCTCGACCGTAATCTGCGACGCCTCGGATACCTTATTGATCGTCGTCGTGGAGGTAACGACGACCTCGACCGGCAGGTTGCCGTTCACCGTTACGCCCTTGGCAACAACAGTGTTGCCGTAGGTGGCGGCAGCGGCAGGAACCTCGGTCCACGTAATCTCAGACCCCACAGTCGTCTTGCCGTCCTTCATGCGAACGGTCGCCTTCACACCCTTGAGCGCATCTCGCACGACATCGGCGGACGAATTCTCGGGAACGCTAACGCCCGCGACAGACTCAACAGAGGCCGGAATCTCGGCATCGCTCTTCACGACCGTGACGGTGCATTTAGCCTTGACCGAAGTGCCCTCGACCGTGCCCACAAGCGTGATATCACCCAGCTTGCCCAAGGCATCCATCGTGAGCGGAGCCTTATCCCACGTAACGGTGGCAGTCTTCGTCGAACCGTCGGACATGTTGAGGGTCACCTGGGCAGGCAGCGCGATGTCAGCGGCAGGCGTATTACGGGCAACCGAAAGTTTGACGCCAGCGATGCTCTCGACGACCGGCACCAGGTTGACCGTAGCCTTGACCTCAAAGCTGCCAACCGCGGTTTTACCCGTAATGACGACACTCGTGCCGTCGTTCTTAATGGTGAGGGCCTTTTTGGGAGCGGTCCAGTCAATCTTTGAATCGACCTCGGATCCATCCTTCATGGCAACCTTCACGGTGGTGGGCAGCGCCGCCACAACCGCGTCGGGCTTCGCCCCGTCGTCGAGCGTCACAGCGTCAACCGTGCCGGCCAGGTGATCAGGAATCTCGCGCAGTGGCTTGACGACCTTGATGGTGCACTCCGCCTTCTGATCCGTGCCGGCAACCGTGCCCTTAACCGTGACCTTGCCCTCCTTGGCAAAGTCCTTGTCGAAGAGGCCCTTGGTGTCCCACTTCACGTCGACCTCGGCGTCAGAGCCATCAGAATAGACAGCCGTAACCTTTTTAGGCAGCTTAGCCAAAGCTTCCGATGCCTTCGTGTCGCGCTCGACTTCAATGTCATCGGCAGCGTCAAGGCTCACGATATGCGCAGTCACCTTGACCTTGACCTTCACGGTCATGCCGTTATCCGTCAGACCCGTGACCTCAAACTCGTTACCGGCGCGGCCCAGGCTGTCGACCTGCGTCCACTCAACGGGCGTCTCGTTCTTGGTCTTGCCGTCCTTCATGACTACCGTAACCTTGGACGGCAACATGGCCATCAGGTCCGCGACCTTGGCGTTGTCCATAATCTGGATGTCGGGAATCGGCTCGACGCGGGCGGGCGTTTGGGCATCCTGATCCACCACGGTCACATTGCAGGTCACCTTGGCGCCGTTGAGCTTAACCGTACCCGTGATCTCCACGGTGCCGGTTCCGTTGAGCAGCTCGTCCGTGACGTTAGAAAGATCCCACACGTCAATGTCGAGCAGATCGGTCGAGCCATCGGAATAGGTCGCCACAACCTGCTTGGGCATCTGCTGGTACAGGTCCTGCTTGGGCGTACCCTTGGCCACGCTAAACGACTTAGCCTCGAGTTTGGTAATGGTCCGCGGCGCCTCGGAGACGTTGACGTACACGATAGCGTTGACGTTGTCGACATCCTTGAGCTTGCCGACGAGTTTGTACGTACCCTTCTTGGTAAGGGGGCCATTGATGTCGAGACCGTCTGTGCCGGTCCACTCCGTGATTTCGGTGCCATCGTATTGGCCATGTGCTGTGAAGGTGCCGTCAGAGTAATTGACATTAACGAACTTAGGCAATGCCAGCTTCGACCCAACCGTCGTGTTAATCACAACGGCCTGCGGCTGCAGCGCGACCTTTTGAGCCGTCTTATCGGCAACCGTCACCTTAGCGGTCACGACGCCATGCTCGTCCACGCCAACGTTCTGACCCTCGTCGTCCACGAGCGCCATGACAGCAGCACCATTAAAGCCGACAACATGGCCCGTTACATAGAACGTACCAGGCTTCTCGTACTTCTCGGGCGCAATCGGATCCCACTTAACAGCAGCCGTCGAGATCGAACCGTCGCCCATCTTGACTGCCAGCTTGGAAGGCATCGTCGGAGCGGCACCGGCCTTCGTGGTCACCGCAGTCTCACCGTTATCAAACGCTTTCTCGACTCCAGCAATCACGATCTTGGTTTGGACAGTATAGCCGGTGTTGGTGCCGACGTCGAACCTATCAAGGCCGCTAGCGTACAGCTTACCGGTAACCGTGGAGACCTTGCCGGGCTCGCCGGTATAGTCCGAAGAACGATAGCCGTCCCATTCAATCCACGCAGCGCGCGTTTTACCGTCGCTCGTAGTCACCGAAATATTGTTCCACGGCATCTCGGGTTCAACGCCGTTGGCCGTCACAATACGCTCGGGAACGTTCACGGACGAAATCGAGCAAACATCAACAGTAACCGTCGCCTCGGCACCACCTTGGAGCTTGCCCTTAACCTTAAACGTGCCCTCCTTGGCATAGGCATCGGGGGAAACGTCTTCCCAGGTGACGTTTTCGCGTTGCGGCCCAACGGACATGTCATTGTCGTAGACGACCTCAAGGGTCTCCGGCAAATCAGGCGCAACGCCAGGAACGGTCCACAACGTGCCGCCCTGAACGGATGTAGCCCTATTCACAACCTGAACATTTGCAGTCACAGGAATATCCACAACACTGCTATTACTGCCCGTATAGTAAGACAGCTGAGCGGTACCCGAAACGATTCCGCCTTGGCTCCAGTCAAACCCCTTTGTGTTCCATGTCACGGAAGCATACTTGGAATGATGGACAGACTGATCCTTTACGTCGGGGCTTACCAGTATAACGTTGGTTGGAAGCAATCCTGAACCATCATGTCCCTTGAGGACCTTAATGGTATCGAGTTCCGCTTTCCACTTGTCAGTCACGATCATATGAATCGTTGCCGGGATATTCGTCCCCGCAACTGTGCCGGTTATCGTGCAGCTCTCCTTTGGATTGCTATCATACTCATCCCAGTTAACCTTAAGATTAGAGAAACGTGTACCATCCTTTAGAACGCCCTCGACGGTCGTATTATCGAGATAGAGCTGCTCACCAGGATAGATAACGTATGTATCTTCATAAGACTGCACGAGAGTCGTGCCAGTCTCACTGTAGTGATTTATGCCCTTGACCTCTCCACACGTAGCGGTCGCACGAATCCTTGCAAGCGTGCCGGTAATTGTTCCGCTTATCTCATAGTCGCCCGGTTTGCCGTTTTTGAGGTCCTGCGGGATCTCATCCCATGTATAAAGGGAGTCTCCAACCCCCCAAAGGCTGTAGTAATTTCCGTCCGACAGCAGAAATTGATTCGATTCGTACGAATAAGCGAATCCGACATCGGGAATGTAGGCGATCCTTCCCAAATCATCGTTGGCAAGGTCGCACACATTAATAGTCGCTGTTACCGGAATATTCGAGCCCAAGAAATAACCCGTAATAGTCGATTTGCCCAGCTTGTTCAGCGTATTCTGACTAATAGCAGGCCATTGGACGGAATAGTTGCCACGAGAACCATTCCACATCGTTGCTTCTATGGTATACGGCATATGAATTTGCGCGCCAACGAGCGTACTTATCGAAGTCGTAGATGGCATCTGCAGCGCACGAACGTTGACGTTAATAGAGGCACGATGGGCACTGCCCAACGAGACTGGTATAGACGGAGAGCCAGGTTCACTTCGGCTATACATGATAGAGCCTCCGAGGGTAAAGGAACCCTCCTGCGCGACCATGGAATCCAGGATTGTATCCCAGGTAACGCCACCATTAACTGTAGACCCGTCGGTGAAAGTCACCTTAACGGTATATGGAAGGGAGCCGGCACTTGAGCCCGTTGTAGGACGGATGCCAACTGGCGTATCAATGGGTGCAACTTGAGCGATAGAGGCAACCTCTTTAACGACGACCGTCGCCTTAACCGTTAGACCAGCAAGAGAAGAAACACCGCAGTCCCCGATAGTACCGGCAACTTCATAAGTGCCAGCCGTCTGGAATCGAGAGGCGTCAGCATTGTCCCATTTCACAGGATAGTTATACCAGTACTCGCCATCCGGTCGAGTCACCTTAAGGTGCACGTCAGAGTCAAGGGGCGATTCGTCACCAACAACACGTTCGTACGTCAACGAGTCCAGGTCAAAATAATCTTTGGCATCCTTCACCGTAACTGTACAAGTAACTTCGCGCCGGTCAAGCCCATCGAGCCTGCCCTTAACAACAAAAGTACCTGGTTGAGCGTACGAATCGGGATTTACGGAATCCCAATTGATATGAACTGGCTGCGATTCATTTTGATCGAAAGTAACCATTGCCTGGTACGGAAGAGACGGCGACATCCCTACTGCCGTCATGCATTCAAATTCGGTTTGAACAGACTTAATTTCACGGACATTTACCGTGCAGCTCACCAAAGTTGAGGGCGAATACGTCAAATGTCCCTCAACGACAAATGAGCCAGGTTTTTGATAGTCTACCTCGGAGACCTCATCCCACTCAACATCGCAGGAACAGCCCGAGTTATCGGAATAGGATATATAGGCAGTCGAAGGAAGAGACGGCGCGACGCCGGGCGACGTAGTCACGCTTTGTGTGTAATTCGAAGACCTGGGAACAAAAACCTTGAGCGTTCCGGCAACGGAATAGGGCTCACTAAGCGAATAACCCATGTTACCGATGTAGATATACGAAATGGAGCCTTGGATCGGCACCTCCGATTCATCGGAAGCAGTCTTGATAGTGTTCCTTGAGGCTTCGTCCCAATTGACCATGCCGGTAGCTTTAGTTCCATTTGTC
Source organism: uncultured Collinsella sp. (assembly GCA_937980385.1). Classification (GTDB taxonomy): domain Bacteria; phylum Actinomycetota; class Coriobacteriia; order Coriobacteriales; family Coriobacteriaceae; genus Collinsella. Next base: position 19,576 of record CALJPV010000104.1, on the reverse strand, counting down.
AGCGTCAGATTGACTGAGGTGCCGTACACTTCGCCAACATAGCCTTGCCCAACATATTTTTTTACAATTGGAGTGCTATCAACGGACGCAATCTTCAGGTCCTCGTTTGAGCTCACGGGTTCGACTGCATTAACCGCGGCCGGATCAGCCGCCGCGGCCTCGACGATCACGCGCTGCTTGACCGTCTGGGTAGCGCCGTCGACGGTGCCCTCAAACTCATACGAGCCGGCAGGCAGCTGCGCCAAGGTTGCCGGAGCATCGGCACCGTTCAGCTTCCAGGTGACGTTTTCCTGCTTAGTGGCGCCGCTCTCGTAGGTCGCCGTCACGGTTTGAGGTAGCGTGGCGTCGGAGCCTTCGGCAACATGAAGTTCGGTTTGCTCTGCGAGCGAGACGATCTTGTCGACCGCCTGATCTTCCGAGGTTGCCTGGCCGGTGTCCGCGGATGTGGCGGCAGTTCCCGTCGCATCGCTTTGCTCGGCGACGACCTGGGTAGTATCGCCCTGCATCATCTCAGCGAACGCCTGCGGTGGCACCGAACCGACCGTCATGGTAAGGGCTAGGCCCGCGGTGATTGCCGCGTTGACATGCCTTCTATTCATAGTTCCTCCCGACTGGCTCAACGGACCACAGCACTGGTCCGGATTGCAAGTTAGGCTGAGCGTACCCCTCCCCAACTTGGCAACGCAATATGAGATAGGTCAAGCGGCATAAACGATTTCGTAAGCGGGAGGACACTTTACAAGTACTTGACTGTTTTTGAGTTGCGGTGGAATAGTTCCTGGATGGGCTGCTAGAACCCAAAAACAGGAACTATTTCACCGCAACTGATGAGGGGGTATGGGTTAGCGCAGCAGCCCCGCTACTTCGCCGGCTAGGGTGATGGTGCCGGCTGCTACGAAGGGCTCGCTCGCGGCCTTGAAAGCTGCGAGGGCCTCGGACACGCTGGGGTACACGCCCGCAAGCTTGTCGGCGTCCACCAGGGCAGCAAGCTCATCTGCCGGCAGGGCGCGATCGGAATCGGTCTGGGTCACGACTACGCGCGGGAAGACCGGAACAAGCACATCGACGATGCCCGCCACGTCCTTGTCTGCCAGCGCGGCGCACAGCAACGTGGGACGATTCTCTACGCACGGATCGATCTCATCCAGCGCGCTCACAAAGTTCTCGCAGCTCTGGGGGTTATGGCAGGCGTCAATCAGCTTGAGCGGATCGGTTCCCAGCACATCAAAGCGACCCGGCGTGGGGCAGCCCATAAGCGAAGCGTCGAGCGCATCGTGGTCGAGCTCGCGGCCCAGATAGCCCTCGCACAGCATAATCGCGCACGCGGCATTCTGCGGCTGATACGCCGGCTTAACCATACTCGACGTATAGATGGCACGCGGCGTGGTACAGCTGAACTCAACCGTGTCGCCCACATGCGCCGGAAGTTTGGTCGTCGTATGGCTCACCACGAGTGGCACAACGCCGCACTCACGGCAACGGGCATCCATCACACGCTGAACGCTCGGCTCATGCGTGCCCTCGCCCAAAACAACCAGGCGCCCAGGCTTAATAACCGCAGCCTTCTCCCCCGCAATAGCCTCAAGCGTGTCGCCAAGGACCTTCGTATGGTCGAGTCCAATGCCCGTAATGGCGACGGCGACGGGATCGGTCGCACTCGTAGCATCCCAGCGTCCGCCCATGCCAACCTCAAGCACGGCAACGTCCACGCAAGCCTCGGCAAACATAGTCAAACCGGCCACGGACAAAAGATCGAAAGGCGTAATAGCACGGAGCTCCTCGCCCGCCGCCTCACGACGCGCATTGAGACGACGGCCCGCCTCATACGCCGCAGAGACACCATGAGCAAAGACCCCGTCTGAGACGACCTTTCCGTCAATCTCCATACGCTCGGGATAGCGCACCAGATGAGGCGACGTAAAGAGTGCCGTCTTAAGGCCCTCGCCACGAAGAATGGCAGCCGAGAATCGCGTTGTCGAGGTCTTTCCATTGGTACCGGCTATCTGGACGCAATCATAGAACTCGTCAGGACGACCAAGCTCATCGAGCATCTCAACGACGGTCTCGAGCAACGGCGTGGAATAACGCGCAATCTTGCCCGTATCGGCCGCAAGTGCAACAGCTTCATCAAAAGAAAGCTCCGGAACCTCAAACGGCACCGAATACAACCCAGAACGCTTTGCCATAGCCAAAGTCCCCTCAACATAAAAAGAGGCCCGTAATAAACAACGAGCCCCTCCCATTCAAAATATCAGCCAAACACCGCTTTGCAGCAGAATCAAAGCCACAACCCAGTGGCCCTAACAGGCAGATGCAAACAACCACGTAAACGCTATGGGAGCGGTTTGGGGCTTTGCTCGATACAAGTTCCGCACGAGCCGAAGGCCACTTAATGTGGCCTTCGTGCGAGCAGGACTGTCCGCAGTAGCGAGCAATGCCCCAAACCGCGTCCCCCCGTACCGCCTACGAGAAGTCAGCAACCTGAGCAGTCAGCGCCGCCAGGATCTCCTTGAGCTCAGCTGCACGGTCCCTCTTCTTCTGGACCACTGCGGGCGCGGCCTTGGCCACAAAGCCCTCGTTGGCCAGCGTCTTCTCGCAGCCGGCGAGCTCCTTCTGAGCCGCGGCAATCTCCTTCTCAAGGCGTGCTTTCTCAGCCGAAAGGTCAACCTTGCCCTCGAGCACCACAAAGACCTCGACACCGCTGTCGACAACGGCGATGCTCGCAGCCGGCTTCTCAACGTCGGTACCCATGACCAGCGAAGCCGTGTTGGCCAGCGGCTCAATCGTGGAGCGAAGGCTCTCGAGCTTCTCGATGTCCTCGGCGCCGGCGCGCACGACCACGTCGAGCTCGGCCTTGGGGCTCAAGCGATAACGCGAACGGGTGGCGCGAGCGGCGGACACGACGGTACGGCACAGCTCAAACGCGCGCTCGGCGGGCTCGTCGACATACTTGGCGTAGTCGGCGGGCTCGGGCCACTTGGCGATCATGAGTGCCTCGGCGCGGTCCACGTTGCCCTCGGCGTCCAGGTCGAGCACGCTCGCCGGCATGTTGTCCCAGATCTCCTCGGTGACAAACGGCATGAGCGGGTGCATCAGGCGAATGGAGGTATCGAGCACAAAGATCAGGTTGCGCTGCGCCTGCAGACGGCCCTCGCCCTTCAGGCGGGCCTTGGTGACCTCGACGTACCAGTCGCAGACCTCGTTCCAGAAGAACTGCTGTACGCCGCGGGCCATGTCGCCAAAGGTGTAGTTCTCGATGCCCTCGGTGACCATCTTGACGGCCTTGGCCAGGCGGCTGAACATCCAGGCGTCGGCCGGCGTCTCCACGACGGGCTCGCCAGGGGTGTAGCCTTCCATGTTCATAAGCAGGAAGCGGCTGGCGTTCCAGATCTTGGTGACGAACGACTTGGCCTGCTCGGTGCGCGGGCTGTCGATGAGCTTCTTGGTCTTCTTGTCGATGTTCGCGTCGAACTTGACATCCTGGTTATTGGTGCACAGCGTGAGCAGGTTGAAGCGCATGGCATCGGCACCGTACATGCCAATGAGGTCCATGGGGTCAACGCCGTTGCCCTTGGACTTGGACATGCGGCTGCCGTCCTTGGCAAGAATCGTCGGGTAGATGACGACGTCCTTAAACGGCACCTCGTCCAGGAAGTACAGCGAGCTCATGACCATGCGGGCGACCCACAGCGCGATGATGTCGCGCGCGGTGACGAGCGCCGTCGTGGGGTGATGGCCCTCGAGCAGCTCCGGCTTTTGCGGCCAGCCCTGCGTGGCGAAGGTCCACAGCTGCGAGCTGAACCAGGTGTCCAACACGTTCTCGTCCTGGTGCACGTGATGGCCGCCGCACTTGGGGCACACGTCGGTGTCCTCGGTAAGGGCGTCCTCCCAGCCGCAGTCCTCGCAGTAGAACACGGGAATGCGGTGGCCCCACCACAGCTGGCGGCTAATGCACCAGTCCTTAAGGTTCTCCATCCAGGTGGTGTAGGTCTGCGTCCAGCGCGCGGGATGGAAGGTGACCTTGCCGGAGTTGACGGCGTCGAGTGCCGGCCCCTTGAGCTTGTCGACGGCGACGAACCACTGCTCGGACAGCCACGGCTCCAGCGCGGCATCGCAACGGTAGCAGTGCATGACGGAGTGGTCGAGCTCCTCGACGTGGTCGAGCAAACCGTGCTCGTCAAACCACTTGATGACGGCCTCACGGCACTCGTCGCGGTTCATTCCGGTAAACTCGCCGTAGCCCTCGACGACCACCGCGTGCTCGTCGAAGATATTGATCTGCGGTAGGTCGTGGGCCTGACCCATGGCGTAATCGTTGGGGTCGTGGGCCGGGGTAACCTTAACAAAGCCGGAACCGAAGTTGGCGTCGACGTGCCAATCCTCAAAAATGGGGATCTCGCGGTCGACGATGGGGAGCTTGACGGTCTTACCCACGAAGGCGGCCTTCTCGGGATCCTTCGGGGAAACGGCAACGCCCGTGTCGCCGAGCATGGTCTCGGGGCGCGTGGTGGCGACGACGATGTAGTCCTGGCCGTTGACCGGCTCGGTCAGCGGGTAGCGCAGGTGCCACAGGTGACCCTTCTCGTCCTTGTACTCGGCCTCGTCGTCCGAGATAGCGGTGGTGCAGTTAGGGCACCAGTTGACGATGCGCTTGCCGCGGTAGATCAGGCCATCGTGATACCAGTCGCAGAACACCTTGCGCACGGCCTGGGCGTAGTCCTCGTCCATGGTGAAGCGCTCGTTATCGAAGTCGACGGAGCAGCCCATGCGCTTGATCTGCTCGACGATGATGCCGCCGTACTCGTGGGTCCAATCCCAGCAGGCGTCGACAAACTTATCGCGACCGATCTCCAGGCGGCTGATGCCCTCGCTCTTGAGCTTCTTGTCGACCTTGGTCTGCGTGGCGATACCGGCGTGGTCGGTGCCGAGCACCCATCGCGTGGACTTGCCGCGCATGCGGGCCATACGGATGATAGCGTCCTGAATGGAGTCGTCGGTGGCGTGGCCCATGTGGAGCTTGCCGGTCACATTGGGAGGCGGAATGGTGACGGTGCAGTCGCCCACGCCCTCACGGCGCTTGTAGTAGCCGCCGTCGAGCCACTTCTGCAGGATCGCCGGCTCGTTGGTCGACGGATCGTAGTTCTTGGGCATCTCTTCCATATATCTCTCCCTATCCCACCGGCGTGTCCGCCTGCTTGGTTTTCGCTCGGTCAGGTCCTGGCTCGCACGAAGAGCACATTTAGTGCCCTTCGGCTCGTGCGGAATCTACGAAAACCAAGCAGGCGGACACGCCTTAGGTATCGATTACTTCAGTCTGAATTGACTTTGCCGAGGCTTAAACAAACACACAGAATAACACAGGTAGTTGGGGTTATTGCGTATATATAAAATAGCCTCCGACCGCGGGTGGTCGGAGGCTATTTGCAAACACGTTTTAGGCTGGTTTACCCGTAGATACGCTGGGGCTGCTCTTCGCCCCTTACGGAGGCTTCGGTCACGATGACCTTGGTGACACCCTCCTCGCTGGGGAGGTCGAACATCGTCTGCTGCAGCACGTCCTCGCAGATGGAGCGCAGGCCGCGGGCGCCAGTCTTGCGGGCAAGCGCCATACGGGCGATCTCGTGCAGAGCGGCGTCCTCAAACTCAAGCTCAACGTCCTCGAGCTGGAACATCTTGCGGTACTGGCGCACCACGGCGTTCTTGGGCTCGGTCAGGATCGACACCAGGTCGTCCTCATCGAGCGCCTGCGTCTGGGTGACGACAGGCGTACGCCCCACAAACTCGGGGATCATACCAAAGGCGTTGAGGTCCTGCGGGAGCACCTGACGCAGCAGGTCGTTCTCGTCGACCGAGGTGGGGCCGGCGATCTCGGAGTTAAAGCCCACGCCCTTGTTGCCCACGCGATCGGCGATGATCTTGTCCAGACCCACAAAGGCACCGCCGCAGATGAACAGGATGTTGGTCGTGTCGATCTGCAGCAGCTCCTGCTGGGGATGCTTGCGACCGCCGGTGGGCGGAACGCTTGCCACCGTGCCCTCAAGGATCTTAAGCAGCGCCTGCTGAACACCCTCGCCCGAAACATCGCGGGTGATGGAGAGGTTCTCGGCCTTGCGGGCGATCTTGTCGATCTCGTCCACGTAGATAATGCCGACCTGCGCGCGCTCGATATCGCCATCGGCGGCATTGATGAGCTTGAGCAGGATGTTCTCCACATCCTCGCCCACGTAGCCGGCCTCGGTGAGCGCGGTAGCATCGGCGATGGCAAACGGCACCTCGAGGATGCGCGCGAGCGTCTGGGCGAGCAGGGTCTTACCGGTACCGGTGGGACCGAGCAGCAAAATGTTGGACTTGGCAAGCTCCACCTCGTCCATATCATCGTCGAGCTGCGAGTCCAAGCCGTCGTCAAAGGCCGAAAGCGCAGCGCCGCCCTCGATCACGCGGCGGTAATGGTTGTACACGGCAACCGACATGGCGCGCTTAGCGTCCTCCTGGCCCATGACATAGGCCGAAAGCTCGTCATAGATCTCGTGCGGCGTCGGCACATGCGTAATGACCTGGCGGGCATCGTCCTCGAGCTCAAAGCCCTCGGCCTCGGGATCCATAGCAGGCTGCCCGGCAGCCTGGCCGTGATCGTTGAGGAAGCCCGGCAGCTTGCCGTTGCGGGCAGCGTCCATAAAGTCCGAAGCCAGCGACTCCTCCAGGATCTCGGAGCAGGCGGCGACGCACTCGTCGCAGATAAAGATGTTGGTCGGACCCTTCACCAGGCGGCGAACCTGCCCCTGCTCTTTTCCGCAGAAGGAGCAGCGGATGGGGTTGCCGTTCTCGTCGAAGTTGTCCTGCATGTTACCGGCCATCCTAGGCGTCCTTCGCGGCGAGGTCGCGCGAGGTAACGATACGGTCGATCAGGCCGTAGTCGAGGGCCTCGGCAGCCGTGAGGTAGTTGTCGCGCTCGGTATCGGACTGGACCTTCTCGATGGGCTGGCCCGAGGCGTCGGACAGGATCTGGTTGAGCTCGCGGCGGGTCTTCTTGATCTCCTCGGCCACAATCTCGATCTCGGTCTGCTGGCCCTGGGCACCGCCGCTGGGCTGGTGAATCATGACCTTGGAGTGCGGCAGGCAGAAGCGCTTGCCCTTGGCGCCGGCCGAAAGCAGCACGGCGGCCATAGACGCGGCCATACCGACGCAAATGGTCGAGACCTGCGGCTTAATAAAGTTCATGGTGTCCAGAATCGCCAGGCCGGAGTAGACCTCGCCACCAGGCGAATTGATGTAGAGCGAGATATCCTTCTCGGCATCCTGACTCTCAAGATGCAGCAGCTGGGCAACGACCAGGTTGGCGCTGACGGAGTTGATCTCCTCGCCCAAGAAGATGATGCGGTCGTTGAGCAGGCGCGAATAGATATCGTAGCTGCGCTCGCCGCGCGGCGTCTGCTCGATAACGTATGGCACGAGGGCGGAATCGAACTTAGCGATCATACGCATCTCCATTTCTCTCTTACGGACCAAATTGGTTCTAGATAAACGTACGGTGCCCGCATGCTATGCATTGGCTGGCACCGTACGAAGCAACCGGATAACCGGTGTATAACTTTACCCCATCACGGGCGCACGCATGCGCTCATGGGCAAGGTGGCGAGAATTACTCGGCGTCCTTGGCGGTCTCGTCGACCTCGGTCACCTTGGCGTTCTCGACCAGGTGGTCGACGGCCTTGGAGCGACGGATGGACTCGCGGACGGCAGGCATGCGGCCGTCGGCGATGAACTCGGCCTTAGAAGCCTCGACGTCCTTGACGCCGGCCTTCTCGAACTCGGCGTTGATGTCGTCCTCGGTGACCTCAATCTTGAGCTCACGGGCGAGGGCGTCGAGAGCCAGGGACTCACGGGCAACGTCGTTGGCCTGCTTGTGCAGGTCGCCGATGAACTGCTCCATGGTCAGGCCGGAAGCGGGCAGCCACGTGTCCAGCGTCATGCCGCGGGCAGCGAGGTTGGACAGGAAGTTCTGGCCAAGCTCCTCAAAGACGGACTGCTCGTAGTCGGCGTCCATCTCGTCGAGCTGCAGGCGCTCGGCGAGAGCGGAGACGCAACGGTTCTCCTTCTCGGCCGGGAGGCGGGAAGCCTTGTCCTGCTCGATCTCGATCTTGATGGCGTCGCGCATGGCGTCGATGCTGTCGAAGCCAAAGTCGGACTTGACGAGCTCGTCGGTGAGCTCGGGGGTGTTGCGGACCTTGATGCCCTTGACGGTGACCTCGACGGTGTGGGTCTCGGCCTCCTCGCCCTCCTCGACCTCGTCGGTCCAGGTGACGGTCTTGACGTCGCCAACGTTGGCGCCGATCAGGGCCTCGTTGAACTTCTTGGGATTGCTGTCGCTACCGGCGATGAGCATGCGGCCCTCGGCAGCGAAGTTGTCGGCGTTCTCGACGGCCTTGAGGTCGACGGTGACGTAGTCCTCGGCCTCGACGGCGCGACCCTCGACGTCCTCGAAGGTGGCACGGTAGTTGAGGAGCATCTCGACCTGGTTGTTGATCTCGGACTCGGTGGCCTCAGCGGGAGGCATCTCGATCTCGACAGCGTCGAAAGAGGAGAGCTCAGCGGCAGGACGCAGGGAGAACTCGACGGTGTAAGTGTAGTCCTCGTGATCCTTAGCGAGGTCGAGCTCCTTGTAGTCACCGTTCTTGGTGGGGACGATGTCCAGCTCGTTGAGGACGGCAGGCTCGTTGGCGGCGATCAGGTCGTTGGTGGCCTGAGCGAGGGTAGCCTCGGCGCCAAGAGCGGAGTCGATGACCGGACGGGGAGCCTTACCGGCGCGGAAGCCCGGGAAGCGGTACTTCTTGGCGGTGTCCTTGTAGGCCTTCTTGATCGCGGCGTCGACGTCGGCGGCCGGGATGGTGACCGTAGCGGTGAGCTTGGCGTCCTTGACGTCAGAAGCGGTGATGTTCAACACGTTCCTCCTCATACTGCCCAGCTTATCTGAGGTGCTGGTACCTTTATGCAACAAAGTGTCGCGAGGGCATAAGCCGACGCGGGTGCGTTGGTGCGGGCGAAAGGACTCGAACCTTCACGGGAATCCCACCAGAACCTAAATCTGGCGCGTCTACCAATTCCGCCACGCCCGCATGAGCGCACAGACTAGGAATGATAGCAGATACGAGCGACAAGCGCACGCACACCTTTTACAGGCTCACGACCTCACCACGAGTGCAAAAGGCGGGGCGAGTTGCCCCGCCCCGCAAATTACGACTTGTTCGCTGACCCGCTACTCCCCCAGCAGGGCCTTCTCGGGCGTGATCGGCAGCGAGCGAACCTGATGTCCGGTGGCGTGCGCCACGGCCGAGGCAACGGCGGCGAGCGGCGTGTTGATGACGACCTCGCCGATCGACTTGGCGCCAAACGGGCCCGTCGGCTCATAGCTCGGCTCAAAGGCCACGCGAATGCTGCCGATATCCAGGCGCGTGGGCAGCTTGTAGCTCATAAAGTTGCCGGTGCGCAGGCGACCGCGGTCGTCGTGCTCGACGATCTCGTAGAGCGCGTGACCGATACCCTGGGCAATGCCGCCCTCGGCCTGGACGCGCGCGAGCGCCTCGTTGATCACGGTGCCGCAGTCCACAGCCGCCGCGTAGTCCACAACAGTCACCTTGCCGGTGGCCTTGTCGACCTCGACCTCGGCAATGCCGGCCATAAACGGCGGAGGCGAAACGGGCAGGCAGGCAGAGGCATGGGAGGTCAGCGCGTCGCCGCCCGCGATGTTTTTGACGCACAGGTTGGCAAAGTCGCGCAGCGTGAGGTAGCGATTCTGCTCGCGCGCGGCACGCTCGTCGGACAGACGCACGTACTGGCCATCGAAGACCACGTCGGTGGCGTCTACATCCCACATCTGGGCGGCCTTGGCGCAAATCTTCTCGCGCAGCTCGGTCGCGGCGTTCTTGGCGGCAAGGCCCGTCACGTACGTACCCGAGCTCGCGTACGAGCCAGCGTCGAACGGCGACACATCGGTGTCCACGCCGCGCACCACAATGAGCGAGCTCTCCACGCCCAGCTCCTCGGCGGCAATCTGCGCCAGGATCGTGTCGACGCCCATGCCGTTATCGGTAGCGCCGGTGCCGATGGTAATAAAGCCGTCCTCTTCCAGGCGCATGTCGATGCCGGCGATATCGACGTTGGAGATGCCCGAGCCCTGCATGGTGAGCGCGCAGCCCAAAGCGCGCACGCGGTCGCCCAAGTCCACGGCCAGCGGTTTGTCGCGCCAGCCGATCATGTCCATCGCACGCAGCAGGCAGCGGTCGAGCGCGCAGGCGTTGAGCTTCTCGTTGTAGTACTGCGGCATGACCTCGCCCTCGCGCACGATGTTCTTAAGGCGCAGGTCGGCAGGGTCCATGTGCAGCATGTCGGCGAGCTCGTTGACGGCGCTCTCCACGGCAAACTGGCCCTGGGTGGCGCCGTAGCCGCGATACGCGCCGCCACGGTTGGTATTGGTGTAGACGGCGTCCCAGCTAAAGCGGCTCGCCTTCACGTGGTTGTAGATGGGCAGGCTCTTGTGGCCCGAAAGGCCGATCGTCGTGGTAGCGTGCTCGCCATAAGCACCGGCGTTGGACAGCGTATGCAGGTCGATGGCCGTGATGGTGCCGTCGTTCATGGCGCCCAGCTTAACGGTCATCTGCATCTGGTGGCGCGAGTTGCCCGCAGTGATGGTCTCCTCGCGGGTGTAGCAGCAATAGCTCGGACGGCCGGTCTGCTGCGTCACGAACGCCACGAAGATCTCGCAGCAGCCCGTCTGCTTGGAGCCAAAGCCGCCACCGATGCGCGGCTTAATGACCTGCACCTGTGACTGCGGAATGTCGAGCGACTGCGCGACCATGCGGCGCACGTGGAAGGGCACCTGCGTCGAGGTGGTCACCGAGATGCGGCCGAACGCATCGGTCGTCGCGAAGGCGCGGAAGGTCTCCATGGGCGCGGTCTGCGTGGCCTGGCTCGTGTAGGTGCGCTCAAAGACGATGTCGCTCTGGGCGAATGCCTCGTCGAGGTCGCCAAAATCGCTGGTACCGCTGCACACCAGGTTGCGAGCAACGTCGCCGCCCTGCGGAAACATAAAGGTCACGTCGCCCTCGGGGTGGACCACGATGTCGTTATCGAGTGCCTGGGTAAAGTCGAGCAGGGGCTCAAGCACCTCATAGTCGACCTTAATGAGCTTGAGTGCCTTGTCGGCGGCCTCCTCGGTCTCGGCGGCGACGATCGCCACCTCCTCGTTTTGATAGCGCACGAGGTTCTCGAGGATCAGGCGGTCGTAGGGACTCGGCTGCGGATAGCTCTGGCCGGCAATGGTAAAGCGGCGCTGGGGCACGTCCTCGTAGGTGTAAACGCCCACCACGCCGGGCACCTTCAGGGCGCGCGACGTATCGATGGAGCGGATCTTGGCGCGGGCATACGGGCTGCGCTTGAGCTTGACAATCAGGGCGCCGGCGGGCACCAGGTCGCCCGTGTAGACGGGACGGCCCTCGAGCAGCGCCTTCGAATCCTTCTTGGGCTGCTTGTGGGTGATCTGCTTGTAGGAGACACCGTCGCAGCTGGTGTCGTTGACCGGCAGCTCGGGCATCTCAAAGCCCACCTGCACGCCGGACTCGTTGAGAAAGCGCACGATGGCACGCAGCTGGCTCTCGTAGCCGCTGCAACGGCAGAGGTTGCCGGCGAGCTGGCGCGAGAGCTCCTCGCGCGTGGCGACGAGGCTCGGATCCTCCTTGGCGGCACGGGCAAGCGCCAGCACGTTCATGATGAGGCCGGGGGCGCAAAAACCGCACTGCTCGGCGCCTTCGGCAGCCATCGCGCGGGCGAGCGCCTCGGACTCGGCCTTGAGGCCCTCGAGCGTGGTAATGGAGCGGCCCTCAACACGGGCGGCAGGAACCGAGCAGCTCAGCACCGGGTCGCCGTCGAGCCACACCGTGCACAGACCGCAGTTGGTGGTTTCGCAGGCGCAGCGCACCGACGCGCAGCCCTGCTCACGCAAAAGCGAAAAGAGCATGGTGTCAGGAGCAATTTGAACCTTGACCTTGCGGCCGTTGAGCGTAAAGGAAAGATCGATGAGTTTGGCAGCCATTAGCGCACCTCGTTAGAATCGACGCCGGGCACGCGGCGGCAGGAATACTCGTCCGTGGCAAACTTTGGCACTTGCACGGTCTCGAGCTCGCGGGCAAGCGCGGCCGAAAGCTCGATGCCGGCAGCGCGACGCACAGCCTGAATCGCCAGCGGGGCCGAGATGCGACGGCGGTAGTCGGCCGAGCCCCACAGGTTGGTGCCATAGCTCAGCGCGCGTACGGACGCGGCCAGGGCGCGAAGCTCGTCCTCGGAAGGCTGCTCGGCGGTAAGGCCGCACGCCTCGCCCTGCAGCAGGATCGCGCGCAGCGGGCGGGCACCCACAGTGACATGCCAGCTGTTGTTCCACCAGGCAGCGGTAACGTTCAGCGAGGGAAAGTCGGTCGCGGCCTTGCGCACGGCCTCGTAGCTCGCACGGTAATCGTGCTTGACGACCACGATGTGCTCGATCACGTCGCGCACGTAACCCATGTCGACAAACTCGGCGAGCGGCACGCGACCGGCACCCGTCAGCTCAACATAGGAATCGAGCGCGAGGAAGGCGGAGAGAACGTCCGAGAAGCCAAAGCGACCGTAGATGCTGCCGCCCACCGTGGCGGTGTTGCGCAGCTGCACGCCTACGATATCGTGGACAGCGAGCTCAAAGACATGGTTGACAAGCACGTTGAGCTCGGCATGGCGCTCGAGCTGGCGCAGGGTGCACATGGCACCGATGCGAAACTCGGTCTCGGTCTCCTCGATCTGATCGAGTCCGCAGGCCGAAAGGTCAATCGCCGTCGCCACGCGACGCGAACCCAGGCGCATCCAGATGCCGCCGCCCACAATCTTGTTGTTGCGGTTCTTCTGTAAGAGCTCATAGGCTTCGGCCGCGTTTCCAACACGGACGTAGGTACCGAACTTGAGCACGTTCTCCCCCATCTCTCCACTTGTCCAGTACTTTTAAGTGTACCAAACGAGGGGCCGCGACCTTCCACAGCACAAAAACCTCCCTCCCATCCATAACTTGCGGTGAAATACGGACTGTCGGGCGCCCTAAGCCCGACAAACAGTCCGTATTTCACCGCAACTTAAGGGGCGGTCGGCAGAGGGCCGAGGGAAATGATCCGTTTTCCTCCGTCCCATGCGGATCAAAAAAGGCTCCCAGCCAGATAGCTGGGAGCCTTATCACATGCTATGTCGAGCGAAGACTTAGCAGACACCCTGAGCGAGCATGGCGTCGGCGACCTTCAGGAAGCCGGCGATGTTGGCGCCCATGACGAAGTTGCCCTCCTGGCCATACTCCTTGGCGGTGTCGTCCACGTTGTGGAACATGCCGCGCATGAGCTGCTCGAGCTTGCCGTCGACCTCCTCGAAGGTCCAGGACAGGTGCTCGGCGTTCTGGCTCATCTCCAGGCCGGACACAAGCACGCCGCCGGCGTTGGCAGCCTTACCGGGCATAAAGGCGACGCCGTTCTCCTGGAAGTAAGTCGTGGCCTCGATGGTCGTGGGCATGTTCGCGCCCTCGCCGACCACCTTGCAGCCGTTGGCGACGAGCGCCTGGGCGTCCTCGAGCAGCAGCGTGTTCTCGCGAGCGCAGGGCAGCGCGATGTCGCAGGGCAGCTGCCACACGCCGCGGCCGTCGCCCTCGTGCCACGTGGCGTTAGGCTTCTCGTCGATGTACATAGCGAGCGTAACGCCCTTGTCGTGGCCGGAGCGCTTCTTGTTGTAGACGTGCTCGAGCACGGTGTAGTCGATGCCGTCGGGATCCTCGACCCAGCCGTGAGTATCGGAGCAGGCCAGCACCTTACCGCCGAGCTGGGAGACCTTCTGGACGGCGTAGATGGCGACGTTACCGGAACCGTGAACGACGACGTTCTTGCCCTCGAAGGAGTCGCCGCGGCTCTTGAGGTACTCGTCCACAAAGTAGGCCAGACCGTAGCCGGTGGCCTCGGTACGGGCGAGCGAGCCGCCAAAGGAGAGGCCCTTGCCGGTAAGGACGCCGGTCCACTCGTTGGTCAGGCGCTTGTACTGACCGAAGAGGTAGGCAACCTCGCGGCCACCAACGCCCAGGTCGCCGGCGGGAACGTCGGTGTTGGGGCCGATGTGGCGATAGAGCTCGGTCATGAAGGACTGGCAGAAGTGCATGATCTCGTTGTTGGACTTGCCCTTGGGGTCAAAGTCGGAGCCGCCCTTGCCGCCGCCCATGGGAAGGGTGGTCAGGCTGTTCTTAAGGATCTGCTCCAGGCCCAGGAACTTGAGCATACCCAGGGTGACCGTCGGGTTAAAGCGCAGGCCGCCCTTGTAAGGTCCAATGGCAGAGTTGAACTCGACGCGGTAACCGCGGTTGACCTGGACCTTGCCCTGGTCGTCGACCCAGGGGACACGGAACATAACGATGCGCTCGGGCTCGACGAGGCGCTCCAGCAGGGCGGCCTCCTCGTACTCGGGGTGGGCGTCGAGCGCCGGCTGGATGGTGCCGAGGATCTCGGTCGCGGCCTGGATGAACTCAGGCTGCTCGGGATAGCGGGCCTTGAGCTCTTCGAGAACTTTCTGCGTGTAGCTCATGCTTCCTCCAATGATGGGAAACGAAAATGTTGGTCGCGGCACCCCATGCGCCGCGAACTTTATCGAGTATGGATAATATCGCACTGTTGCGGGAAAGTTTCGCATAAGCCGACGAGCAGATGTTTCGTTTTGATTACGATGCAGGTAGAGGCGTTTTTGAGTGCCTGACATGCAAAACCCGTGTTTCAAACCTGTTTCGTCCACGTGTTCCAAGCCACCACATTGGGGACAGGCACCTTTGTGGTGATGTTGGTGGTTAGAGGACGAGCTGATGGTAGTCGGCGGGGGTTATGCGGCCTTCGGTGGCAGCGCGGAATGCGGCGAGCGCATCGCCCGAGAACGGCATGGCCCAGCACAGCCCGCAGCCAGCGGTGATGGAGCCGGGCAGCGGCATGATGCGCCCGGGCACACCGGCGGCAAGGCACAGCTGCTCGCATTCCATCACATCGAAGGTGCTATCGAACGAAACGATGATCTTGCGTTCATGGTCGAGAGCATCACCGGACGGGCCTTCGCGGTGTGCATCGCGATACGCCGCGGCGGCCGCTTCCTCTTCCGCAGTATGTCCACAGCCACCGCAACCGCAGGTACAGGGTTCGGACCCGTCGCAAGTGCAAGGTTCTCCCGTGTCGGGACAAATATCGTGAGACATGGCCACTCCAATCGTCTAGGCGAGTAACTCGGCCGCCGCAAACTCCTCGGGCGTATTGACGTTCTCGAAGCAGAGCGTCGAGTCGGCGACCGCGACAATCTGAGGCTCGTCCAAATACCCGGCATTCACCCGGTCGATCAGGCAGCGGATTCGCTGACGGTCACCGGCGAGCAGCTCTTGGGCAACCGGCGTACACGCGTCACGGCGCCAGACGGCGCAAAGCGGCTCAATCCCCCGCTCCTCGCGCGGCACGCAAACGTCGAGCGCCTCGGCCTCAACACGATCGGCAAGCGCGCCGATGAGTTCCGGCGAGACAAACGGCATATCACAGGCGACGATAGCAACGAGAGGCAGCCGGGCCGCAGTCAGCGAACTCGCGATGCCGCGCATGGCGCCCGCCGGCCCCTCAAGGTCCGACACTATTCGCGGCACCAGGCCGCCAAACGCGCGCTCCTCAAGGTAGGCAAGCTCGCTGGGACGCGAAGTCGTCACGACCAACTCGCCGGAAACTGGCGCCAGCCGACCCAGCACGCGTTCGATGAGCGGCTCGCCGCAAAACGCCATGCGCGCCTTATCACAGCCCATGCGCGAGGACAGCCCACCCGCTTGGACGACACAAGAAAGATCGGCACGTCTTACGGTAGTCATACGGCAAAACACCTCCATCGGCATGCTCGAGACCCGGTGCACGAAGCTAAATACAGCCACCGAAATAGCAGCGCTACGAAAAGCTCGTGCAAAAACAAAACAGCGCCTTTGCGGCACGCAGCAAGACCGCGAGCACAAAAGCGCTGGTAGCGTATGGCGGGAACGTATGTGAATCGAACACATCCAAGACGTTTTGCACGCCTCGCAACGGTTTTGAGGACCGCGGAGCCCACCGGAGCCCATCCGTTCCCAAGTGCGGCGGTATTTTACCAAACCGAAACGGGGCTCCATCCCCAAAAAGACGAGCAAGAAGTTGCGGTGGAATAGTTCCTGTATTTGCTGCCAAAGCCTCCAAATAGGAACTATTTCACCGCAACTGAGGAGGCGGGAGCGAGTGACCGGCCTAGCGCAGGGAGCGCAGGCCGCCGGCCTCCTTGTCGAGCACCGTAAAGCGCACGGCATCCAGGTGCTCCAAGATGCTGATGGCACGTTTGCGCGACACGCCCAGAGCCTCACGCAGCACACTCGTGGTGGCAGCGCCGCCGGCTGCCTCAATGGCGGCGGCAACAAGCTCGCGCGCATAGGCCTCGACGGTAGCGGACAGGGCAACGTCGCGCTCGACCTTCACAATGGAGCGGTTGAGCGAAAGCTCGCGCAGGGCACGCGTCATAGTGTCGCGGCCAAGCTGCAGCTGTTCGCCCACCTCGGGAAGCGCCGGTGCATCCAGGCCGGCTTCGTCCAGCAAGGCAACGATACACTCGCAGGCCTCGCGCACCACACGCGCCGCGGCGGCAGCGGAGTGCGGGTCGAACACCTCGGCGCCCTCGGAGGCACACACGCCGCGCGAGCAGCCCTCGGAAATCAGGGCTCCGGCAACTGTATCATCAGCGGTAGGCCACGCAGCATGGGCAACGGCGCCGGGCGTAAAGCCCGTCTCCTTGGGAGACGCCGCATGCATGGCTGACAGGGTCGCCGCCAGTGCATCCATCGCGGCGTCGAGCACCACGGCGTCCGCCAAGAGGTCCGCATCACCCACGACAAGCTTGCGAACGGAGCCCTGCGCCACCAGCCCGCGCAGAGCGGCATCGACCTCGCCGACACCAAGATCCAAAGCTTCGGCAACATCAACCGCCGTAACCGGCAGCGTCTGCAACGCTAGCCAAGCGCCCACACCGCCCGCGATATCGCCGGACTCGAGCGCCGCGTACAGCATGCACTCCCCCTCAGTAAGCTCGCGCGAGCGACGGCAGCGCGAAAGCAGCACGCGCCCGCCGCCAATAAGCATCACGGGCGAATAGGACAGCACCACGGCATGGTCTCCGGCGCACAGCGGCAGTGGCTCCTCCAGGCGCACCTGCACGGTACGGGTCTCGCCCACCGCCATGGGGGCCTCACCCTCCAAAAGCATGATGCGGCCGACGACTTCGGCCGTGCCAGCCATCACATGCACGCGCGCGCCCGACTCGAGCACGCGCGGCTTGGCGCCCTCGCGGCCCAGGTAGGTGAACGTCATCATAAAGCGCAACGTCTGGCCAAAGCGGTCCGTCACGCCCAGCAACTCGCCGCGGTCAAGCGCCGCGACACCGTCACCAACTAGGTTGAGCGCCACACGCTGACCAGGCAGCGCGCGCGGCGTATCGCCATGCACCTGAATCCCGCGCACGCGACAGACCGTACGCGACGGCAAAGCCATCAGCTCGTCGCCCACCGCAACCGGCGCATCGTGCAGCGTTCCCGTTACGACAGTGCCGACGCCCTTAATCGTAAAGCAGCGGTCAATCGGCAGGCGCGGCGCGGCATCGGTGCGCTCGGCACGGTCGCGGCAGGCATCCCAGCAGGCACTTACCTGCTCGTCGAGCACCGCAAGCAGCCCGTCGATCCCCTCGCCCGTCTTAGACGACACGGGCACAATCGGCGCGCCCGCAAACACGGTACCCGACAAAAAGTCATCGACATCGAGCTCGGCAAGCTCGGTCATCTCGGCATCGGCCAGGTCACACATCGTCAGCGCCACCACCATATGCGTGACGCCCAGCATCTCCAGCACGTGCACGTGCTCGCGGGTCTGCGGCATCACGCCCTCGACGGCCGAAACCACCAGCACGGCAACGTCGATGCCCGTGGCGCCCTGCACCATGGCGCGCAGGTAATGCGCGTGGCCCGGCACGTCGACCAGGCCGACGATCTTGCCACTCGGCAGCGCCAGCTCGCCAAAGCCCAGCTCCACGGTCATACCGCGACGGCGCTCAACCTCCAGACGGTCGGGATTCTTGCCGGTCAGCGCCTCGATCAGTGCGGACTTACCGTGGTCGACGTGGCCCGCCGTGCCAACGATAACGGGGCACTCCACCAGCGTTTGAACCTCACTCATCGAGCAATCGCCTTCTCAACGCATGCGGCAAGCGTCGACGCCGCCGTCTCGATATCGCGGTCGCCCACAAGCGTACGGACGTCAAACAAAATGCGATCGTGCGAGGTTCGCGTGACGACCGGCGTGTCGAAATCTTGGACGAGCGAGCGCTTGAGCGCATCGACCGTCAGGTGCGCGTCAACAAGTCGCACGGCAACGCACATGGTGGGCAGCTCGACGGTAGGCAGCGAGCCACCGCCGGGGGTCGACGATTCCTCGACAATCTCCAACTCAACGGCGCACGGGCAACCGGCCTTATCGAGCCCGGCGACCATACGATCGCGCAGCTTGCGTGCGCGGCGCTCCAGATGAGCCTGCGGAAGCGTGAGCATGTTGAGCACCGGCACCTCGCGATGGGCCACATCCGCCCCGTCCATGTAGATACGCAGCGTGGCCTCGAGCGCCGACAGAGCCAGTTTGCCCGGGCGCAGGGCGCGCATAAGCGGATGCAACCCACAGGCCTGGACCAGATCGCGACGGCCCATGATAATGCCCGCCTGCGCGGCACCCAGCAGCTTATCACCCGAGCACGACACCAGATCGAGCCCTGCCGAAACCGAAGCCGGCGTGGTTTCTTCGCCGCCGCGCACCAAGATGTCGTCGGACAACAGCGCACCCGACCCCTGGTCCTCGTAGAACAGCAGGCCATGCTTATGAGCAAGCGCCGCAAGCTCCCGAGAACCAACCTCCTCGTGAAAACCCTCGATGCGATAGTTGGAAGGATGGACCTTGAGGATCATCGCCGTATCGGGCGTGATGGCTTGCTCATAATCTGCCAGGTGCGTGCGGTTGGTGGCCCCGACCTCAACGAGCTTGGCACCCGAGGCCTCCATAACATCGGGGATACGGAAGCTGCCGCCGATCTCGACAAGCTCGCCGCGGCTGACGATGACCTCCTTGCCTGCGGCATGGGTCGCCAGCACCAACAGCACGGCGGCCGCGTTATTGTTAACGACCAGCGCATCCTCGGCTCCGGTAAGCGAGCGGATGAGCTGCGCGGCATGCTCTTTGCGCGATCCGCGCGAGCAGGTGTCCACGCTGTACTCGAGCGTGCTGTAGCCGCGCGCGACCTCGGCCACGGCCTTGGCGGCCGACTCCGCAAGCGGGGCGCGGCCCAAGTTGGTATGGATGACCACGCCCGTAGCGTTGACGGCAGGGCGCAGGCTCGGCAACGCGGAGCGGTGCGCACGCCACTCGATGGCCGAGGCCAGGTCACGCTTAGAGCGCGGGGCAGCACCGGC
>CALJPV010000103.1:0-7516 GCA_937980385.1 uncultured Collinsella sp. | reverse complement strand
TTGGGCGAGAAGGCGTGCGAAGCGCTCGGCGGCCGCGACGGCGTCGGCGTCCTCCTTCGGCGCGCCCACCACGATGCGGCTGGGGTGCAGGTTGTCGTAGAGAGCCCTGCTCTCGCGCAGGAACTCCGGGCTGAAGAAGATCTTGCTGTCGCCCAGTCTCTCGCGCAGGCCCGCGGTGTAGCCGACGGGGATGGTCGACTTGATGACGATCCAGGCGTCAGGGTTCACCGAGCGCACGGCGGCGATGGCGGCCTCGACGGAGGAAGTGTCGAAGAAGTTCCTGTCCGAGTCGTAGTTGGTGGGCGTTGCGATGACGGCGTAGTCGGCGCCCGTGTAGGCCTCGGCCACGTCGACCGTGGCGTGCAGGTCGAGCTCGCGCTCCCCCGCCTTTGCCTCCGCCAGGAAGCGCTCGATCTCGTCGTCCTGGATGGGCGACTCGTAAGCGTTTATCTTCTCGACCTTCTCGGGCACTATATCCAGCGCGTGGACCTCGTTGTGCTGCGAGAGCAGGACGGCGAGGGACAGGCCGACGTAGCCGGTACCGGCGACAGCGATCTTTAATTTTTCAGTCATAAAACGACTCCTGAGAAAAATTGAAATTACGGTTCATAACTCGTAGCTAAGATTTACTTTTCCTAAAGAATCCAAAAGCTTCGGTAACGCAGGCACTCGGCGACGCAAAGAAAGCCTTGATCGCATAGCCGAACGCATCCACATATCGTCGACTACGCTTCATTGCAAATGCCAAAACGGCGTTATGTCGAAACTCTATATAGTTGATATCTTTCTTATCGAGCTGTGAGTAATAACTTTGAACGACCTTGTGTCTCGCCACTTCGCCTTCGATCTTGTTGTTTCCCAGAGAAAGGCGCTCGCCAGAATGCAGATACTGATGCACGTGGACTTCTGGCATATAGCCAATACGCGCGCCAGCTTCAATACAACGAAGCATTAGCCACCAGTCTTGGCCCGTAGCAACTTCGCCGAATCCCTCGGTCACGTCAAACAGACTCTTCTTTAGCATGTAGATTGATGTGGGTGCTATTGGCGTTAATAGATGCGCTCTGAGCAAACCCTGTTTTGAGAAATCATCACAATGATTGAGCCGGCGATGCTCCACGAGTTTACCCGACTCGTTATACCAAGAGACATCCTGCCAGCACATATCGAGGCCGTTTTCCAGCATATAGACAAGCTGCGTTTCGACCTTATCTGAGAGAAACTCATCATCATCATCAAGAAATGCCAGGTAATCGCCCATCGCTTGACGACATGCATAATTACGCGCGGAACCCCCGCCCGTACGACCAGCAGTATGGATAGTCCTTAGACGCGAATCTTCGCATGCTAAAAGTACTTTATTTGTTTCCTTATCCCACTTGGAATTCACTTCGTTGTCGTTAACGACAAGTATTTCGAGATTCTTGTAAGACTGATTAGAAATAGAATTTAACGCTTTTGTCAGCCGATCTGCCCTTTTATAAGTTGGAACAATAACGCTAACCAGAGGTCCATTCTCAATAGCCACTTATCGCCCCGTCCTCTTCCTGCCAAACATGGCACCAAAGGTGCCGGTAAAACATTTCCAATCCATGCGGAAGCATCGGTTACGCACGTAATGAAGCTCGATCTTTTGACGCAGGCCGCTCTCGAACGTCGCAGCGTTGCGATCGGTCGCCTGCCAAAGGCCCGTGATGCCAGGCTGGACAGAAAGTAGCTCGGCCTTTTCCTCATCGGAAAAATGCTGCTCAAGTTCGTCTCTTGTAATGGGACGCGGTCCGATGACGGAAAGATCGCCGTTTAGCACGTTCAGGAACTGCGGCATCTCGTCGATGGAGCACTTACGAATAAACTGGCCGACTTTGGTAATACGAGGATCATCATCGACCTTGCGCTCGACTTCCCACTGATATAGCTGCTCAGGGCTCAGATACTTCTGCACGTTACCGGCGTCGGCGACCATGCTGCGAAGTTTAAGGATCTTGATAGCCTTACCGCCCTTGCCAACACGTTCTTGCGCATACACAGGGCTACCCGAAGACTCGAGGCGGATGAGCACGCACACGACAGCAACAGGAATGAACAGCACCACACTCACGCAAAGGCTGAAGACAAGATCAAACAGTCTCTTCAAGAAACGGTAGGCCAGCGTACCGCTCGGTTGTATCTTCTGAATAGCTAGTGTCTCCCCCATGGATGCGCTGCTTTCAGTCTTCTCTTCAACAGTCAAGTTCAAATTCACGTTCCTGTTCCCAGGGATCCCACCCATCGATGAATTAAAATACGAATGAATTACCAGTGCGACGTCCCCTTACGTTTTGCTGGGAACGTCCAACGGAAGCAGCTCCCTAAATGCGGAGTCGCCTTCGCCCACGTCCACCAGGCACCAGCGTTTATGACGGTCGATCTTCTTTACACGGGCCTCTTGCCCCACCAAGGGCCCCTGCTCTATGTGCAGCACGCCGTCTTCTATGCGGGCTACGCTGTTGCGCACCACGCCGTCGTCATCGAGCACGCTGCGGTACCAGTCCTGCGCATCGTCCGGCATGGGCGCATAGGCCCGCTCCCTACTGCCGGCAATGCGGCAGCCAAAGCTCAACTGGGCCAAAGCCTTATCGAGCAGAGCGGCATCGCGCGTGGCGACGAAGAAGTATTCCTTGTATATGGGTTTGGTTTGGAGTGACCAGGCGCCGTCCCGCTTAAACCAGAACTCCTTTTGCATCACAAAAGCGTCCTGCATCAGCTCGTGCGGGATAATGCTGCGGACCTTTTCACAGGTCTCGCGCTCTTTTCCATTAGGGGTGTGGACCAGATACCAGCGGACGCGGCCGCGCTGACTGTTGGTGATGGCGCCACTAAAGGCACCGGGCAGCTGCTCTTGGCGCCGCATTGTCTGTTCCATCTCTCGCCCCCTTAACTTGAATCCGCGACGCACGCGGATGCAGGGGCGTTAAGAACAGGCTTCTCGCTCGCAGCTAGGCGCAGTCGCAAAAGTACAGGTTTTTGTATCTTTCGACGTTGCTCATTATACGAGCAAACTGCTCGCGTTTTCCCAGATTGCACAAAATGCGCCGCGAATGGGTGCATCTCCATACGCCTCTACAAAAACCTGTACCTTTTTGCACAACAAAAAAGCCGCTCTAACCAGCGGCCTTTCTTCTATAGACAACAAAAAAGGCGACCGCCCTACAGGACGGTCGCCTTTGTTAATTCTTGTATTGTTTGTGCTAGGCGCGAGTCTTGATCTCCTCGAGAACCTTGGCCACAAACTCGTCAACGCTCATCTGAACGGTCTCGTTGGAGCGATCGCGGACGGAGATATTGCCGGCCTCGACCTCCTTCTCGCCCAGGATGAGCATGTAGGGCACGCGGTCGATGCTGCGGGCCTCGCGGATCTTGTAGCCGATCTTCTCGTCGCGGTCGTCGCAGACCACGCGAATGCCGGCCTCCTCCAGCTTGGCGCACACCTCGTGAGCGTAGTCGCGGCTCTTCTCGGAGACGGGAAGCGCCTTGACCTGCACGGGAGCCAGCCAGGTGGGGAACTTACCCGCAAAGTGCTCAATCAGAATACCGATGAAGCGCTCGATGGAGCCAAAGCATACGCGGTGCAGCATGATGGGACGCTTCTTGGTGCCGTCGGCGTCCACGTACTCCAGATCAAAGTTGAGCGGCATCTGGAAGTCGAGCTGGACGGTGCCGCACTGCCAGGTACGGCCGAGCGAGTCCTCCAGGTGGAAGTCGATCTTGGGGCCGTAGAAGGCGCCGTCGCCCTCGTTGACCTCGTAGTCCATGTGCAGCTGCTCCAGAGCGGTGCGCAGACCCTCCTCGGCGCGAGCCCAATCCTCGTCCGAACCCATGGAGTCCTCGGGGCGGGTGGAAAGCTCAACGTGATACTTAAAACCAAACTTCTGGTACACGGAATCGATGAGGTTGACCACACCCACAATCTCGTCGGTCAGCTGGTCGGGACGCACAAACAGGTGGGCGTCGTCCTGGTTAAAGCAGCGCACGCGGAACAGGCCGTGCAGGGCGCCGCGCAGCTCGTGGCGGTGCACCAGGCCAATCTCGCCGGCGCGAATGGGCAGCTCGCGATAGGAGTGCGGCTTGGAAGCGTACACCAGCACGCCGCCCGGGCAGTTCATGGGCTTAATGCAGTACTCTTCGTCGTCGATGACGGTAGAGTACATGTTGTCCTTGTAGTGGTCCCAGTGGCCCGAGGTCTTCCACAGCTGCTTGTTCATGATGAGCGGCGTGGAGATCTCCACGTAGCCGGCCTTGTGGTGGATCTCGCGCCAGTAGTCCAGCAGCGTGTTCTTAAGGATCATGCCGTTGGGCAGGAAGAACGGGAAGCCGGGGGCCTCGTCGCGCATCATAAAGAGGTCCATCTCGCGGCCGATCTTGCGGTGGTCGCGCTTCTTGGCCTCCTCCAGCATATGCATGTGCTCGTCGAGCTCTTCCTTGGTAGCGAAGGCGACGCCATTGATGCGGGTGAGCATCTTGTTGTCCTTGTCGCCCTTCCAGTAGGCGCCCGAGACGCCGGTGAGCTTAAAGGCCTTCAGCGCCTTGGTGTAGCAGATGTGGGGGCCGACGCACATGTCGATGTAGTCGCCCTGCTGATAGAAGGTGATGCGGGCGTCGTCGTCCAGGTCGCCGATGTGCTCGACCTTGTACTTCTCGCCGCGCTCCTCCATAAGGGCGATGGCCTCGGCACGGGGCTTCTCGTACACGGTGAACTTGAGATTCTCCTTGACGATCTTCTTCATCTCGGCCTCGATCGCGGGGAAGTCGTCCTCGCTGATCTTGACGCCCTCGGGCAGGTCGACGTCGTAGTAAAAACCGTTGTCGGTCGCGGGACCGTAGGCAAAGTCGGCCTCGGGATAGAGACGCTTGATGGCCTGCGCCATGATGTGCGCGGCAGAGTGGCGGATGACGTGCGTGACCTCGTCCTGCGGGAGCTCGGCCACCGAACCGTCATTGTAGAGTGCCTTCATGGGTATGTTTTCTCCTCTCGGATGCCTGATGCAAGTGCGTGCGATGCGCTCGGCGTTTTTGACTTGCATCATTATAGGCAGGTTGCCTTGGTATACAAGCGCCCGCCGCACCTTAATGGCACGGCGGGCGATTTTCTACGCATGCTTCATCGTGTGGGGGCGGGGGTGCGGGGCGCGCGTGCGGCTTGCGCATGGCGCGCGGCGCGCGTGGCTTGCGGCCGGCCCGGCGATGGATGCGTTACTGGATGCGAGTTCGGCAGTAGGGGCAGACCTTCCAGTGCGCGTCGAGCGGGCGATGGCAGCTGGGGCACACGTTGCGAACCTGGGTATCGCACACGGGGCAGACCACAAAGTCCTTCTCGATGGGCGCGCCGCACTGCGGGCAGGTGCCGTACTGGGCAAGCTGGCGCTCGCGCAGGGCCATGTCCAGCTCCTGCTCCTCGCGGTCGGCCGCGTAGGAATGCGGGCGCAGGACCAGGTAGGCGATGAGGCCCACAAACGGGATGAGGGCGATGATGCCCCATGCCACGTAGGCGCTGGCGCCGCGGCGGCGAGCGTCGATAAACACATAGACGACCGACAGCACGTACAGGGCGATGATAAAGCCAACAAAGGCATAGATGACGCCCATAAGCTGCGGCGACATGAGCTCAGAGATGTACTTGGACATTGAGGTGTACCTTTCGGAATATTTATAGTCCGGATTAGTTTAACACGGGGGTCGTTCAAGCGGGACCCTGGTGGGGCCCGGCGGCCGCCACAGACACAAACATCTCAATCTGTAACAGTTAGAGGCGAAATCCGGGTCTAGATGTTACAGATCGAGACACAGGGGCCCCTCCCCGAGTTCAATCTCGATCTGTAACATCTTGGGCCCCAAAGCCCCTTTTTCTGTTACAGATCGAGACATTCAAAATCCGTCGGAAGGTTTATCTTGATCTGTGACATCTGGAACCCAGTTCTTCTGATTGCTGTTACAGAACGAGACAAACCTCTGACACCAGGGGCGGCAGACGAGGTCACCGATGGTCCCGAGTTTCCCCTCGCCTGCCGTTGGCGGGTGTTGCGGGGCTGTTCGCCGCATTGCCGCCGCACTGGGGGTGTGCAGACCGTAGGATAGTCTTATTGACAGCTTGTCAACTTGTCTGGGAGGCACCGTGGCAGAAACATTTGATATCGCAATTGTGGGCGCGGGCATAACGGGATGCGCCATCGCGCGGCAACTCACGCGCTATGACCTGTCCATTTGCGTGGTCGAGGCGGCCAACGATATCGCCCTGGGCGCGTCGAAGGCCAACGGCGGCCTGGTGCACGCCGGCTACGATCCGGCGCCGGGCACGGTCAAGGCGCAGGTCAACGCCCGCGGCTGCGAGCTATATGGCACCTGGGCCCAGGAGCTGGGCTTTTTGTTCCGCCGCACCGGGTCGATGGTGCTGGGGTTTAACGACGAAGACCGCGCGCACCTGGAGAAGCTGCGCCAGAATGGCCTTGCCAACGGCGTGCCCGGGCTGTCGATTATCGGCCCCGAGCGCATCCACGAGCTGGAGCCGCGTGCGAGCGCCAAGGCGACGTGCGCGCTGTGGTGCCCCTCGACCGGTTACGTTGACCCATTTGAAGTGGCCATCGCCGCGCTGGAGAACGCCGTTGCCAACGGCGTGACGTTTATGCGCTCCGCACCGGTGGAGGCGATTGAGGTTGCTAGCTCGCACAGCGAGGACGCTGCTGCCGACGGCAAGGGCCGCACGCGCTTTACGCTGGCAACGCCCGCCGGAGACGTGCGCTGCCGTTACCTGATCAACGCCGCGGGCAACGGCGCCGCGGACATCTCGCATATGGCGGGCGCCGAGGAGTTCCAGATGGTCTGGCGCCAGGGCAACATCGTGGTGCTGGACAAGGAGGCACGGGCGCTCATGCCGCTCTACCCGGTGCCGACGCCGGTGTCGAAGGGCGTCATTGTGACGGGCACGGTGCACGGCAACACCGTGATCACCGCAACCGCCGCTGTGCGCGAGCCGGGCAACACGCAGACCTACGCGGCCGACGTTAACGCACTGCTGACCGGCGCGCGCAAACTGGTGCCCGATCTGGACACGCGCCGCGTGGTGCGCGCGTTTGCCGGCGGGCGTCCGGTCATTCAGGGAACCAACGACTTCTTTATTGGGAAGTCGGCCGTGGTGCCGGGGCTGTTCCAGGCGGCGGGCATTCAGTCGCCGGGCGTGGCGAGTGCGCCGGCTATTGCCGAGCGCATGGAGCACGTGATGCGCGAGGCCGGCGTTGCTTTGCGCGAGCGGGCCGATTGGGATCCGATTCGCCGCGCGCCGGACGACTTCGACCGTGCGCCGCTTGCGCGCAAGGAGGAGCTCATCGAGTCCGACCCCGCATGGGGGCAGATCGTCTGCCGCTGCGAGACGGTGCCCGAGGCCGAGATCGTGGCCGCGATCCGACGCCGCCCGGGCGCGGTTTCGGTCGAGGGCGTCAAACGCCGCGGCCGCATCATCGGCATGGAACAGTGCGAAGGCGGGCAG
>CALJPV010000102.1:0-10114 GCA_937980385.1 uncultured Collinsella sp. | reverse complement strand
CAGGGTGCGGAGCTGAGGAAACGCGAAGCGTTTTCCAGCGCAGCACGCGAGGGCCGCAGGCCCGAAGCGGGGCGCGGGCGGCGCCAGCCGCACGCGGACATCCCTCATCGCCCACCACTGATTTGATAGGCCTCCAGTGATGGAGGCCTTTCTTTTTTGCACACGCCCTATCCCAGCCATGGTAAATCGATAGCAAAACGGGCTCCAGTTCGCCCAATCGTGCGCCAAACGGCACGTGACAGCCTGAAACCCGCTCCAAATTGCTATGTCTGATGGCGCTACGCCAAAACGTCCAACAGGATCTCGATTAGGCTGTCCACGTCGGCCTCTTCGCACACGAGCGGCGGAAGGAAGCGCAGCGTATGTGCGCCTGTAGCGTTGATCACGGCACCAGCCCCCAATGCACGGGCTACAACGTCGTGTGCATCACCCGCGGCATCGTCCAGATCGCAGCCGAGCATCAGGCCGCGACCACGCACCTCTACCACATGCGGAAGCTTAGCCAGCGCCTGCTCCATATAAGCACCCACCTTGGCAGCATGCTCGGCAAAATCGCCGCGCACGAGCGCAGAGAGCGTCGCGGCGCACGCCGCGACAGCCAAGCAGCTACCGCCAAAGGTCGAGCCGTGGTCACCCGGCTTAAACACGTCGGCGATCTCCTTCTTTGCCACCACGGCACCCATGGGCACGCCATCGGCAATGCCCTTGGCAAGGCTCATAATGTCGGGCTCCACGCCATAGGTCTGGAATGCAAACGGCTTGCCGGAGCGGAAGATGCCACACTGGACCTCGTCGGCGATAAGAACGGCGCCCACCTCGTGTGCCAAGTCGCGCGCCGCCGCCATAAACTCCTCGGTCATGGGGTGCACGCCGCTCTCGCCCTGAATCGGCTCGAGCATGACGGCGCAGACCTCGCTTCCCAGCTGCTTAAAGATCGAACGCAGTTCGTCGACATCGTTGGGCGTACAGGCCACAAAGCCACCCGGCAGCGGGCGGAAGCTGTCCTGCAGCCAATCCTGCATGGTGGCCGCAATAGTCTCGAGCGTACGACCGTGAAAGCCGCCACGCATGCACACGATGGTGTTGCCACCGTTGCCGGCACGCTTGGCGTACAGGCGCGCAAGCTTCATCGAGCCCTCGTTGGCCTCGGCGCCGGAGTTGGCAAAGAAGGTTTCCCACACCTGCTCGTCCGCAGCCGGGGCACCAAGAGCAGCTGCCGTGGTCTCATCGCCGGCGGCAATGGCATCGGCAAGCACGCGCGCACCATCTACGTCGTCGTTAGCAAGCTTGGACAGCAGCGCCGCGACCTGTCCACGCTGCTCGATGTAGAAGTAATTGGAGACATGCATGAGCTTTTTGGTCTGTGCCTCGAGCGCCGAGAGCACAGCCGGGTCGCCATGACCTAGGCTGCACACGCCGATGCCGGCAAGAAAGTCGAGGTACTCACGGCCATCGTCGCCGGTGAGCTTCATGCCGTGACCTTCGACAAACTCTACCGGCGAGCGACCAAAGGTATGCATAACGTAATGGGATTCGAGCGATTGCTGAGTTGCAAGTGACATGAGATGCCTTTCGTTGGGCGCCGTACGGCGCAGGGCTATGGGTGCAGGGACGCGACGACCGCGGGTCGGCTAGACCGTCTGGAGCTTCTCGACCTCGTCGAGGTTCTCGGTCAGACGCGCCGCAAACGTCGAAAGCGGATGCGGATGCGTATCGAACTCGTAGGCCGTCTCGGTGGAGTGGATCACGGTACCGACGCCAGCATCGGTCAGCAGCTCCAGCAGCAGCGAGTGCGGCGTCGTGCCGTTGATGATGTGGGCTCGGAACACGCCAGCAGCAAGCGCATCGACGGCCGCGCGCAGCTTGGGAATCATGCCCTTATCGACCTCCCCGCCGTAGAGCATCTCGTTGACCTCGTCGAGCGTCAGGTTGGAGATAAGCGAGTCCTTATCACTAAAGTCCTTGTACAGACCGTCGACGTCGGTCAAAAAAATCGCCTTGTGCGCATGAAGCGCCGCCGCAACGGCGCCGGCGGCGGTATCGGCATTGATGTTGAAGAAGCCGCCGTCCTCCCCCGCCGCGACGGTAGCGATTACGGGAATGTACTCGCTATCGAGCAAGCGCTCGATATAGTCGGTGTTGACGTGCGTCACTTTGCCCACGCGACCGAGTTCGGGGTCGAGCGGCTCGGCGATGAGCGTGCCGGCATCGCTGCCCGACACGCCTACGGCCA
This sequence comes from uncultured Collinsella sp., assembly GCA_937980385.1. Taxonomy (GTDB): domain Bacteria; phylum Actinomycetota; class Coriobacteriia; order Coriobacteriales; family Coriobacteriaceae; genus Collinsella. The sequence continues at coordinate 7,881 of CALJPV010000102.1, read as the reverse complement.
AATTACCGTGGTGGTTGATGGCAGCGACCAGCTCCTGGTTAACCTTGCCGCCCAGCACCTCGCGCACGATATCCATGGTCGCCGGCGTAGTCACGCGCTGCCCGTTCTTAAATTCGACAGGGATGTCATAGTGGCTCAGCGCCTCGTTGATGGCTTTGCCGCCGCCATGCACGATGACGGGGCGCATGCCGATGATCTTGAGCAAAACGATGTCGCTCATCACGTCGCGGCGCAGTTGCTCGTCGACCATGGCGGCTCCGCCATATTTGATAACGACCGTCTTGCCGGTCAGGTTTTTAATCCACGGCAGCGCTTCGAACAGCAGCTGCGCGGTTGCTTCGTTGGATTCGCTCGAACGACAGTCGCGTGCGAATTTCATAATCTGCCTCGTCTTTCGTATCGTTATCACGCCGTGCTTCGCTGTCCGCAATGCGGCAAGATGCGCAGCGTGCCTGGAATCTAGGAACGGTAGTCGCCGTTGATGGAGATGTACTCGTGCGTGAGGTCGCAGGTCCACACGGTCGTTGCCGCGTCGCCTGCACCCAGGTCGGCCGAGATCACGATCTCGGACGCCTCAAAACGTCGCAGAGCCTCGTCCTCGTCAAAGGGAACAGTCAGACCGTCGCGACAGACAGGCATGCCCATCATGTCGATGGAAACGTCTTCCTGGTTAAACTTCACGCCGCACTTGCCGAGCGCCATGGCGACGCGGCCCCAGTTGCAGTCGTGACCGGCGATGCAGGTCTTGACGAGCGGCGAGTTGGCGACGGCACGGGCGGCGATATCGGCTTCCTCGTCGGTGGCGGCGCCGGTAACGTTAACCGTCACGAGCTTTGACGCGCCCTCGCCATCGGCCGCGATGTTGCGCGCCAGGCTCTCGCACACCTCGTGCACGGCAAAGGACAGTTCGTCAAAGGCATCAGTGCCCTCGACGATAGCCTCGGCTTCAGCGGCAGCAGCGCCAGAAGCAAGCATGATGCAGGTGTCGTTGGTCGAGGTATCGGAATCGACCGTCACCTTATTGAAGGTCTGCTTAACGGTCGAGAGCAACAGGGCGTGGAGCGCCGACGGCTCGACGGGGGCATCGGTAGTAATGACCGCGATCATGGTGGCCATATTGGGCATGATCATGCCCGAGCCCTTGCACATGCCGCCCACCGTATAAGCGTTGCCCGCATGACCCGCAGCCTCACTGCGGTAGCGAACGGCATACTCCTTGGAGTGCGTATCGGTCGTCATGATGGCACGGGCCGCATCGGCACCGCCATGGGCAGAGAGCGCCTCGTAGGCGGACGGAACGGCCGTCTCAAACGTGTCGATCGGCAGAATCTGTCCAATCACGCCTGTGGATGCAACTAGGATCTGCTGGGGTTCACAGCCGATGACCTGCGAGGCGATGTTGCACGTCTCGCGCGCGCAGGCTAGGCCGGTCTCGCCCGTGGCGGCATTCGCGTTGCCGGAGTTGATTGAAACGCCGGCGATGATGCCATAGCCCTTGTCCGCACCGCCCAGGTTGGCACGGCTCACCTGCACGGGCGCCGCGCAAAAGCGGTTGGTCGTAAACACGCCGGCGCCTGGACAGGGCCTATCGGGCACGACGAGCGCATAGTCCAAGCGCTCGGGATTCTTCCGGAATCCTGCATGGATGCCTGCGGCCTTAAAGCCAGCCGCTGCCGTAACGCCACCCTCGACGGCGCGTATCTTGATATCAATCAGGTCGGTATTCATCGTCCCTACGGCTCCTTATATCAAATAAAAAAGCGGGCATCGGCTGGCACGCCATACCGGTCGCAACTACTAGACCAGCTTGAAAGCGGCGCCCAACTCGATACCCGACCACCAAATCGTTAACAATCGAATGTGCTACACCGGGCACGCCACTGTGGGCAAGCCTCGTCGCTCGTCAAAGCCAAAAACGATGTTGGCGCACTGGACCGCCTGGCCCGCAGCACCCTTGCACAAATTGTCGATAGCACCCGTCGCCACCAGCACGCCCGCACGCTTGTTGAGCGCAAGGCCGATCTGGGCAGCGTTGGTGCCGACGACCGAAGCCGTCTTGGGCTGCCGGCCGGCATCGAGCACGCGCACAAAGGTGCGACCGGCGTAGAACTTCTTGTAATGGTCGACGACGTCCTCAAGGGCCAACGTGTCGAGAGTCTGCGGCGCGAGCGGCATCGTCACCGTGGAAAGCAGGCCGCGCCTGAGCGGTGCCAAGTGCGGAGTAAAGACGACGCGATCGGTCAGGCCCAGAATCTGCTCGATCTCTGGTGTGTGACGATGTTTGCCTACGCCATAGGCCTCTAAGTTCTCGTCTGCGCTACAAAAATGGGTGCGAGCGTTGCAGGACTTACCGGCGCCCGTCACGCCACTAATGGCATCGACGATTACGGGGCCGTTCTCTGCCACCCAGCCCGCACGCACGGCAGGAGCGGCAGCGAGGCTCGTTGCGGTGGGATAGCAGCCGGCGCAAGCGACCAAAACGGGCTTTCCGGCGGCATGGCTGGAAGCAGCGTTCTCTAAGTCCTGGCAGAACAGCTCGGGCAGGCCAAAAGCGCGGGTCTTGAGCAGCTCGGGGCTCGTGTGCTCGGCGGCATACCATGCCTCAAAGACGGACGGGTCGCTCAGACGGTAATCGGCCGAAAGATCAAAGCAGGAAACGCCCGCGGCAAGGAGCGCGGGCACCTGCGCCATGGCAGCCGTGTGCGGCACGGCAAGAAAAACCGCATCGCAGCTTTTGAGCTCGGGGGCGTCATGCGTGGTGAAAACCAGATTGCTCACGCCAGCAAAGCTCGGATACACTGCGGACAGCGGCTGGCCGGCATCGGCGTTGGACGTAATGGCAACAAGTTCAAACTCGGGATGGCCGAGTACGAGGCGAATGAGCTCGGCTCCGGCATATCCAGCCGCGCCGACGATTCCAACCTTCAAAGACATATCAGACTCCTTGTCTGCGATTTATGCACCGATGCGCATTTCGCAGCGGTCATTATGAGGTGGGTTGAAACTTTAGCACCAAAAGATGCATGAATACGTAAATAGCTTGCATGTTCATGCATTGAAACATTCCCGACACATTCGCTTGAAGGAATTGACAAATAGAGCGGGCCCCGTATTGACCGGCACTCCTTACGGTGCCGGGCAACACGGGGTCCGCCCATGCGAAAACTAAGTTGTTAGGATGAGCCAGCTGGCTAGAGCTCAACCGGCACCCATTCGTCATGATTGCAGATAAATGCCTCAGGATCCTCGACGCTAAAGAAGACGAGCGCGGGGTCGTTAGGCCCCTCATAGTGCTCGCTCAAGCGCTCAAGATGCTTCCATCCGGCCTCGCGCATTTCGCTCGAAGCCCGGTCTTCCAGCCCCGCACGCCCGCGCAGGATCAACCAACCATGGCCCGGCCACCAACTCGTGACCTCAAAGCGCTGGTTTTGCAGCAGCTCCTGCCACACATCTTTGGTGCGCGCTGTCACAAACCACAGTTTGCCGTCCTGAATCTGCGCAAACGAGAACGGACGCACATGCGGCTGCCCGCCCACGCTCGTCGCCAGATACCACGCCGGCACCGACGTCAGATACTCCAACACCGTATTCAATCCGTCCATGTGTCCTCCTGACGCCTGACCAGTCTTTTTGGAATGGGTAGCCAATTTGGGAAATTAGAGCTCGAGGCGCTCTTCGCTGCCGTCGATATCGCAGAACCGTGCGGCGATGTTGCGGACCGAGAAGAATGCAAGGCGGCCATCGTTGGCGCTATCGTGTTGCTCGCCAATGCCCACCATGTGCTTAAAGCCCGCTTGGCGCACCTTGTCGCTCACGAATGCATCGTCCTCGAGCGCGGCCTCGCCAGTTAACACGATCCAGCACTCCCCCGGCTTCCAGCCCGATACCTCAAACTTGGGATTCGCGCTCAACTCCGCCCACACGTCCTTGTCGCGCGACGTGCAAAACCACAGCTTGCCATCATCGACCATGGCAAAGGAAAACGGCCTCACGCGGGGCTGATGCCCGTCGCTCGCATCGGTCGTGGCAAGATACCACGCCGGAATGCGCCTGAGATACGAGCAGGCGCGCTCGAGCTGAGCCGTGCGATCGATGTCGGTCATAGAGACCCCTTTCTTGCGCTCGAATCGAGCTTAGACGAGTTGAAGATTGATAACGACAACGCATGTCACCAGCAGCGCCATCGCCAGCGCTGCCAGTGCATCCCCGCGGCCAAACGCAAGCGCATGCAGACGCGTGCGTCCCTGCTCGCCGTGATAACAGCGCGCATCCATGGCGGCCGAAAGCGTCTCGGCATGACGGAACACGCCGGTGAACAGCGGAATCGCCACACTGCCGAGCATGCGCACACCGCCGAGCGGACCGCCCGTCACGCGCGCGCCGCGGCTTGCCTGTGCATCGGCCGTCTGTTTCATCTCGGTGGCAAATTGCGGCATAAACCGCAGCGCGATACCCATAATCATGCCGAGCTCGTGCGCCGGAAGCCCCACGCGCGCAAATGGTGCGAGTAGACGTTCAAAGCCCGCGGTGAGGTCGAGCGTCGGCGTGGTGAGTGTAATGGCGCTCATGCCGGCCATCATCAACGTCAGGCGGCACGCCACAAACGCCGCAGAACGCAGCGAGCCCTCGCTCACCTGCAAAAAGCCAAGCTGCCACAGGATGCGGCCACTCTGGTCGGAAAACAGGTTGAGCACCGCGACCACCACGACAATCGCCAGCAATGGTGCCATCGATGATAGGACCCGGCGCAACGGCACCCGGGCTGCGAGATAGACCAGCACGACAAACATTGCGACCGGAACCAGCCCGCCGAAGCTGCCAACGGTGAGCACGGTGATCAGAAATGCGAAACCTAGAAGCAACTTAGTGCGCGGATCCAGGCGATGCACCGCGCTATCCCCGGGATAGTAGCTGCCAAATGAGAACGCCTCCATCAGCAGCCCTCCTCTCGCGTGGGCGCCTTGGAACCAGCCTGACGCGGCACCCTCAAAAGCCCGTCCGCGCAGCCCAGCAGCAAGCCAGCCAGCTCGTCGGCCAGCGCCTCAACCGTATAAAGCCTGTCGCGGCGGAGCGGCACACCGGCTTTCGCGAGCGCCAGCGCCATGCGCTGGGCGGCGGGAACGCCCAGGCCGATCGACTTGAGCTCGTCCGCGTGCGCAAAAACCTGCGCGGGCGTTCCCTCGGCAAACACGGCGCCCTCGTTCATCACAACGATGCGGTCACAACAATTTGCCAGGTCATCCATACTGTGCGAAACCATGACAACAGTCAGGCCCTCGCGATGGAGTCGATCGATGAGCCCCAGGAAATCCCCGCGCGCAGCCGGATCGAGCCCCGCCATGGGCTCGTCGAGCACCAGCACCTCGGGCTCCATGGCGAGCACGCCGGCAAACGCCACGCGGCGCTGCTGGCCGCCCGAAAGCTCAAAGGGGCTCTTGTCGCCCATCGCAGCAAGGTCGAGGCCCACGCGCGCAAGCGATGATGCGACACGGCGTGCAACCTCGTCTTCTGGCAGGCCAAGGTTGCGCGGGCCAAACGCCACGTCCCGCGCCACGGTCTCGGCAAATAGCTGGCGCTCGGGATACTGAAACACCACGCCGACCTTGGCCTTAACCGCGGCGGCGTCTTTCTTGCTTGATAGGTCGAGCCCCAGCGCGCAAACGCTTCCCTCCTGCGGACGAATCAACCCGTTGAGATGCTGAACCAGCGTCGATTTACCCGAGCCGGTATGACCCGCCAATCCCAGAAACTCGCCGCGGCGCACCGTCAGCGAAACATCACGTAGCGCCCAGGGGCTGTTTGGATCGTTGCCCCAAAGAGCCTGTTTGCTCGATGCGTCCGCAGTGGTCGAGCGCTTGCGCCATCGACGGCGCTCGCGGGCGCTCAGCGAGTAACTATGCGAGAGGTGCGAAATCTTGATAACGAGCTCCGACGCGGCTATCCCGTCGGCCGCAGAGGATCCATTGCCAAGCACATGGGAATCGGATGCGGAAGGCTGCCCTGCGATGTTCGTCCCGCTCCGCTCGGCATAAGCCTGTGCAATCTCGGCGACCATATCTGCCTCGCGCACCTGCGCGCAAACGGAAACGCCCTTCTCACGAAGTGCCCTACCTAGGCAGCACGACGCCGGCATATCCAGGTTGAGCTGCGCAAGTTCGTCCGCCCGCGTCAAGATTTCCTCGGGCGTACCGAGCATGGCAACGCGGCCCGCTTGGAAGACAGCAACGCGATCGGCCTCGGCGGCCTCTTCCATAAAGTGCGTAATCATCACGATGGTCATGCCGCGATCATGCAACGCGCGGCAAGCCTTCATGAGGCCCTTGCGTCCACGCGGATCGAGCATCGAAGAAGCCTCATCCAAAATGAGCACGCGCGGCTCCATGGCGAGCACGCCGGCAAGCGCCACGCGCTGCTTTTGGCCGCCCGAAAGCGCATGGGTCTCGTGACGCTCAAAGCCCACCAGGCCCACACCCTTCAGCGCCTCGCGTACGCGCTGCGCAATTTGTGCCGACGGCACGCCAAGGTTTTCGGGACCAAACGCAACGTCATCTTCGACAAGCGTTGCCACCAGCTGGTCATCGGGATTCTGGAATACCATGCCCGCAGTCGAGCGGATGTCGTAGACCAGCTCGGGGTCGGACGCATCCATGCCGTTGACGCATACCGTACCCGCATCGGGCCGCAACAGTGCATTCAGATGCTTGGCAAACGTCGACTTGCCCGACCCATTGCCACCAAGGATGCAGAAAAACTCGCCATCCTCGATGTTCAGATCGACGCCGTCGAGTGCCGGTGCGGCACCGTCATAGCTAAAGGAAACGCCCCGACACTCAATCATGCGCGCCCTTTGACCTGGTCCTTTTTAGGCGTGATGAGGTTGGAGACTGCTTTATACACCGCCAGCGTCAACACCGAGTTAAGCACGGTCTTGATAAGGTTAAACGGCAGTACGGCAGGAATCATGAGCGGGGCGATCACATCGACCGAGCCATACCAGAACCATACGCCAATGGTAAGGTTTGCGACCATAGACAGCGCTGTAGCGGCAATGACGCCGAGCACCAGGCCAATCACGGCACCCTTATAGGTGTGCATCTTCTGGTAAACGATAGCCGCGGGCAGAATGTAACCCAGCGTGGCAACCAGGTTCATAAGCGCGCCGACCCAGTCACCCGTGGTGAGCGCATGGATAACGATCGCCATGGCGGCAACAGCGGTACCGGCACCGGGACCATATGCAAACCCGCACACCATCGCCGGCACCAGCGACGGGTCATACGTCAAAAACGGCGCCGAAGGAAGGATGGGTAGCTGCACATACATAAACAGGGCGCCCAAAGCACACATCAGCGCCATGGTAACGAGCTGTTTGGTGCTCCACCTATTCGTGTTCTCAAAATGGATATGCTGCGACTGTTCAGACATTAAGATCACCTGCCTCTTTCATCCGGACTCTAACCGTTGGTACTGGAATCTCACCAGTTCAGCCGGCATGCGAACCAACACACGCACGGGTCGCGGACTCATCGGCTCGGTCGCAGACACCTCGCCTGCGCCACGGCGTCCCTTTGGCACCGCCCAATTTACCGCCAGTGGGGAATTCCACCCCGCCCTGAAACAGCAACTGCAAGTGTAGCACCAGTAGGCTTTCGCGCAAGTATGCCAAGGGTAATTTGTGGCGGAGATCAGTTGCCAAAACAACCACGTTCCCCACCCATCCCAAAGTAGCGCGCCTTTCGCGCAAAGCGCGAAACAGCGAAGGGGACACGTATCCCTATCGACCACATCCTTCTCCGCCCGCCGACCTCAAGGCCGTAAACGCAGGGAATCCGGGGGCGGGACGGGGACTTCTCTCCGGAATATTCCGCAGGACGCAAAGAG
>CALJPV010000101.1:0-9565 GCA_937980385.1 uncultured Collinsella sp. | reverse complement strand
CTGGCGGTCTATCTCTTGTTTTCGGTTGCTTGCTTCCTTACCGTACATGAGCATCTAAGCACGGGTGATATTGTGCTTGATTTTTTCTCAGGCTCAGCATCGACCGCCCATGCCATGTTCCTGCAGGAGCTCGGAAAAGATGATCGCTATCAGTTTATCCTTGTCCAGCTTCCAGAGCCTTGTGACCCGAAACGCGACGCCTACAAGGACGGGTATGAGACTCTCTGCGACATAGGCGAAGGACGCATTCGCCGCGCAGGCGACAAAATCAAAACCGAGCTCGAGGAATCCAACCGTCAACTCAAGCTTGGCGAGGGACCCAAGCAGCTTCCCGACATCGGCTTCCGTGTGTTCGAGCTCGATGAGTCCGGCATTGAGAAGCCCGAGCCCGGTCAGCTCCTCTTCGACGTGGTCAAGCCCGATCGCTCCGATATGGATATCGTCTTCGAGATGATGCTCAAATGGGGCCTCGAGCTCACGCTGCCCGTCGAGAAGTCTGAAGCCGCGGGCTATCCCATCTGGTCCGTCGCTTGCGACGAGCTCGTCTGCTGCATGTCCCGAGGCCTCACCATTGAGGCGCTCGAGGCCATCGCCGACATGGAGCCCAGGCGCGTTCTCATCCTCGATTCCGTCCTCGACGACACCCTCAAGCTCAACGCCGTGCAGATCTTCAAGCACGCCGGCGAGCGCATGGGCTGTGAGATCGAATTGAGGACGGTCTAGCATGGCGGCGCTCGAGTTCAAGTTCTCATCCGACCAGCAGCACCAGCTGGAGGCCATCGAAGCAACCTGCGACCTGTTCCGCGGACAACAATTTATTGGCAGCGTATTCTCCGCCGATTCCGGCCGCAAAGGCCAGACGGCAATCGGCGAGCTCATGGTCGGCCACGGCAACGAGCTTCGCGTGGCGCCGGGCCAGCTCCTCGACAACCTGCACGCCGTGCAGGAGGAGGGCTGCCTCCCGGCAACCGACGTCCTCACCGATGGGCGCCTGCGAGACTTCACCGTCGAGATGGAGACCGGCACCGGCAAGACCTACGTCTACATCCGCTCCATCTACGAGCTAAACCGCCGCTACGGCATCACCAAGTTCGTTATCGTCGTGCCGAGCGTGGCCATCCGCGAGGGCGTCCTCAAGAGCCTCCAGACCACCCGCAGGCACTTCGAGACGCTCTACGACCGCACGCCGCTCGACTACTTCGTGTACGACTCGAAGGACATGGGGCCGGTGGGTAACTTCGCCACGTCGAGCTCCATCCAGGTCATGGTCATCAACATCGACGCGTTCAACAAGGGCCTCGAGAAGGATGGCACCGCGAAGGAGGGCAACCTCTTCCACCGTCCCAGCGAGAAGCTCACCGGCGGCTTCAGCCCTCGCGAGCTCGTGAGCGCCTGCAAGCCCGTCGTCATCATCGACGAGCCCCAGAGCGTCGACAACACCAAGCAGGCCAAGGCCGCCATCAAGAGCCTGAACCCGCTGTTCGTGCTGCGCTACTCGGCCACGCACAAGCAGGCCTACAACATGATCTACCGCCTCACGCCGGTCGACGCCTTCGAGCGCCACCTGGTGAAGGGCATCTGCGTGGACTCGATCAAGGCCGAGGCGAACCTCAACGGCGCGTACGTGAGGCTCGAGTCCGTCAAGTCCGACCCGTTCTCCGCCAAGGTGTCCATCGACGTGCGCCAGGCCGACGGCACGCAGAAGCGCAAGGCCGTCACGGTGAAGACCGGCAACGACCTCTACCAGAAGAGCGGCGAGAACAGCGACTACGAGAGCGGCTGGGTGGTCAACAACATCGGCGCCGCAGTGGGCGACGAGTTCATAGAGTTCCAGAACGGCGAGGTGCTCGAGCTCGGCGAGGCGCTGGGCGACGTCAACGAGGAGGTCGTCAAGCGCGCGCAGATCCGCCGCACCATCGAGGACCACCTGGCCCGCCAGTTCGAGCTGTGGCCGCGCGGCGTGAAGGTGCTCTCGCTCTTCTTCATCGACCGCGTCGACCGATACCGCGTCTACGAGCCCGAAGTCCACGGCGGCCTGTACGCCCTGATGTTTGAGGAGGAGTACGCAGGTGCCCTGAACTCGAAGGCGCCTCGTCGCATCGCAAAGGCGGCGGGGATCGGCAAGGGCACGTGGCTCGAGTGCTACGAAGCCGTCGGCGCCCCGCTGGTGCGCGACCCCCACGCCGTGCACCAGGGATACTTCGCCAAGGACAAGAAGGGCAAGTTCAAGGACTCCAAGGGAGCCGCCGGCACCGCCGACGACGCCGGGGCCTTCGAGCTCATCATGCAGAAGAAGGAGACGCTCATCTCCTTCCCGGACGGCAAGGACGCGGACAAGGACGTCTCTTTCGTCTTCAGCCACTCCGCGCTCAAGGAGGGCTGGGACAACCCCAACGTGTTCCAGATCTGCACGCTCGTCGAGACAAAGGACAACCTGACCAAGCGCCAGAAGATCGGCCGCGGTCTGCGCCTGTGCGTGAACCAGGATGGCGAGCGCCTGTACGACCCAGAGGCGAACGTGCTCACCGTCATCGCGAACGAGAGCTACGACGACTTCGCCAACGGCCTGCAGAAGGAGCTTGAGGCTGAGGACTTCAAGTTCGGCGTCATCACTCCGGAGAGCTTCACGAAGGTCACGGTCAAGGGCGATGATGGCGTCGAGGAGCGCCTGGGCTACGAGAAGTCCAAGCAGGTCTACGACCACCTCGTCGCGACCGGCATGGTCGACGGCAAGGGCGCGGTGACGCCCGAGCTGAAGGCGGCCGCCGAGGAGGGCAAGGTCGAGCTCCCCGCCGAGCTCGAGCCTGCCAAGGAGCAGGTCGAGGCGATCATCATCCACAAGTCCCAGAGGGTCCAGATCCGTGACAAGGCCAAGGAGGTCTCGGTCGAGCTGCAGAAGGACGTCACGCTCGACCCTGCGTTCCAGGCCCTGTGGGACCGCATCCGCCAGCGCACGCGCTTCCAGGTCGAGGTCGACTCCGGCAAGCTCATCGAGCATGCCATCGAAGCTGTCGACGGCATGCTCGCCGTGCGCCCGCCCCAGGTGACGAGCGAGCGTGCCTCGCTGGGCATCGACGACGCGGGCGTGAGCGCCGAGGGCACGGGCACCTCCGTGGTGTCCGTTTCGGGAAAGGTGAAATACGACCTTCCCGACCCGATCGCAGAGCTGCAGGACGCCGTCGGGCTCACCCGCGGCACCATCAAGGCGATCCTCGAGGGCTGCAGCCGCCTCGACGAGTTCGAGATCGACCCCGCGACCTTCCTCGCGCAGGTCGGCGACAAGATCAACCGCGTGAAGAACGACCTCATCGCCCAGGGCATCAAGTACGTGCGCCTTCCCGAGGACGAGTGGTACACCATGCGCGACCTCGAGCTTGACGACTACACGGCCTACCTTGGGCAGAACGCGTGGAAGCCGGACATGACGAGCAAGAGCCTGTACAACTACGTGGTCTACGACTCGGCGGGGGTCGAGCGCTCCTTTGCCGAGGCTCTAGACAAGCAGGAGGAGGTTCTCGTGTTCGCGAAATTGCCCTCGGCGTTCAAGATCGACACGCCGCTCGGCAGTTACAACCCCGACTGGGCGTACGTCGAGGAGGCCGACGGCGAGCGCCGCGTGTACTTCGTGACCGAGACCAAGGGCGGCAAGAACGGCGAGCCCGCCCTGCGCGACGCGGAGAAGATCAAGATCGGCTGCGCCAAGAAGCACTTCGAGGCGCTGGACCTCGGAAACGACTTCCATTACAACGTGCGCACGACCTACCAATACGAGGCGGTGAAGGCTTAGGATGTCGAAGCTGCCCGGAAAGATGACGCGAAAGCAGCACTGGGTGCCGCGGTTCTACCTGCGCCATTTCGCGGATTCCTCCGGGCAGCTTCATGCCTACAGCAGACAGAAGGGCTCCTTCTTCCGCACGAATTGCGAGAACCTTTGCAGCATGCGCGATCTTTATGAGGTTGAGCATGCCGATGCGACAGGCGATGCGACAGACAGATTCTATGCGCAGAACCTCATCGAGGTTAAGCTATCTGAGCTCGAGAGCCGCATCGCGCCGCTTTACGATCGCTTTTTGGAACGCCAGAAAGAAGACCAGTGCGAAGACGAAGGGTATTCTGATGGGAAAGCCGCCGTTTGCGAGCTGGCAGCAAATATCATCGTCCGGCACCCTATCAGTATGCGCGTCGACAAGAAATGGTCACGCGAGACTGCCGAAGAGCTGCTCAGAAACGTTCATCTGACACCCTATGAGCTCGGCTTGCTCGATTGGTCGGATTGGCGCGGGGATTCCCAAGCGGTGGTCGAGCTTGCCGCCGCCGCAACCATGCTCTTCTCCAACGATGATATTGTGCCAGTTAACCGTATTCGAAAGGCTTTTTTTGAGAAGAGCTTCTCCATCCTTAGGGCACCCGTCGGCTCAGGGTTCGTTACGACGTCGATGCCTATGTTCATCATCGGGCCCGAGGACGACTCGTACGATTTTCATCTCGCGTATATGCCGTTGAGCAGTGAGTATGCTGCGGTCTTTTCAGATGACCCTCTATTTCCGCCGTTTGCGAGACTCGGTTTTTCGGGCGTCGAGTTCATGAACCGACTTCTTCTGCTTAACTGCGAGCATTGGGATGTCGCCATATCGAGGGGAAGCGGCCCGCTCGAGCACGCGGTACGCGATTGGAGTCAAGCGAACAGTGCCGAATTCATGCACGAGATGTTCACGCGCGACGGCAGGGAGCTATCCCTCGACACAGTGATCTACGACCGCTCGAAGAAGAAGGGGCAGACGATGATCGATACCATCGACCGTGGCTGCCTCGAGGGCGGCTGCCTTGATGACGAGGACCTGCGCATCATCTTCGAGCACCTTCTGGGGAGAAGACGGCAAGGACCGGGAACATTAAAGGGTCAAGCAGCGTATTGATAAAATTGACCCCGCCAGCAATAACCGCAAAGGATAGATAGGGCTTTAAGGATGGATGCAGGAAAAGCAACGATAAGCGGCGTGTTCAACGGATCGCGCCTGCTCGAAATACCCTTCTACCAAAGGGCGTACGTCTGGGGAGAAGAGCAATGGGAGCGCTTCCTCGGCGACATGGAGTTCGTCACGGCCTCGAAGCGGCCCTATTTCCTGGGCTCCATCATCCTGAAGCAGGCCTCCTCCGGCAACACCTGGTCCGAGGTCTCCGAGGTTCGCACCGTCATCGACGGCCAGCAGCGACTCACGACCATGGTCATCTTCTTCAAGGCACTCTGTGCAAAAAACGGCACCAACAATTTGTTTGAGCGAGATTTCGTCCTGGAGACCGGCGATGTCGCCTTGCGGCACGGCAAGTACGACCGGCAGGATTTCGAAAAGGTCGTCAGCGCCACGGGCTGCGAACCCCTCGAGGGCTCCTCGGCCATCGTCCTTGCCTACAACTACTTCCTCAAGAATATCGACCCGGAGAAGGTCGACAGGAACACGATCAAGTCGAACGTCCAGTTCGTCTGCATCGATCTTACCGAGGGCGAGGACGAGCAGCAGATATTCGACACCATCAACTCGCTCGGGGTGCGCCTGACGACGGCGGAGCTCCTCAAGAACTACTTCTTCAACCGCGAGAACGAGCAGGCGTTCAAGGAGTGCTGGGAAGACGTCTTCGAGCCCACGGCTGAGAAGAGGGAGTATTGGGAGCAGGAGATCGTTACCGGGCGCATCAAGCGCACGCTCGTCGACCTCTTCTTCGACGCGTTCCTCCAGATCCTGGTCCAGGACAAGAGGCGTGGCGTCACGACCGAGGACAAGCTCTTCTATTCGCGCACGTCCAACCTCTTCCAGTCCTACAAGGACTTCATCGGCAGGTACTGCAACGGCGACAAGGTCGAGATCATCAGCAGCATGAAGGCGTATGCCGAGGCGTTCGAGTCCACGTTCGACCCTGGCTACTGCGACGCGGACATCCCCTCCGCCCCCGGCGTCGAGCGCCTGAACGTGCTGATATTCGGCCTCAAGAACTCGACGCTCATCCCGTACGTGCTCTACGTTCGAAAGAACGCGGAGTCTTCGAGCGAGGAATCTAAGATCTACGCCCTGCTTGAGAGCTACATCGTCCGCCGAACGCTGGTTCAGGCGACCACGAAGAACTACAACAGGCTGTTCACCTCGCTGATCCTGAACGAGGTGAAGGACGCGGAGGCGCTGAGGAAGGCTCTCGAAGCCAATGACGAGGCGACGACGTACATGCCCGGCGACGCCGAGGTTCGAAGGGCGTTCAAGGAATCGTGCCTGTACAACCTTCAGTCCAAAGGCGTCCTCTATCTGCTGGAAAGCGCCATACGCCCGGGCATGAGCAGCACGGCCCTGCTCGGGTTCAACCAGTACACCCTCGAGCACATGATGCCCAAGAAGTGGCGCAACAAATGGGGAGCCCTCGACGATGAGGCTGCCACGCGAAGGGACCGGAAGCTCCTCACGCTCGGCAACCTCGCCATCATCACGCATTCGCTCAACGCCTCCATCCGCGATGCCGATTGGCCCACCAAGAAGCAGGGAAAGGGATACAAGGACGGCCTTGCCCTCTGCGCCGCCGGCCTTGCGACCATGGCCGGCGCCCTAGAGAAGGAGTCTTGGAACGAGGGCGATATCGCCGATCGCGCCGAATGGCTTGCGGACAAGGCGTTGGAGGTCTGGCGCTAGGCCCTACCTGCGTCCCATCTCGAAGATGCTTGCGGTGTCGGAACCCGCATCGATGACGGATGGAACCGGCTCTTCCAAAAACGTAGTTCGTGGCGATGTCTCTTCCGTCGGCGCGTCAACAGGCTCGCCGAGCGCTAGGAAGAACCTCATCACGTGCTCAATTCTCTGTTGCAGGGACTCGCTCAGCTCGCCGTAGGAGGCCGCCAGCCGCACCTCCTTGGCCAATTCCGCCATCGAGTCCCTCAGTGCCTTCTGCACGCTCACGGAGGGCCTCACCTCGACCTGGGTATCGGTGAGCTTGGCGATGATGTAGTCCTGCCTGTTCATGCCGCTCCAGGCTGCCATCTCGCATATGAGCTTGCGCTCCTCGGGCGTGCAGCGGAACGCCATCGTCTTGCTGCGCTTGCGGGCGCTGTTCTCGCACGGCATCCTTCTTACCCCCTCGCCCCGTCGAGCGCGGCGGCCATCTCGTCCTGCTTCGTGGGGAACAGGTGCGCGTAGCGGTAGGTGATGTCCACCGCCTCGTGGCCCATGCGCTCGGCGATGGCCAGCGCGGAGAAGCCCATCTCTATCAGCAGGCTCACATGGCTGTGGCGTATGTCGTGTATGCGGATGCGCTTCACGCCCGACGCCTTGCACCCGCGCTCCATCTCGTGGGCCAGGAAGTGCTTGGTCACGGCGAACAGGCGCTCGTCGGGGGCGACGTCGTCGCGCATCTCGATGAAGTCCGCCATCTCGTCGCGCAGAAAGGCGGGCATGACGATCGTGCGCACGGACTTGGGCGTCTTGGGGTCGGTCACGGTGTCAACGCCGTTGAGGCTCTGGTACGACTTGTTGATGCGCAGCCGCGAGCTCTCCAGCATGAAGTCGGACGGCGTGAGCGCCAGGAGCTCGCCGCAGCGTATGCCCGTCCAGTAAAGCAGCTCGAAGGCGTGGAATGAGAGAGGCTTGTCCATGACGGCCTCGCTGAACCTCAGGTACTCGTCCTTGGTCCAGAACTGCATCTCGCCGCCCTTCTTCGAGCCTATCTTGTCGACCCTGCGCACCGGGTTGTCGCTGAGGCCGTAGTAGCGCTCGGCGTGGTTGAAGATGGCGTTGAGCTGGTTGTTCACTGTGCGCAGGTACGTCGGTGCCCAGGGCTTCCCGTCGGCGTCCCGGTGCTCGGTGAGCTCGTTTTGCCACCTGATGACGTCGATCGGCCTCACATCGCACATGCGCATGTCCCCGAAGAACGGCACGAGCTTGTCGTTGATGATGTACTCCTTGGTGATCCACGTGTGCTCGCGTATGCGCGGCTTCACCTCGGAGGCGTACACCTCGACGAACTCGGAGAACGTCATGTCCATGGCCCCGCCGTTAAGGCTCTTGAACTGGCTCTCCCACACTGCGGCCTCCACCTCGGAGGAGAAGCCGCGCTTCGTCTTGTGGCGCTTCGAGCCGCGGGCGTCGCGGTAGTAGCACTGCACGTAGAACGTGCCGTTGCCGTCGTCCTTGTACACGGGCATGTCAGTCCACCTCCGGGAAGTACAGGGCGTCGAAGACGTCGCTTCGAACGCGCCCGCGGATGACCACGCGCCCGCGCGCCTCCTGCTCGGCGTTTATCTTCCTGATCACCTCGTAGGCGCTGCCTTTCTTGATCCTCAGCAGCTCCGCGACCTCGTCGGCGTCCAGCATGTGCGGCCTCGGCGTCTTCGCCACCTTCTCGTCCATGGCTCCTCCAATCAATGGCGTACGGATACGTACGGTTCACAGATTCAGAGTAAACGTACATATCTGTACTGTCAATAGAATTGCGTACATTTGCGTACGCTGATAAGATGTGCTGGTACGTAATTCCAGGAGGAGGGCTCATGTCCGTAGGCGAGAACATAAGGCGGTACCGCAAGTCGCGCGGCATGACGCAGGCGCAGCTCGCCGAGGCGGTCGGCCTGACCGAGGGGGCCGTGCGCCACTACGAGAGCGGCATCCGCGCCGTGAAGCCCGAGCTGCTCGAGTCCATCTCCGCGGCGCTCGGCGTGTCCGTCAACGCCCTCAAGGATTACGGCGTCGAGACTGCGGGCGACCTCATGTCGCTGCTCGTGCGGCTCGAGGACTCCTTCGGCATCGTGCCCGCAGCCGACGGCACGGGCCTCTCCCTGAACCCCAAGGCGCCGCACGCGCCCAAAGCCGCGATGGCGATCGAACTGTGGGCAGAGAAGCGCGCGCAGCTCGAAAACGGCAAGATCGACGCCGACGAATACGAGGACTGGAAAGCCTCGCTGTAGCGGCTCTCCGCATTTCGCGATCAACGCAACCGAATCAGGACGGTGGACCAGGCGGCGAGCGCCGCTCGGGCCTGCGTAAGCTGAGTTTTTACTCCCCATTGCATGCCAAGGCATTTCCGGCGCACCTGGGGAGTAAATGACGCGGTGGCTTACACGGCGGCACGCGGCAGTACGCCGCGGCATTTCCCCTGGTTACTCCCGTTTTCATTGAGGCGGCGAGATTCTTTACTCCCCATTAACCACCTGGGAAAACGCTGTGAGAAGACCGCCGAAAAGCCTATTGAGTTCGATTTGAGTTTCACAGGCCCCGAAACGGCCCCGTTTGGCTCTCGGAGACAAAAATCGCGCGTCTACTCACTTGGGATGAATCCTTACTCCCGTTCCTCCGAATGCCGCACCGTGCCTTGCCGTCTTGAAACACGGGGGAGTAAATTGCGAAATCGCAGGTGAAAGGGAGTAAAACGACAAAGAAAAAGCCTCCGTCCCAACGCGGGAACGGAGGCTCGGTTATCGTATTTACTCACCAACATCGCTGGCGGCTTTGCCATGACTCTCGTACGAAACGAAACTCAGCGGCACAGTGCGGCACTCAAAAATGCAGGTCAGAACCCTATCAGCCTATTCCCACTC
>CALJPV010000100.1:0-68944 GCA_937980385.1 uncultured Collinsella sp. | reverse complement strand
TTAGCTCAGCTGGGAGAGCGCGGGCTTTGCAAGCCTGAGGTCAGGGGTTCGATCCCCCTAACCTCCACCATGATGGACCTGTAGCTCAGTTGGTTAGAGCGTCCGGCTGATAACCGGGAGGTCACAAGTTCGAATCTTGTCAGGTCCACCATCAAAACTGTGAAGAGCCTCGAGGCATGGCCTCGGGGCTTTTTTCTTGTGTGTGATAAAACTCATTTTGGTTTTGTGTGCTGTGCGAAAGATTGGGTAGTATAGCTATTCAATGCGGCGAAGGCGCCGCGTGTTAACCGCTACGTACCGGAGGTGTTCCATGGTTCGTGTCGACATAGAGACCATCGTCATGGCCGCCGGTCCCGTGCCATCGCTTATTGTACTTCGCGAGCGCTGCAGCAAATCGGACTCCCCTGCGCCGCTGCGCTCCCTTTCTATCCAAACTGGTTCGTTTGAGGCTGCGGCTATTAGCCGCGGTATCGACAGCGGTCGTGCCGAGCGCCCGATCGCCCATGACCTGCTGCTCGACACGCTTGATGCCCTGGATGCAAAACTCGAGCGCATCGAGATTGTCCGTGCCGAGCCTCCCGTGTTCTATGCGACGGTCGTTGTTTTGGCCGACAGCAACGAGCATAGGATCGATGCGCGTCCGAGCGATGCCATCGCCCTCGCCGTGCGCAGCAATGCTCCCATGTTTGTTGAGGACGACATCATGAACCGCCTGGGGACCGTCTCTCCGGTTGCCGAGGAAGTCGATGACGAGCAGGAATTTGAGAAGTTCGACGAGTTCGTCCATACGCTCTCGCCCGATGATTTTTAAATGACGGGTAGCCATGAGACGGAGTGTGCACTGATGGGTCGCGGCGTTTCAGCCGAAGCCGCCGCCATTGCCCGCGAGGCCCAGATGCGCTCGGAGGCATCCGAGGCCGCCCGCATCGCCTACGTGACGCAGGTCCGTACGCTTCGCGAGCGCCGTGCCTCCTTTATCAAGATGGTTGCCGCCTCCGCACTTGTCGCGGTAATCTCATCGCGCCTTCGTGGTACAGTTGGTGCGCTTGGGTTTTCGATTTCGACGGGCTTGGTCATCTGGGGCGTGGTCGATGCCGTGATGCTGACCAACCAGATCAAGGTACTCGATAAGCGCGCGGCCGATATGATGCGCGCCCGTGACGCCGCCGCCAAGATCGCTGCCGAGGCACAAGAGATGTAACGACGCCGGACTCGATGGGAAGGTCTAAAAATGGCACAGGATATGCAGGACGCCGGAAACGTCTCCGCCGAGCTCGACGCCATGGTGTGCGACCTCATCGGGGCATTTTTAGACGATCTTGCCGCTGGTGAGAACCCCGGTGTTGTCGTTGCGATCGAGGATGCCGCGTCCAACCGCTATCTGGCGGCACTCGACGAGGACGGCGAGGAGGCATGCCTCGAGGCCGCCACCAACTTTATCTCCGAGCACAAGATGGGCCTTAAGGACGAGGGCCTGGGTCGCATCGCCCGTTACGCCATCGGCTACACCGGTTGTGTCGAGATCGATGGCGGCTACCATGACGCCCTGCTTGTGAGTTTCTTTGAGACGACGCTCGAGAGCGGCTTTTCGGCATATGTACTGTACGAAGGTGTGGGCGCCGGCGATGGTTTTATGTGGAGCGACCCTGAACCTGCAGGCGAGGAAACCCCTCTTATCTAAAATCGCTAAAATAAACGAGTTTTCGGTAAAAGGCTCAAAATTCCCGCCGAGCGTTGTGTTACTGGGCGGGTCGCATACGCGTGCCGGTTGTATATAGATAGAAGATAGGGGAACTACATGCGCGTAGACAATCTGAGGAACATCGCCATCATCGCTCACGTCGACCACGGCAAGACGACGATGGTCGACAAGCTCCTGCGTGCCACGGACGCCTTCCGTGCCAACCAGCAGGTCGAGGACCGCGTCCTGGATTCTAACGACCAGGAGCGCGAGCGCGGCATTACGATTCTCGCCAAGAACATCTCTATCGAGTACAAGGACGTTAAGATCAACGTCATCGACACCCCGGGCCACGCTGACTTTGGCGGCGAGGTCGAGCGCGTGCTGCGTATGGCCGACGGCGCCCTGCTGCTGGTCGATGCCTTTGAGGGCCCCATGCCCCAGACCCGCTTCGTGCTGCGTCACGCTATCGACACCGGCCTCAAGATCATGATCGTCATCAACAAGATCGACCGTCCGGGCGCCAACCCCGAGAAGGCCTACAACGACTGCCTGGACCTTATGGCCGACCTGGGTGCCACCGACGACCAGCTTGAGTTCGCCATGGAGCACGTGGTCTACGCCAGCGCCATGAATGGCTTTGCCCGCCTTGATCCCAACGACGGCAACATGGATATGTATCCGCTGCTCGATATGATCATCGATGACATGCCCGCGCCCGAGGTTGACGAGAACGCCCCGCTGGCCATGCAGTGTGTGACCATCGACCACTCCAACTTCGTCGGCCGCATCGGTATCGGCCGTGTGTACTCCGGCGCCATCCACCAGGGCGATCAGATCCTGGTCGTCAAGAACGACGGTTCCAGCGCTACCGCTACCGTCAAGCAGCTCTTTACTTTCGACTACCTGGGTCGTACCGAGTGCCAGGAAGTCGGCGCCGGCGATATCGCTGCTGTCGTGGGTATTGACCGCACCGATATCGGCGATGTCTACACCGATCCCGAGAACCCTGTCGAGCTCGAGCCCATCGAGATCGACCCGCCGACCCTGTCCATCGTATTTGAGGCTTCGACCTCCCCGCTCGTCGGCCGCGACGGCGACATCGTGGGTGCCCGCCAGCTCAAGGAGCGCCTGTTCAACGAGGCCGAGAACAACGTGACCATGAAGATCGAGGAGCTCGAGGACAAGAGCGGCGTCGAGGTCTCGGGCCGCGGCATTCTGCACCTGTCCGTCCTGATGGAGTCCATGCGTCGCGAGGGCTTTGAGTTCCAGGTCGGCCGTCCCCGCGTTCTGTTTAAGAAGGACGAGAACGGCAATAAGATGGAGCCCGTCGAGCAGGCCGTCGTCGAGTGCCCGGACGAGTATTCGGGCAAGGTCGTTGAGGTCTTCGGCACCTCCGGCGGCATCATGACGAGCATGGATACCTCGGGTATCGTGACGCACCTCGAGTTTAAGATCCCGACCCGCGGCATCATGGGTCTTAAGAACCGCATCATGAACGTCACTCACGGCGAGGGCGTGTTCTACCACACCTTCCTGGAGTACGGCCCCTATGCCGGCGAGATCGGCAACCGCCAGAACGGCGCCATGATCTCCATGACCACCGAGAAAGCCGTTGCCTACGCTCTGGGCACGCTGCAGGAGCGCGGCCAGCTGTTTGTTGAGCCGGGTACCGAGTGCTACGAGGGCATGATCGTGGGCGAGCGCAGCAAGGCCGGCGACATGGTCGTCAACATCGCCCGTACCAAGAACCTGGGCAACCAGCGTTCCTCGACCTCCGATATCTCCGTCCAGCTGGTGCCGCCCCGCACCTTCTCGCTGGAGGAGGCGCTGGAGTACATCGCCGACGACGAGCTGGTGGAGATCACTCCCAAGAACATCCGCCTGCGCAAGCGTCTGCTCAATGCTACCGACCGCAAGAAGGCCGCAGTCCGCGCCGGTCAGGTCAACAAATAAGCGCCGAGCTTTATAGCGACTAACAAGAAAGGGCGCCGACCATCGCGGTCGGTGCCCTTTTTGGTGCACAGGGATTGAGTTGGTCTGCACCACCGCAAAGGTGTCTGTCCCCTTTGTGGCGGTTGACGGCTAGGCGGAAGGAAGACCCGGAGTATTGGCGGCCTGCTGCGGCTTGAGGCGGGCGTTGCGCCAGATGATCTGGATGACGTAGCCGAGCGTAAAGACGAAGGCTACGCCGCTGACAAAGCTGCCCATAAGGGGAAGTGCCGTGAGTGCGCCCGCGGCGATACCGCCCACGGCGGCCATGGCGTAGCGGTTCTGGCTGTGTCCGATCATGCGTGCGATCGCGGTGCCCGTAAACGCCGCCGAGACCAGAGCGATACCGATCACGGCGCACATGAGAGCTCCGGCGAGTGACAGACCTGCAATCGAGATGATGAGCAACAGGACGGCGGGAACGGCGGCCACCGTGCCCAAAAGACCGCTCACCCACAGAGGGGTAGGTCGTTGACGAAGCATGCCGGCGGCGCTGGCGGTCGCGCGCGGAAAGACGAGCTCGAGGAGGATCGCGACAAAGCAGGTGGAAAGCGCCGCGGCAACGATGCCGCCGATGGTGTCGTTAATCGTTGAGGTGTTCTCGTTCTCGGTACGGTCGATCTTGAGGGCTCCGACCTGAGCGCCCTCGGCCCGCTCGGGGTCCTCGGAAACATGCGCGCTCACGGTGCCGGTGATGCGGGCGTTTTTGCCCAAGACGAGCTTGTCGGCCCAAACCTCGACATCGCCCTCGACGGTGCCGTCGATGGTCACCGTATCGCCTGCAAGTGCTGCCGACTTGGTGGAGCCTCGCAGGGCAACAGTATCGCCCATCGCGTAAAAACAGTTGGC
The DNA here is from genome assembly GCA_937980385.1 of uncultured Collinsella sp. Taxonomy (GTDB): domain Bacteria; phylum Actinomycetota; class Coriobacteriia; order Coriobacteriales; family Coriobacteriaceae; genus Collinsella. Next base: position 64,422 of record CALJPV010000100.1, on the reverse strand, counting down.
GGTGCTACCGGTGTTGAGCACGACGTGCTGACCGGCTACCGTCACGCTGCCATCGATTGCGGTTTTGGAGATATCGATGGTGCGCGCCGCCAGGCGAATGGCGCCGCCTACGGTGCAGTCGCGAATCGATAGGCTGTCGCCTGCCGCGATAATATCGCGGCCGATGGAGGCATCGTCCAGGTTAAGGCTTTGGCCAGCCCAGTACAGGTCGCCCGCGACGCCAGACGGATTTGAGTCAGCTTCGGTTGCGAGTACGTTGCCCGCGGTGTCTGTGCCGGCGAACGACGCCGTGGGAAGTACGGTCAGCGCAAGCGCAATCAGTACGAATAGGAGGGCGATGCGGGCCTGCGCTTTGTGGCGCTTGGTCGACGGTTCTAGGTTGCAAGGCATAGTGAATCCTTCGTTAGATACTCGGCATATATCTAACAGGGTACCCAACGTGCGAGCGCTCTAAAAGAACCTCTCGGTTGCATTTCGAAAGGTCGTGCCGTGCTATCTACTTTTTGCGATGTAAAAAGTGCGCGATGTCTTCTTCGGTGGGGCTTTTGATGTCAAAGCGCAGCGAGAGCCAGCGCAGACCCATGGTCACGATAACGCATACGACCAGCGCGGCGACATTGCTGACCAAGCCACTCATGACGAGGCTTACATAGCTTGCCGATCCGGCGATGGCCGCGATGGCATAAAAGTTGGTGCGTTGGAAAATGCCCGGAACCACGCCCATAAAGCCGTCGCGCAGCATGCCGCCGCCCACCGCGGTGAAAAAGCCCATCATGATGCAAACGACGGGTGCAAATCCGTAGACCAGTGCCTTGTCTGCGCCGGTTGCCGCATAGATGCCGACCGAGATGATGTCGAGCAGGGGGATGAGTTTGTCGGGCTTATCGACGATTGCCGGGAAGATGTAAATGATGGCCGCCGTGGCGATGGAGAGCGGCAGCGCCATTGGCTGGTTGAGGATGTAGACGTTGCCGACCTGGAGTGTCATGTCGCGCAAAAGACCGCCGCCCAGACCGCAGACTACCGCGAGTGCGACCGCGCCCACCAGGTCGAGCTTGTGTTCGCGCGCAACCAGCACACCCGAGATCGATGCAGCGACAACGGCGAACATCTCGAGCCAAAATGGGATAGCGACCATGGCATCCGAGGCATGTGAGGTAACGGTTATGGCGGCGACGACGGGCAAGATGGGGTCCTTTGAGTTACGGGTTTGGACAATGCCCGTACATAGTACATGTTCGGCGACGATTGCGACCCTATTGCTCGGCAAACGGTCGGGACTGGGTGCGGTCATAGGTTTCAAGTATGTACATCAGCCTCCAAAGATGTCGAAAAATATCGTTTTTGGAGGGTGATGTACATGTTTGGGGATCCAGGTTGATGCTGAACGCGATGGGGACGTGGCTGAATAGGAGGGATGTCCAAATTTTGAGCGGCGCTCAAAATTTATCCGGTCGGCTTACGCCGACCGCGCTGCGCTAAAAACGCGCCACTGGTGCGTTTTCTTTACGCTTTGCGCCCTGGCGGGTTCGAACCCCTCCTTCTTCGCCGTATTTGCTTGTTAGGGACTCAAAACAAAAAAGCTCCCATTCCTGGGAGCTTTCTCAACCAAAATGGCGGAGGAGGAGGGATTCGAACCCTCGTGACCTTATACAGGCCAAACGGTTTTCGAGACCGCCGCATTCAACCACTCTGCCACCCCTCCGCGTGGGGTAAAAACAAAGCAGGCACTAAGGCCTGCTTTGGAATTAACTGGCGGAGAGTCAGGGATTTGAACCCTGGAGACGCTTTTGACGCCTACACGATTTCCAATCGTGCTCCTTCGGCCACTCGGACAACTCTCCGTTAAATGCGAAAGTCAGTATACACGAGGAATCGAAAAGTGCAAACAGAAAACTTGGCATTTTTTAAAGCGCTCGCTCCGCACCCGTATCCGGCATGTGCCAGATGAGTACTAAAAAAGCATCCTGACCAGCCAGATCCCGCTCGATGATCTGTTCAAAATAGGTATTCATGAATGACGCGGCAGCGAATTTAAAAATTTTGAGGCAATCGATCGAACCGGTGGTATGCATTTCGTGACCACAACCCTGCAATCGGCGACCTGCGGTTTGACTCAGGTTGTCCTCGCCGCAGCGTATCTTGCTATCGAATTCGTCAAGCTCTTGGTCAGCATTTGGTTGGAATACGCATGAAGAGCCGTGTAAGCATGGGTATATGTGGAGGTCATGAGGTTGTAGCTGCATATTCTTGCAGCCTGGGAGGTTGAAAGATATTATTACCAAGTCTTTTCCTGCTTCAGGCGCACCTTCACGACCTGAAGCCACATTTGCCCAGAGGAGGTGACAATATGAAGGCTTATGAACTGCTGTTCTTTGTTGACCCGTCGCTCGACCCCGAGACCCGTCTCGCTGTTATGAAGCGTATCGATACCACGATCGCTGAGGGCGCTGGCAAGGTCGACTCCGTTGACGAGTGGGGCAAGCGCAAGCTCGCCTACGAGATCAACGACCTCACCGATGGTGACTACACCCTCATCAACTTCCATGCAGATCCTACCCAGATCGCCGAGCTTGATCGCGTCCTGCGCATCACCGACGCTGTGGTCCGCCACATGATCGTCCGTCGCGACGACCAGGAGTAAGACTGTCGTTTTGGACTGGGCTTGTGCCCCAAGAGGAAGTAGTGAGTTATGAGCATCAATCGAGTGAACATCACCGGTAACCTCACCCGCGATCCCGAGCTGCGCGCCACCGCCGGCGGAACCCAGGTTCTGTCCTTTGGCGTCGCCGTGAACGATCGTCGCCGCAACGCGCAGACTGGCGAGTGGGAGGACTATCCCAACTTTGTCGACTGCACTATGTTCGGCACCCGCGCCGAGGCCGTGAGCCGTTTCCTGGCAAAGGGAAACAAGGTCGCGATCGAGGGCAAGCTGCGCTACAGCTCTTGGGAGCGCGACGGTCAGCGCAGGAGCAAGCTTGAGGTCATCGTCGATGAGATCGAGTTTATGAGCTCCCGTGGTGGCCAGGGTGGCTACGATCAGGGCGGTTACGCCCCCGCAGCTCCCGCGCCCGCAGCACGTCCTGCCGCACCGGTGGCTACGCCGCCCGCGGTCGACGTCTACGATGAGGACATCCCGTTCTAAGGGTTGTTCACCTATTTTTGAGTGAGAGGCGGCTTCGGCTCGCCGAAGTTGCCAAACGAAAGGTATTTTGACATGGCTAATGATTATTCTGCACGTCAGCCGCGTCGTAAGTACTGCCAGTTCTGCAAGGAGAACACTGAGTTCATCGACTATAAGGACACTCAGCTTCTCCGTAAGTACATGACCGACCGTGGCAAGATCAAGCCCCGTCGCGTCACTGGCGCTTGCACGCAGCATCAGCATGACATCGCCAACGCCATCAAGCGCGCCCGCGAGATGGCTCTCCTGCCGTACACCGTCCCCGTGGTTTCCTCTCGTGGCAACCGCGACCGCGGCTAAGAAGGGAGACGCATCATGAAGGTTATTCTTCTCGATGAGATCAAGGGCAAGGGCGGCGAGGGTGACGTCGTAGAGGTCGCTCAGGGTTACGCTGAGAACTTCCTGTTCCCCAAGAAGCTCGCTGTTGCCGCCACCAAGGGCAACCTCAAGCAGCTTGACGAGCGTCGCAACAACATCGCCAAGCGCGAGGCCGTCCGTCTGGCTACCGCCAACGAGACCAAGGCTGCCTTCGAGGGCAAGCAGGTCACCGTTGACGTCAAGGTTGGCGACGAGGGCATCCTCTTTGGCTCCGTTACCGCCGCTATGATCGCTGACGCCATCAAGGATCAGCTCGGTATGGATATCGACCGCAAGCGCGTCGAGCTCGGTAAGCCCATCAAGGTTGCCGGTGCCCACACCGTCGCTATCTCGCTGTACCGCGAGATCAAGGCCGAGGTTGTCGTTCTCGTCGGCGTTACCGCCGAGGAGCTCGCTGCCGAGGCTGAGGTTGAGGAGACCGCTGATGTCGCCGAGACCGAGACCGCCGAGGTCGAGACCGAGGCTGCTGCCGAGTAGCATTTGCTGCAACGCAACAATCTTGTTCTAAGAAGGGCGCTCTGGGAGACCAGGGCGCCCTTTTATTTTTTGCGCCGGGTGAGTTCATAGCAGTCATTGAGATGCGGTCCCGTGTATAGGACCGTTCATCCGTTTGGTTCGGTGATGATTGCCAAGGCGCGGCTCGATTTATAGCCGTGGCTGATACTATGGATGCTCGCAAGCGATATGAATGAGGATGCTCATGGCATATGACGATAGGGAGACGGGGCTGACGGTCGAGGACCGTGGCTCCAAGTTGGGTCTCCCCCAAAACCAAGATGCAGAGGCCAACGTGCTGGCCGCTATGCTGCTCTCGCCCGATGTGGTCGAAGAGGCCCAGGTCGAGCTGCAGCCCGATGACTTCTACCGGCCCATTCATAAGACCATCTATACCGCGATGGTCGATATGTATAACAGTCGCATCCCCATTGACTCTATCTCGCTGATCGATTACCTGCGAAGCATCAACAAGCTCGATGCCGTGGGCGGCGAGGCGTACATTTTGGAGCTGATGGGACAGACTCTGTCGCTCGTCAACTGGCAGCACCATGCCGCCATCGTTCGCCGCGACTCGATGCTGCGCGAGCTGATTGGCGCCACCAACGAGATCAACGCGCTGGCCTACAACGCCCCCACCGACACCAAAGAGGTCGTGGAGCTGGCCGAGAGCAAACTGCTCAAGGTCACGGCGCGTGAGGTTAAGTCGAGCTACAAGACGCTGACCGAGTTTATGGTCGAGGCATATAACGAGGCCGAGGAAGTGTGCAAGGCTGGCGGTCAGGCTGCAGGCGTGCCCACGGGCTTCCCGTCGCTCGATCGTATGCTCATGGGCTTCCGCGAGGGCCAGCTCATCATTATCGGCGCCCGCCCCGCCGTGGGTAAGACGTCGTTCGCCCTGAACTTGGCACTCAATGCCGCCGCCGCTGGCTATACCGTCGGCTTCTTCTCGCTGGAGATGTCGGGCAAGGAAATTGCCCAGCGTCTGATTTGCGCCTATGCCATGATCTCGATCAGCGACTTCCGTACGGGTCGCATTAGCCCCGAGCAGTGGGCCAACATCAATGAGGCCACGCAGACGCTGTCCAAGCTCGATATTCTGATTGACGATACGCCCGGCACCACGGTGACCGAGATTCGCGCCAAGAGCCGCCGCATGCTCCATAACAAGGAGAAGGCCATCATCATCCTGGACTACTTGCAGCTGGTGAGCCCCCCGCCGGGACGTCGTTCCGAGAGCCGCACCGTCGAGGTCTCCGAGATGTCGCGTGGCCTGAAGATTATGGCCAAGGAGCTCAAGATTCCGCTGATCGCGCTGTCGCAGCTGTCGCGTCAGGTTGAATCCCGTACCGGCAAGCGCCCGCAGCTGTCCGACCTGCGTGAATCGGGCTCCATCGAGCAGGATGCCGATATCGTCATGTTCTTGGACCGATCCGCCGACGAGGCCGAGGCCTCGCGCGACGACCGACCCGACGAGGGCGTTACGCGTATCGTCGTGGCCAAGAACCGTTCGGGCCCGATTGGCGACGTCGACCTGATGTTCCTGCCGGCATCCACCAAGTTCTATGAGCTTGATGGGGCGCATACCGAGGAGTAGGACAGGCGCCCGTTGCACGGGTATACTGGGAATGTTTTGTGCTTCTGCGCACTTGCGGTGTGCGGACAGTCCATGAATGTGAGGAGTAAACATGCCGTCAACCGTTTTGGTCGGTGCCCAGTGGGGCGATGAGGGCAAGGGTAAGATCTGCGACCTGGTCGCCGGCGACTTTGATGCCGTCGTGCGCTATTCGGGCGGCAACAACGCCGGCCACACCATCGTCGTCAACGGCAAGAAGTACGGCCTGCACCAGGTGCCCTCCGGCATCATGTATTCCGACCACGTGTCGGTGATCGGTAACGGCTGCGTCGTCAACCCCAAGGTCGTCCTTGAGGAGATCGACATGTTCGAGGCCGACGGCATCACCACCAAGAATCTCAAGATCAGCGGCAACGCGCATGTCATCATGCCGTACCACATCGATCTGGATGGCGCCTTTGAGCAGAAGCTCGGCAAGAAGAACATCGGTACCACCAAGCGCGGCATCGGTCCGTGCTACCAGGACAAGATGGCCCGCATCGGCCTGCGTATGCAGGACATGCTGGACGAGGCGCTGTTCCGCGATAAGCTGGAGACCGCTCTTGCCCGCGTGAACCCCGAGCTGGAGCTCATCTACCACCTGCCCACCTACACTGTGGATCAGATTTGCGACGAGTACCTGCCTATGGCCGAGCGCCTGCGCCCCTACATCACCGAGACGAGCCTGCTGCTCAACAACATGATTGATGAGGGCAAGGATTTGCTGTTTGAGGGCGCCCAGGCGACGCTGCTCGACATCGATCACGGCACCTATCCGTACGTGACGTCTTCTAACTGCACCGCCGGCGGCGCCATTACCGGTTCCGGCGTCGGCATGAAGAACGTCGACCGCGTGCTAGGCGTCATGAAGGCCTATATCACCCGCGTCGGTTCGGGCCCCATGCCCACCGAGCTTTCCTATGAGACCGAGGCCGGCCACACGCTGACCGAGGAGGGCCACGAGTACGGCGTGACCACCGGTCGCCGTCGTCGTTGCGGCTGGTTTGACGGCCCTATCGCCAACTATGCCTCGCGCGTCAACGGCCTCACCGATATCGCCGTGACCAAGCTCGACGTGCTTTCGGCCTTCGACACCATTAAGGTGTGCGTTGCCTATGACGTCGACGGCGAGCGCTACACGAGCGTGCCCGAGCACCAGGTGCGTTTTGAGCATGCCAAGCCCATCTACGAGGAGCTCCCTGGCTGGAAGTGCGACATCACCGGCTGCCGCAGCTTTGATGAGCTGCCGCAGGAGGCTCAGGACTACGTGGCGTTTATCGAGGATCTGGCACACACCCGCGTGACGTTCATCGGCGTTGGCGCCGGTCGCGAGCAGATCATCAACCGATTCTGGAAGTAATCGGCGTTATTTGGTTATTGCGATATACCCCTTTGCAGTCCAGATGGGCGGCCGAGGGGTATATTTGCTTGTAATAGGCCCGCGCGGAGCGGGCCGGTAATCCATAGAGGAGGCACCCTTGAAGGCGGACACTCAAACCATCGACATCCTGTTGTTGGGCAGCGGCGGCCGCGAGCATGCTCTGGCAGCCAAGCTCGCAGCATCACCGCGCGCCGGCAAGCTCTACATCGCGCCGGGTAACGGCGGCACCGCGAGCTGCGGCGAGAATGTGGTTCTCGACGATTGCGATCCTGCGGCCGTGGCGGCGTTTGCCCAGAGCCATGGATGCGGACTCGTGGTGATTGGCCCCGAGGCTCCGCTCGTGGCGGGCGTTGCAGACGCCGTCCGCGCGGCGGGCATCCCGTGCTTTGGCCCGGGTGCCGAGGGCGCCCAGATGGAGGGCTCTAAGCTGTTCTCCAAGCAGCTCATGGAGCGCGCCGGTATCCCGACGGCAGCCTATGGCTCATTTACCGACGAGGCTTCGGCTCTTGCCTATGTGCGCGAGCAGGGCGCTCCGCTGGTCGTCAAGGCCGACGGCCTTGCCGCGGGCAAAGGCGTTATCGTGGCAACCGAGCTTTCGCAGGCCGAGGAGGCTGTGCGTGAGTGTTTTGGCGGCACCTTTGGCGATGCCGGCAACACGGTGGTCATCGAGGAGATGCTGACCGGCCCCGAGTGCTCGCTGCTGGCCTTTACCGACGGCAAGACCGTGCGTCCCATGGCCACCTCGCAGGATCACAAGCGTGCGCTCGAGGGCGACAAGGGCCCCAACACGGGCGGCATGGGCGTCTACAGCCCGGTGCCCATCGTGACCGACGAGGAGCACGCCACCATGGTGAAGGTCATGGAGCAGACCGTGGCAGAGCTCGCTGCCGAGGGTATCGACTATCGCGGCTGCCTGTACGGCGGCTTTATGCTTACCCCCGCCGGCCCCAAGGTACTGGAGTTCAACGCCCGCTTTGGCGATCCCGAGACGCAGGTCGTGCTCCCGCGCCTTAAGAACGACCTGGTCGAGGTCATGCTTGCCTGCGCCAACTGCGAGCTCGATCAGGTTGAGCTCGATTGGCGTGACGAGTGGGCCGTGGCCGTTGTCCTGACGAGCGCGGGCTATCCCGGCAGCTACGAGAAGGGCAAGGTCATTACCGGTATCGAGGATGCCGAGGCCATGGAGAACGTGACGGTGTACCACGCCGGCACCGCTGTGGTGGACGGCAAGCTCGTGACCAACGGCGGCCGTGTGCTTGCCGTGACTGCACTGGGCGATACGTTCGAGAACGCTCGCGACCTTGCCTACGAGGCCTGCGAGAAGATCGACTTTGAGGGCAAGACCCTGCGTCACGACATTGGCCTGCGCGCGCTGCGCGGCCGCGACGCCTGGGATGCCTAAAATCCGAGAGGAATGAGACGGATGGACGATAAGAACGAAGAGCTCGTGGACGCGCAGATCGTCGAGGAAGACGGCCGCGCGTACGGACACGCCGAGGGCGAGCCGGGCGGCGAGGTTGCCGACGAGCCGGCACTGGTGCTGGGCGACGACGACCCGCATGACGCCCTGCTGCACGAGAAGATTCTTTCGGAGGAGTGCGCCTGGAAGGGCAAGATCCTCGACGTCCACCGTCTTGAGGTTGAGCTGCCCAACGGTCACCGCAGCGCCCGCGATATCGTTCGCCATCCGGGTGCGGCGGCCGTTGTGGCACTGACCGAGAGCGGCAAGATCGTGCTGGTACGTCAGTATCGCACCGCCATCGACCGCGTGACGGTCGAGATTCCCGCCGGCAAGCTCGATCCGGGCGAGGATCCGCTCGATTGCGCCAAGCGCGAGTTGCATGAGGAGACGGGCTTTAGGGCTGGTCGCATTCGCTTTTTGACGTCGATTGTCACGACCTGCGGTTTTTGCGACGAGATCATTCACATCTACCTGGCCACCAAGCTCGAGTTTGATGCGCCCGATCCCGACGATGACGAGTTTGTCAACGTCGACCTGGTGCCGCTGCATGAGCTGATCGATGCCGTGCTCGACGGCAAGATCGAGGATGCCAAGACCGTTGTGGGTGCCTTGGCTTGCGACAGCATTGCTCATCGTTTGGGTGGAGCGGAGCTCTAGGTTACGCGGTTTTACCAAACCGCGTAACGAGTCGACGCTGCAAACGCCCCTAAGCGGCAATCTGCCTTTCAATCGTCGCTCGCGTACCGAAGTACGCGTCGCTCCTCTTTCAAGGCACCTTGCTCGCTTAGGGACGTTTTCGCTGACGCTGCCAGAACATTGGCGTTATATCTGTCGTGGGTTTTTCTTTCGGTTCGCTTGGTCAACCGATTTTTCCGTTCTTCCTATTTCTAGAGGACCACATGCTGAAGCGTTTTCTGTCTTATTACAAGCCCCAGATGGGGCTTTTTGCTGCTGATACTGTTTGCGCCCTGGTGCTTGCCGCCATTGACCTGGCGTTTCCCATTATCCTGCGCAACCTGACCGGAGGGTTGTTTGCCCAGGGCCAGGCTGCCATTATGCAGGCGCTCGGTATGATTGCGGTGGGGCTGGTGCTGATGTATGCCATCCGCTGCGCCTGCCGCTATTTTGTGAGCTATTGGGGCCACGTGATGGGCGCGCGTATGGAGTCCAAGATGCGTGAGGACCTGTTCGATCAGTACGAACGGTTTAGCTTTGCATACTTCGATCGCAACAGCTCGGGCGACATGATGAGCCGCGTGGTCAATGACCTGTTCGATATCTGCGAGGCGGCGCACCACGTGCCCGAATGGATCATTATCTGCGGTATCGAGATCATCGGCTCGTTTGTGATTCTGTTTACCATCGCGCCGGTGCTCGCACTCGCCATGGCTGTGGTGACGGTGGTGTTCGCGGTCATTATGTTTTGGCAGAATATGCGCATGCGCGAGGTCTTTAGCGATAACCGCAAAAAGATTAGCGGCATCAACGCGCAGCTGCAGGATTCGCTGGCGGGCATGCGTGTGGTCAAGAGCTTTGCCAATGAGCAGACCGAGCGCTCTAAGTTTCGCGCCTCGAACAATCGCTACCTTTCGTCCAAGGAGAACATGTATCACGCCATGGGCGTCTATACCGCGACGTATGGCCTGCTCTCGGGAGTGCTTTATGTGATCGTGGTGCTGCTGGGCGGTTGGCTCGTTGCCCAGGGTCAGCTGCAGGCGGTCGATATGGCAACCTTCGCACTCTACATTTCGCTGTTCTGCACGCCGCTCGAGACGCTCGTCAATTCGGCTGAGACGTATCAGAAAGCCATCGCCGGCTTTAAGCGCATGGATGAGGTGCTCTCGACTGTCCCCGATATTCAGGATAAGCCGGGTGCTGCGGATCTGCAGGTGACGGCTGGTGCTGTGGAGTACCGCGACGTGTGCTTTAGCTACGAGGATGTTGAATTGGGCGAGCGCGGCGCCGACGGACGCCCTGTTATCGACCACATGGACCTGTCCATCAAGCCCGGTCAGACCATCGCTTTGGTTGGCCCCTCGGGCGGCGGCAAATCGACGACTTGTTCGCTGTTGCCGCGCTTTTACGACGTTGCCGCCGGCTCCATTAGCATCGACGGCCAGGATGTGCGCGACGTGACGCAGCATAGTCTGCGCCGTGCCATCGGCCTGGTGCAGCAAGATGTGTACCTGTTTGATGGAACGATCGGCGAGAACATCGCCTACGGCAAGCCGGGCGCCACGGCAGAAGAGATCGCCGAAGCGGCCCGCCGCGCCAATATTGATATCTTTATCGAATCGCTTCCGCAAGGCTACGACACCGTGGTGGGCGAGCGCGGCAGCCGTCTTTCGGGTGGTCAAAAGCAGCGCGTCGCCATCGCGCGCGTTTTTCTCAAGAATCCCAAGATCCTTATTTTGGATGAGGCGACGAGTGCCCTGGATAACGAGAGCGAGGAAGCGGTGCAGGAGTCGCTCGAAGAGCTGGCACGCGGCCGTACCACGATCATCATCGCCCACCGTCTCTCGACTATTAAGCATGCTGACGAGATTGCGACCGTTGAGCATGGTCGCGTTGTGGAACGTGGCACGCACGAGGAGCTTCTCGCCCGTGGCGGCACCTATGCCCGTTACTATCGAATGCAGTTCGAAGGTGCGCGTGCGCACGAGCTCGACTGATTGATATGACAGGAAGATCATGGCTGATAAGAACCCTTTGACTCCGGAAGAAGTGACGGAGTTATTCTCCGAAATCGATGCATCCGGCGTCTTGGATCCTACGCTCGCCAAAAAGCGCACCGAGCGCATGCGCGAGAAAGAGGCCGCCGTCAAGCGCGGCGACAAGGCGACGCTGGCGCGGCTGCGCAGCGAGGATCGCGCGAGCCAGGCAAAACATATCGACCCGCTGTCCGAGGACGACCCTTCGGGCTCGCAGGTGAGCCATACCATTACGAAGACCGCCATGGCCGTGGTTATCGGCATTTTGGTGCTGATTGTGGGCATGCAGATTGGCTACGGCGTGATGCGACGTCTGAATACCGCGAACCTTTCCGAAAGTGTTTCGGTGGATACCGTTTCGACCGCGCTCAAGGGTGGACTTGAATGGGGCAATGGCTTTACGCAGTTCCCGCTCGATTTTACCGTCGACGAGGCAGATGAGCGCACGGGCACGGTTGAGGTGACGGTGCTGGACACGTCTTCTGCCAATGAACTCGAGCTGCTGTCCAACGGTCAGATTCAGGCGGCGGCGCTCGCAACCAACGCCCTGCTCAACGACAAGATCGACCGTGTGGTATATAACGTTCACGCCTATATCGACGAGGACAGCAGGATCCAGCATGATTCCTTCTTTGGCATGTTTCCTGCTCAGGGGCACCAAAGCGCCATCCTGACGTTCGTTTGGACCAAGAGCTCGTCCAACGCCACGAGTATCGACTGGAAGATGCGCATCGTAAGCATGGACGACACCATTGCCGAGCGCATTCAAAAACAGGTCAACTCGGTTTCATCGCTGATCGAGGACCCGGTGGTGAGCCAGACCAAGATCACGGAGGAGCAGGCCGAGCGCGATCTTGAGCATCGTCTGCACGGTCGAGAGATCTTCCGCGGCGGAAAGCCCGATCGCACGCCGTCCGAGCTGCTGGAGCAGGACAAGCAAAAGTAGTCCGCAGCCACATAGAACGATGCCATCCCGCGTGAGCCGCAAGCCCACGCGGGATGATTTTTCTGGGACGAGGATTAAAAATCATTCTGTCATGTATGCAGTTGGCGACAAAGCCCTGCTCTCAGAATAATTTTTTAATCCCCGTCCCAGAAAAATCATTATGCACAGGAAGTCATAATTATCATTTTGTAAACAATTCTATGTAATTAATGCCATGGGCGATGCTTGCGGTTAGAATACCGCGAGGCCTAACTACACACCTTTAAGCCGGTCCTGTGAGACCGGGAAGGAGAACTATGGCGAACAACCATATTGCGGGCGCTGCCGCCCGCACCGTCGCGCCCAGCGAGCTGTGCCAGCGTATGCTGGCTAAAACCAGCAAGGGCACCTGCGGTCCCTGCATCCTGTATCTTGAGGATGGGACCATTTTTTATGGCCGTGCATGTGGTGCCGAGGGTACCGCAACCGGCGAGGTCTGCTTTAACACGTCGCTCGAGGGCTACTTTGAGGTCATGACCGATCCGAGCTATGCCGGCCAAATCGTAACCATGACCTATCCGCAGATCGGCAACTACGGCATTGACGAGACCGACGTCCAGTCGGCCTTCCCCGGCGATACCACTCGCCCCGCGAGCGCTCCCGCCATGCGTGGCATGGTCGTCCGCGACATGTGCGCCACGCCTTCTAACTGGCGCTCGACTGTCAGCGTGCCGGAGTACCTGCGTGCACACGGCATCGTCGCTATCGAGGGCGTCGACACCCGCGCTCTCGTGCGCCACCTGCGCGACAACGGTTCCAAGATGGGCATAATCTCGACGGAGATCTTCGACGTCGACGAGCTTGCCGAGCGCCTGTCCGCCGCGCCTACGCTGGTCGGCGAGAACCTGGTCAAGACCGTGAGCTGCCCTGAGCCCCATGCTTTTGCCGCGAGCGACCTGCCCACTACGCATGACTTTGCGCTTGCCCCTGCCGCTCCTGCCCGCCACAAAGTGGTCGCCTACGACTGCGGCGTGAAGCGCGGCATCCTGGAGGGCCTGGTCCGTGCCGGCTGCTACCTCACCGTCGTGCCGTGGGATACGCCCGCTCAGCAGGTGCTCGACATGAATCCCGATGGCGTCTTTTTGTCCAATGGCCCCGGTGACCCCGATGCCGTGGTGGAGACCTACGAGCAGGTGCAGCAGCTGATCGGCAAGGTGCCAGTCTTTGGTATTTGTCTCGGTCACCAGATGATCAGCTTGGCGTGCGGCGCCCAGATGGAAAAGCTCAAATTCGGTCACCGTGGTGGCAACCAGCCGGTTATGAATCTGGTCAGCCGCCGCGTGGAGATTACCGCGCAAAACCATGGCTTCGGCCTGCTGTTCCCCAGCTTGGGCAAGCTTGTCCCCGAGCTTTCGGGCGGCGAGACCGAGCACGCGGCCGATGGCGATCTGCGCGTCTGGGTGCGCCGCGGTATCGCGCCGGTCGTGATGAACGAGCGTTTCGGCCGCATTCGCCTGACGCATGTGAATCTCAATGACGGCACCGCCGAGGGCATTCAGCTGCTCGATGCGCCGTGCTTCTCGGTCCAGTACCATCCCGAGGCATCGCCCGGCCCCACCGATGCTCACTATCTCTTTACCGCCTTTACGCGACTCATGGACGGCGAGGAGAACTATCTGGACATCGATACCGCCAAGGACCGCCTGCAGGGCTGGAAGTTCGCCGACGATGGTTCCGCCGCGACCGAGACCGAGGAGAACTAACATGCCTAAACGTACCGACATCAAGCGTATCCTCGTCATTGGCTCGGGCCCCATCGTCATTGGCCAGGCCTGCGAGTTCGATTACTCCGGCGCCCAGGCCTGCAAGGTGCTCAAGGAGGATGGCTTTGAGGTCATCCTGGTCAACTCCAACCCGGCGACCATCATGACCGACCCGGGCTTGGCCGACCGCACCTATGTCGAGCCCATCACCGCCGAATTTATCGAGCGCGTGATCAAGAAGGAGCGCCCGGATGCGCTGCTGCCCACGCTGGGCGGCCAGACCGGTCTGAATGCCGCCGTCGAGCTGGCAAAGGACGGCACACTCGACAAGTACGGCGTCGAGATGATCGGCTGTGACCTTGCCGCCATCGAGCGCGGTGAGGACCGCAAGCTCTTTAACGAGGCCATGGCCGAGATCGGCCTGGAGGTCGCGCGCTCGGGCTATGCCTACAGCGTGGCTGACGCCGAGGCCATCGCCGAGCGCGTGGGCTATCCCTGCGTGCTGCGTCCGAGCTTTACCCTCGGCGGCGCCGGTGGCGGCATCGCACATACTCACGAAGAGCTCGTCTCCATCGTGAGCCAGGGTCTCGAACTTTCGCCTGCTCATGAGGTGCTGGTCGAGGAGTCCATCGAGGGTTGGAAAGAATACGAGATGGAGGTCATGCGCGACCACGCCGGCAACGGCATCATCGTGTGCTCCATCGAGAACCTCGACCCCATGGGCGTGCATACCGGTGACTCCATCACCGTGGCGCCGGCGCAGACCCTCTCCGACCTTGAGTATCAGCGCATGCGTGTCGCCTCGCTCGCTATCTTGGAGAAGATCGGCGTCGAGACCGGTGGCTCTAACGTGCAGTTTGCCGTGAACCCCCAGACCGGCCGCCTGATTGTCATCGAGATGAACCCGCGCGTGAGCCGTTCGTCCGCGCTGGCCTCCAAGGCCACGGGCTTCCCCATCGCCAAGGCCGCCGCTCGCCTGGCCGTGGGCTATACGCTCGACGAGATCGTCAACGACATCACCAAGGCCACGCCCGCCTGCTTTGAGCCCACGATCGACTACTGTGTGGTCAAGGTGCCACGCTTTGCCTTCGAGAAGTTCAAGGGCACCGACCCCACGCTCACCACGCGCATGAAGGCCGTGGGCGAGATCATGGCGATCGGCCGCACCTTTGAGGAGGCCTTTGGCAAGGCCATGCGCTCGCTGGAGGACGGGCACCAGGGTATTTGCGCCGGTGGCAAGGAGGGCGCCGATAAGCTGAGCGATGATGAGCTTGCTCAGGCCGTGGGCACCCCGACTGAGCACCGCATCTTCTTTGTGGTCGAGGCCCTGCGCCGTGGCTGGGATGTTGTGCGCATCCACGCTATCTGCGGTATCGATCCGTGGTATCTCAACCGCATCAACGATATGGTGCAGGTCCAAGAAAGCATCCGCGGCCTGCGCGTGGAGGACGTTGACGCCGACGCGATGCGCCTGCTCAAGCAGTATGGCACGAGCGATGCCGAGATTGCCGCGCTGACCGGCTCGGACGAGCGCTTTGTTCGCGCTTACCGTAAGGGTCTGGGCGTGGTTCCCAGCATGAAGACGGTCGATACCTGCGCCGCCGAGTTCTCGAGTGCGACGGAATACCACTACAAGACCTACGAGAACATCTACCGTACGAGCCCGATCGCCAAGAAGTGCGTTGCCCCCGACGAGACCACGCCCGCGTGCAAGCCCAAGGCGATGATTCTGGGTGCCGGCCCCAACCGTATCGGCCAGGGCATCGAGTTCGACTACTGCTGCGTGCACGCGAGCTATGCGCTGGCGGCCCGCGGCTTCGAGACCATCATGGTCAACTGCAACCCCGAGACCGTCTCGACCGACTACGACACGTCCGACCGACTGTACTTTGAGCCGCTCACCTACGAGGACGTCATGGACGTTATCGATGTCGAGCGTCCTGACGGCGTCGTGGTGACGCTCGGCGGACAGACCCCGCTTAAGCTGGCGCGCATGCTCGAGGAGAGCGGCGTGAACATCATGGGTACCAAGCCCGACGCCATCGATTTTGCCGAGGACCGCGAGCGTTTTGCCGCCCTGCTCGACAAACTGGGCATTATGTATCCGCCGGCGGGCCAGGCCACCTCGTTTGAGGAGGCCGAGGCCGTTGCTGCGCACATTGGCTACCCGCTGCTGGTGCGTCCGAGCTATGTGCTGGGCGGCCGCGGCATGATGATCGCCTACGATGCCGAGCATCTGCGCGATTACATGGCCGAAGCTGCGCGCATTAGCCCCGACTACCCGGTGTATCTGGACCGCTTCCTGGAGGGTGCGATCGAGTCCGATGTCGACGCCCTGTGCGACGGCGAGGAGGTCTACATCGGCGGTATCCTGGAGCATATCGAGGAGGCCGGTATCCACTCCGGTGACTCCGCGACCTGTATTCCGCCGTTCAGCTTTAGCGAGAGCCTGCAGGCAAAGCTCCGCGAGACCACGCGCCGCATCGCGATGGCGCTGGGAGTCCGCGGTCTGGTCAACGTGCAGTATGCCATCAAGGGCGAGACCGTCTACGTGATCGAGGCCAACCCGCGTGCCAGCCGTACCGTGCCGTTTATCTCCAAGGCCACCGGCGTGCCGCTGGCCAAGTGTGCGGCGCGTATCATGGCGGGCGATTCCATCGCGAGCCTGGGCCTGCCGAGCGACGAGCGTCAGCTGGACTGGTTCTGCATGAAAGAAGCCGTTATGCCCTGGGGTCGTTTCCCGGGAGCCGACGTTATCCTGGGGCCCGAGATGAAGTCGACGGGCGAGGTCATGGGTATCGCCAAGAGCTATCCCGAGGCATACGCCAAGACGCAGCTGGCGATCGACTACAAGCTGCCCGATCCGAGCTGCGGCAAGGTGTTCATCAGCGTGTGCGACCGCGACAAGCGCCATATCCTTTCGGTCGCCCGCATCCTGCGCTACCTGGGCTTTGACATCTGCTCTACCGAGGGTACGGCGCGCGTCCTGCGCGGCGGCAACGTGACGTGCGAAGTCGTGGAGAAGATCAGCGGCCCGCACGACGGCGAGTGCCCCAACATCGGCGACCTCATCGCCGATGGCAAGATTGCGGTGATCATCAACACGCCGTACGGCCCGGGTTCTCGTGGCGACGGCTACCTGCTGCGCACCGAGGCCGTGCGCCGCGGCGTGACCTGCGTGACGGCGATGTCTGCGGCCAACACGTACGTGAGCGCCATCGAGGCCGTGCGCGAGGACCAGCAGGGTCACGGCAGCGCCAACGACATGGGCATGGACGTCATCGCCCTGCAGGACCTGCCGCAGCGCACGGTGTAGTTGACCTGGCCGGCCGGGGCGGGAGGGGCCGAGATTTCCCCCTTTCGCTCCGGCTGCAAGCAGAGTCGCTCAGGAGGAAACGCGGCCCCTCCCGCCCCGGCCTGCGGTGACTTGGCTGCACCGTGTGCTGCCGAAGGGGCTTCGTGCGATGACTGGGGCTGAATAAAAAGTGAGTGTGGGCTCTGTCGTTCATTCGGACGACAGAGCCCACATTTTGTATGGGGCCTTCAGGTGAATTGCAATCATATGAAGGCCTTTTACCAAGGGAGAGATATGTCTTTGGACAGTTAGTTCAGATTTGTATTTCTCAAAGAGCAGAAGTCGGTTAATTTAGGCTCAATTGAACTGTTTTCGCTTTCCTAATGAGGCAGATATGCTTACTCAAGGGCGGAAAAGGCTTATCGCTGGGTCCCAGTGACTCAAAAACCGAGATGATTAAGCAAAAGCCACTGCCAAAAAAATACAAATCTGAACTAACTGCCCACCACCCTCTGTCAACCTTTCTATTCAAACCAAATCAGCCAACGTATGTCATAGCAATCCCCGGTAGGTCGCAGGGTGGCGGCTGAGCCTTTTCTTCGGGAAACTTCGCGAAGTCCAGTTCCCGAGGGAAAGGTATGGTCTGTGTAATACCAGATAAACAGTACATTTTTGCTTAATTGATATTTGGGAGAAGAACCAATTGGTGTGGCTTATTAAGCCCACTTTGCCATTGACGCTCATTTTAATACCACTGGGAGAATTCCGAACTTGGTTGCGCAATTGCTCCTGTATGCTGACTCAACCTAATAGGTGGATATCTGGTTACTACCAGTTGACCACTTGGTAACGGGTGGGCCCACTGCACGGAATGTACCGAACACCCCTCCCGTTTGATGCGTGCGCCATGCTACAGGGCGTGCGTCCGCGACACTTCCGCATGTCGGAGGAAAGGAGTCCAGGTGTGTAGGAATTCCATTTTTACGAAACGGTGGGTGAAGGGAAGCGCGGTCCTCGTTGCCACTGCAGCGACGCTTGTGTTTGCCAATCCCCAGCAGGCGATTGCCACGCCACTCAAGGGTGTCGACTCAGCGACCGTGTCTCAGTCTGCCTCGAACGTCGTCGACATCGATTTCGCTGACGGCATCAAGGGCCGTATTACGTTCCTCGAGGACGGTATTTTCCGTTATAACGTCGACCCCAAGGGTGAGTTTTCCGAGTACGCCACGCCGCGCAGTAAGTCCCACACGGCTAAGATCCAGGCTCAGCCCGATACCTCGGACACCTACAGCAAGCCGAGTGCGACGGTTGCCGACAAGGGCGACACTATCGAGATCACCGGCGGAAAGGCGACCGTGATCCTGGACAAGGCGACTGGCAAGATGAGTATCAAGTCAGGCGACCGTGGCGTGGTTTCTGAGTCTGCGCCCCTCGACCTTGATAAGAAGGGTACCGTCCAGACGCTCGCCAAGGAGAAGTCCGAGAACTTCTTTGGCGGCGGCACCCAGAACGGCCGCTTCCTGCACACCAACCAGACCATCGCCATCTCCAACACTAACAACTGGACCGATGGCGGCGTTGCCTCGCCCAACCCGTTCTATTGGACGAGCGACGGCTACGGCGTGCTCCGAAACACGTTTGCAGAGGGTTCCTACGACTTCGGTTCCACGGACTCATCGACGGTCACGACTTTGCACAGCGAGAATGAGTTTGATGCCTATTACTTCGTGGCGACCAACGAGGGCGCCTCGAACGTGGCAACCGAGATGCTGCAGGACTACTACAAGGTGACCGGCAATCCGGTGCTGCTGCCCGAGTACGGTTTCTACCTGGGTCATCTTAATGCCTATAACCGTGATGGCTGGTCAACGACCTCGGGTCAAAAGAAGTGGGAGACAAAGGGCAGCAAGTCCTCGAGTGAGAAGGGCGACGTTAAATACGAGTCCGGCATGTCGACGGGCTACAAGCTCGACGGCACGCTTGCGGCCGAGACGCTCAACGGTGAGGGCCCTACGGTTGATACCGAGAACATGAAGGCGACCGATTTCGACCGCCAGTTCTCCGCCCGGCAGGTTATCGATGACTACGAGGACAACGACATGCCGCTCGGCTGGTTCCTGCCGAACGACGGTTACGGTGCTGGCTACGGCCAGAACGGTTACTACAAGACCGGCGGCGTCAACTCCGACGGAACGAGTTCTGCCGAGCGCCTCAACGCCGTGCGCGCCAACGTCGACAATCTTAAGAAGTTCACCGAGTATGCCAACTCCAAGGGCGTGAGCACCGGTCTCTGGACCCAGTCGAACCTCGAGCCCGATAGCAACTCCGAGACCCCGTGGCATCTGCTGCGCGATTTCGATTCTGAGGTTAAGACTGGTGGCATCACCACGCTCAAGACCGACGTCGCTTGGGTCGGCTCCGGCTACTCCTTTGGCCTCAACGGCATCAAGACGGCCTATGACACCGTGACCACCGGCGCCAACAAGCGCCCCAACATCATCACGCTTGACGGCTGGGCCGGCACGCAGCGCTTTGGCGGCATCTGGACCGGCGACCAGTACGGCGGTAACTGGGAGTACATTCGCTTCCATATCCCCACGTATATCGGCCAGAGCCTCTCGGGCAACCCCAACATCGGCTCCGATATGGACGGCATCTTTGGTGGCGATCCCATCATCTCCGCTCGCGACTACCAGTGGAAGACATTCACGCCCTCTATGCTTGACATGGACGGTTGGGGCACCTACCGCAAGTCGCCCATGACGCACGGCGATCCATACACGGGCATCTCGCGCTTCTATCTCAAGCTCAAAGCACAACTCATGCCCTATATCTACACGAGCGCGGCCTCGGCGGCCAACATCGACACGGGCAACGGCGATACCGGCCTTCCCATGATCCGCGCCATGCTGCTTTCCGACAACTCCGAGTACGCCGCAAGCACCTCGACGCAGTACCAGTACATGTTCGGTGAGAACTTCCTGGTGGCACCGGTGTATCAGGATACCCAGGCAGATGAGAACGGCAACGATGTCCGCAACGGTATCTACCTGCCCAACTACGGTACCGACGAGAATCCCACCATCTGGATTGACTACTTCTCGGGCAAGCAGTACCGCGGCGGTCAGGTCCTCAACAACTACGAGGCTCCGCTTTGGAAGCTGCCACTCTTTGTTAAGGCCAACGCCATCGTGCCGATGTACGCCGAGAACAACAACCCCGAGGCTGTGACCGAGACCAACACCAAGGGCACCAATCGCAGCCAGCGTATCGTCGAGTTCTTCGCCACCGAGGGTGAGGGCAGCTTTACGCAGTACGAGGATGACGGCTCCTCCATCGAGAACAACACGACCGAGGACGATTCCTACGGCACAATCGACAATATTTCCTACGGTGAGCATGTGAGCACCGTCTATAAGTCGAGCGTGGTGGGCGGCACGGCGACCTTTACCGCCGAGGCATCGCAGGGCGGCTACAGCGGCTACGACTCCAACCGCACCACGACCTTTGTGGCCAACGTCTCCGCCAAGCCCACGAGCGTCTCCGCCAAGAACGGCGGATCCGCGCTCAACGTGGTTGAGGTCGACTCGCAGGAGGCCTTTGACGCCGCGACCCCCGAGGCCGGCCAGGCGGTCTACTTCTACAACGAGACCCCCAACCTCAACCACTACGGTAGCGACGCAGGCAGCACCGAGGCCGAGCAGGGCGAGAGCTTCAACAACACCAAGATCACCACGAATCCCAAGGTCTACGTCAAGTTCGCGAAGATCGATGTCGCCACGGCAGCGCAGACGCTCGAACTGGGCGATTTCGTGAACGCCGATGCCACGCTCGCGGCCGACCGCTTCAACGAGAACCTCTCCGCACCCGCGAACCTTGCTGCCCCCGAGGACGCCACGACCCCCACGAGCATTAAGCTCACCTGGGGGAAGGTCGATGGTGCTACCTCCTACGACCTTAAGGTAGACGGCACTGTGTTCGCCGTGGGCGATGCGGCAGAATTCACGCATACCGATCTTGCCTACAACAGCAAGCATACCTACCAGATTCGTTCGCGCAACGCCGATGGCTACTCCGCATGGAGCGACGTGCTTGAGGCGAACTCTGCGCTCGACCCGTGGCGGAACGTGCCTGAGGCCGAGGAAATCACTTGGGAGGGCTCGCTCTACGGTAGCCATAAGGCCGAACTCGCCTTCGACCATGAGTTCCAGTCGGGCGACGGCGGTTTCCACTCCGGTGGCAACGATCTGGGCAAGGCGCTTACCGTTGACTACGGTCGCGCTTACAAGCTCGACAAGCTCGAGTACTATCCGCGCGATGATGCCGGTAACGGCACTGTGACCAAGATGCGCATCGAGACGAGCCTCGACGGCGTGCATTGGACGACGCAGGAGGTCGACTGGGAGCGCTCCGCCGCTTGCAAGACGGTGGCGTTCGACGGCGCCGTGGCCGCGCGCTACGTGCGTATGACGCCGCTCGCGTCCGTGGGCAACTTCTTCTCCGCCTCCGAGATCGCCATCTACAAGACCGACGGCACGGACGGCTTCGCTGTGGGCTCCAACCTCAACAAGGCCACGGTCTCCGACGGCGACTACTCCAACATGAAGAATTACCTGGGTCTTGAGAACCGCGAGCCCGACACCTCGACGTTCGACTCCCAGATCCGCGCCCACTTCGCCGACCTCAACGGCAACGGCGTCTACGACGTGTACGACTACTCCTTCACCATGGCGGCGCTCGACGGCGGCACCAAGCAAAAGGGCAAGGCTGCTGGCACCCTCGCGGTGATCCCGAGCAAGATGGAGGTCGAGGCCGGCGACGAGATCACGGTCGACGTCTACGCCACCGACGCCGAGAACATCAACGCGCTCGGTGCGCTCGTCAACTTCAACAGCGACCAGTTCGAGTATGTCTCCGAGAGCATCGCGCAGGATGCGTCGACGGCGGGCATGGAGAACCTCTCGCGCGAGAAAGTGCAGTTCACGGATGGCCACCAGACCATCAACCTGGCCTTCGCCAACCGCGGCGACGCCAAGCTCTTCAACAGTACTGGTGTGGTCGCGAGCTTTAAACTCAAGGCTAAGACGGCCGGCAAGGTCGAGCTGCCCTCGACGTCTTGGCTCGTCGGCCCGGCGTGCGACGCGCTCGAGTTCGTGAGTGATGGCACCGTGACGATGCCCGGTGTCCCGCAGCCCACCAAGTCCGAGTACGGCCGCGACGCCTTTGACATCACGATGACCAACGACGAGCTCCCCACCGACGACGGCACCAACGTCGAGAAGCTCATCCAGCAGAAGAGCTATGACGGACTGTTCGACAACAATGAGGGCGGCAACGACTTCGAGTTCCTGTGGAACTATGGGCCCAACTGGATCGACGGCAAGATGCCGACCTACGTCAAGCTGCCCGCCACGATGACGTTCGCCTTCAAGACGCCGTCGAAACTCGATAGCGTCGAGGTCGTTAACCGCAACGGTGGCAACGGCACCGTGCAGAAGATTAAGTCCGTCGTGACGTTCGAGGACGGCTCGACCCAGGAGTTCTCGGGCGGAAGCTTTGATTCCTATCAGGCTCGCTACGCCTTTGGCCTCTCTGCCGAGAACAAGGGCAAGAAGGCGACCAAGGTCGAGATCACGCCGCTTGAGGCATCGGGTGACCAGATGCTCACGCTGCGCGAGATCAACTTCAACTACACACAGGGTGTCGAGGCCATCGAGGGTGTCGAACTGGGCAAGAACCAGACCGAGTTCTTCGAGGGCGATGTGACGCTCGTCGACGCCAAGGCCACGCCCGAGAGCGCCGGCTACCCCTATGTGACGGTCGAGAGCTCCGATCCTTCTGTGGTGAGCGTCTCCGCTGTCCAGGCCGGCGATAGCGTGAGCTACTACCTGCGCGCCAACAAGGCCGGCAAGGCAACGATCACGGTGGCGTCGGTGCTCGATCCCTCCAAGACCGCATCCTATGAGGTCGAGGTCAAGGCTGGTGTCGACACCTCTGCGCTCATGGCAGCGCTTTCCAAGGCCGCGGGCTACAGCGAGTCCGTCTACACCAAGGATTCCTATGCAGCCCTCACCGCTGCGGTCGAGGCGGCTCAGAAGCTCCTCGATGGCGGCCTGGGCAGCTATAGCAAGAAGGATGTCGCAGACGCCACGGCCAAGATCGAGAAGGCAATCGACGGCCTCAAGATGCGCCCCGTCGATGAGAAGAGCCTCATCAACACGCCCGAGAACCGCGAGAACGTCAAGGTGACCGGCTTCTCGAGCGAGGCCGACTATGAGGGCAGCAACGCCGTCAACGCTCTTGACGGCGATGAGCAGACGCTCTGGCACAGCGACTGGGCCTATAAGGCCGGTATGCCCCAGTACCTGACCGTCGACCTGGGCCGCGACTACGATCTCACCGACGTCACGTTCCTGCCGCGCCAGGACGGCGGCACGAACGGCGATATCTTTGAGGCCGAGGTGCTGGTTTCCGACACCGCCGACGGTTATGAGATGGGCACCGCCACGTCGATGGGTACGTTTACCTTCGACAACGACGGCCGCGTGCTCACCGACCGTGGCGACTGGAAGCAGATGAGCTTTGGTGCCGCGCGCGGTCGCTACGTGACCGTCAAGGTGCTCCACGCCGGCGGTGGCAGCGTTGACGCCTACTGCAGCATGGCGGAGCTCAAGTTCTACGGTACGGCCGTTCCCAATCCGGTGGCGAAGGACGACCTCACTGCCGCGATTGAAAAGGTTGATGCCGAGGTTGCAGCCGGCGACCTTAAGGCCAGCGACTACACCGAGGCTTCCTGGACCGCGTTCCAGAACGCCTTGGCGAGCGCCCGCGCCATCCTGAACGACGAGAACGCCACGCAGGACGAGGTCGACCAGGCACTCAAGGCACTCGAGAGTGCTCGCGACGCGCTTGAGAAGACTCCAGTGACCCCGGTCGAGAACCCGACCAAGAAGCAGCTCAAGGCCTTGGTCAAGCAGGCGAAGGAGACTGACACCAGGGGCAAGACGGACGAGTCTGTCAAGGCCCTGACGGATGCCATTACCTACGCCGAGGACGTCTTGGGTGATGAGAATGCTTCCGACATCCAGCTCCAGGCGGCCTATGACCAGCTCAAGCTGGCCATTGAGAGCCTCAAGGATGCCGATTCCGGCAACCAGGGCGGCTCGGGCAACCAGGGTTCCGGCAATGGCTCAAACGGCGGCAACCAGGCGGGCAAGCCCGCAGGCGACAAGGCCCAGGGCAGCAAGAAGAGCGGTTCGGCGATCCCCAATACCGGCGACCAGACGGCGGCGACCGTCGCGGCCGTCGGTGGTCTTGGCGCCATCATCGCCGCGATCGGCGCTTTCTTCCATCGTCGCAGCAAGGCTAAGTAGTCCCAGCGACAACTAAGCAAACGTGCCCGCCGCTCCGTCAAGGACGGCGGGCATTGCTTTATTATTTCAGCCAACGTACGTCATGGCAATATCCGGTAGGTCGCAGGGCGCTTCGCGGGCGGGCCAGGCTCTATCTGAACGACTTTGCGAAGCAACCGGAGTGAAGATAAAGCCTGGCCCGCCCGCGAAGCGCCACAGAGACCGCAGGGACGGGAGCAGCTATACTACTCTCAGTAGTTAAGGGTCGCGGATTGGCCGCGTCACCGCTCTCAACAGGAGGTCTTTGTTTATGGCAGATCAGAAGCCGGTTGTCGGGATCATCATGGGCTCCAAGTCCGATCTGGGCGTTATGGAAGGCTGCACCGCCGAGCTCGAGGCGCTGGGTGTGCCCTATGAGCTCGTGATCGCGAGCGCACACCGCACGCCGGCGAAGGTCCACGAGTGGGCCTCGACTGCCGCCGATCGCGGTATCAAAGTGATTATCGCCGCCGCCGGCAAGGCCGCTCACCTGGGTGGTGTCGTGGCTGCCTTTACGCCGCTGCCGGTTATCGGCGTGCCTATGAAGACGAGCGACCTGGGCGGTATGGATTCGTTGCTGTCGATGGTGCAGATGCCTTCGGGCGTACCCGTGGCCTGCGTTGCCATCAACGGCGCCAAGAACGCCGCCATCTACGCCACGCAGATTCTGGGCGCTTGCGACCCCGAGTACCGCAAGGTTATCGAGAAGATGAAGCAGGAGATGGCCGACGCCTAGGCGTTCCGCCGTTTCACCGCAGTATAAGGAGAGCCATGTCCGACTATCAGGGAAAACGATTCAAGGCTTCTCAGATTCCCGATCCGTCGAAGCCGGGTGCTGCCCATGCGGCACAGCAGGGTCGGACATCCTCTCCTCAGCAGCCGCGCACGCCGCGCCCCGTGACACCGGCGACGCATCGTCGACAGGACGCGCCGGCCGCATATCGACCTTCATCTTATAGCAATGCTAAGAAGCCGCCCCGGTCTTCATCGCATGCCGCGCCGTCGGATTACACCGAGCCGCCGCGCAAAAAGCGCCGCTCCATTATTCCCATTCTGCTCATCATTATTGGCATCGGCCTAATCGTTGCCGCTGCCGCCATCTTTATCAACGCCCAGATTGGCTACAAGCAGGCGAGCGAGTCGTATCAAAAGATCGAAAAACAATATGTGAGCGACAAGGACGCCAGCGGCGTGCCGATTATCGACTTTGATGCACTTGCCCAGACGAATCCCGAGGTTGTGGGTTGGATTTACGCGCCCGGCACCAACATCAACTATCCCGTCGTGCAGACGAACAACAACTCCAAATACCTCAACACGCTGTTTGACGGTACGTCCAATGCATCGGGTGCGATCTTCTTGGACAGCGACGATACCGCGCCGGGAATGGTTGACCAGCAGACCACGATCTACGGACACCATATGAACGATGGGTCGATGTTCAACGTGATTTCGGATACGACTGACCAGGCAACGTTCGATAGCATTGAATATGTGTACTACATCACGCGCGATGCGGCGTATAAGCTGCGTCCGCTGGCGACCAAGGTGGTCGAGGACACGTATGCCAAGGCGCGCACGACCAATTTTGAGGGCGACGACGGGCTCAAGAACTACCTGTCCGAGATGCTCGACGGTGCCTCTGCCGTGGCGAGCGATGCGGGCGATCGCGCCGCTTCGGCAACCAAGGTCGTAACGCTTGTGACCTGCCGTTCGCTGTCATTTAGCAATACGCGCGCCGTCATGGTGCTCACGCCGGTCGAGGAATAAAGTGTCCGGGCCCCGTCCCAAAAAGACTACCCTGGAAATCAAAAGGAGAAATGATGCTTGAGAACGGCAAATCGATGCCTTCGGTTGATGCTTGGCTGCGCGAAGCCAAGGCCGATGTTTCGGCGGCTGATTGTGGGATGTACCTGACACACAACGGCGTGGTGCGCGCGACGCCCAAGGCCGAAGTGCGCGGAGTCGAGACCGATGGCGTGGCGCCAGGCCACAAGGTGGGCGGCATGGTGTTTGGCTTCGATGCCGAAAAGGTGCAGGCCGCTATCGAGGCGACGCGCACGATGCCGGGTATCGGCTATGTGCGCGTGTGGCTGGCGAGCGGCGAGCTTACCGTGGGCGACGACATCATGCTCGTGCTCATTGGCGGAGACATTCGCCCGCATGTGGTCGATGCGCTGCAGTCGCTCGTCGGCACCATCAAGAACGAGTGCGTGAGCGAGGTCGAGCGCGAGGCGTAAGGCCTCGTCGGCAATCCGAGTCTGTCTATAGCGAAAGCCCGCCGGCAGTTCATGTAGATCTGCCAGCGGGCTTTGATGTGTTGGAGCTATTTTGCTCGGGCGTTTGCTACACGCGTGTGGCGTCCTTGGGGCTCATGGTCATACTCTGAAAACGGTTCTCCATATATTCGTTATCGAAATGCTTGTCATAGAACTGTGCGACGGGAATATTTCGAATGGTTCCGTTGACGCGCTGATACCAATAGTCGAGCGATTGCAACGTCATGACGCCGTCGATCAACATGACGGCGGTCAGGATGACGGTAGCAGAGTAGCGGCGTTTCCATGGAATCATATTGATGAGCTTAAGCAGGCGCGGCAGCAAGATCTTGATCCAGATGAGGCCACCCAGGCCCCACATGCAGGCAAACGGCGTGCATGTGCGTCCCCCGGTCAATACCGCGATGGGATCGGGCATGCCGAATAGCCTAATGTGTGAATAGCTCCACGACACCACGCCAAATGAGGTCTGCATAAACCAGCCTACAAACACCTCGAAAGCGCCGCCGATCAGGGCACTTACCAGGAAAATGATCAGAGGATTCTTTTTATAGAAGCGGTTGAGCGCCATGGTCATGAGCACCGCGCCAAATCCGTAGATGGGGCTAAAGGGGCCAAATAGCATACCGGCACGGTCCTGATAGACGCCGGGATCGACGACGACCATATGCCAGACTTCCTCGAGAATGAGACCTAACACGCTGCAGACGAAGAATACCCAGAACAGGTTGAAGTAGTTGAGCTTGATGTAGCCCTCGCCGGTTTCGTCGCGGCCGAGCATCCCCTCGGCGGCGGCATCGCGGTCGAGCATCTCTTGCAGACGGCGCTGCAGTTCGCGCTCCTGGCGTAGCGTGGGGTCGACGGTGGCCGACAGCGCAATGAGGATGACAAGCTGGACGGCGGGGCGCAGCAGGAAGGGTCCGATGCCCTGGAGCATCACGTCAACCAAAAGCTCGACGACGGTAAACGCGATAAGGATATAGGACAGACGGGCGGCATTGCGGCGCTGGTTCTTGATGAGGTCAAGGCCAAAGATGATCAAGATGACGGCACTGGCAGCCGAGAGCATGATGCCGGCGACAATCAGTCCGACCGCGACGAGCGTGTTGTCGCCGAGGTTGGCGGCGGCGTTGCCGTTGATGAGCGCGGTAATGACCTGCCACATAAAGGCAGCGACCGACGGGAGCGTGCCCACGCCGGACAGGATGCACAGGACGGCGTACACCTTAATGATGAGGGGGATCTTCTTGACCTCCGTGGCGCTGGGGACGCTGGGGTCGAGTTCGTTTCGATCCATACATAACCTTTCTCGTTTTGCTGTAGGTACAAGGATACGCCGCCGACCTGCTAAAAGACAGGACAAACGACCCAATTGCAGCAATGTAAGCCCTAACGGCGGGCGAGATGCGTCGCGACGGAAGCATGCGGGATCGTCGGTCCCGAGGCGTCTGCCCAATAAAATGTTTGGCTGCAAAACGGATTATAAGCTCGGTGGGCTTTTAAAAAGCGCTGTTCATGCGCGGGAGTGCTTGTCTTGCCGTGCGTATAATAGGGCAGGTAACGCCAAATAACGAGGCTCTGAGGGGATGCCATGTCTCAAGAAACCATCCGCGCGGCCGAGCGTGCCGCGGGACAGGTGAAGACCATGTCGACGTATGATCCGGACTCCGACCAGCTGCATGAGGAATGCGGCATTTTTGGTGTGTGGGCACCCGATCGCGATGTAGCTCGACTGACGTACTTTGGTCTGCGCGCGCTGCAGCATCGCGGCCAGGAATCGGCGGGAATCGCCGTGGGTGATGGCGGCACGGTTATGGTCCGCAAGGATCTGGGCCTGCTCGACCGCGTGTTCTCCAACGCCGACCTGTCGACACTCTCCGGCCAGCTGGCCGTGGGCCACGTGCGCTATGGCACCGCCGGCGCCAAGAGCTGGGAAGCCTCGCAGCCGCACCTCTCCACCATCAACAGCGTCATTATCGCGCTCGCGCACAACGGTACTCTGGTCAACACCGACGAGCTGCGCCGCCAGCTGATCGAGCTGGGCGTGCCGTTCCTCTCCAATTCGGATTCCGAGGTCGCGACCAAGCTTATCGGCTACTTTACTCAGCGTACAGGCCATCTGCGCGAGGGCATTCGCAAGACCATGGAGCTCGTGCGCGGCGGCTACGCCATGACGCTCATCAACGAGCAGGCGCTCTACGCATTCCGCGATCCGCACGGCATTCGCCCGCTCGTGCTGGGCAAGCTGGTGGACGAGGGTCTGGACCAGGCCGATGCCGCATCCGTTTCGCAGCTGCCGTCGCAGGACGGCGCCGCTACGGTCGACTCCGCCGTCCACGTCACGCGCGCCGGCGGCTGGGTCGTTGCTTCCGAGACCTGCGCACTTGACATCGTGGGTGCCGAGTACGTCCGTGACGTCCGTCCCGGCGAGATCCTGCGCATCAGCGCCGAGGGTCTGGTATCCGAGCAGGGCGTGCCTGCAGCCGAAGAGCCCGCAAACTGCATCTTTGAGCAGGTCTACTTTGCCCGCCCCGACTCCATCATGAACGGCAAGAGCGTCTATGCCTGCCGTTACGACATGGGTCGTCAGCTGGCACACGAGGAGCCCGTCGAGGCCGATCTGGTCATCGGCGTGCCCGACTCCGGCCTGCCGCCCGCGGAGGGGTATTCGCACGAGAGCGGTATTCCCTTTGGCGAGGGCCTTATCAAGAACCGCTACGTGGGCCGTACGTTTATTGAGCCTACGCAGGAGTTGCGCGCCATGGGCGTGCGTATGAAACTCAACCCGCTGCGCGACAACATCGAGGGCAAGCGCCTGGTCGTCATCGACGACTCCATCGTGCGCGGCACCACCATGGTGCAGCTCGTTAAAATGCTGCGCAACGCCGGCGCCAAGGAGATTCATATCCGCATCAACTCGCCCGAGGTCATCTGGCCGTGCTTCTACGGTATCGATACCGACGTGCAGTCGCAGCTTATCAGCGCCAACAAGACGGTCGACGAGATTTGTGAGTATATCGGCGCCGATTCGCTGGCCTTCCTTTCGGTCGAGGGCCTGCTTAAGGTCATGCCCAAGGGCGGTTACTGCGATGCGTGCTTTACCGGCCGCTACCCCGTGGCGATTCCCGAGAGCTTTGGCCGCGACAAGTTCATGGAGGGCTTTAAGCCCCGCAACCTGGACAAGCCGCTGCACTTTGATGACGACGCCGTGGTCGAGAAATACGACGACCGCAGCTGGGAAGAGGAACACGGCGAGGCCTAAAACCTGCAATTTAGGGACAGGTTTATTTTGGTGGGTTTTACCTGCTGTTTTGTTGATTGAGCGGCGCGCGTTGTTATGGCACGCGCCGAAATGAACGCAACTATGAGCACCGTTTGGCGCCCGGGCGGCGGACGGTAGTGGGAGAGGAAGGCTCAGATGAGCGACAGCAAGCATGTGACGTATGAGGATGCCGGCGTCGATACCGCCGAGGGCGGCCGCGCCGTTGACGCTATTAAGCAGATGGTTAAGGACACCAACCGTCCCGAGGTTATCGGCGGTATCGGTGGCTTTGGTGGCTTATTCTCGGCCGCCGCGCTTAAGGATATGGAAGACCCGATTCTGATCAGCGGTACCGACGGCGTGGGCACCAAGCTCGTGCTTGCCCAGATCATGGACCGTCACGAGACGGTGGGCCAGGACCTGGTCGCTATGTGCGTTAACGACATTTTGGCTTCGGGCGCCGAGCCGCTGTTCTTCCTGGACTACGTTGCCATCGGTCACATCGAGGCCG
This sequence comes from uncultured Collinsella sp., assembly GCA_937980385.1. Lineage (GTDB taxonomy): Bacteria > Actinomycetota > Coriobacteriia > Coriobacteriales > Coriobacteriaceae > Collinsella. Next base: position 33,770 of record CALJPV010000100.1, on the reverse strand, counting down.
GGCACATGGCAAAGATCATCAAGGGCGTGGCCGATGGCTGTAAGCTCGCGGGCTGCGCGCTCGTGGGCGGTGAGATGGCCGAGCACCCCGGCGTCATGGCTCCGGCCGACTACGACCTTGCCGGCTTTACCGTGGGCGTCGTCGACCGTCCCAAGATGCTCGACCCCGCAAACGTCCGCCCGGGCGATGTGATCCTGGGCCTGCCTTCCACCGGCGTGCACTCCAACGGCTACTCGCTCGTGCGCAAGGTCATCGGCGTCGACGGCATTAAGCCGGGCACGCCCGAGGCCGCCGCTAAGGCGGAGGAGCTGAGCCGTCCGCTCGAGGAGCTCGGCGGTGCTTCGCTGGCAGACGCCCTGCTGGCTCCCACGCGCATCTACGTCAAGCCGATTCTGGAGCTGCTGCGCGGCGGCGCCAACGTGCACGCCATCGCCCACATCACCGGTGGCGGTATCACCGAGAACCTCAACCGCGCGCTCGCCGACGACGTCGACGCCGTGGTCACCCGCAACGGCGCCGAGATGGGTTGGGACGTTCCGCCCGTCATCACCTACGTGTCGCGCCAGGCCGAGCTCGCTCCCAACGAGGCATGCAAGACCTTCAACATGGGTGTCGGCCTGTGCCTGATCGTCGCCCCCGAGGACGAGGCTGCCGTGACCGAGGCCCTGGTCGCGCTGGGCGAGAAGCCGTTCCGCGTGGGCGAGTGCGTCGAGGGCTCCGGTAAGGTCGTGTACTCCGATGAGCGCTAACGAGCAGATGGCTGCTGCCGCGAGCCTGGGCTTTGTGCCCTACACCCGTCCGACCGGCACCGATACGGCCGAGCCGCTCAAGATCGGTGTGCTCATCAGCGGTTCGGGTACCAACCTGCAGGCGCTGATCGATCTGATCGCTGCCGGCAAACTCAACGCTTCGATTGAGCTTGTGGTGTCGAGCCGTCCTTCGGCTAAGGGCCTGCAGCGTGCAGAGCGCGCGGGCATCCAGACGCTTACGCTGTCCAAGGATGTCTATGCCGACCCCATCGCCGCCGACGAGATCATCGCGCACGAGCTGCTCGAGCGCGGCTGTGAATATGTGGTCATGGCCGGTTACATGCGCATGGTGCACACGCCGCTGCTGGCGGCGTTTCCCAACCGCGTGGTCAACTTGCATCCGGCACTGCTGCCGAGCTTTACCGGCGCGCATGCGATCGACGATGCCTTTGCGCGCGGCGTCAAGGTAACCGGTGTGACCGTGCACTTTGCCAACGAGATCTACGACAACGGCCCCATCATCGCCCAGCGCGCGCTGGCTGTTGAGGAGGGCTGGGACGTCGACACGCTCGAGGAGCACATCCACGCGATTGAGCACGTGCTGTATCCCGAGGTCGTGCAGATGCTCGCTGACGGCCGCGTCCACGTGCTGGAGAGCGGCAAGGTCGCAATTGACGCGCCTCGCGGCTAGCGGCGCACAGTACAATTTAGCCGAGTAGTCAGGGTGGTCATTGGCGCCAAGGCGCACGTGGCCACCCTTTGTTTTGGGTAGTCACCTGCGACGTTCTTTAACGACTAGTCATTCAAGAACGTCGCAGGTGACTAGGTGAGAGAGGTGAGCGCATGGCGGATAACGAAGCGCTGTTTACGCCTGAGCTGGTGTTTTTTGATTGGGAGTGTGCGACGCCGGATGAGGTGTTCGCGCGGCTTGAGGGCGAGCTTGCACCACGTGGCTACATTGCATCCGGTTGGCTCGACGCCGTTCGCACGCGCGAGGATGCCTATCCCACGGGTCTTGCCATGCCGGCGGCAAACATTGCCATTCCGCATACCGATCCGGGGTTTGTGGCCAAGCCCTATATCGCGGTGGTGAAGCCCGTCGCGCCCGTGACATTTAACGCTATGGCTGGCATGGGCGCTCCGGTGCCGGCGCAGATCGTCATCAATTTGGGTATTGCCGAGCCGGGCGGCCAGGTCGAGGCCCTGCAGGCGCTCATGAACATCTTTATGGACGCCGATGCCGCAGCCGACGTGCTCGGCCAGACCACGCCCCAGGGCATGGTCGACGCCATCCGCCGTCACTTCTAAGGTGGGGCTGAGTCGGCACTTGGGGACGTTCCTTTTCTGCCGGCAGTTAGGGACAGTTCCCAAGTGCCGGCAGAAAAGGAACGTCCCCAAGTGCCAAGTGCCGCATCTGTCCCCTTTGCACCAAAATGGTGCAGATTAACCTGTCCCCAATGCACCAAGCGTGCCGCGGGGGCTGCGTTGTGACACAATGGCGTTTGTTCGATTCGTTATGCGAAAGGCCAACTATGGCAAATAAGAAAAAGAACTCCGAGGCCGCGCCGACGCCCGAGCAGCAGGCTCGCGCTGCCTCCAGCTCTCGCAAGAAGCAGCGCAAGACGTACGTGTCTAAGACCGTCAAGATCGTCCTGGTGGTCATCGGCGTGCTGGCAATGCTGCTTTCCGTCTCGGCGATGGCGTGCTCCGGCCTTATGTCGCAGGCCGAGGACACCTCGGGCTACAAGCTGACCGGCGGTGTCGCTGCTACTATCAACGGCACCAACCTCACCGAGGACACCGTGACCAAGCAGATCATGAGCATGCGTACGTCCTACGGCTACACCAAGGACAAGGACTGGGCACAGTACCTGGTCGACAGCGACCTCACGCCCAAGAAGTACCGCAAGCAGCTTATCGACTCCTACACGCAACAGATTCTGCTTCAACAGGCACAGAAGGAGAACGGCGTGACGGTGTCGGACGAGGAGGTCGAGAAGGCATGGAAGGACGCGTGCAAGAGCGCGGGCGGTGCCAAGGCCTTTAAGAAGGCCCTCAAGACCTACGGCTATACCGAGGACACCTACAAGGATTCGCTCAAGGAGAGCCTGGCGCAGCAGAAACTCAAGGATGCCGTGGCGCCCACCAGCAAGCCCAAGGACAGCGAGATCGTCGATTACATCAACGAGAATCTGTCTAACTACAACGATGCTCGCCGCTCGTCGAACATCCTGATCAAGGTTGATTCCGACGCCTCCGACGAGGACAAGGCTGCCGCCAAGGCCAAGGCGCAGGAGTGCCTGGACAAGATCAACTCCGGTGAGCTGAGCTTTGAGGACGCCGTTGAACAGTACTCCGAGGACACCGGTTCCAAGGAGAAGAAGGGCGATGTGGGCTGGGATAAGCTCACCACCTTTGTTGACAGCTACCAGACGGCGCTCGAGGGGCTCAACAAGGGCGACGTGAGCGGAGTCGTCGAGTCGACCTATGGTTACCACATCATCAAGTGCACCGACTACTTCCATGTCGATAATCAGGTCGATGACATCAACCAGGTGCCCAAGGCCATCAAGAAGTACGTCTCCAATGTGGTGAAGACGCAAGCGGCCAGCACTGCGTACAGCGAGTGGCTGGAGCAGTACAAGAAGGATGCCGACATCACCGTCAACCCCATGCCCAAGGACGTGCCGTACAACGTCAGCCTGAAGGGCGTCACCAAGAGTTCGACCGACGATTCGTCGACGACTGAGTAATCATGGGGCGGCGCTCGTGCGAGTGCCGTCCGCACTATTGAGGAGGATTTGCAGATGACCAACGAAGAGCTGCAGAAGGAAATGATTGCGGCCATGAAGGCCAAGGACAAGGTTCGCCTGTCTATCATTCGCCAGGTTAAGGCCGAGGTGAAGAATATCGAGGTCAACGAGCGTCGCGATGTGACCGAGGAAGACGTCAACAACATGATCAAGCGTCTGATTAAGCAGACGAGCGAGACGCTGGAGATGTCCATCAAGGCCGGCACCGACCAGGAGCGTACCGACAACCTGACCGAGCAGGTCAAGATTCTGGAAAGCCTGCTGCCCGCGCAGGTTTCGGGCGAGGAGCTCGAGGCCCTGATCGAGCAGGTCATCGCCGAGCTGGGCGCCACGTCCAAGAAGCAGATGGGCCAGGTCATGGGTGCCCTGGGCAAGGCCACCGGCGGCAACTTCGATAAGCCGGCCGCCGCAAAGATCGTCGGAGCCAAACTAGCGTAATTTGTTACGCGGTTTTACCAAACCGCGTAACGGCTCGACGCTGCAAACCCGTACACACGGCAATCTGACGTTCAATTTCAAGGGCGCGACCAGAAGGTCTGCGCCCTTTCATTTCACGTCACCTTGCTCGCGTGTACGGGTTTTCGCTGACTTATGCTCAACAAGGGCGGTTGGGCACTCATTGGGGACAGACTTAAATGAGTGCCCAATGAGCAGGTACTCATTTAAGCCTGTCCCCAATGAGTGGGTTAAAGGTTGCGGGTTCTTTACGGGAATGTAGTGTGGGCTGCGGAAACGTGGTTCTTTCCGTACAATAGTGCAACTCGTGTAAACGCAGGGAAGGGACATTCATGGCAGACATGATCGAGATCAAGCATCTCAACAAGTACTTTGGCGACCTGCATGTGCTCAAAGATATCAATCTCACCGTCAAGCGCGGCGAGAAACTCGTAATGATCGGGCCATCCGGTTCGGGTAAGTCGACGCTCATCCGTTGCGTCGATTATCTGGAGGAGCCCACGTCGGGCGAGGTCGTCATCGACGGTACGCCGCTCACCAAAAAGAATCACCTGGAGATGGCTCGCAAGTACAGCTCCATGGTGTTTCAGCAGTTCAACCTGTATCCCAACATGACGGTGCTGGGCAACCTGACGCTCGCGCCCATCAAGCTGCAAAAGAAGAGCAAAGAGGAGGCGACCGAGATCGCCATCGCCGCGCTCAAGCGCGTTGGCATGGCGCATAAGGCCGGCGAGTATCCGCAGAATCTCTCGGGCGGTCAGCAGCAGCGCATCGCCATCGCCCGTGCCCTGTGCACCAAGCAGCCCATCATCCTGTTTGACGAGCCGACCTCGGCGCTCGACCCCGAGATGGTCCAGGAGGTTCTGGACGTTATGATTGAGCTCGCGCAGGAGGACATCACCATGATCTGCGTGACGCACGAGATGGGCTTTGCGCGCCAGGTGGCCGACCGCGTCATCTTTATGGAGGACGGTCGCATTCTGGAGGAGGGCACGCCCGAGCACTTCTTCGATAACCCCGAGAACCCGCGCTGCCGCGAGTTCCTGTCCAAGATTCTGCACTAGGCGCGGTGATGGACATGACGGATATGACGAGGGCGGCCGTGTCGCGCCGTCACTTTTTGCAGCTGGCGGGCGCCGGCATGCTCGCGCTGACGGGGACCGCGCTTACCGGTTGCGGCAACTCCACCAGCGGCGAGGGCTCCGACAAGGGGTCCAAGCTTGCGGCCATCAAGTCGCGCGGCCATCTGAATGCCGGCGTTAAGAAGGACGTTCCCGGCTATGGCTATTACGACACCGCCAAGGGCCGCTTTGAGGGCATGGAAGTCGATTTGTGCTACCAGATCGCCGCTGCCGTCTTTGACGTGAGCTACAAGGAGGCCCGTGCCCAGGAGCTTGTCGAGTTTACCGACGTAACACCCAAGACGCGCGGCCCGCTGATCGATAACGGCCAGCTTGACGTGGTCGCGGCGACCTACACCATCACCGACGAGCGCAAGAAGAGCTGGGATTTCTCGACGCCGTACCGCACCGACTACGTGGGACTCATGGTCAAGAAGCGTTCGGGCTTTACCTCGATTGAAGATCTGGATGGCAAGGTCATTGGTGTGAGCCAGGGTGCCACCACACAGGGCCTCATCGAGCAGATGATCAAGGACAACGGCTTTAGCTGCAAGCCCGAGTTTAGGGCCTTTAGCGGCTACCCCATCATCAAGAGCTCGCTCGACGCCGGCAATATCGACGTCTTCGCCATGGACCGCTCCACGCTGGCCGGTTACATGAACGAGACCGTTGAGCTGCTGCAGCCCGAGGTCAAGTTTGGCGAGCAGGGCTACGGCGTGGCGACCAAGAAGGGCTGCGACCTTTCGGCCGTGGTCGATCAGGTGATTTGCGATCGCCTGGCCGATGGCTGGCTCGACCAAGAGGTCAAGACCTGGGGTCTTGTATAGGCACATCGTCCAAGGAAGGAATCAAATGCTCGAAGGATTATTTGACGCCGACCGTTGGTCGACGACATTTCAAAACATGGGGCCCTTCTGGGAGGGCTTCGGCGTGACGCTGCAGGTGGTCGTTGCCGGTCTGCTGCTGTCGCTGGTGCTGGGCACGCTGCTGGGCGTGTTCTCTACCACTCGCTCGCGCGTGCTGCGCGCCATAAGCCGCGTGTACGTGGAGTTTTACCAGAACACCCCGTTGCCCGTACAGGTGCTCTTTATGTACATGGCCGGTCCGCAGTTTTTGCAGGCCATAACCGGTGCCGACCAGCCGGTGCGCATCGCGCCGTTCGTGCTGGGCTTCTTGGGCGTGGGCCTGTATCACGCGGCCTACATCTCGGAGGTCATCCGCACTGGTATCGAGGCGGTTCCGCGCGGTCAGATGGAGGCGGCCCAGAGCCAGGGCTTTACCCGTGCGCAGGCGTACTGGTACATCGTGCTGCCCCAGACGTTCAAGATCATTCTGCCGCCGCTGTGTAACCAGGCGCTCAACCTGGTCAAGAACACGTCGGTGCTGGCGCTCGTGGCCGGCGGCGACCTTATGTACCGTTCCGACAACTTTGTGAGTCTGTACGGTTACCTGCAGGGATACATCGTCTGCTGCCTTATGTACTTCATCATCTGCTTTCCGCTCGCCATGCTGGTGCAGTGGCTCGAGCGCCGCTCCAAGGAGCGTCCGCGCGGTGTGAGCCTGGCCGAGCTGGGGCTCGACAACGTAGAGGAGGCCTAGCGCATGGAAATCTTCAACGCGACCAACCTGCTCTACATTTGGGGCGGCTTTGTTAAGACGATCGAGATCTCGGCGCTGTCGATCTTTTTCTCGCTCATCTTTGGCACGGTGCTGGCGCTCGTTAAGAGCTATGCGCCCCGCCCGTTCCGTATTTTGGTGAGCGCCTATATTGAGCTGTTCCGTTGCACGCCAAACCTGCTGTGGATCCTGTTTATCTACTTTACGGTACAGGGTTTGGACATTGTGATTTCGACCATCGCCTTTACGCTGTTTACCAGCGCTGTTATGGCCGAGATTGTGCGCGGCGGCCTCAACTCGATTCCGCGCGGCCAGTTTGAGGCGGCGCAGAGCCAGGGCTTCGGCTTCTTTGCCACCATGCGCTACATCATTCTTCCGCAGACATTTAAGACGATCATTCCGGCGCTGTTTAGCCAGTGCACGACCGTCATCAAGGACAGCTCGTATCTTTCGGGCATTAACGTGGCCGAGCTCATGTACACGGCAAACGTCGTGATGGCCCACGCGATTGATCTGTCGCAGGTGCTTATGCTCTACGGCCTGGTGTTTGCGATGTACTTTGTGCTCAACTTTGGTATCTCGCTGCTGGTTCGCGCATATCAGAGGCGAATGGTGGCAGCGTAGAATGTGGCAAAGGGACAGCCCCTTTGCCACATAGAGAAAGGAATCGCGATGAGCGATCTGGAGAACAAGAAGAATCCTGTGGTCATTACCATCGCGCGCGACTTTGGCGCCGAGGGCCACGAGATTGGTCGCATGCTTGCCGACGAGTTGGGGATTCCGCTGTACGACAACGAGCTGCTGGTGCGCGCGTCTCTGCGCGCGGGCGAGTCGCTCGATAAGATGGCCGCCTATGACGAACGTCTGGCCGTGGAGAACATGGCTTTCCTGCCCGACCGCTACGATGCACGCTCGTACTCGGACAAGTTGTTCCAAAAGATGAGCCAGGTGATTTTGGACCTGGGCGAGACCGAGAGCTGCATTATCGAAGGCCGTCTGTCCGATTACCTGCTGCGCAACAACCCCAATCACATTGCCGTGCTGGTGACCGCACCCTTTGAGGATCGCGTCGAGATCGTGCGCAAGAAGCGTGGCCTTAACAAAAAGAAGGGCGCCAAGCTGGTCAAGCAGCAGCAGAAGGCGCGCGAGGCGTTCTACAAGCGCTATAGCGCCGGCAAGTGGAAGATGACGAGCGGCAAAGACATCGTCGTCAACCGCGCCAAGCTGGGCCGCGAAGGCTGCAAAGACGTTATCGCCGCTGCCTACCGCTACAAAGTCGCCCAGCTCGAAGGCTAACCGACCAAAACCACCACAAAGGGAACAGGCACCTTTGTGGTGGTTTTTGTTTTAGGCGGAGGGGAAGGCCTTGGTGAGACCGGCGCGCGTCTGCGTGTCGGTCTTTTGGTAGATAGAGCTCAGGTGGCGCTGCACCATGCGCATCGAGATACCGAGCTCCTCGGCGACCTGCTTGAGCGGGCGTTCATCCTGGGTCACGGCTATGAGCACGTCGACTTCGCGCGGGGTGAGAGCGTGGTTGGCGATGAAGGCCTGGCGTTGCTCCTCGATGGTGGGGGCGGCGAGTGCTTCTTCTGCCAGCTGCTCGCGCTCGCGCTCCTGCTCGGTTTGGGGCAGGCGGAACAGGCCCGCGGCTACAAACGCCACACTCGCCGCCACAAGCAGCATGAGCGCACCGATCATGATGAGGGCAACGTTGCCCGAGATCACGAGGGCAAGCGAGATGCCCGATGTAGTGAATGCACATACATTGTTGGCGGCGCGCCCCATGCCGGCCCAGAGGGCGGGTGCATGCATGCGCGGTGCCAGCTGTGTAAAGGTGGCGGTAAAGAACGTGACAAAAAAGCCCGAGCTCAGGTAAAAGACGACAAGGCCTAGGTTGGGATCGGCGCCGGCCTCCACGGCCAGGATGGAAATGGTCGAGAGCACGGCGATGCCGAGCATGACAAGCCCCATGTAGCGGCGCTCGGCAAGGTCAAAGATAAGACCGGCGGCAAGGCCGCTTGCCGCCAAAAAGAGGCGCGGCCAAGTCTGCACGGCAATGGTGCCGTGGGCGTTGGAGAGTGTGACCACGTTGTCGAGGGTGGAGAACAGACAGGCAAGAATCATGACGAGCGCGATGCTCCAGCATGCCTGTTTGGCGAGGGCATGAGAGGACTCAGCAAAGGGATTGATGGCGGGGCTGGAGCTCTCGGCAGCCTTTAGGGGAACGACGCTGAGGGCGGATATGGCGATAGTCGCTATGCCAAGGACGATGAGCTCTGCGATACCGCCGCAATTGAGCAGGTTGACGGCGAACTGCATCAGGATGCCCGCGGCATAGGCCGCTCCCGCGCCGGTGGCGAGCTTGGGATCGTCTTGAAACGCCAGTGAAAAGGCGTAGTGCGTAGCGGCGCCCAACAGGCCGAGTCCGAGGAATGCGAGGCAGCCCAAAATCTCGAGGGCAAGCGAACCCGTGGGGGACTGGATCTGGGTCAATCCCAGGATGGCGATGGGAACGGCGGCGCTGACAACTGCCTGGGGCTGGCCTTTGCGTTGGGCGAGACCGAGCAGTGGTGCATATCCGATAAAGCCGATGACGCTGGCGCCAAGGATAAAGCCCTGCGCAAGCACAACGCGTTCGGCACCGGCGAGCAGCCCGACGTTGACGTCGAAGCGAAACTCGGCGGCAAGGAAGGCGAAGGTGAAGAGCGCGAGTGCCAGAAGCGCGTTGATTTTAGGCTTGCTCAGGTTCAAGAACGGTCCTTTGGGTGGACGAATAATCGTGTCCTCGATTGTAGCGTTCCCGGGACGAGTGTGGCGATGGCGAAATCATATTGAATTAAACCGCAGGTAGAGGCCTAGGTTCACATCTACGAACCTAGGCATACGGAGTCATTTGGCACATCTTGGTGGTACAGAACCACCGCAAAGGGGACAGGCACCTTTGTGGTGGTATGTCCCTACGACCAAGGAGGCCGTTATGAACGTAAGCCACTTTGACAAGCAAGCTCAACGTGAGTCCACCTGCTCGCTGGCTCACGGTACCTGGCGTTGTGTGGGTGCCAAAATAGCTTGCGCCGGCGCGTGTGCGCTTATGGTCGGTCAGTTGCTGCTGCCGAGCGTGGCGCTGGCGACGGAATGCGCCGATCCCGCCGCTGGGACGGATGAGGTTGCCGCGGCTCCGGTGACGCCGGCGGTTGCGGAGGATGCGGCTGCAACGACCGCACCAGCTGCTTCGACCGCGCCTGCAACCGATGCTGCTCCGGCGGCGCAAGCCACCGTTGAGCCTCAGCAGACAATCCCAGCCGATGCCGTCAATGAGTCTAGCGGTGCTACGCTCGCTGGGCAAAACGCTTCTGGCGACGACAACGCCGCCATGCCGGCGAGCAACGCCATCATGCCCTGCGGTGTGACCGATGTTGTTGGCGGCAGCGACGTTAGGGTCAACACGACCGTGGTCCCCCACTATACGGACTGCGAGCTTCCGAGCAAGGTCACACTCAAAAAGGGCCAGCCGTATACCCACGATTTTCTCGATGTAGAGGGTGACATTCCAGAAACGCTTGCGAGCGAAGTTGTCGAGGTTAAGTACTACAGGGCCGATGCCGCTTCGGGCACTCTGGTCGAAGTTCAGGATGCGTCCATGTCCGACGTGACGGCTCGCTTCGAACCCGTTGGCAATCACATGAGGCTGACGCTGACCTTTACGGGTGGCGCGGCAGGCGGCTCGTATCGACTCACGCGCAATGAGGCTCTCTATATTGGCACGGCACTGGAGTATACCGGAACTGACTATGAAGGCAGCTCGACTATCCTCAACGAAACCAGGTACGATTATTACCTCCGCTACGTCATCAATAGCGAAATTACGCTCGTTGCGTCAGAAAACGAAGCCCTCCATAACCTGGACGTCAACGACGTGAAGACCGACTACGCGCCCGGCGAGGCGCCGCGTGCGACCGCGACGATTCCTGCCGCCGATGCCGATAAGTATGAGATCGCCTATGAGTGCTGGGAAGAGATGGATGGCAGCGACCCTGCGGAGCTCAAGCCCGTTGCCTTCTGGTATTCCGATCCCGCAATGTACACGCCGGGCATGAAGAAGATCGACCACTTCGAAGAGGGCAAGTTCTACATGTATTCCGTTGAGCTGAGGCTCAAGGGCGACAATACCGTGGCTGATGACTGCGAAATGAACGTCAACGGTCATTGGGCGCACCACATCAAGACCGCCAACGGCGTCTTCGCGCCAAACGCTGACAATATGCTGTGCGAGCAGCCAATCGACGAATGGCGTGCCATCGACGTTATAGAGATCAACGGCGCCACGACCACCTTCAAGGCGGGCTATAAGCCGGTCTTTACGGCGAATGTTCCGACGGGCTCCAACTCCCTTCCTCAGTGTGAGTACTGGACGGGCAGCGATGGCAGCGAAGTGAACTCTCAGAAGTTCTGGGATCAGAACATCACGAACCACATCGACGCCTTTAAGCCTGGCGTGACCTATCGCTACGGTATCTACCTCAAGCCCGCGCGCGGATTCTACTTTACGCCCAACACCAAGCTGGTGATCAACGGCCAGGAGTGCGGCTACCAGATGGGCGAAGCGAGTGTAGTTGATCCCGAGAGCGGCTGTATCTTCACTCTGTGGCTCAACACCGATCTGACGTTTACGCCTGAAGCCACGCCGACCCCCGATCCGCAGCCTACGCCGGATCCCAAGCCAACACCGCGGCCTGAGACTAAGCCCGAGGCCAAACCTGAAGCTAGGCCCTCGGCTAAGCCGGCTACGACCACCACGGTGAGTAAGACGGTTGAGAAAACCAAGCAGGCCAAGAAGGGCGATGCTGTCCTGGCTACCACGTGTGACGCCGCCGCGATGACGGTCGCCGCCCTAGGCATCGCAGGCGCAACCGTTGCCGCGGCCGGCATCGCCGCGACCAAGCGTCGCAAGCATTAGAGCTGGGTGACGGCTCTCGTTCTCGGCCTCAGTAAAATCTCGATCTGTAACACCAAACTGCCCAAAACGGCTCTAGATGTTACAGATTGAGATGAACCGAATGGCCGCCAACCTAACGTCTCGATCTGTAACACATAGCGGGGAATTTGGTCTCTAACTGTTACAGATTGAGACAAAGCGGGGGCGGCTGGAGCAATATCTCGATCTGTAACAACTACAAGGCTCAACAGGGCCTAACTGTTACAGATCGAGACAAACATCGGAATCGGTTCGCCGACCAGACCCCAAACCGCCACAAAGGTGCCTGTCCCCTTTGTGGCGGTTTGCGCAGGTAGAACGGTAGGTTCGTATATATGAACCTACCGTTCGCTTTGTTTTTGGACGACGATTACGCTGGATGACTTTTGGTTTCAGGAAAGGAACGACCATGAGGTGGACCACTGTTCGAGCGCTTTGCCGCCGCCTGACCGTTGCTACGGTGACCCTCGCCATGGTGACGGGTTCGTTGCCCGTGGGCGCGTTTGCCGAGGCGCTCACCACCGATAGCACCTTTGTGCAGACGGATGTCGAACAAGTAGACGATGCCGATGCCGCCGACGCCGCCGACCCCGCGCCCGATGCCGCCGACGCCGCGCCCGATGCCGGCGTTGCCGACCCCACAGTGCCCGCCGCCGATGACGTCCTTACGCCCCCGGCCTCCGAGATTGCATCGGGGGTGGGCCTGACGGGCGCCGGACAGACCGAGAGCACACCTGCGGGTACGCTTGCCACCGATCTTGTCGAGGGCAAGGAGCTCGCCGAGCAGCAAAAGCAAGAGGAGGCTTCCGGCACCGAGGCGACCTGGAACGAGGAACTTGAACTCTGGGCAACCTCGAAGGGCGCCACGGGCGTAAAGGACGAATACGACGATGGCTACGTGGCCGGCGAGCAGACCCCCGCGCAGTACTACTTCTCGATCGATAGCCTCACCAACGAAATTTCTATCGAGTATGGCGACGCGGGCATTACCACGTTGGAGGTGCCCTCGACCATCGACGGCAAAAATGTCGTGAGCCTTAAGGGCATGGGAAACGCTGCGCTCACATCAATTACGTTTGCCCCCGATTCGCATATCCGCTCTGTGGGCGGTTTGGGCGGCAGCAGCATCAAGGAAATCGCACTGCCCGATTCGGTTGAGGAATTGGGCTGGAATGCGTTTACCGGAAGCAAGACACTTCACACGGTGACCTGGCCCAACAACGCGGCCTTTACCGCGATTCCCGAGCAGGCCTTTGAGGGCTGCGAACAACTTGACGACAATGTGGTGGCAACGCTGCCGCCTTCGGTTAAGACTATCGACTATCGCGCCTTCGCCAATTGCGGCGTGCCGCAGTTCTATGTCTCGGACACAACGGTACTCACCTTTACGCAGATCGATGTGCCGGGCACGGTGGAGCGGATTGAGCGCTATGCCTTTGACGGGTGCTCGCATGTGTCGTCGGTGACGATCGGCGACGGCGTTAAATCTATCGGGGCGCTCGCGTTCGCCTCTCTTGATCCTGCGATTACCGGCAAAGAGATTGTGCTACCCAAAAGCGTGGAAATGATAGAGTGGGGAGCTTTTGAGAACACGAGATACGGAAACGAGACGAACCATAATGCCGTTGCCCTGCGCGTGATGAACCCCGATCTTCAGTTTGGTGAGGCGGGCTATCCGGGCGACTATAATGAGCGCGTGACAATCGATGGCGTAACGTATGCGATTCCCTTCAGTGAAGGCCAGACCATCTATGCCTATGCGACCGATTCGGCTGGCAACCCCTCGATGGTCAAAAAGCTTGCCGATGCCGTGGCCGATCGCAAGGACTCCATCGATTCCTCGAAGCCTGCCTACACGTTTGAGTGGATGGGCGAGGCGGCCCAGGTGACGGGCAAACTTCCCCAGAGCGCGACGGCTACACTCGTGCAGGCGGGGCAGTCCACGCCGCTGGCGGTTGGCGATGACGGCAGCTTTACAGCGGACGCTCTCTCCAAGACAGCAGCCACCCTGCGCATTTCGCTCAGCGGTTACTATGACATGGTGCTGGCGCGCCCGGGCGACCAGATGACGGGCACATGGAATATCGGAGAGATTAAGGCGGAGGACTTTACCAAGATTCCGACTTCGCGCGCGATTGAACTCAATGTGGCCTATCTCGAACCGGTCGCAGGCCAGGATAAGACCGAACGCATTGAGCTCGATAGTCTCGATAACATCGATCTGACGGTGAAGAGCGGCGGCAAGACGCTTAAGCCTGCCAAGGGTGACAAAGAAAACGACTTCCGTATCCAGGGCACAGCACTCGTGGTGTCGCAGGCCATTGCCGACGCGGACCAGGATCTGGAGATAACGCTCGAGCCCAAAGACAGCCTCAAGCTGGGTGGGGCGACGGCGACGGTGAAGCCTTCGGCCGGCAAGGTCGATATCGACTTGAAGCCCTGGGGCACGGCGACGGTCACGACCAAGGGCGACTACCAGGGAGCCAACCGCGTGCTGGTGTTCCGTACGTCCGACGGCAAGCTAGTCGCCGACGGCGTCACCTATTTGATGGGTTACGAAGACGATGGCACCACGCCTATCATGAAGGCCGAGACACCGCGCCTTAAGGCCGGTTCGTACGCCATCGTCGCCTTTAACAAGACGAGCTACGACATCCAAGCGACGAGCTATTCCACGTTTAGCCGCCTAGGGCTGACCGTGGGTAAGCATATCGCGCAAAAGCAGGTGAAGATTGAGGACGGCAAACAGCTCGACGTGACGCTCGACGTCCCCACGTTTGACGTGGAGACGTATCGTGCCGAGCGTGGGCTGACGGCGGGCTCGGTTATCGCTGATTCGTCCGCGGTCGTTGGCGTGGAGACCGAGCTGCGCATTCATTACGAGCTCAAGGACAGCCAGGCTGCCAAGATTGAGATTCCGCTGGCCAAGGATGCCGTCGAGGATGTGTCCGCAGGCGCTCGCGAAGCCGGCGCCAGCTCCGATGCCATGTGGGCTGCCACAACTTGGGAGGGCGACAACCTCGTTCTCGATATGAAGAAGAGTGCGGGCGCCGATGTGTTTGTGCGCTTTAAGCCTAAGGCCGCGGGCACCTATGCCGTCTTGCCGCTTATTACGCTGGGCGAGGTGACATTGCCGCTGGGAAGCACCACACTCGAGGTTAGCGGATCGCGCATCGAGGTCGACAACACCGACGTTCACAGCCTGCTGGGCAATGTGGCCTACGTTTATGCAGCGCCCGGCAAGAGCGTGCAGCTCACCGTGGGGACGGGCTCGTCGGCTGCAAAGTACACCGGCAAGACCAATAAACTCGGCCGTGCCAAGATTGAATACGACCTGCCGCAGGATACGCTTGCCGCCGAGCGTGTGACGCTCGAAGCGCGTGTGGGCTCGACCGATGTTGCCGCCGCTGCTGCCGAGGTAACGGCTCGCAATTATGTGCGCTATGTTCCGGGTGCTTCGGTCTGGAACTTTGATGTGACGTATCGTGGCGGTACGCAAAACCTGGTCAAGGACGGCAAGGACACCGGCAAGAGCCTGTGGACCTTCCATCATCTGCCACAAAAGAAGAATGCCTACTGGACCTTTGACATCACGCTCGAGGTGGGAAACGAAGAGGCCGCCGACACGCTCGACCTGTACGTGGACTGCGTGGATGGCAAGACGGTGACGATTCCTCTGACTCAAAAGTCGCGCGAGGGCACCCGTGTTCGCTATGTGGCGGAGTATGTGGACGAGGGTTACCTTAAGCTGCTCGATGAGTTTAACAAGGCGAATGACTCGACCTATGTGAACTGCGGCAACTTTGAGCAAATCTTTATGCCGCAGACCTACCGCATCTCCAATGCCCAGCTTATGACCATGCTGAGTTTTGACGCCAAAGCTTCGGCCAAAAAGCATTCCGCCGCGGCCGAGGAGCGCCAGCAGGAGTTCTCGAATGCCGTGCGGCAGTGGCACGAGTATATGATGGATAACTCGTTTAATGATGTCGACGAGGCCTTTAACGACGCGATTGACCAGATGGTCGCCGATGCGCTTGCCGAGGAGGACAAGGACGGTAAAGAGGGCGAGGCCCAGGGTGGTGCTGCTCGCAAGGCCCGCCGTGCCCCTGCCGCCAGCGACGGCGAGGGTGATGATGCTGGCAACGACGAGGCCGCGCAGTTTGCGGCCGAGCTCAAGGCCGCGGTCGGCGGGTCGGCGGCGCTGCTAACCCGGCAGGGCGACAGCTACGGCGTCAATGTGGACAAGATGATCTTTGAGGATGCTTATGGTACCAGTGAAGATTGGTATCAGGAACTTGCGGCGGCCCAGGGCGCGAACGCTGCGGATGCGGCCGCCATCAAGGAGCTCGTCGACCGTGCATCGCGAGCGGAGTTTATTGCCCAGCAGGCCGAGGACCTGGTGGGCCAGTCGATGGGTATCGGCCAGCTCAACCAATACGGAAGCTGGAATGACGCAACCGCTGCGGCACTCAACAAATGTGCGGGCATTAAGGCCAGCGAGTACAACGGCCAGTCGACGAGCGGGTTTAACGATTTGGGCCAGGCGCTCGGCAGCTCATTGAGCTACAAGGCGGCTGACGACGATACCGTCAAGGGCTTTAAGGTCGCCGCGCCCGATGGCGAGCAGACGGCCTATATCGAGTCGGAGTTTATCGAGAACTCCAATAACAACAAGAACCAGGCGCTTCTGTTTAACTCGATCGCCATGCAGTGCGACATTCTGGACAACCTGTACGACAACTGGAATGTGGTCCATAGCCTCAACAACTCCAAGGTGCGCGGATGGCTCATGGCCTGGAAGCGCAACGGCGACGTGAGCGCCCATATGAAGCTCATCCGCACGATCCGTTCGCTCAAGAGCTATAAGATCGAGTGCGAGATGTTCGGGCAGGTCTTTAAGACCGATGCGTGGAAGGCGGCTGGCCAGGCGTTTCCCGCGGCGACCCAGGGCATCGGCATCTTTACCGGCATTTACGGCGTGAACGATGCCAGCAAGAACTGGGAGAACGTGAACGTCCGTATGCAGAAGGTGAAGGGCGAGCGCGAGGGCTATGAGCTTCAGCATACGCGCTTGCTTGCCAAGCCCGAGAAGACCGAGGACGACTGGAAGTGTATTTACGCGCTGCGTGACGCCATGGAGAAGGCGCGTGCGTTTGAGGATCTGCTGTATCGCCAGCTCTGCCACGATAGCACCGATGTGGCGGTGGGCTCCATTATGACAATCGCCGGCGTGCTGACGGCCGGTTCGGCGGGTACCGTGGTGGGTGCTGCCTATGACGCGGCTTCGACCAGCGTGGGTTCGGAGCGCGCGATTAAGCTGACCAATGCCGAATGCGCCTACGATGTTGCCTGCGAGCAGGTGGAGCGCGCGTGCCAGAATCGTATTACGGTCAACTGGGGCGAGCTGACCGATGCCGAGGTCTACAAGGCCAACAAGGACGGCTTGATCTCGGACGAGAAGATGCAGTCGATCTTCGAGGCGCGTTATCGCAATGTGGCTGCCAAGGCTGCACCCGACCCTGCGGGCGTGGTGTACGAGGGCCTGCTGTCCAATACGGTTGAAGGCGCGACGGTTGAGCTGTGGAGCGCCGACGATGCGGCCGGTACCAATGCGGTGCGTTGGGATGCCGAGGAGTATGAGCAGGACAATCCGCTTGCAACGGGTGCGGACGGTGCGTACAACTGGAATACGCCGACCGGCTGGTATCAGGTGCGCGTGACCAAGGACGGGTATGAGGAGGCGCGTTCGGCTTGGCTGCGCGTGCCGCCGATTCAGACTGAGGTGAACATTGGCTTGGTGTCGACGGCGGCGCCCGAGGTGGCCTCGGCCCATGCCTATACCGATTGCATCGAGGTTGAGTTTGCGCAGTATATGGATGCGAGCGACGATGCCCTGGCCGCATTGTGCGCGCAGGGCTTGGGCGACGTGACGTATACGTGGCTCGACAAGCAGGACGATCCCAATGGCAAGCCGCTGTCGCGCGTGCTGCGTATTCGCTATGCCGATGCGCGTGAGGCGGGCTCGACGGTGGCGTTTGAGCTCGACGGTGCTCGCAACTACGCCGGCACGGTCATGCCACGCTGGGCAAGTGGCGAGCTTGTCGTGGGCGTTCGTGCCGACAAGCTCAAGCTCAACGTGGAGCAGGCCGTGACCATGCTTGATGGCGGTGACTTTGAGCTGGTGGCGCACGTGACCGATAAGGCGGGCAAGCCGTTTGCGGGCGCCAAGGTTAGTGTTGGGCTGGAGTCCTCGGCTATCTGCTCTGTCGATGCTACCCAGGCCGTGACGGGCGAGGACGGCGCGGCGACGTTTGTGCTGCATGGCGCTCTGCCCGGTTTGACGACGTTGACGGCGGCGGTGGACGGCACGGCGCTGTCCAAGCAAGTCGACGTTCGCGTGTCTGCCGAGGCAGTGCGACCGGCGCGACCGGTGGCGACGATTGGTGCGACGACGTTTGGTGCATGGTCGCCCAAGGAGAACTACATTACGGTGCCCAAGGGCACGAAGCTGGAGCTTTCTGCCGAGGATGGCACGACGATTTGGTACACCACCAACGACACCTGCCCCTGCCGTGACGAAGGCCGCGTAAAGTACGCCGAGCCTATTGCGCTCGATAGCAACATGTATGTGCGCATTGCGGCACAGCGCCCTGGCATGTCGTACAGTGAGTATTCCGAGCGTCTGAACATTACGATTACGGTGACCGATGAGCCGGCGCCTGAGCCGACGCCCGATCCCAGTCTGAAGCCAGGGCCCGAGCCGACGCCTGACGGCGGCGAGCAGGGCGGCGGTACGGATGGCTCTGGTGGCGCCGGGGTCCCTGCGGGCGGTTCGACTTCGACGACGACCGCGGTGACGACGGACAAGTCCAAGGGTAAGGGCGAGAACGGCAAGAAGTCCGGCGGCACGGAGCTCGCCAGCACGGGTGACTCCGTCGCGATGACGGTCGCTGCCCTGGGCATCGCCGGCGCAACCGTTGCCGCGGCCGGTGTCGCCGCAACCAAGCGTCGCAAGCGCTAAGTTTTGGCGACAGCGCCCATCCCCGGCTTTAGCAAAATCTCAATCTGTAACACCAAGCCAGATATTTGGGCTCCAGGTGTTACAGATTGAGACGAACTGTTCGGCCGCCAACCTAACGTCTCGATCTGTAACACGTAGCGAGGAATTTGGTCTCTAACTGTTACAGATTGAGACAAACAGGCGGATGTTCGCACAATATCTTGATCTGTAACAACTACAAGGCTCAACAGGGTCTAACTGTTACAGATTGAGACAAACGCTGGAATTGGTTTGCCGACCAAGTCCCCAACCACCACAAAGGTGCCTGTCCCCATCGTGGCGGTCGGGCGGCCGGCATAGAAAAAGTCCCCGCCGGGCGTGTGCTCGACGGGGACTTTGCCGTTTGATGGCTAACGCTGAGGGTGATTACTCGCCCAGCAGGCTCTTGGTGATGGAAGCGGCGGCCTTCTTGCCGGCGCCCATCGCCAGAATGACCGTAGCGGCACCGGTGACGATGTCGCCGCCGGCCCAGATGCGGGGATCGGTGGTCTGGCCGGTCTCCTCGTCGGCGACGATGTAGCCCCACTTGTTGAGCTCCATCTTGCCGCCGATCTTCTTTGCGAAGGGGTTGGCGTTGGTGCCGATAGCCGAGATCGCGACGTCGCAGGGGATCTCCTCGATGGCGCCCTCGATGGGCACCGGACGACGGCGGCCGGACTCGTCGGGCTCGCCGAGCTCCATCTTCTGGACCTTGACGGCACACACGGAGCCGTCCTCGCCGGCGACAAACTCGAGCGGGGAGACGAGCGGCAGAACCTCGACGCCCTCGGCCTTGGCATGGTGCAGCTCGGCACGACGGCAGGGCATCTCGTCCTCGGTACGACGGTAGGCGATGATGGCGTGCTCGGCGCCCAGGCGCTTGGCGGTACGGACGGCGTCCATAGCCACGTTGCCGCCACCAAAGACGACGACGTTCTTGCCGTGCTTGGTGGGGGTGTCGTACTCGGGGAACTTGTTGGCCTTCATCAGGTTCACGCGGGTGAGGTACTCGTTAGCGAAGAAGACGTTGGGCAGGTTCTCGCCGGGGACGTTGAGGAACTTGGGCAGGCCGGCGCCGGTCGCCACGTAGATGGCGTCGAAGCCCTGCTCGAACAGCTCCTCGGCCGTGGCCATGTTGCCCACGACGGAGTTGTACTCAAACTTGACGCCCATGTCCTCCAGGCCGTCAATCTCGCGCTTGACGACTGCCTTGGGCAGACGGAACTCGGGGATGCCGTAGACCAGCACGCCGCCGCCGGTAAAGAAGGCCTCAAAGACGGTGACGTCAAAGCCGTTGCGGGCGAGCTCGCCGGCGCAGGTGATGCCGGACGGGCCAGAGCCGACGACGGCTACCTTCTTGCCGTTCTTGGGGGCCATCTTGGGCGTGGAGGCTAGCTCGGGGCGGTCACCCAGGAAGCGCTCGAGCTGGCCGATGGCCACGGGCTCGGACTTCTTACCACGGATGCACTTGCCCTCGCACTGGTTCTCCTGCGGGCAGACGCGGCCGCAGATAGCGGGAAGCATGGAGTCCTCGCGGATGGTATCGAGGGCGCCGCCGAAGTCTTTCGCGCGGATTTGCTCGATAAAGCGGGGGATGTTGATGTTGACGGGGCAGCCCTCAACACAGAACGGCTTCTTGCAGTTGAGGCAGCGCTCGGCCTCGGCCAGCGCCATCTCCTCGGTGAAGCCCTTGTCGACGGGGCGGAAGTCGCAGGCGCGCTCGGCAGCCGGCTCCTCGTTATCGGGGGTGCGGGGCGACTTCATATCGGCAACGAAACGACCGTTAACTAGTGGCATGCGCAGCTCTTTTCCTCATAGGCCTTGAGGGACGCGCCCTCTTCGGAACGGTAAGCGGCCTGGCGGGCACGAAGGTCATCCCAGTCGACCAGGGTGGCATCGAAGTCGGGGCCGTCGACGCAAGCGAACTTGGTCACGCCGCCCACCTCGACGCGGCAGCAGCCGCACATACCGGTGCCGTCAACCATGATGGGGTTGAGCGACGCGGTGATGGGGGTGTCGTACTTCTGGGCGGTGAGGGTCGAGAACTTCATCATCGGAACGGGGCCGACGCAGAAGACCTGGCTCACGGCCTTGTCCTGCAGCAGACGCTCCAACGGAGCGGTGACAACGCCCCGCTCGCCGTAGGAACCGTCGTCAGTGGTGATGTGGATGTGGTCCTCGTCGAGGAGCTCGCGGAACTGATCCTCCATGAGCAGGAGGTCCTTGGTGCGGGCGCCCATGATGGCGTGCACCTCGTGACCGGTCTCGACCAGGTGCTTGGCGACCGGGAAGGCAATTGCCAGGCCGACGCCGCCGCCAATGACGGCGCAGGGGCCCTCAGCCATCTCGGTGGGAACGCCCAGCGGGCCCACGACGTCGCGCAGCGACTCGCCGGCCTCGTAGGTGGAAAGCATCTCGGTGGTCTTGCCGATCACCATGAAGATGAACTCGACCCAGCCCTCGTCACCGTTCCAGCCGGCCAGGGTAAACGGGACACGCTCGCCCGTCTCATTGGCGCGAACCATGAGGAACTGTCCAGCGTGCGCATGCTTGGCGATTGCGGGCGCCTCGATGCGGAACTTGAACACCTTCTCCGAGAACTGCGTCTTCTCCAGGATCTTATACATAGAACCCCTCTCTTGTTAGGGCGACCGAACCGTGCCTCCACGGAAATGGACGGTAGCCCGAATAAAACCGTACGCGCACAGGCGTTGTGCAGACATACGGTGCAAATTATACCCTCATGGACATGTCGCTTACGTGTATCTTCGGCAGGTGGGAAAAGTGACCTACCAAAAAGGGACAGGTTTATTTTGGTAGGTTTTATCAGGCAAAACGGCAAAGGGGGCCGGTCTCGCGCATCGGTGAGGCCGGCTCCCTTTGGAGCGCTGCATATGTATGGCGGCACAGGGTTTATTACGGCGCGGCTGCCGCGGCGTTTCCGCAGATAAAACCTGCCAAAATAAACATCCCTAAATGGTAGGTTTTAGTGCTTGCCGTTGGCGGAGGCGGAGCCGTTGACGTGGTCGCGGGCGTAGACTACGCCGTGTACGATCGCCAGGCCGGCGGCGTCGGCGGCGCGGGCGCAGGTGTCCTGGAAGTCCTCGGCCTCGCGGGCGCGCAGCTGCTTGAGCACGTAGTCTGCGACAGCCATCTTGCCGGGAGGGTTGCCGATACCGGTGCGGATGCGGCTGAAGTCGCGACTGCCCATCTTGTCGATGATGGAACGCAGGCCGTTGTGACCGGCGTGGCCGCCGCCTACCTTGACGCGTACGTCGCCGGCGGGAATGTCGAGCTCATCGTGGATCACGAGCAGCTCCTCGGCCTTGATCTTGTACTCGCGGCAGAGCTTGGAGATGGGGCCACCCGAGGTATTCATGTACGACTGCGGCTTGACCAGCACAATCTGGCGCTTACCGCCCTCTTCCTCGGGATCGTTGATGTTGATGAGCGCGACCTCGGCGCCTGCCTGGTTTTTCCAGTACGTGACACCGGCCTGACGGGCCAACTCGTCGATCGCTTTGAAGCCAGCGTTGTGGCGGGTCTCGGCATACTCATCGCCAGGGTTGCCAAGTCCGGCAACCATGCGAATCTTAAGCGGCTGTGCAGCTGCCATATTTGTCCCTTCGTTACACATAAAAGTTTAATCAACGACAAAGGCTACCACGCCCGCCGAAGGCGAGGAAAGGTTGCAGCAAAGTCATTTCAGAAAACAGCTGCCCCGAGACAGCAGGAAGCCCCGGACACGCCGGGAGGGGTTATCAAAGCGAACATCCCGCAGCCGCAAAGCGGCGAGGACGTTCGCGTGATAACCCAGCAGGCGTGTCCGGGGCTTCCGGAGGGATGCGAGGGTCGAGCGACTACAGCGCGAAGTCGCCGCCGACGAGCGTGGAGACGGGCTCCTCGTGGTAAACGGCGGAGATGGCCTGAGCGAACTCCTCGGCGACCGAGATGGTCTTAATCTTGCCGCCGACCTCGACGGGGATGGCGTCGGTGACGACGCACTCGACGATCGGGGCGTCGTTCAGGCGCTCGATGGCCGGACCGGAGAAGATGCCGTGGGTGGCGCAGACGTAGATGTCGCCAGCGCCCATGGCCTTGAGCTCCTTGACGTTGGCGCACAGGGTGCCAGCGGTGTCGATCATGTCGTCATTGATGACGCAGGTCTTGCCCTTGATGTCACCGATGATGCCCATGACCTCGGCGGCGTTGTGGCGCGGACGGCCCTTGTGGGCGATGGCCAGGTCGCAGCCGAGCATGTCGGACAGCTTCTTGGCGGCCTTGGCACGACCCACGTCGGGGGAGACGACGACCAGGTTGTCGGTGTCGAAGTTCATGGCGTTGTAGTACTGGCCAAACAGCGGCAGTGCGGACAGGTGGTTGACCGGGATATCAAAGAAGCCCTGGATCTGACCCTGGTGCAGGTCGAGGGTGATGATGCGGTCGACGCCGGCGCGCTCGAGCAGGTTGGCGACGAGGCGGGCGGTGATGGGCTCGCGCGGGCCGGCCTTGCGGTCCTGGCGGGCATAGCCGTAGTGGGTGATAACGGCGGTGATGGAGCGGGCGGATGCGCGCTTGGCAGCGTCGGTGGCGATGAGCAGCTCCATGAGCATGTCGTTGACGTTGCCGCCGGCCACGGACTGAATCAGGAAGACGTCGGCGCCGCGGACGGTCTCGTCGTAGCGGGCGTAAATCTCACCATTGGCGAACTGCTTTAGCGTAAGGCCCGAAAGCTCGACCCCAAGGTACTCAGCGATCTTCTGAGCGAGGGGACGGTTGGAGGAACCGGAATACACGCGGATGGACTTGCGCATATTCTCCGACTTCTCGGGATCATTAATCGGCATTACCCTTCTCCTTTATACATCGAATGCCATATAGATGCCTTGTTGCATTGTAACCGCGCGACGGGGCTTATTGAGTCTTGATAACGTCTTTACCGTCAACGGACACGAACCGACCACTCATCCGGTCGCGCAGGTCACGATAGAAAAAGGAGCCGTCCCCATGGGAACAGCTCCTTTTGTGCTTGGTAAAACGTTATGCCTCGTCGTCCTCGTGCAGGCGGCGGCGGTAATCGGCGGCCCAGCCCTCAATATTTACCTGACGGGCGCGGCCCAGGCCGAGCGCGTCTGCCGGGACCGGCTCGGTGATGACGGAGCCGGCGGCAACGAGCGCGCCGTCGCCGATCTGAGCGGGTGCGACCATCATGGTGTCGGAACCGATGAAGGCGTCCTTGCCGATGACGGTCTTGTGCTTGTGAACGCCGTCGTAGTTGCAGGTGATGGAGCCCGCGCCCACGTTGACGCCGGAGCCCATGGTGGTATCGCCGATGTAGGACAGGTGGGGCACCTTGGAGCCCTCACCGATCGTGGACTTCTTGATCTCCACGTGCGTGCCGGCCTTGGAACCGTCGAGCATATGAGTGCCCGGGCGCAGGTAGGCGCGCGGGCCGCAGTCGACGCCGTTCTCGATGACGGCCTCGATGGCGATGGTCTCATCGATGGTGCAGCCACTGCCGACGGTGGTGTCGGTGAGGCGGCTGTTGGGGCCGAGCTGGCACTCCTCGCCCACGGTGACGTGGCCGATCAGGTGCGTCTGCGGCCACACGACGGTATCGCGGCCGATAACGGCATCGGGGCCGATCCAGGCCTGCGTGGGATCGATGAAGGTAACGCCCTCGGCCATCCAGTGCTCGTTGATGCGGTCGCGCGCGATGGCGGTGAGCTGCGCGAGCTGGATGCGGCTGTTGACGCCCAGGCCGTCGCGGTAGTCGTCGCAGTGGAAGATGGAGACTGCCTGGCCGTGGCCCTTGAGGATCTCGAGCATGTCGGGCAGATAGTACTCGGACTGCGCGTTGTCGTTGCCGATCTCGTCAATGTGGGCGGCGAGCTGCGCGCCGTCGAAGGCGTAGCAGCCGGCGTTGCACTCCAGCAGCGTGGCGGCCTGCTCGGGCGTGCAGTCCTTCTGCTCGATGATGCGCTCGATCTGGCCGTCGGCACCCAGCTTGATGCGGCCGTAGCCGAAGGGGTCGGGCGGGGTCATGGTCATGACGGTGCAGGCGAGCTCGCCGGTGGCGACGGTCTGCGCGAACTTGGCGACGGTGTCGGCGGTGATGAGCGGCAGGTCGCCGTTGAGCACGACGACGGGGCCTTGCGTGATGCCGCAGGCCTCGAGCGCGACCTTTACGGCGTGGCCGGTGCCCAGGCGCTCGGTCTGCTCGACGCACTCGACCTTGGTGGCGCTGTTGGCGTAGGCGCCGTCGATAAGGGCGCGCATCTCGTCGGCGTGGCTGCCGATGACGACCACGACGCGGCTGCAGCCGGCCTTGATGGTGGCGTCGACGATCCACTGGACCATGGGCTTACCCAGGATCTTGTGCGAAACCTTGCAGTGGTTCGACTTCATGCGGGTGCCCTCGCCGGCGGCGAGGATAATTGCGGTTGCGTCCATGTGATCTCCTGTTACGTTATAGAGACGTGTGTTTGGAAACGATACACGGCACAATATGATACCGCAGGCATATGATGAGCGCGTAACGATTGACGCGTGACGGCCGATGTCGCTGCCGCCGGCGTGGTGTTTGCGCTGGTTGTGCATGGCGGCGGCGCTGCGGCGTTGGCGTTTTGCGCAAGGGGATGGGAGGTGCCCGTGGATATCATGCGAGAGGAATCGGGCAACGAGCCCGTCGCGGCATTTTCGATGTCGCATCCGGCGGTGCCGGCGCTCTACATGGTGCTGACGTTGGGGCTCACCATGTTCTCGATGCAACCGGTGCTGATTGCGCTGTCGCTTGCGGGCGGGTTGGCGTACGGGCTTGCGACGCGCGGCGCCGCGCGCACGTTGGGGGCGCTTCGCTGGCAGCTGCCGGTGATTTTGATCATCGCGGTGCTCAATCCGCTGTTTAGCGCCTCGGGCTCGACGGAGCTGTTCCGTATTGGCATGCGTGCGGTGTATCTGGAGAGCATGGTTTACGGCCTGTGCATGGGCGGGCTGTTTGTGGCGAGCGTACTGTGGTTTGAGGCCGCGGCGTCGACGCTTGGCTACGACAAGGTGCTTGCGCTTTTGGGTAACGCCGCGCCGGTGATCGCGCTCATGATTTCGATGTGTATGCGGCTTATCCCGCAGTTTTTGCGCCGCGGTCGTACGGTACTGGCGGTGCAGGATGCGATTGATGTGCCTGGCCGCGCGCCGGCCGACCCCGTGCGCTCGCGCCTGCGGGCGTCGAGCGTGTTGATGGGCTGGGGCATGGAGGATTCGCTGGAGCGCGCGGACGCCATGCGCTCCCGTGGATGGGGCGCCGCGACGCGTCGCACGACGTACGCGCGGTATCGGCTGGGGCGCGGCGATGTTGCCGCGCTGGTTGGGCTTGCGCTGTTTGGCGTGGCCACGACGGCAGTAGCGTGGACCGCGACGACGCAGTATTCGTTTTACCCGCAACTATCGGTGCCGGCTCCGTGGCCGGGCTATGTTGCATACGCGGCTTGGATGGTGCTGCCCTGTGTGCTGCGCGCGATTGACGAGAAGAGGTTTGGCTGATGGCTCGGTTGGATAGGGGCCCGGTGTCGGGCACGGCGTGCGGCTCTGATGTACCCGCGATTGAGGTACGGGGCCTGAGCTTTACCTACCCCGGGGCTGAGGCGCTGGTGCTCGATGGGCTCGACTGGTCTGTCCCCCAAGGTGCGTTTGCACTGCTGGTAGGTGGTACCGGGTCGGGCAAGTCGACGCTGCTCTCGCTGCTCAAGCCCGAGATTTCGCCGACGGGTGAATGCGCTGGCGAGCTGTTCGTGCTGGGTGAGAGCGTTGCCGACATGGATGTCCGGGCGTCCGCGGAGCGTGTGGGCTATGTGTTTCAGGACCCCGAGAACCAGATCGTGTGCGAAACCGTGTGGCACGAGATGGCGTTTGGCCTGGAAAACTTAGGCATGTCGCGCGACGAGATGCGCCGCCGCGTAGCCGAGACCAGCTATTTCTTTGGGTTGGAGGACTGGCTCCACCGCGATACCGATACGCTTTCGGGCGGACGCAAACAGCTGCTGTCGCTGGCGGCTGTGCTGGCGTTGCGCCCGCGCGTGCTGCTGCTCGATGAGCCTACGTCCCAACTGGACCCCGTTGCCGAGAAGAGTTTTCTGCATGCGCTGTTTCGCGTGAATCGCGAGTTGGGCTGCACGGTTGTCGTGGCGACGCACCAGCCGCGCCCAATGCTCGAATACGCGACGTGCGCGTACCGGATTGAGGGCGGACGCGTGTGCGAGGTGGCTGACATTGTCTCCCTGGGGTACCGTGAAGAGCTGTTTTCTGGCGAGGTGCCGGGGTGGGGTGCCTCGCGGCGTGCAAAAAACGGAGTTTTCAGCAGCGCCAGTGGCCAGCCGGGCTCTTTGGACCCGCGCGGGGGCGCTCCGGGTGCAAAAAAAGGACTGAAATCGGACAAATCGGCTGAATTTGGGGCGCAAATACTGCCGCAGGGTGACTCGGGGGCGCCATCGCGCGCCGGTGGATGCCGAATACTCCCAAAAATGCACGCTGGGCCGGCTACCACCCTGGCAGGGAGCTGGTTTCGCTACGATCGGGCGTCCGGCTGGGTGCTGCGTGGGCTCGATGCGTCGTTTTCGGCAGGCGCGGTGCATGCGGTTGTTGGCGGCAACGGTTGCGGCAAGTCGACAATGCTTTCGGTGCTGGCCAAGACGGTCAAGTTGCAGCGTGGTCGTATGGTGCGCGCGGCGGCCTCGGCTGCACTGCTGCCTCAGAATCCCAAGGCGTTGCTGGTTGCCGAGACGGTGCGCGATGAGCTGATGGAATGGGCTTCGACCTGCGGATATGACGAGGCTGTGGCGCGGGAGCGCGCGGCGAGCCTGGGGCTGTCGGGCTTGGATGGACGCCACCCGTACGATCTTTCGGGCGGGCAGCGTCAACTGCTTGCATTGGCAAAACTGCTGCTAATCGGCCCCGAACTACTATTGCTCGATGAGCCCACCAAGGGTTTGGACCTGACCAGCCGCCGCATCATTGCCCGCGCTCTGCGTGACCATGCAGAGGCTGGCGGCACCGTCATCATGGCCACGCACGATCTGGATTTTGCCGAGCAGGTTGCCGATGACATTGCCATGATGTTCGACGGTGAGATTGCCTGCATGGAGCCGCCGACCGACTTTTTTGCCGACAACGTGTTCTACAGGGCGTGATGGGATGACGGATTATCGCGTCGCGCGCCTACTCGCAAAACTGGAGATACCGCTGCTGCTGGCGGTTCCCGCAGTGATGGCTGCGGCGTTGCTGGCAGGCGTTGAGCAGGCGGCGCTTGCCATGCTTGTCGTGGTGGCGCTGGTGCTCGCGCTGTTTTTTGCGGGCTACGAGGCGTCGCGACCGGGCCTGCGCCAGATTATGCCCACGCTGGTTCTGGCGGCGTTGGCCGCGGCGGGGCGCATCTTGTTTGGCCCCATTCCCGACTTTAAACCCGTGAGCGCCATCGCCATTATCGCCGGGGCGACACTCGGTCGTCGTAACGGCTTTATGGTCGGTGCGCTGGCGGCGCTGACCAGCAACTTCTTTTTTGGGCAGGGCATGTGGACGCCATGGCAGATGTATGCCTGGGGCCTGGTTGGCTATGTTGGCGGCGCGCTGGCGCATGCGGGCGCGTTCGACCGTGCGGATGGAGCTGTGCGCATGCCGGCGCTGATGGCGTACGGCTTTGCATCGGGCCTGCTCTACGGCGTGGTAATCAACGCCTACGACATCATCGGTTTTGTGCAGCCGCTCACGTGGGCGGGCGCCGTGGCGCGTCTTGCCACGGCAGTGCCGTTCGATATCACACACGGCCTCGCGACCTGCGTGTTCTTAGCCGCCCTGTACAGGCCCTGGTGTCGACGGATCAACCGCGTCGTCGTGAAGTACGGGTTGTAAGGGGAGCGAGGCAGCTAATTTGGGCCGTAGGGCTGCGCCCTCCGAACTTGCGGTGGAATAGTTCCTGTTTTCGGCCATATGGCCTCCAATCAGGAACTATTTCACCGCAACTCATATGGGGATGGGAGGATGATCTGTTTTCCTCCGTCCCCAGGGGATCAGCTGGGGTTAGAGCTCTAGCGTGAGGGTGACGGGACAGTGGTCGCTGCCAAAGATGTCGCCACGGATACCGGTGTCGCGAACGTCGGTGGCGATTGAATCACTTACCAGGAAATAATCGATGCGCCAGCCGGCGTTGTTCTTGCGGGCATTAAAGCGGTAGCTCCACCAGCTGTAGACGCCCTCGACGTCGGGATTTGCTGCGCGCCAGGTGTCAGTAAAGCCGGCGTTGAGCAGCTCGGTAAACTTGCCGCGCTCCTCGTCCGAAAAGCCGGCGTTGCCGCGGTTGGACTTGGGGTTCTTAAGGTCGATCTCCTCGTGCGCCACGTTAAAGTCGCCGCAGGTTACGATGGGTTTGCCGGTCTCGCGCTCAAGCGCGCTCAAAAAGTCGCGATAGGCATCGTCCCAGGCCATGCGCACGTCGATGCGCGCGAGCTCATTTTGGGCGTTAGGCGTGTAGACGTCGACAAACCAAAACTTGTCGAACTCGAGCGCGCAGACGCGGCCCTCGGTTGCGGCTTGGGCGACGAGCTCGGCCGCCTCGCCCTCGCCAGCGTAGGGCAGCAGTGCGTCGGCGTGCAGCACGCGCAGCGGTTCCTGGCGGCTAAAGACCGCAGTGCCCGAATAGCCTTTACGCTCGGCGTAGCTCCAGGTTTGGTGATAGCCGGCCAGGTCAATATCGACCTGGCCCTCCTGCAGCTTGGTCTCCTGCAGCGCCAAGATATCGACATCGAGTTCTTGCGCGATTTGGATAAAGCTCGGGTCCTTTTTGAGCACGGCGCGCAGGCCGTTGACGTTCCACGAGGCGAAAGTGTAAGTCTGAGGCATGGTGTCCTTTCGACGGGGTTGGCAGGCTTAAGATTAGCGCAACAGGGGCGGTGGTGGGCTCCGCGCGTGTCGACCCAAAGGCTGCGCGCCGGGCAAGCGCCCGCCGCCATCCGACCAACAAGGACGGAGGACTCATATGACGCAGGCAATAACGGATCCCAAGCAGGCCTCCGCCGCGCTGGAAGAGCTGTTCGGCACCCACAAGCGCGCGGTCTTCTTTGGCGGCGCGGGTGTTTCCACGGCGAGCGGCATCCCTGATTTCCGCAGCGTGGACGGCCTGTATCACCAGCAGTTTGCCTACCCGCCCGAGACCATGCTCTCGCATAGCTTTTACGAGGCGCATCCGGCCGAGTTCTTCGACTTCTACCGCACCAAGATGATCGCGCTTGGCGCCAAGCCCAACCGCTGCCACACCAAGCTGGCCGAGCTGGAGCGCGCCGGCAAGCTAAATGCCGTGGTAACGCAAAATATTGACGGCCTGCATCAGATGGCCGGCTCGCAGCGTGTGTTCGAGCTGCACGGCTCGGTCCATCGCAACATTTGCCAGTCGTGCGGCGCGGTCTATAGCGCCGAGTGGATTTGCTCGCGCGAGCACGAGGACGCTGCGGGCGTGCCCGTGTGTCCTGCGTGCGGCGGGCGCATTAAGCCCGATGTAGTGCTCTACGAGGAGCCGCTCGACGAGCATGTGCTGACCGGCGCCGTTGCCGCCATCGCCGCGGCCGATGCCCTCATTGTGGGCGGGACCTCGCTCGTGGTGTATCCGGCGGCGGGCCTTACGCGATACTTTGCCGGCGATACGCTGGCCATTTGCAATCTTGCTCCCACCGATCAGGATGCAAATGCCGACCTGCTGATTTCTTGCGACATCGCGGCCGCGTTTGCGTTCTAGCCCGTGTGCGCGGATACAATAGAAAGACTGATTGCAAAGCGACCCCGCCGCTAGCGCCCGGGCGCGGCGGCGCGGGCATTTAGGAGGATGTTCATGGCGAACGATAGTAAGACATGGCGGTGCGGAAAGTACGAGCTCAGCTTTGACCGCCCGCGCATCATGGGCGTCCTCAACGTGACGCCCGATTCGTTTAGCGACGGCGGGGAGCACTTCGACCCGGATGCCGCTATCGAGTACGGCCTGGCGATGCTCGACGCTGGCGCCGACATCATCGACGTGGGCGGCGAGTCCACGCGCCCCGGATTTACCCCGGTCAACCCCGACGAGGAGGCTCGCCGCGTGCTGCCCGTGGTGCGCGCGCTGGCCAAAGAGGGCGCCATCGTCTCGATCGACACGCGCCACGTGGCGGTTGCCAAGGCGGCCGTGCGCTGCGGCGCCTCGATTGTCAACGACGTGACGGGCTTCACCGATCCCAAGATGGTCGAGTTTGTCGCGACGAGCACCTGCGGCGTCATCGTGATGCACGCCGGCGAGGTCGCGGCGCCCACGCGCACGCATGCAACGGTGCAGCTTGATACCTCGGCTGCGGCGTTTGTTGCCGAGAAGGCGCGCGAGGCGGCCGCCGAGGCTGCGCGCGAGGCCGAGAAGCCGGCGCGCCGCCGTCGCGGCAAGCTGCTAGGCGAGCCCAAGACGGAGGCCAAGCTGCCGGGAGGCGTGGTGCAGCCCTCGCTGCCGTTCGGCGATCCGGAACCCGCGCCCGAGCCCACGGACGAGCAGAAGCAGGAGGCACCGGCCGCCGAGCAGGCTATCCCTGTCGCCGAGGCCGCCGCGAGCCCTGAGCCCGCGCCGGAGCCCAATGACCACCTGGCAGCCATGATGCGCCGCAGTGCCCGCCGCGAGGAGGCCTACGTGCCCACCTCTCAGCTCCGCCGCTTCACCCTGCCCGATTCGGCGCCCATCATGCGCCGCGTCATGGGCTTTCTGTCCGACCAGGCCCGCACGCTTATCCATGCCGGCGTGTCGCGCGACCGCATCTGCATCGATCCCGGTCCGGGCTTTGGCAAGACGGCCAACGAGGACATCGTCATCCAGCGCGAGACCGCCAAGATGGCGTCGCTGGGCTATCCGCTCATGTGCGCCGTGTCACGCAAACGTTTTGTGGGCGCCGTCTCGGGCGTGACCGAGGCCGCCGCGCGCGATGCCGCCACGTTTGGCGTGTGCCTGGGCGCTATCCAGGCTGGTGCCAACATCGTGCGCGTGCACGACGTCACCGGCTTTGCGCAGTTCCTGAACGGTTACTGGGCTGTCGCCAAGCCGCAGCCGCGCCGTGCGTTTGTGGCCGTGGGCTCCAACCTGGGGCATCGTTGCGACAACATCCGCGCCGCACGCGACATGATCGCCGAGATTCCGCTCACCTGCGTGTCCAACTGCTCGCGCATCTACGAGAGCGAGCCGGCCTACGAGACGCGCCAGGACGCATTTGCCAACGCCGTCATCGAGATCAAGACCGAGCTGGCGCCGCTGGTGCTGCTCGACGAGCTTATGAAGATCGAGGCTGAGCTGGGGCGCGACCGCTCCAAGAAGGCCAAGGTCAACGGTCCGCGCACCATCGACCTGGACCTGCTGTGGATGGACGGCGAGATCCATGGCGGCAAAAAGCTGCGCCTGCCGCATCCGCTGATCGGCGAACGCGACTTTGTGCTGGTGCCGCTCGAGGACCTGATGCACGACCCGGCGCGGTTCTTCCGCTACAACGGTGTCGAGGTCAAGGAGCCCGAGGACCGCGTGGGCCATATCGTGGGCGAATTGGGGCGTATGTAGATGATTGAGATGAATGCTGTGGCCGTTGGCACCGAGCTTGACGCCGCACGCGACGCGGGCCGCGAGGGTGCGTCCGCGGGCTGGTGCGCTTGGAGCGCGGGCGAGGCGTCGTTGACGTTTTCGCTGGTCGTGCGCCCGGACGTGAATATGCATGCCTTCCACGGCCTGCCGTTTGTGGCGGCGATGGGTATGATGGACGCGCTCGTGGGCACGGCGTCGACGCCGGGGCTGGGCCTTGCCGGCAAGGTGGGCATTCAATGGCCGAGCGACATTGTGTGCGGCGCGCCCACGTTTGAGACGTCGTTTGCGCGCGTCGCCGTCAACGGCGGCGCCGGTGCTGCGGGCATGTTCGGTGCCGTGACGGTGGATATTGAACGTTCGGCGCTGAGCGAGCTTGGTGTGGATGTGGCTGACGAAGCGCTGGTCGAGGCGCTGGCCGCCGCCGTGCTGACCCGTGTGGACGCCTGGGCGGCTGTTGCCAACACGCCGCAGGGCGCCGCAGGGCCGCTGGCCCCCGTGCTGGGCGAGTACTTCGACATGGTGCCGCTGCTGGGCCGCCAAGTTGCGGCGGTGTCGCCCAACGGCCTGCCGCTTGCGGTCGGTGTGTTTGCGGGCCTGGACATCTGGGGCCGCGCGACTATCAAGACCGATGTCGGCGAGCAGGAGTTTCCGCCCGAGGCCGTGCGCATTCGCGGGCTGTAACGCGAGGCGCCAGCGCTCAAAGATAACGATGACAACAGAAGCCCTTCTCGGCTTGCACCGGGGAGGGCTTCTGCGTGACCCGAGAGAATAGCCGCGTCGATCCTATTCCTCAAAACTGAAAATTTTTCAGTTTTGAGGAATAGGCTTGGCGAACGTTTGCGGGGGCTGTGGCATCGGGCGTGCTCGACTTAAGCCCCTGCCTTACCCCAGCTCCTGCATGCGGCGGTAGATTTCGCAGATACCCTTGATGGTGAGCTGTCCATCGACCACGTCGAAGGCGTCGGTCGAATCGGCGACGATGCCGGCGAGACCGCCTGTGGCGATAACGGTGGCATCCTCGCGGCCCAGCTCGCGCTTCATGCGCGCGACCAGGCCCTCGGCCATGGCGGCGGCGCCCATCACGGCGCCGACCTTGATGCACTCCTCGGTATCGCGGCCGATGGCGTGCTCGGGCGCCTCGAGCGGAACGCTGGCGAGCTTGGCGGCTCGGGCGGCAAGTGCGTCCATGGAGATGCGGATGCCCGGCGCGATCGCCCCGCCAATGTAATACCCGTCCTCATCGATGACGTCGATATTGGTCGCGGTGCCAAAGTCCACCACGATTGCCGGTGCGCCGTAGAAAGTCTCTGCCGCAACGGCGTTGGCGACACGGTCGGCGCCTACGGCCTGGGGGCGCGCCGCGCGCAGCTTGGTCACCGCGG
>CALJPV010000099.1:0-105394 GCA_937980385.1 uncultured Collinsella sp. | reverse complement strand
CATGAAAAAGGCAAGGCATGACCAAAAGGTCTATGCCTTGCCTTTTTCATGCCAACTTGTCGTCCTGGGCGGCGCGCAGCGTCGACTGGTTGCGCGGTTCGTAGAACCGCGCAACATAAGTGCGCCCCCTCCCGCGCACGGAACGGGAGGGGGCTAAAGGTAGGAGTCTACCGGTGGGTTGACCCCACCGGACAGACGATGACCAGGTGATCCTTTACAGGATCGTCAAGGTTTCCGTGGGGTACCCGTTGGGTACTTAGATCAACACGCAGGCGACGGTCAGGATGATGGCGCAGACGACGGAGAGCGCGACGATGAGCTTAAGGGCAAACTTGAGCCAGGTCGTCCACTCGATCTTGGCCAGGGCGAGACCGCCCATGATGGCGCCGGAGGTCGGGGTGAACAGGTTCACGACACCGATAGCAGCGGAGAAGATCATGACCATGACCTCGGGCGAGAAGCCGAGCTTAACAGCCAGCGGTCCCATGATGGGCATGGAGACGGTGGCCATACCGGAGGTCGAGGGAATCAGGAAGGACAGGCCGAAGTAGACCAGGAAGCTCATGGGAGCGAAGATCACGCCGGACAGGCCAGCCAGGGCATTGGCGGCAGCGTCGAGGACGAAGACGTCGAGGCCGGTGCTAGCCATGAGGACGGAGATGCCACGGGCGAGGGCGATGACGAGAACAACGGACATCATGTCGGCAGCGCCGGTGATGAAGGTGTTGACGATCTGCTTCTCGGACAGGCCACCGATGATACCAATCAGGATAGCCATGAGGAAGAACCAGGTGGAAGCCTCGTCGAAGTACCACTGGCCAATGGGCAGGCCGGTGATCAGGGCAGACCAGCCCTGGACGACGGCATTACCGTCGGCGTCGTAGACAGCGCCAGCGTCGAAGAAGTTGGCGACGCCCTCGTTGAGGTCGGCCAGCGGGATGAAGCCGACGATCATGACGACGAAGGTGAAGGCGAAGGCGATCAGAACACCCTTCTGACGACCGGTGAGCTTGACCTCCTTGTGGACCTCGGAAGCAGCCTTGCCATGTGCCTCTTCGGCGTCCTTGAGCTCCTGCATCGAGAGGATGGTGGAACCCTTGTCAGCCTTGACCTTCTTGGCATAGTTCATCACGAAGACGATGGACATGACGGTGGTAACAAGCCACAGGACGGCACCGAGGCCGATGATGATGGACTGGTTCACGGCAATGTCAACGCCGGTCAGGGCGTCGACGGCAGCGCCGACGGCGAACGGGTTAACCGTGGAGCCGAGGCAGCCGCAGCCAGCGCCGAGCAGGACGGTAGCGGCGCCGACCATCGGGTCGAAGCCGGCAGCCATCATGGTAGCGGCGAGCAGGGCGTAGAAGGGAACGGTCTCCTCGCACATACCATAGGTGGTACCACCGAGGGAGAAGATGAGCATCAGCACGGGAATGAGCATGATCTCGTTGCCCTTAAGCTTCTGCACCAGGACGGCGATGCCGTTGTCCAGAGCGCCGGTCTCGGTCATCATACCGAGGAAGCCGCCCAGGATCATAACGAAGAGGCAGACGGGCAGAGCGTCAGCGAAGCCCTTAATCGGGGCGGTGCAGAAATCGCTCAGACGGGCGGCAGTAACCGCGCCGCCGGACGTGCCGGAGACGATAACGGTAACAACTGCAACAATTGCCAGCAGAGCTAGAAGAATGGTGAACGATGAAGGCATACCGCGCTTTTTCTTAGCGGTCTCAGTCATGGTTCTCATCCCCCCTTCATAAATCATTTAACTTTCTCGCGCGAAGCGGATCTTCCGTGCCGTGCCCACCGCCCGACGCGAGATATTTACCAGACATAGCCGCTCGGGGTGTGCAGCAAGACACCCCGAGCGAGATGCTAGATGCTCTTACTTGAGCGTGGCGTACATGACAGCCTTGATGGTGTGCATGCGGTTCTCGGCCTCGTCGAAGACCTTGGAAGCGGGGCTCTCGAAGACCTCGTCGGTGACCTCCTGCTCGGTGATGCCGAACTGCTCGCACTTCTCGGCGCCAATCGTGGTGTTGGTGTCGTGGAAGCTGGGCAGGCAGTGCAGGAAGATGGCACCCGGGTTGGCCATAGCCATGACCTCGGAGGTAACACGATACGGGGTGAGCTGAGCGATGCGCTCGGCCCAGACCTCGTCGGGCTCGCCCATGGAGACCCACACGTCGGTGTAGATAACGTCGGCACCGGTGACGCCGTCTTTGACGTCGGTAGTCAGCTTGATGGTGCAGCCGTTGGCCTCGGCGATGGGCTTGCAGGCCTCGATGACGTCGTCAGCGGGCATGCACTCCTCGGGGCCGCAGGCCACGAAGTTCATGCCGAGCTTGGAGCAGACGACCATGAGGGAACGAGCGACGTTGTTCTTGCAGTCGCCCATGAAGACGAGGGTCTTGCCCTTGATGTCGTAGTTGAAGTTCTCCTGGACGGTCAGGATGTCGGCGAGCATCTGGGTGGGGTGCCACTCGGTGGTCAGGCCGTTCCAGACGGGCACGCCGGACTTAGCAGCGAGCTCCTCGACGTCGTCCTGGGCAAAGCCACGGAACTCGATGCCGTCATACATGCGGCCGAGAACGCGGGCGGTGTCCTCGATGGACTCCTTCTTGCCCATCTGCGACGAACCAGGATCGAGGTAGGTGACGCCCATGCCCAGATCCATGCCGCCGACCTCGAAGGCGCAGCGGGTACGAGTGGAGGTCTTCTGGAAGAGCAGAACGATGTTCTTGCCCTCGAGATAGCGGTGCGGAACGCCAGCGCGCTTCATGTCCTTGAAGTTCTTGGAGAGCTTGAGCAGGTACTCAATCTCCTCGGTGGTGAGGTCGAGAAGCTTGAGGAAGCTACGGCCGGAGAGGTTAACACCCATGGTTCGTTTCCTTTCGAAAAAATGAATTACGTAAGTATTAATGTTGCCCGTTTGACGGGCGAAACCGGTGCGGTTGTAGGGGGACCGCACCGGAAACGGAAAGACTTAGAGGTCCTCGCGCCAGAAGGGCATGCTCATGCAGCGCGGGCCGCCGCGGCCGCGGGAGAGCTCGGCGGAGGGCACGACGAGAAGGTCCAGGCCCTCCTTGTACAGCACGTCGTTGGTGACGGTGTTGCGGGCGTAGACGCAGATCTTGCCGGGCTCGACGCACAGGGTGTTGGAGCCGTCGTTCCACTGCTCGCGGGAGGCCGCGATCGGGTCGCCGCCGCCGCAGGGGATCAGCTTGACCTGGTCGACGCCGGTGGCGTCCTCCAGGACGTGCTCGAGGGTGTCCTCGATCAGGCGGATATTCACGTCGCCCGGGTTCTTGCCGGCGGTCAGCTCGTAGACGCGCAGGGTGCCCATGATGGCGGGGTGGATCGTGAACTTATCGACGTCGATCTGGGTGAAGACCGTGTCGAGGTGCATGAAGGCGCGCGAGACCGGGATGTCGAAGGCAAGGATGCGCTCGACCTTGGAGTCGGAGTTCCAGAAGATGTTCTGGGCCATGACGTCGATAGCGGCGGCCTGGGTGCGCTGGGAGATGCCGACGGCGAGGGTCTTCTCGTTGATGTTCAGCACGTCGCCGCCCTCGGTGTGGAACTGGCAGTCGCGGCGGAAGTACAGGGAGACGTCCTTGTAGTCGGGGTGGTACTTGAAGACGTACTTGCCGTACAGGGTCTCGCGGTTGCGGGTGACCGAGTACATGCGGTTGAGGTTGACGCCCTCGCCGACGACCGCGAACGGGTCGCGGGTGAAGTAGAGGTTGGGCATCGGGTCGATGATCAGGTCGGACTCGGACTCGGAGTTGACCAGGGAGTCGAGGGTCGTGGACGCCGTGAGGGGCATGTCGATCTCGGCCTTGGTCATGCCGGCCATGGTCTTCTTGACGAACTCGAGGTTGTCCTCGATGGAGTCCAGCTTCTCGCGGACGATCTGCGGCATGTGCTGGCCGCGGATGCCGGCCTCGGCGATGTACTGGTCGGTGAACTCGGCGCGGGCGCCGGGGACCTGGTCGAACACCTCGGCGACGAGGTTCTCGAGGTAGAGCACCTCCACGCCCTGGTCCCTCAGGATCTGGGCGAAGGTGTCGTGCTCCTGCTGCGCGACCTCCAGGAACGGGACGTCGTCGAACAGGAGTCGCTCGAGCTCGTCGGGCGGCAGGTTGAGGAGCTCGTCGCCGGGACGGTGCAGGCAGACCTTCCTGAGCTTGCCGATCTCGGAAGGCACGTGCAGACCTTTCGTCATGGCCTCCTACCTTTCTTTCGGGCCCCTGTCAGGGCCGATTCGTTAGCGCCCCTCCGTGTGAGGCGTTATTGCTGACGACATATTTATATCCAAAATCAGTTCATACTTCCACCTCGCCCCCGAACGGTTTTATATGAGGGGTGAACGGCATACACATATACTTCACGCATGGCACACTTTGATTTAATAAAGTTTATTTACGTGCTTAAACGCTTTCTTAACCGATAAATCAATTGAAACTAATCTTTGTTAAACCACCCTCAAATTGCATATTTCACGCAACGATATGAATAGAATTCGCAATTCTCGCTGTGTCTCAACCATTTTGATTTTTATTCAGAAAAAAGTGCGTCCTATTCATTTTTGACAAACAGATTACCGTTTACCAGACGTTGGATACCGTTCACCGGAAGCTCAGTATAAGGCCCATCAAATACCCGATCGATCTTGCGTCTCCATTTGTAACAACTTGACTTTTTCGGCAGCAAAGACAAACAGACCCGTTCCCCAAAAGGGAGCGGGTCTGCATTCGGTACACCTAGGGTCCAGCAAGGTTTAGGCCTTCGAGAACCTCAAGGGACTAGCGATCGAGCTCGGCCAGTGCCTCGCCCAGAAGCCACAGGCCCTCGCGCAGAACGCCCTCGCTCGCGCAGTAACCCAGGCGCGCTCCGCAGGGAAGCTCAAAGCGGCTGCCGGGTACCAGCAGCACTCCCCTCTCTGACAGCAGGCGCTTGCAGAACTCCTCGTCGTCCTCGGGAATATCCAGCTGGATAAACGAGGTTGACACGCCCTGCGGGGCCGTCCAGGAGACACGCTGCTGCGTATCGATCCAAGCCTGTGCGATATCGCGGTTACCAAACACGATCTTGCGGTTGCGCTCGAGAATCTTGTCCTTGTGCTCGAGCACGTAGGTCGCCAAAGCATCGTTAAACACGCCACCGCAGATCATGGTGTAGTCGCGGTAGGTGCGGATGCGGTTGGACACCTCTTCATCCGCAACGACCCAGCCCACGCGGGCTGCAGGCGTCGAATAGGTCTTGGACACCGAGTTAGTGACAATGGCCCTCTCGTACACGTCTGCCATCGACATAAAGGACTCGGTGTTCTCGAGCGGCAGATACACCTCGTCGCACAGCACGTAGGCGCCAACCGAACGGGCAATCTCGGCAATCTGACCGAGCGTATCGGCATCGAGCACCGTACCGATGGGGTTCGATGCGTTATTGATGCAGATGAGCTTGGTATTGGGGCGAACGAGGCGCTTGAGCTGTTCGATATCGGGTTTCCATCCGAGCTCCTCGCGAAGCTCCCAATACTCGACCTCGGCACCGAGCGTA
This sequence comes from uncultured Collinsella sp., assembly GCA_937980385.1. Taxonomy (GTDB): domain Bacteria; phylum Actinomycetota; class Coriobacteriia; order Coriobacteriales; family Coriobacteriaceae; genus Collinsella. The sequence continues at coordinate 99,832 of CALJPV010000099.1, read as the reverse complement.
CGCGGAATCTCATAGAGCGGCGCATAGGTAGGCCACTCGGCAATCACATGATCGCCGGGCTCGACAACGGCCATGATGGCGTTGAGGTTGGCACCCGTGCAGCCATTGGTCTGCAGAATGTGATCGGGATTGACCTCGCAACGATACAGCTTGGCGACCTCGGCCTTAAACTCCGGCGAACCCTCGATCCAGCCGTAGTTCATCTTCGCGCGATCCAGACGCTCGTAGAACGTAGCGCCGTCCTGCTCGTCGAGCGCGCGAAGCTCGCCCATGGTCAGCGATGAAATCGTCGACTGGGCAATGTCCCACGTAGCGCTCTTCTCCCAAACGTTGAGCCATTCCTCAACGCCAATTGTCTTGATATCCATGACTAAGCTCCAATCGCTAGAACACGGGGATGATGCCGGCAAAGGTCATGGGAATCGAGATGATGCCCAAAAGGCAAAGAAGCCGACACCGTTGGGGTATCAACGTGACCGCCTCTAGACATAATGGACACCTTATCTGATGCTAATTTAACTTATTAAACAAGAATGGGGTGGTGCGAAAACCCGCACCACCCCATTGGGAGACATCTAATGGCAGCTAGATGTTTGTAGTAAGACCTGTACGGATCTTTGAAAACCTTAGAGGTCCTCGCGCCAGAAGGGCATGCTCATGCAGCGCGGGCCGCCGCGGCCGCGGGAGAGCTCGGCGGAGGGCACGACGAGAAGGTCCAGGCCCTCCTTGTACAGCACGTCGTTGGTGACGGTGTTGCGGGCGTAGACGCAGATCTTGCCGGGCTCGACGCACAGGGTGTTGGAGCCGTCGTTCCACTGCTCGCGGGAGGCCGCGATCGGGTCGCCGCCGCCGCAGGGGATCAGCTTGACCTGGTCGACGCCGGTGGCGTCCTCCAGGACGTGCTCGAGGGTGTCCTCGATCAGGCGGATATTCACGTCGCCCGGGTTCTTGCCGGCGGTCAGCTCGTAGACGCGCAGGGTGCCCATGATGGCGGGGTGGATCGTGAACTTATCGACGTCGATCTGGGTGAAGACCGTGTCGAGGTGCATGAAGGCGCGCGAGACCGGGATGTCGAAGGCAAGGATGCGCTCGACCTTGGAGTCGGAGTTCCAGAAGATGTTCTGGGCCATGACGTCGATAGCGGCGGCCTGGGTGCGCTGGGAGATGCCGACGGCGAGGGTCTTCTCGTTGATGTTCAGCACGTCGCCGCCCTCGGTGTGGAACTGGCAGTCGCGGCGGAAGTACAGGGAGACGTCCTTGTAGTCGGGGTGGTACTTGAAGACGTACTTGCCGTACAGGGTCTCGCGGTTGCGGGTGACCGAGTACATGCGGTTGAGGTTGACGCCCTCGCCGACGACCGCGAACGGGTCGCGGGTGAAGTAGAGGTTGGGCATCGGGTCGATGATCAGGTCGGACTCGGACTCGGAGTTGACCAGGGAGTCGAGGGTCGTGGACGCCGTGAGGGGCATGTCGATCTCGGCCTTGGTCATGCCGGCCATGGTCTTCTTGACGAACTCGAGGTTGTCCTCGATGGAGTCCAGCTTCTCGCGGACGATCTGCGGCATGTGCTGGCCGCGGATGCCGGCCTCGGCGATGTACTGGTCGGTGAACTCGGCGCGGGCGCCGGGGACCTGGTCGAACACCTCGGCGACGAGGTTCTCGAGGTAGAGCACCTCCACGCCCTGGTCCCTCAGGATCTGGGCGAAGGTGTCGTGCTCCTGCTGCGCGACCTCCAGGAACGGGACGTCGTCGAACAGGAGTCGCTCGAGCTCGTCGGGCGGCAGGTTGAGGAGCTCGTCGCCGGGACGGTGCAGGCAGACCTTCCTGAGCTTGCCGATCTCGGAAGGCACGTGCAGACCTTTCGTCATGGCCTCCTACCTTTCTTTCGGGCCTTACTGGCCGAATGTATCAGCGCCCCTCCATATGGGACGCTGCTTGCTGACAGCTCTAGTTATATCCAAATTCCATTCGTAATGCTACCTCGCCCCCGAACGGTCAGCAAAGTACGATGAACGGTATATCGCATATGATTTCCCATGATGCACTTCAGTTTCGTAAAGCAGATTTTCCTAGGTAAACGTTATTTTTCTAGGAAATCAAGCTTGAACACTCAAAGTAATCCATGATTCAAAATTGCATAGTGAAAACGGTTTTCTGCATATAAATGACGCTTGCCCTCGATTCGACCTACATTCGATTATATTCAGCTTGCTATCATTCTTATTCATACATTCTCACCAGTTGAGTGAGGATATAGATCGCTTGCTCAAATCACCGGACGTTAGTGCTTCGGCTTGTCAGCGTAAGAAGTAGGTAAAGATACCGTTCACGAGATACGTCCGTGCCGGCGGTCGACTAAATTGAGACAATAGTGAATTAGAGTTAGGCTACCGTCCCCTGCGGGGACTGAACGGACAGATGCATATGCCGAGCAAAATCGAAAAGAAGCAAAAGGCCGCTAAGCTGCGCAAGCCGCCGCGCGACTTCTCGTACACGCAAAACCGAGAGCTTAGCTGGCTGCGCTTTAACAACCGCGTGCTTGACGAAGCCTTCGACGAAACCGTTCCGCTGTTCGAGCGTCTAAAGTTCGTGTCGATTTTCGAGTCCAACCTCGACGAATTCCTTATGGTGCGCGTGGGCGGCCTGTCCGATCTGGCAGAGCTCAAAAAGCAGCCTGTCGACAACAAGAGCAATATGACCGCCTCCGAACAGGTCGATGCTGTCATGGCCGAAATGCCCGGGCTCCTTACCCGTTGGGAGTCCATCTTTAAGAGCATCGAGGGCAAGCTCGACACCCTGGGCGTTCACCGCGCCCGCATCGATTCGCTTACGCCCGAGGAGCGCACCTTTGTAACCCGCTACTTCCAGGCCTACGTGTCGCCAGTTATCTCACCGCTGGTCATTGACCCGCGCCATCCCTTCCCCAACCTGCGCAACGGCGCGCTCTATCTGGCTTGTGGCCTGGACGGCGTCACCGACGAGGAAAGCCTGCTCGGCCTGATCGAGATTCCCGCCTCGATGAACCGCGTGGTCGAGATTCCCTCGCCCGCCGGCACCTACTCCTATATCTTGCTCGAAGACGTTATCCTCGCCTGCCTCGACAGTTGCTTTGGCTCCTACAAGCCGCTGGATCGCGCGCTGATCCGCGTCACCCGCAATGCCGATATCGACCCGGACGGCGAGGGCGTCGAGGAGGAGGAAGATTACCGCCAGCACATGAAGCGCATCCTCAAGAAGCGCCTGCGCCTGCAGCCAGTGGTGCTCGCCGTATCGGGCTCACTCGAAAAGCCAACGCTCAAGACCATCCGCAAGGCGCTCGAGCTTTCTCGCCGCTCGGTCTTTACCTGCGATATCCCCCTTGACCTTGGCTACGTCTTTGGCATTGAGGGTAAGATTCCCGAGCACCTGCGCAATGAGCTCCTCTTTACGCCGTTTAAGCCGCAGCCCAATCCCACCATCGATATGGCCCGCTCCATCCGCGAGCAGGTGCTGCAGCACGACAAGCTGCTCTTTTACCCTTACGAGGCAATGAACCCGTTCTTGGACCTGGTGCACGAAGCAGCCTATGACCCCGAGTGTATCTCGCTGCGCATCACGCTCTACCGCGTGGCAAAGCAGAGCCGTCTGTGCGAGTCGCTCATCGATGCTGCCGAAAACGGCAAAGAGGTCACGGTGCTCATGGAGCTTCGTGCCCGCTTTGACGAGCAAAACAACATCGAATGGGCCGAGCGCCTGGAAGAGGCCGGCTGCACCGTTATCTACGGCTCCGAGGGCTTTAAGTGCCACTCAAAGATCTGCCAGCTCACCTATCGCGAGGGCATGGCGCTTACCCGCCTGACGCTTTTGGGTACCGGCAACTTTAACGAGAAGACGGCCAAGCTCTACAGCGACTTTATGCTCATGACCGCGCATCCCGGCATCGGCGAGGACGCCAACCTGTTCTTCCGCAACCTGTCGCTGGGCAACCTGCGCGGCGATTATCGCTTCCTGGGCGTGGCGCCCGTCGGACTGAAACCGCTCATCATGCGCGGCCTGGACCGCGAGATTCAGCGCGCCCTTGTCGGCGAGCCCGCCCGCGTGTTCTTTAAGCTCAACTCGCTGACCGACCGCGAGGTTATCGATAAGATCGCCGAGGCATCGTGTGCCGGTGTGCGCGTGGACATGATCATCCGCGGCATCTCGTGTCTCAAGCCCGGTGTTCCGGGCAAGACCGAGAACGTGCACGTGCGCTCCATCGTCGGACGCTTTTTGGAGCATGCGCGCGTCTATGCCTTTGGCGTGGACTCGGACATGATCTACCTGAGCTCGGCAGACATGATGACGCGCAACACCGAGCACCGCGTGGAGATCGCCTTCCCCGTGCTCGACCCCACCTGCCGCGCCCTAGTGCACGAGTACATGGGCATGCAGCTGCGCGACAACGTGAAGGCACGCAGCCTGACGAGTGACGGCACCTGGGTTCCGGTGGAGCGCAAAGAGGACGAGAAGCCCTTCAACTCGCAGGAAGCTCTGCTAGAGCGTGCGTACCGCAACGCCGAGGCCGACACCGAGGCAGAACCCGCGCTCGCATCCCAGCCTGAGCCCGAGCCGCAGCCGACCGCTCCCGAGGTCCAGAAGGTCCGAGCGACCGTTATCGAGCCCGAACCTGCTCCCGCAGCCCAACCTCAGGCACCCACAACAACCCCCGAGAGCAACGCGCGTCACAAGAAGCCCGCTGGCAAAGCCAAGGCCATCGAGCGCCATCGCCCCGGCCGCGTGCGCATGGGCTTGGGTCTGATCGGCCTAGGCCTTAAGACGCTCATTACCGGCAAGACGAAATAGACGTTTGTAGAAGCGCCCCGTATTTGAGGAATGCCCCAGATACGGGGCGCTTTTCCCTGCTACCATGGTTGCGGACAAATCCGCGAATGACAGGCAGGAATATGAAGCTCACCATAGAATCGATGACGTACGGCGCCGACGGTCTGGCACATGCCGACAACGGCAAGGCCACATTTGTGCAAGGCGCCGTGGCGGGCGACACCGTCGAAGCCGAGATCGTGCAGGACGGCAAGTCGTTTATGCGCGCCCGCACGACCGAGATTCTGGAGCCAAGCCCCGATCGCATTCAGCCTCCCTGCCCCTTCGTGGGCATCTGCGGCGGTTGTTCGTGGGGCAACCTCTCGCGCACCGCTCAGCTTGCCGCCAAAGAGCAAAACCTGCGTTCCACGCTCGAGCGCATTGGCAAGTTCACCCCCGAGCAGGTCGATGAGTTGGTACAGCCCATCCGCCACACCAAGGACGACTGGGGCTACCGCAATAAAATCGAGCTCGAACCGACCATCGTCAACGGTCGCGTGCGCCTTGGCATGCACGGCGTCGATCCCAGCAAGATCGTGACCGTCGATGCATGCCCGCTGTTCGATAAGCGTTTTCCCAAGGCGCTCAAATCGGTCGTCGGCGCGCTCAACTATCTGAGCGGCAGCCACGACCTGGGTCTGGAGCGCGTGGGCATTCGCGCTTCGCGCCGCACCAAGGCACTCGAGGTCGCGCTTTGGACGCCCACAGGCTCCTTCCCACGCTCACAGGTCTCGCGCGTTCTGGCAGACGCCGCACATCCCACGAGCGTCGTGCGCGTCATGAGCAAGGGCGAGAAGAAGGCCCGCCGCGTTTCCAAGGTGGAGATGCTCGCCGGCGAGGGCTCCTGGACCGAGAATATCGCTGACGGCCAGATGCGCCTGTCCGCCCCGTCGTTTTTCCAGGTCAACACCAAGGGCGCCGAGATTTTGATCGAACTCGTTATGGACGCACTCGATCCGCAGGAAGACGAGCTTGCCGTGGATCTGTACTGCGGCGCCGGCACCTTTACCCTGCCGCTCGCCCGCCGCTGCGACTTTGTTGCCGCCGTCGAGGCCTACGGTCCGGCCGTGCGCGACCTGCGCCGTAACCTCGAGATCAACAAGCTCGACAACGTCGACGTCATCGGCGGCGATGCCGTGCGCGAGTTCCCCGACCAGGACGCCGATGTCCTAGTGGTCGACCCGCCGCGTGCAGGTCTGGCGCCCGAGGCCATCGACCTCATCGCCAGCACGAGTGCGCGCGATGTCGCCTATGTGAGCTGCGACCCTGCCACCCTGGCACGCGACCTCAAGCGCTTTGTCGAGGAAGGCACCTTCTCCCCCGTCAAGATCACACCGGTCGACCTGTTCCCGCAAACCTTCCACTGCGAAACCGTCGTCCACCTCAAGAGCAACTAGACTGTTTGCCCAAGGCCACGCCCGATGATTTTTCTGGGACGGGGATTTAATAATCAATTTGTACCGAATGATTATTTAATCCCCGTCCCTTTTTAAACATTGGGAAATCGAGCGTGGCAAGCGCATGTCTTCGGGGTATAAGACGGCTAATTGTATGCCGCCTTACGAAAGGAACTCTCATGCCCAGCGTTGCCGTTCTCGCCGCCGATGGCTTTGAAACGATTGAATGCCTGACCATGGTCGACGCCATGCGTCGCGGCGGCGTGCGCGCCACGCTCGTCTCGATCATGCCCACGCGCGAGGTCGTGAGCTCGCTGCAGATTCCCGTGACCTGCGATGCGCTCTTTGACGAGATCGACTTTGACGAGTACGACTGCGTCGTGCTGCCCGGCGGCCTGCCCGGTGCCACCAACCTGCGCGCCGACCAGCGCGTCTGCGACGTAGTCTGCGATTTCGCCGCGACCAAGCACGTTGCCGCCATCTGCGCCGCCCCGTTTATCCTAGGCGAGCTTGGTCTACTCGAGGGACGCCGCGCCACGTGCTTCCCCGGCTTTGAGAAGAGCTTCCCCGAGGGCACCTATACCGGCGAGAAGGTCACGCAAGACGGCAATATCATCACTGCCAGCGGCATGGCACAGTCACTCCCCTTTGCCTTGGAGCTGCTGCGCACGCTCGCCGGCGAAAAGGCCGTCGAGAAGGTCGCCGAGGGCATCCAACTATGATTTTGGCTTCGCAATCGCCGCGCCGCATAGAGCTGATGCGCGAGGCGGGCTATAACATTCGCGTAATTCCCGCAGACATCGATGAAACGCCTTTTGATGGCGAAGCTCCGCTTACGCTCGTCGAGCGCTTGGCGCGTGCCAAAGCCGCTGCCGTCGCTGCCGAGCATGCCGAGCCCAATGAGTTGACCGTCGCGGCCGACACCATCGTCACCTTCGATGGCAAGATTTTGGGCAAGCCGGCAAACGAGGACGAGGCGCGCACCATGCTCCGCGAGCTTTCGGGCCGCACGCACCAGGTGGCGACCGGCGTCTGCATCGTTAAAGCCGGCGACGCTACAGCTCCGCATGCCGCCGAGAGCCTGTCGTTTGTCGATGTGACCGACGTGACGTTCTATGAGCTTACCGAGGAGCAGATCGAGCGCTATGTTGCCTCCGGCGAACCCATGGACAAGGCCGGAGCCTACGGCATCCAGGGCACAGGCGGCCGCATGCTCGTGCACGACATTTCGGGTGACTTCTACAACGTGGTGGGCTTGCCTATCGCCCGCGTCGCACGCGCGATTAAAAAACTCTCGTAATTGCATCTGGCGCTGGGTATCCCCCAGCGCCTACAATTTTGCCGTACCGTACGGATCCCGACCGGGCATAAGGCCCGGCGGAAAACCGATAGGAGAAAATATGGACACACTGCTCGAAGCCATCGATGTCTGCAACGTCGATGGCTTTTGCTTTGGCAACTATACGGACGAGGAGGCTGGCACCGGCTGTACCGTAATCGTGGCGCCCGAGGGTGCCACTGGTGGCGTTGACGTACGCGGTGGCGCTCCCGCTTCGCGCGAGACCGACCTGCTGCGCCCCGAAAACACCGTCGATAAGGTCCACGCCGTCTGCCTTTCGGGCGGATCGGCCTTTGGCCTCGAAGCCGCAAGCGGCGTCGCCCGCGAGCTTGAGAGCCGCGGCATCGGCCTTCCCGTCGGCCCGACGCAGGTGCCTATCGTGTGCTCCAGCTGCATCTTCGACCTCGCCTTTGGCGACCCCACCGTGCGCCCCGACATCGAGGCCGGCATCGCCGCCGTGCGTGAGGCACTCGACAACACCCCCACCACGCTCGAGCAGGGCAATGTAGGTGCCGGCACGGGTGCCACCGTCGGAAAGCTCATGGGGCCTGCCACCTGCATGAAGGCCGGCCTCGGAGCTGCCGCCGTGGCACTCGGCCCCGTCAAGGTGGGCGCTGTGGTCTCGGTCAACGCCTGCGGCAACGTCGTCGACCCGACCACTGGCGAATGGGTCGCCGGCATGCGCGCCGCAGCCGATAGCGACCAGATCGTCGACATGGAACTCGCCGCCTTTGCCGCCGCCGGATCTATGCAGATGCCGCTCGACCGCACCAATACCACCATCAGCTGTATCGTCACCAACGTGGAGCTCACTAAGGCCCAGGCCACCAAAGTCTCCCAGATGGCAGCAGATGCCTACGCGCACGCGATCCGCCCCACACACACCACCAACGACGGCGACACCATCTACACCCTCGCCAGCGGCAAACTGGGTGCCCAGGCAAGCGCCGCCGTTCCCCTAGACCTGCTGGGCATGCTCGCCGTAAGGGCCCTGGAAACCGCCATCGTAAACGGAGCAAAAACCGCCAAAACCTCCCACGGCATCCCCGGCGCCGCGAAGTAATCTCACTCGACCGTCGGTCGGAGGCGGGCGGGCATTACGTTTGCTGCTCTACAGTCCTATGCAAGACGAAGGCCACATTAAGTGGCCTTCTTTGCATGCGGAACTCGCGACAAACGTAATGCCCGCCCGCCTCCGACCGACTTCCAACCTAATTCTTTTCAGCCCAGGCCCCTGTGTACCGCGCGTCTAAGATCTTCAAATTCTGGCAGCCTGACAATCGATTCTTATAGCAAAGGCCCCTTGGCCTTTAGTTTGATACAAGTTCCGCACGAGCCGGAAAGCACTTAATGTGCTTTCCGTGCGAGCAGGACTGTTCGCAGTAGCAAACTAAAGGCCAAGGGGCCCAGTCAACCTATCAGCAGCGATTGTTCAGCAACTAGTTGAATTTGAAGATCTTTGAGGCAAGACGGTATAGGCCGAGTGTGGTTTTGTCTCCGGCACGGCCGCGCAGGTTGGTGAAGAAGCCGACCACACCGTAGCGTGCACGACGATACATACGCTCGTCATAGGCTTTCAGATCACTCCACAACGTCGCCAGGCGCTCGTCGGCACAATCCTCGTCGGAAAGCTTAGTAAGCACCGAGCAGATTGCCATCATCATAGTGAAATAGCCCATCATGTACGAGCGCAGACGCGACGACTCAACATCGGTGTACAGGTGGAACGACTCCATCATGATGCGCGTCACGCGAAACTGTTGGTCCAGACGCTTGACCATCGTGGCCTCGTTGACGCTTTGGCCCTCACGGCCGATAAAGTAGCGGTAGAGGTCGATGTCGGCGTAGTACATGGTCTTGCAGCGCGGTAGCGGCACGTAGGCGTAGATGTTATCTACATAGAACGTGTGCGGCGGCATAGGCAGATTGGACGCGCGCAGCACATCCGTGCGATAGCACAGGCTGTGCATGAGCAGATTCTGGTCCAGACGGAAATGGCCAATCTGGTCCCAGGTAAAGATCTTTTTTCGCGGCAGGGCAAACTTGTAGCCAATAGCGGTATGCGTACCCTCGTAAACCTTCTCGTACACATAGTTCGAGATAAAGAGATCGACGCGCTGGTCGCGCTCCTCAAAACCGCGCAGGATCGAAAGCATGGTCGACAGAGCTGCGCCATCGAGCCAGTCGTCCGAGTCGACGACCTTGTAGTAGGCGCCCTGTGCCTCGCGCAAGCCCGAAAGGACGGCAATGCCGTGGCCACCGTTCTCCTGATGCACCGCGCGAATGATGCCGGGATAACGTGTCTCCCACTCGTCGGCCTTAGCTGTCGTCTCGTCCTTGGAACCGTCATCGACGATGATGATCTCGATATCGGTGGCGTAATTGCTCCCCTCCAGAATGGAGGTGATGCAATGGTCCATGTCCTTGGCGGCGTTATACGAGGGAATACCGAATGATATGACTTTATGCATGGCAGGCGATAATCTCATCCGAAAGATCGAGGGCGGAGTTGGTCACGGCATCCATATCGTAGTAACGATACTCGGCCAGGCGACCCACCGGGTGGAAGTTCGTCAGGTTCTGGACGCGCTCAAGATAGCGCTCATAGAGCTCACGGTTCTCGGGCTCCAGAATGGCGTAATAGGGCGTCTCACCCGAGCCGGGCGTATAGGCCTTGGAATACTCCTTCATGATGGTGGTCTTGCCGGGCAGGACCTGGCCAGTCATGTTCTTGAACTCGGTGATACGCGTGTAATCCTCGCTCGTGGTGTAGTTGACGGTGCCCACGGGCTGGAACTGGTCCATATCGAGCGTCTCGAACTTCATGTCGAGCGTACGGTACGGCAAAGCGCCCAGGTCGAGGTTGAACAGCTCGTCGAGCGGACCGGTGTAGACGATCTCGCCGCCATAGACCTTACCGTCGATCTTGACGGTGGTTTCGTCGATCTCGAAGAGGTCGCGGGCGTCCACGTCGCAGAACACATCAATCAGATCGTGGTCGAGCATGTGCTCGAACAGCGCGGTATAGCCGTCCTGCGGCATACCCTGGAAGGGAGCCTGCGGGAAGTAGCGGTCATCATCGCCCACAAAAACGGGAACGCGGCCGGTGATCGAGGGATCGATCTGATCGGGCGTCTGGCCCCACTGCTTCATGGTGTAATGCAAAAAGACGTTCTCGTAGACGTAATCGGCGACCTCGGCAAGATCCGGGTCGTTCCTCTTGCGCAGCTCCATGATGGGCACCTTGACGTCCTTGCCAAAGGTCTCCACGAGCTTCTGATACAGCTCCTCGCCGCGCTCATCGCCAAAGGCGAGCTTGAGGCTCGCGTGGTTAAAGGGCACGGGCATAAGGGTGCCGTTGATATTGGCAAGCACCTTGTGCTGGTAGTCCGTCCACTTGGTAAAGCGCGACAGGAAATTGTGAACGCGCTCATTAAAGGTATGGTAGATGTGCGGACCATACTCGTGGATAAGGATCCCGGCCTCATCAGCGCAGTCGTAAGCGTTGCCCGCGATGTGGCTACGACGCTCCAGAACGGCAACGCGATAGCCGATGGTCTCGGCGAGACGGCGGGCACAAACGGCACCGGCATATCCGGCACCGACAACAATCATGTCATATGCGCCGGCGTTAAAGCCTTCAGGCAGGCCTGAGGTAATCTGCATCGATACTCCTTGTCAAAAGCCACGGGCTCGTTAGCTGGGCTTTTCTCGAACATTCTTCGAGACATATTTATCAGAGCGATTATAGCGCTAATGCGTCCTATAATGAGCTTGCCACACAAGGAAAGCTCAAGCACCGCGGCGTACATTATTGAAAGGTAAACCCGCTAGCAGCGGGTTTATTCGTGTGCAGTCAGGCGCCTGGAGCTTAGCGAAACGCTTGTAAGGAGTAACATGAGCGATTTCCTTAACCGTATGAAGTCTGCCGCCAAGGCCGACCTTAAGACGATCGTCCTGCCCGAGGGCGAGGATCCGCGCACCATCGTCGCGGCCACCAAGATCATCGAGGAGGGCCTGGCAAAGATCGTCATCCTGGGTAACCCCGACGAGATCGACGTTCCCGGCGCTACCGTCATCGACCCGCGCAATGCCGAGAAGCACGAGGAGTACGCGCAGAAGTTTGCCGAGCTCCGCGCCAAGAAGGGCGTCACCATCGAGCAGGCTCGCGCCCAAGTGATGGACGCTACCTACTTTGGCACCATGATGGTCAAGATGGGCGATGCCGACGGCCTAGTCTCCGGCGCCTGCCACTCCACCGCCGACACCCTGCGTCCCGCGCTGCAGATCCTCAAGACCGCCCCGGGCACCAAGCTGGTCTCGGCCTTCTTCGTGATGTGCACCGACACCCCGCAGTTCGGCACCGACGGCACGCTGATCTTCGCCGACTGCGGCCTCAACATCAACCCGTCCTCCGACGAGCTCTCCGAGATCGCCATCGCCTCCGCTCACTCCTGGTCCACCTTCATGGGCAACGTTGAGCCGCACGTGGCCATGCTCTCCTACTCCACCATGGGCTCCGCCGGCGGCGAGGTCGCCAAGAAGGTCCAGGAGGCCGTGAAGTTCTGCCACGAGAAGGCTCCCGAGCTCGCCATCGACGGCGACCTGCAGCTCGATGCCGCCATCGTCCCCACCGTCGCCCAGCTCAAGGCTCCCGGCTCCTCCGTTGCCGGCAAGGCCAACGTGCTGGTGTTCCCCGACCTCGAGGCCGGCAACATCGGCTACAAGCTGGTCCAGCGCTTCGCCGGCGCCGACGCTTACGGCCCCATCCTGCAGGGCATCGCCAAGCCGGTTAACGACCTTTCGCGCGGCTGCTCTGCCGACGACATCGTGGGTGTCGTGGCCATCACCGCCGTCCAGGCTCAGATGGCTGAGTAGCGTACGTACTCGTCCGAAGGCCGTACGGGCTAACCCCTGAAAACGTCCTCGACCAATGAAACGCCCCCGTTCTGCTCCTCCGGAGCTACGAACGGGGGCGTTTCTGGTCTGCGGAATGTTTTCAGGGGTTAGCCCGTACGGCCTTCTACCGCTACGTAGCAATCAGGGTATCTGAGGTGGACGGCGGCTTGGCTACGAGCTGGGGCTGAAAATCTGAATGATCGGGTACCGTTGCTGAGGGCGCAGGCGTTGCTGGTGATGGTCACTTTGGAACTGGAATTTCCGCTTGCACGCAAAAAGGCCTCCGGAGCTGTTGCTCTGGAGGCCTTTCGTTTACATGCAAACGGGTGCGTTAGTTGTTTGCGGTCAGACGTTCGACGTCGCGGGCGATCATGTATTCCTCGTCGGTGGGGATGACCATGACCGTGACGGCGGAACCGGCGGCGCTGATGACCTGCGGCCCGTTGCCCACGGCCTCGCGGTTCTTGTTGTTGTCGATGCGCACGCCCAGCCACTCGAAACAGTCGCAGAAGGCCTTGCGGATCGACCAGTCGTTCTCGCCGATGCCGGCGGTAAAGGCAATGGTGTCCACGCCCGCCATGGAAGCAATCATGGAACCGGCCTGCTGCATGGCCTTGTAGGCGAACATATCGAAGGCGAGCAGGCAGCGCTCGTCGCCCTCGGAGGCACGCGTACGGATGTCACGGGCATCGTTGGAGATACCCGAGATGGCAAGCAGACCGGACTGCTTGTTCATCATGTCATCGACTTCCTGGTAGCTGTAGCCGCCCTCGCGCTGCAGGTAGCACACGGTAGCCGGGTCGATGGAGCCGCAGCGGGTTCCCATCATCAGGCCGTCGAGCGGTGTGAGACCCATCGTGGTGTCGCGGCACACGCCGTCCTCGATGGCGGCGAGCGAAGCGCCATTGCCCAGATGGCACGAAAGCAGACGGTGGCAGCACGAGCCCAGGATCTCCTTGGCCATCATCCACTCGTAGCGGTGGCTCGTACCGTGGGCGCCGTACTTGCGCACGTGGTACTTGTCGCACACGTCCTTGGGCAGGGCGTAGGTGTAGGCAACCTCGGGCATGGTCATGTGGAACGAGGTGTCGAAGACGGCCACGTTGGGCAGCTCCGGATACTTCTCGCGACAATACTCAATCGCCGCCGCCTCGCCGTAGTTGTGCAGCGGGGCAAGCGGTGCCACCTCGAGAATCTTGGCCATGACCTCATCGTCGACGACCGCGGAATCATCGAAGTGCCAGCCGCCCTGAACGATGCGATGTCCAATGCCATCAATCGTAAAGTCGGTCTTCTCGAGCTCCTCGAGCACGCGAGCGATAGCAGAGCGATGATCGGGGAAAGGGACCTCCTCGGTCTGCTTGGCGCCACCGTTCTCGGAGTGGCCGAAGATGCCCATGTCCGAACCGATGCGTTCGCAGTTGCCCTTGGCGAAAACCTCGCGGGTATCGGTATCCAAAAGCTGATATTTAAGGCTTGAGCTGCCGGCGTTGACAACAAGTACGTTCATGAGACTCCTTTGCAGTGCAATACGGTCGACGCAGACCCCTTAAGGCGGCCGCATTTTAATAAGAAGTTATCACAACTTGATAAATAGCTATCAGAATGTCGCCCGACGAGCGCAAAAGAGGGGCTGAACGGCACTTGGTCGTCCAGCCCCTCCCCTCTTGCAATTACTTGCCGTTGACGATGCGCTCGACGTCAGAAGCGATCATGAACTCCTCGTCCGTGGGGATGACGAAGATCTTGACCTTGGAATCCTTGGCAGACAGGCACCAAGCGCCGTCGCCACGCAGGGCGTTGCGGGCATGATCCATCTTGACGCCCATAAAGGCCAGACGGTCGGCCACGCCAGCGCGGACAGCCGGAGCGTGCTCGCCGATGCCGGCAGTAAAGACCAGGGTGTCCATACCGCACATAGAAGTAGCCATCTCGGCAGCCTTGGCGGCAATCTTGTAGACGAACATGTCGAAGGCGAGCTGAGCATCGGGGTCGCCAGCGGCGGCGAGCTCCTCGACGTTGCGGCAGTCGTTGGTCTTGCCGCCGGTCACAGCCAAAAGGCCGGACTTCTTGTTCATCATCTCGTCGACCTCGTCGAAGGTGTAGCCGCCCTCGCGCTGCAGGTAGCACACGGTAGCCGGGTCGATGGAGCCGCAGCGGGTGCCCATCATGACGCCGTCGAGCGGGGTGAGGCCCATGGTGGTGTCCATGCACTTGCCGTCCTCGATGGCGCACAGGGAAGCGCCGGAGCCGATATGGCACACGACGACCTTGCGGGCCTCGCCGTTGGTCATCTCGGCGACCTTCTTGGAGATGTAACGGTAGCTGGTGCCGTGGGCGCCGTACTTACGGATGTGCAGCTTGTCGCAGACGTCCTTGGGCAGGGCGTAGGTCTTGGCGACCTCGGGCATATTGAAGTGGAAAGCGGTGTCGTAGACCGTGACGTTGGGCAGGTCGGGATACTGCTCCAGGCAGTACTCGATAACGTTGGCCTCGGGGTTGTTGTGCAGCGGCGCCAGCGGGGCGACCTCGCGGATCTTGGCGAGGACGTCCTCGTCGACGAGGGAGGAATCGCCGAAGTACCAGCCGCCCTGAACGATACGGTGGCCGATGCCCTCGATCTTGACGCCGTTGGCCTCAAGGTCCTTCAGGACGACCTCGATGGCGACCTTGTGGTCGGGGAACTCGATGTTCTCGGTCACCTTCTTGGAGCCATTGGCAGCATGGGTGAAGGTACCACCGGTAAAGCAGACGCGCTCGCAGGAGCCCTTTGCGGACACCTTATGGGACTTGGTGTCGATGACCTGATACTTAAGGGTCGAAGATCCCGCGTTGACGACCAGAACGTTCATGTGTCTCCCTACTAACAGGCGGTGTGGCGCCGCCAGGTTACATACGCTTCAATAATAAACCCAAACGCCCTCGCGCTCGGGTTTATTGCGTTGATATATAAGTTATCGGTGCCTAAATACTCATGGCCTTTGACTTGTAAGACGAAATAGCGCGGGGATATACACCAGGGAAGAAATCCCGAGCGCAACAAGCAATACGACTCGAATGCCCGCGATGCTGCTCAACGCAGCATTGAACAGATAGAAAAGGATGGCACCCACCGCCACCATCTGGCTTTGGACCGAAATCAGTGAACAGCGCATCGATGAATCGGCAGCATTTTGAAAAATTGAGTATTTAATTGGAGCAAATAACGAGTACGCGACCGTCTGCAGTACATAGAACACGGGCAGCAAATAGACCGGAGTAAAGGGAATCAAAAACAGAGCAGCCAGGGAAAGGCGCACGATGCCGCAAATACGCGCAAAACGGCCCTTGTCGACATGAGCAATCACACTGGGCACAATAAACCCTATGGAGGCGGAGGCAAGGAGCTGGACCGCAATGGTCACACCCGAAGCGACGGCATTCATTCCGCGACCCGCAAGCAACAGTGAGAAAAAGTCTTCCAGAGCGACGAAGGCAAATGCCTGAGAGCAGTCCATGATGAACGCTGAACGAAGAATGCCGTTACGCGCAATAGCGGCACCGATCATCTTCGGGCTAATTCCACGCTTAGGTGTCGCTGTAGTGTCCCCTCTTCGCATCTCAGGAATGCAGACAACGACAACCAACGTCAACACCATTGCGATGATATCTGCCAAAAGACCAATGAGATACGCGCCAGCGGACGAAATGAAACCGCCCACACAAGCGGAGAGGGCATAAGACGCATAGAAGACAAATCGCTCAACGACATTAAGCCTTACGAGCTGGTCCAGAGAGACGCTGTCAATGTAAATCGCTTCCATGGACCCGCTCATACATGCAGCGGCAAAACCTTTGAGAGCGAACGCGCCGATTAAAAGCAGAGGAGAACGGACGAGAAGCAGGGCGGCGTAGTATCCAAGCATCCCCACGACGCCAACGAGACCACTTGTCTTTCGTCCAAACCTATCGGCAATATAGCCAGTGGGAACTTCAAGGATGAACTTGCTCACTTGATATGCAATCATCATGCTAGAAATCGCCACCATCGAGAATCCGACGAATTCAAGGTAAACCGTCAGAAAATACAAAATGGTGCTGAAGTTCGACAGAAAAACAAACGTCATATAAAGCAAAACCATACGGTTTTTCATGCTCCGCCCTCCAAGAGTCAGCAATCTAAATCGGAATCTTGAAAAAGCATGAGGGCAAAGCCGTCAGTCATGTGTTACAAGGCGTCAACATTCACTTGACGACACGAGGCCAAATGGCCTCACGAAGCAAGATGACGCAATAGGTGAAGAAATACCGTCTGGTGTCGATCGGTCCAGGCATTTTGTCGATAGCAAAAGTAGATGGGCAAGGCTACGTCATGCGAACCTTCAATAGAGTACTCGCTCACTTCCGACCCATCTGATGCGAGAGAAGAGCCAGAAAAACCCAATATCAATCCCCCGGCTTGAAGAAACTCAGCCTGCGCTCTGTTTCCGTATTCGACGTCGCGGAAGCGGAAATTGACGAGCTGGGCTTCGGGGCATTGATTGATCGCATTGAGACAGGGCGACAAATTAATGGGAACAGCTAACCTGCCGCCCAGTAACTCACGAACGGTCATAGCACCCACAGATTGATGACCCGCTGGGCACGAAAGAACCTTGAGCTCCTTTTCACCCAAGTATTTCGAAGAAAGGACGCTGTCCCTTGGTTCCTCAAATGAGATGGCCGCATCCGAAATGCCAAGCACAAGTGATTCAAAGCATGTAGCCGTTGGCTGATGCCACACATCAAGGTGAATCCGAGGGTGCGAGCTTTCAAACGAGTCGTACCAGTTTTCGGAAAAAAGACGCCCCCGCCCGTGAAGACAGGGGACGTAAAGACGGAAGTGGCCGTCGGGCGAAACGCCACCGTTCCCCGATTGGGTGTACTTTTTGAGATCGTCGACTTGTGCCAGGATCACGCGTGCACGACGCGCAAATTCTCTGCCCGCCGGAGACAAAACAGCCTCCCCCGCCGATCGATTGAGCAAAACGATCTGATACTCAGACTCCAGTTTCTTAATTGCCGACGAGACAGCCTGTGGGCTCACGTGAACGGCGCGAGCCGCTTTGCGCACGCCGCCGTAGTTCGCTACCGCTTGAAGGTATTCGAGTTGAGAAAACTGCATAGGTTACTCCAAAGGCAGCCAAGGCGACGGGCCGTGCGCCCTCAGATGAGGTTCTCGCCCAGGTTCTTGCCGCCGAGGACGTGCATGTGGAAGTGCATGACGGTCTGGCCGGCGTTGACGCCCTTGTTGGAGATGACGCGGAAACCGTCCTCCAAGCCCTTGGCCTTAGCGACCTCCTGGATGGCGTGAGCCATGGCGCCCATGGTCTCGGCCGGTACGTTGTCGGCGATGTCGCTGTAATGCTTCTTGGGGATCACGAGCGTGTGGACCGGCGCCTGGGGATTGAGGTCGTCGAAGGCGATGACTTGGTCGTCCTCGTAAACGACGGTCGAGGGGATCTCGTGGTTGGCAATTTTGCAGAAGATGCAATCACACATGGTTGGTTCCTTTCTCGCAGACCAAGGTAATTATATTTGGTCGGGATGGCTAGAACGAGAGGTTGTCGTCCGTGTTGGCGGCTTCGCCGTCGGCGAGCACGTCGTTGCCGTCGACGTCCTTAAGGAGTACCGAGACCTTCTGCTCGGCATCGGACAGACGGGTGCGCAGGCTCTTGAGGAGCTCGACGCCGCGGGTATAGCTCTCGAGCGACTCCTCGAGCTCCATATCACCCGACTCCAAGCTGCGGATGATGAGC
Source organism: uncultured Collinsella sp. (assembly GCA_937980385.1). Lineage (GTDB taxonomy): Bacteria > Actinomycetota > Coriobacteriia > Coriobacteriales > Coriobacteriaceae > Collinsella. The sequence continues at coordinate 81,581 of CALJPV010000099.1, read as the reverse complement.
TCCAGCTCCTGCGAGGCCTGCTTGTACGTAAGCTGCTCGACCGGGGTCTTCTCTGCCATATCTGTTTCCTTTCCTAAAGGTTTATCGCTATGAAACGCGGTCTACTCGACCGTATCGACCGTTGCTGCCACGTTGCCGTCTGCCATGCGCACGCGGATGGCGTCGCCGGGCTTAAAGGTCTTGACGCTCGTAGCCACACCATCATCGCTGTACGCGATGGAATAGCCACGGGCAAGCACTTTGAGCGGCGACAGAGCATCGAGCGAGGCTGCCGCACGGCCCAGGTCGGACGCGGGTTTGCTGAGCATCGTACGTCCCTGATGCTCCAGACGGGAACTCGCAAGCGTGAGCGCATGGCGCTTGCCATCGAGTCCCGAGGTGCTTGCAATCAGACGCTCGGGCAGGTGCTCAAAGTTGGAGCGGAATGTCCCGACCGAGCGCGCTATGGCGCCCGACAGGCGATCGGCGGTCAGCGCAAGCTCCGATTCGCGACGCTCGACCATAAATGTGGGGTCGTTGAGGCACGGGCGGCATGCGGCGGCATCGAGTGCATCGCCCAGACGGGCCGTATAGGTATCCCAGGCGCGGCGACCGCGCTGATCGAGCATCTCCAAATCAACCTGATTCGACCCAATCATCGATGCCATCGCGGCGCCCAGACGCTGATGGCGCGCCTCGAGCACATCGGCCAACTCCGTCATAGCCGGCGCCACCGATTCTGCCGCCGCCGTGGGCGTGGAAGCGCGGCGGTCGCTCACCATGTCGCAAATCGAGGTATCGGGCTCATGGCCAATGCCCGTCACCACAGGCACGGGACAGGCTGCCACCGCGCGGGCAAGCTCCTCGTCATTAAAGGTCATGAGGTCCTCGAAGGAGCCGCCGCCGCGCACCAGCAAAATACAGTCGGGCGCCGGCGTAATGGCAGCGGCATGGCGCAGGCCCTCGATGAGCTCTGCCGGCGCACCCTCGCCCTGGACCTTTGCGCCCACGCAGACGAGCTCGACGAGCGGGTTGCGTCGGCGCAGCGTACGCTTGACGTCGTCGATTACCGCACCGGAAAGCGAGGTGACGACCGCCACGCGTGAGCAGAACACCGGGATGCGGCGTTTGTGTGCTTCGTCCATCAGGCCCTCACGGCGTAGCTTTTCGGCCAGCTGCGCCACTTGTTGACGCAGCAGACCCTCCCCCGCCAGCGAGAATGAGCGGGCGACGAAGCTCATGCGGCCCGTGGCCTTATAGAGATTGAAGCTGCCCTTAAAGCTCACCTGCATGCCGTCGCGCAGATCGAACGTGCGCTTGAGATAGGCACCCTTCCAGATGATGCAGTCGACGGCGGCCGAGTCGTCCTTGATTTGGAAGTAGCAGTGGCCGCTTCGGGCATTGGGACCACGGAAACCCGTGACCTCACCCAAAACGCTCAGCTGCGGAATGGCATCGAGCGCGCCGGCAGCGATCTCTACCGCCTGGCTCACGCTGAGCTCCTTGCGCTCCTGCTCGTCCGAACCGTCGAACTCGGCGGAAACGGCATTGCCGGTTAGGTTCCAGCCCGCCACGCAGCCTCCTTTCGTTATCGCGCACAGAGGCTCCGGCCCCGTGCAAATTTAAGTCCAACACATAGTACAGCGCCGCGGGGACACGAATCCCCGCGGCGCCTGCTTGTCCCATTTGTTATCGGTTGGAGTTTCTGTTGTAGCGAGCCATCAGGTAGAGCAGCTGAATAATCGAGGTGAGCGCAGCGGCAACATAGGTAAGCGCGGCGGCCGTCAGCACCTTCTTGGCACCGTTGACCTGCTTGGAACTCATACCCGACTGCTCGATGTACGCCACGGCGCGTCGGCTGGCGTCAATCTCGACAGGCAGCGTAACGAGTTGGAACAGCACACTAAACGAGAAGAAGATCAACGCGAGGGATGTGAGCCCGGCAATGTTCATAAACAGGCCCAAGAGCAACACGATGGTCCAGGTGTTCTGGGTAAAGTTGACAACCGGGACCAGGGCGGTGCGCACCTTCATCATGGCGTAACCGCTTTGGCGCTGGGCGGCGTGGCCTGCCTCGTGACAGGCGACGGCAACGCTTGCGACCGATCCGCCCGAACGGTTGGCATCCGACAGATACAGGTTGTTGTCCTGCGGGTTGTAATGGTCGGTGAGCTCGCCAGCGACACCCTTGATACCCACGGCGCTGCAACCGTTGGCATCGAGCATGCGGCGAGCGACCGTGGCACCCGTATCGCCGTCCGAGCGCACCTTGGACCAGGTCTTGTACGTCGAGTTGATATAGCTCTGCGCAGCAAGGCCAAGCACCGTACAAACAAGAACAACCAGCAGGTACAGCGGGTCGATGCCAAAGCCGTAACCATAGTAATAGGGCATGCGAATTCCTCCGAATCGAGCTACACGTTGGAGGCATTCTACCCACTCAGCTGGCAAGCAAATCAGCATCGATGTTTTGGCACCGTCAGCGAAAACGGCCGAAAGCGAGCAAGGTGACGTGAAAGAGAAGCGACGCGTACTTTGGTACGCGAGCGACGATTGAACGTCAGATTGCCGCTCTCGGCCGTTTGCAGCGTCGAGCTGTTAGGCGGTTTGGTAAAACCGCGTAACTATATACCTACAGGAGCTCGATTTTGCCGTCCTTCACGGTGAGTCCCATATTGCCCGAGAGCAAATCGTCCAGGCGCGAGCCCACAAGCTCAAAACGCCAACCTTCGCGCAAACGGCTTTGCTCAGGATGCTCAATGTAGTCGGCCAGGTCATCGCGCGAGGCAATGACCGAGGTCGCCACGCCCGAGCGCTCGGCAACCAGGCGGATGAGCGCGTACATGAGATCCGTCACGCTCTCAAGCTCCGGCGAAATCTGGCGATGCCCGCGCACCATGAGCGGCAGGCGATCGTGCGGACAGCTTGCGCCGCGCTTGATGGCCATCAACGCGCCATCCACGTCGCGCTCCCCCAGCTGGTCGGTACCGCGGATGCTACGGAACTCCTCGACACGCACGGGATTGCGCTTAACCAGGGCCAGCAGCGTATCGTCGGACATGACCCACTTGCGCGGGATGTTGCGACGCTCGGCGCGGTCCTCGCGCCAAGCGGCAAGCTCGCGCGCAATGCCCAGCTGGTGGCGGCTACACGAGTTGATGCGTTTGACCTTGCGGAATGCCTCATGGCGGTCGGCGCGGTAGTGCGACTCGTCGGCCAAAGGACGCAACTCGTCGAGCACCCAGTCCACGCGGCCCAGCTCACGCAGGCGGCTCATCATCTCGGTATAGGCGACGATCAAGTACTTTACGTCATCGATCGCGTACTCGATCTGCTTATCGCTCAGCGGGCGGCGCGACCAATCGGTCAGCGACTCGGTCTTGGGCAGTGATACGCCGCAGAACGTCTGAACGAGCGCACCATACGAAATCTGCTGGCGCTCGCCCAAAAAGGCGGCGGCAACCTGTGTGTCAAAAATCGGTCGCGGCAGTGCACCCACGGTATGGAGCATAACCTCCATGTCCTGTGAGCAAGCATGGAATACCTTGACCACGCCCTCGTCGGCCATAAGCTCGGCCAGCGGCGACAGGTCGTCGATCACCAGCGGATCGACCGCGACACTCTCGGCAGGAGTGGCAATCTGGACCAGGCACAGGCGCGGATGAAACGTGCGCTCGCGCAAAAACTCGGTGTCGACGGCGATCGCGTCGAACTCACGGGCGCGCTGGCAAAAGTCGACCAGAGCCTGATGTGTGGAAATGTACATATCAACCCATCGAATAAGGTTAGGCCCGAAAAACACGGGTAGGATATCAGCATTGCCCTACAACTATACTCGGTTAGTCACAGAACGGGAACGTAAGTATGCGCTGCCTTATCATCCACAACCCGGCATCGGGTCCCAGCTCCGATGAAATCTACGCATTCACGCACGCCCTTGCACAGGGCGGCGACGAGGTCGTAATGCGCTTTATCGGCGATGGCATGGAGCCCGAGGACGCGGTGACGGACGTTCGTGAGTTCGACCGCGTAGTCGTTTCGGGCGGCGACGGCACCGTCTCCAACGTGCTCGACCAGATGCGCGGGTGCGGTGTCCCCACGCTCGTCTTCCCCTCCGGCACGGCCTGCCTGTTCTTTAACAACATCGGCAATGCCCCCGAGGCGGCGGCACTCGCCAAGGCTTGCCGCGCCGGCCGCACAGTCAAGGTGGACATGGGCGAGCTCTTTTGGCTCGACGAGAACGGTAACGAGAAGCGCCACGGCTTCATCATCATCGCCGGCTCGGGCTTCGACGCCGAGATCATGATGAAGGCCGCTCCCACCAAAAACGACATCGGCGAGATCGCCTACTTCCTCTCAGCGCTCGCCACGCCCAACCCCACGGTGGCGCACTTTACCATTGAGCACGACGGCATCGTCGAGGAGCTCGACGGCATCTGCTGTATGGCAGGCAATACCTCGGTCATCCAAAACGACATCAACCTGTTCCCCGACTGTCGCATGGACGACGGCATGGTCGACATCGTCGTTATTGAGCCCGTACGCACGGTGCAGCTGCTCCCCACGGTAATTACCGCCGCGCTCGACCCCGCTGGCAAAGTGCTCGGCCGTCCGCAGTTTAAGATCATCCAGACCAAGGAAGCCAAGATCACCTGCACGCCATCGCTGGGCATGCAGTTCGATGGTGAGATCATCTCCAGCAACTCCGGCGTCTTTGGCGCCCGCGCGCTGCCGCAATGTCTCGACCTCATCGTCGACGAATTTTCACCGCTCGGAAAATAGGAGGACCCCATGAACGACAATCCCCTGATCGGCTTTATCGTCATCGTCTTGGCCATGCTCGTCGGTTACGCCATCAATGTGATTCACCGCCGAAAGAAGTAAATCCACATTGGTATGATATTCATCCAGTTATCGACTCTCCCGCTGTTTATGCAAATTCTAAACAGCGGGAGAGTTCTCTTTTTGAGCATTGTCTGGCGCTTTATTCAGCTACAGTAAATGCAGGGTGCCTTTATTTAACTAAAGCCACAAAATGAGTATTATTATCCGCTCATCGTATATTTCTTCACGCTCATCGAGTAAAAGCTGTTGTCGAATGAATACTCTTTACACTTCCTTTAGGCTAGTAGATGTATTTATTAGCTGAAACTCCGTACGGTTTCGCGGGGTTTCAACAGTTGGGAGGGATCATGAGGTTTACTCATCCTGTCAACACGCTCAAGAAGCTCGGCTGCGGCCTTGCATTTGGAGCAGCGGCCATTATGGCCATGCCGACTTCGGCGCTCGCTTGCACCCAGATCTACATGGGCAGCCAGCTCACGGCAGACGGCAACACGTACTACGGCCGTTCCGAGGACTTCGGCCCGCGCTACATCAAGCACTTTGGCATCGAGCCCGCACACAAGGACGGCAGCAAGTACACCTCGGTCGAGTCCGGCTTTGAGTACAAGTCCAAGGGCGCAACCTACCGCTATACCTTCGTTCGCGACAACCCCTCGCAATGGGAAGATCGTTACGACGCATATTCCGAGGCCGGCATCAACGAAAAGGGCGTTTCCTGCTCTGCCACGCTGAGCACCTCCTATAACGAGAAGGCAGAAGAAGCCGACCCCGTCACCGAAGAGACCGGCATCGGCGAGTACAACTACGCCAGTGTCATACTGGGCGAGAGCGCCACGGCCCGCGAGGGTGTCGAGCTTCTCGGCAGCTTGATTGACGAGCGGGGCGTCTGCTCCAACGACCAGATCATCATTGCCGACAACAACGAGACCTGGTTGTTTGCAGCGCTTTCCGGCCATCAGTGGATCGCCATGAGGCTCACCGACGATATCGCCTCGCTCAACCCCAACATCGGCAACCTCACCTATGACGTCGACCTCGACGACACCGAGAACTGCCTCCACTCCGAGGGCATCGAGTCCATGCCTAAGGAGAAGGGCTTTGCCGAGTACACCGACGGCAAGTTCGACGTCGCCAAGACCTACGGCGAGGAGATTAGCGAGGCCGGTATGCACCAGTGGTCGCGCTATGTCCAGGGCCGCGATTACTTCATGGCTCCGCTTGCCGAGGGCACCGACTACGAGATCGTCAAGGACGAGCGCGAAGACGCTCGTGCCACGACTGGCGCCCTGGTCCACGAGATGCAGCCACTATTCTTTACGCCCGGCAAGTCCGACTGGAACACCTTTGAGATGATTCGTTCCTTCGCCGCTCGCGGCGAGAATGTCGCCGGCCTCAACGCCAACACCGACGGCGCCTATGCCATCGGCTCCAACCGAAACACCGAGATCCACACCTTCCAGATCCGTCACGGCATGGACCCCGAGATCGCGACCATCCAGTGGGAGATGCTCTCCAACGCCGAGTTCTCCGTCGCTATCCCCCTCTATTCCGCACTGCTCACCGAGGTCAGCCCCTACTTCAGCGATCAGGACGTCTCCTTCGATCACTGTGAAGAGGAAGACGTCGTGAACAACGAGGAGCCCAAGAACTCCATCAACTACGTCCTCATGGACATCAACACGCTCGCCTATGAGAACCGCGACCACTGCGCTACCGGCGTCCGCGCCTATCTCGACGCCCTGCAGAAGGAGCTCATCGAGCAGAACCTGACCGTCGACGAGGCCATGCAGGCCGCCGAGGACACCGAGGCCCGCACCGCCCTGGCCAACAAGGCCGGCAAGGCTGCCACCAAGAACACCTATCTCAAGTGCAAGGCTATGCTCGAGGAGATGCGTGACTACCTCAAGGAGGAGGATTTCTCCGAGGAGTTCGTCCCGAGTGACTACGATGCCGACAACGACTGCCTAGTCGAATCCATCACCTACGCCGACGAGGCCCTCTCCGATGAGGATGTAGCCGAGCCCGAGGTTGAGGAAGAGGCGACCGAGGAGAAGTCCGAGGGCAACAACATGGCCGCCATGGCCGTTGGCGCCATCGTCATCATCGGTGCCTGCGGCTTCGTGCTCTATCGTCGCAAGAAGGCCTAGGGCCCTGAAACCCTAAGGCGCGGGCGGGATGGCGCAGGTCGCCCCCGCCCGCTCAGCCCGCCCCTTCGACCGGCGGGAAACGTCACTGAAATCTTTTCAAAAAAGATTTCCTGCAGACACTTTGCTGTGCTATAGTGCAGCGCAACAGCAACAAGGTGCGACCGCGCCACGGCATCATGAAAGGAGCCACCGACATGAAGAACACGATGAAGTCTCTCAACAACTGGTGGTGGCGTGATGCGAATACGATAGGTCGACAGTGAGTCCCTCACGCCTGTTTTTGCGCTCTAGGTGATTGGAAGGCCTCCGGTTTCGACCGGGGGCCTTTTTCTATCTCGAGCCCGATCGCATTCGCATCACGCGCCTCCGCTTTCTTCTCTTGTACTTCCCCTCCGAAAGGATTTTCACCATGTCTCAGAACACCACCACCGCCCAGCCCCGCACCGTCCAGACCGCCGACCGCGGCAAACTCGACGCCCGCGCCCTCGTCTTGCTCGCCATCCTGCTTGCCGCCGGCTTCATCCTCAACTTCGCCGTCGGCAAGGCCATCTCCGGCATCTCGGGCGGCATGATCAGTCCCGAGTTCATTATCTCAGCCTTCTGTCTCACCATCCTGGTCGTTCGCCCCGACATCGGTCAGGCACTCGTCATCGGCCTGATCTCGGCCGCCGTGATCCAGATCACCACCACATCGCCGTTTGTCGATTTTGCCGCCGAGGGCATCGCCGCCATGCTCATGGCCGTCATTGTCAACGCTGCTGCCAAGGGCGGCCAGGTTAAGCCCGCCGTCGTCATCGTCGCAACCTTCGTGACAACCTTTGTCTCGGGCGTCATCTTCATGGTCATAAAGATGGCCATGCTCGGCGTGGTGGGCGAGCTCGCCGCAGCCATGCTGCCCGTCGTCGCCATGACCGCCGTATTTAACGCCATTCTGGTCGGCGCCCTCTACATGCCCGTCCAGAAGGCCCTTAAGCTCAACTAACCTGCTCGGCTTTACGAGCTACCCCATCTTGGCGTTTATTCGTCGCTCGCGTACCCAAGTGCGCTTCGCTCCTCTTTCGCGCCAACCTGGGGCACCTCGCAAAGCCGTCTCCGTGCTTCACCACCAAAGACTGTCCCAAACAACGAGCTTTTGGGGACGTTCCTAGGCGACCAGTCATGTAAGAACGTCCCCAATGACTATGAAAGGTATCTATGGAAACGATCATCAACGTCGACGATGTCTCGTTCTCCTATGGCACGCAAACCGAGCAGGCGCTCAGCCATGTTTCGCTCAGCGTGAACAAGGGAGATTTCATCGGCATCATCGGGCCCTCGGGCGCCGGTAAGTCCACACTTGCCGCCTGTCTGTCGGGCGCCGTGCCTCACCACTACACCGGCGCCTTTTATGGCTCCGTGTTAGTTGACGGCCACGACACCTGCGAGGTCTCGCTTACCGACATATCACAGATCGTCGGTAGCGTGCTGCAGGACATCGACACGCAGATGGTCGCTTCGGTCGTTGAGGACGAAATGCTCTTTGGCCTCGAGAACTTTGGCGTTCCGCACGACCAGATCGAGCAGCGCGTGAGCATGACGCTTAAGACCGTCGGTATCAGCGACCTACGCGACCGCGAGATCGCCACCCTCTCGGGCGGCCAAAAGCAAAAGGTAGCCATCGCCGCCATCCTCGCCATGCGTCCGCGCGTCTTAGTACTCGATGAGCCAACCGCGGCGCTCGATCCCGCCAGTTCCACCTTGGTCTTCGAAACGTTACGTGAGGCAAACCGCGCGCTCGGCATCACCATCGTCGTCGTTGAGCAAAAGGTCGCTTTACTTTCGGAGTACTGCAACCGCGTGTTGGTGCTCGATCACGGTCAGATCGCGCTGCAAGGTGAGCCGCACGAGGTCTTTGCGCACACCGACGAGCTTCGCGCCATCGGTGTCGATTGCCCGCGCGTCACTCGCATCTTCAACAGTCTCGAGGCCGATGGCCTGGTAAGCGGCACGCCCTGTCTGGATGTCGACGAGGCAGAACGACTGATCGCGGGAATCGTCGACCCCGACCGTGCGACAAGCGATACCCAGGCGCCCGCAGGCTCCCCGCACGCGCCGTCGCTGCGCCCGCATGCGAAAGACGCCGAGCCGGTGCTCACCTTTGACCATGTCGAGTTTTCCTACCCCCATGGCGGCGCCGCCGTCCACGACCTCAACTTGACGCTCTATCCCGGCGAGCTCGTGGGCATTGTCGGCCAAAACGGAGCCGGCAAAACCACGCTCACCAAACTGCTCACGGGTTTGCTCAAGCCCGCATCGGGCAGCATACGCGTTACGGGCTTGGACACGGCATCGGTTCCCACGAGCCGCATCGCACGCGAAGTGGCAACGCTTTTCCAGAACCCCGACCGCCAAATCTGCAAAGACACCGTGCTCGACGAGGTCGCCTTTGGTCTAGAGCTTGCCGGCATCGACCGCGCCGAAGCCCTGCGTCGCGCCCAGCTGGTCATCGACCGCTTTGGCCTGCCCGCCGACGAGGCACCGTTCTCGCTGTCACGCGGCCAGCGCCAGATGGTGGCGCTGGCATCCGTTGTAGTGATCGAGCCCAAGATCGTGGTGCTCGACGAACCCACGAGCGGCCTGGACTACCGCGAGTGCATGACCGTCATGGAAACGGTGCGCACCATGGCAGAGCGCGGTTGCGCCGTCATCATGGTCTGTCACGACATGGAAGTCGTTTCCGACTTTGCCGAGCGCATCGTGGTGATGGCCAACGGTCGCATCCTCGACCGCGGCCGCACGCACGAGCTATTCTCGAACATCGAACTCATGCAGCGTGCCTACGTTGAGCCGCCCCAGGTCATCGAACTCTCGCGCCGTCTGGCATCCACCGTCTCGCCCTCCTTTACGCAGGTGAGTGAGGTCACTGATATCGTTCGCATTACCGAGGAGATGGTCCGCCGTGGTTAACGTCATCGACTACATGCCGGGCGACACGCTGCTACACCGCCTGAACCCCGTCATCAAACTGGGCCTCGCCGCCGCCATCATCATCGGCATCTTCCTGTCCGACACCTACGTGGCGCTGTTGGGCTTTTTGGCGCTCACCCTTGCACTGGGCGCCTACGCCGGCGTCGTTGACCGCCTGCTCGCGCTGCTCAAGCTGTTGATTCCGCTCGCGCTCATCATGCTGGTGCTGCAGATGGCTTTTATGCGCGATGGCAACATCGTGTGGGGCTTCATCACCGACACGGGCCTCGTTACCGGCTCCAAGGCCTGCCTGCGCCTGCTGGGCGTAGCGCTACCACTCATCCTGATGCTCATGGTGACCAAGCTCAACGACCTTGCCAACGCCTGCGTGGAGGTGTTGCACGTGCCGTATCGCTACGCCTTCACCTTTACCACGGCACTGCGCTTTGTGCCAGTGTTTGGCCAGGAGATGAACGCCATCATGGAGGCGCAGACCGCACGCGGCATCGAGTATGACACCAAGAACCCCATCAAGAAGCTTCAGCTCATGCTGCCGTTGTGCGTGCCGCTACTGATCTCGAGCGTGGGTAAAACCGATGCCACGGCCTTGGCGGCCGAGCAGCGCGGCTTCTACCTGCGCACGCGCGCGAGCTCGTACAAGCGCTACCCCATCAAGGGCCAGGACATTGCCATGCTTATTGTCAGCATTGCCCTCATTGTCCTCGGCTTCCTGTTCTAACCCATCGTCACCGGCAACCGATAAATTCAAAAGGCCTCGGCTCGCACCAAACGAGTCGAGGCCTTACTGTTCCCCCAGATAAAACCTACCAAAATAAACCTGTCCCTTTTTGGCAGGTCGAGGGCTACAGGCGGTAGGGGGCGCCGCTGCGGATGATGGATTCGCGCACCAGGACGTCCATGGCGTCAAGGGTAATCTCGGGCATCTCTCGGTACTTTTTCAGCACCGAGAGCTCGGTGCAGGCCAGAATGACGCGGTCGCAGCCGCTGCGGGCGAACTCCCACATCACGCGGTCAAACTTGTCCATATCGGGCTCGCGTCCGGCCTTCACGTCATAATAAATCAGCGACATCACGTCGGCCTGGCGCTTCTCGCTGGGATAGACGACCTCGACGCCCGCGGCCTCGCACTCGCGCCCGTAGACGCCGGCACCCACGGTGCCGTCGGTGCCCATGATGCCGATCTTGCGCACCGGCTCGGACGGCATGCTCAGGTTGGGATCGAACTCGCACTCCCCCATCACCGCGCCCGCCAGGGCATAGCGCACCGACTCACGCGGCATGTGGATAATCGGCACCTTGGTAAACGACTGAATCTGGTCGTAGAAGTAGTGCGACGTGTTGCAGGGAATGGCGATATGAGCACAGCCCAGCCCCTCGAGCGCCCGTGCACATTCCTTCATGGTCGCCAGCAGCTCGGCATGCTCGCCGGTCTTGATGGCCAGCGTACGGTCGGGCATGGTCGACTTGGAAAGTACCACCATGTCGATATGCTCCTGATCACAGGTAGCAGCCGTATGACGCACGACCTGGTCGTAGTAATACGACGTGGCCTCAGCGCCCATGCCGCCGATAACTCCCAGCTTTTCCATCGCCGCCTCCTTGGTGACGCCCATGCAATTGCTCGTATCATGCCCGCGCCCATCCGATGCAAACCGGGCGGGCGCCGCGCTCATCTACTTGTAATACGTCTTGAACAGCTTAAAGTGACGCAGCTTGGTGTGCCACATGCGCAACCAGCGGTTAAAGACAAAATCACCCTTCATAAACGAAGGATCGGCAGCCTTGCCCTCCTTGGCCAGACGATGCGCCTTCGCACGTAGCTCGGGGTCCTTGACATACTTGTCAACGACGCCCATGGGGACGACCATCCACAGCGCCTCGTCCTGCGCCGTCACAAATTCCGGCTCAAACGGGCGGTTGTACACGTACTCATCCACCACGTATTTGGCAACGTTAAAGCCGCTGTTGGTGACGTAGTAGTTACTGCGGCCCTGACGCGTGTTGAAGTCAAAGAACTTAAACGAACCATCGCGTTGGTCGTACTTGACGTCGAAGTTGGAGAAGCCCGTAAACTTAAGGTCCTCGAGCAACTTGCGCACGCCGCCCATGAGCTCGTCGTTAGGCTCGGTAATGATGCATGCATGGTTGCCGACGCCGTGAGGCTGGTGCTCCTCGAGCAGCACGTGGCCCAGGCACATCATGCGAACCTTGCCGTTGCGGTCGGAATAGCTGGTAAGCACGCGCATGTACTCGTCGTTGCCGGGCACGCGGTCCTGCAAGATGAGGTCATCGGTGTAGCCACTGGCGTACACATCGCGAATGACCTGCTCCAGCTCGGCGCGATCGGCAATCTCGTAGGCCTTCTTCTGGCCCTCGAACTCGTGCTCCCACCACATGATGCCGTCAGAGGGCTTCAGAATCATCGGGAAAGGGAAGTCGATCTGGTCGAGCACCTCGGCGGAAGCCTCGCCCTGGGCGTTGAGCATCGCCATGGTAAAGGTAAACGTGTGCGGATAGGGCACACCGTGCTTCTCGCACAGCTCGTAGAAGATCTCCTTCTTCTGGCACTGCTCGAGCATGCTGTAGGGCGCATAGGGCGCGATGACGTTGGAGGCAAGCTGGCCGGCATCCTGAGCCTGTGCGGCAAGCGCGACGTAGTTATCGCCGCAGCCCATGAGGATAATCTTCTTATCGGGATTGGCCTGTGCAATGCCGTTGACGGTCTCGATCATGACCGGCATAGTGTCGATATCCACATTGGGCGTATAGTCGATAATCTGGCTGCGGTATGCAGGACCCGTCTGATACTTGCCAAAGACCAGGCTCTTGACCTGATACTCCTCGTAGAAGGCGCGCGCCACCGAATAGGCGTTGATATCGCCGCCGAGCAGCACGGGTATAAACTCGCGCTCTGTAAACTGCAATGCCATGGAAACTTCCTATCATCAACTGCCCGTACGATGGGCGGTCTTTATGCAACTGGTTTATTCTAGCGTGCCAAACTGCCGCTTCCCAAAGTTCCACCATATCTATGGCAAGCAGGCGCTTATGATCGAGCCCGCAGGGTTCCGTAACGTTAAAGTTGAACTCTATGGTTTCTTAACAATTCACTATAACTGCAGGTCAAGGCCAAAACCTCAAGTTCAACTTGACCCTTTAGAACCTTTAAGGTTCAAGTTGAGGTCGAAAGCAGTAGTAGAATACCTTTCGAACTATAACCTACGATTGATTGCAGAGGGACTGGATGCAGCATTCGAACCATCGCACCGCAGCGCTCATCGCGTCGAAGCCGGCTCGTATCATCACGAGCGCCGCGCTCGCCGTTACACTGACGGCCGCGCCGATGCTCTCCCCCGTCGCAGCCTATGCCGCCTCGCAGGCAACGCAGGATCAGCTTTCCGCTGCCCAGCAGAAAATCGAAACCGCCACGAGTGCCTACAACGAAGCCCGCACCAAGCTCGAGGATCTGCAGAAGCAAATCGACACTAACGAGGCAAGCATCGAGAAGATCGAAGCCGAACTTCCCGATCAACAGGCCAAGGCGAGCTCCGCCATGCGCGATCTGTATAAGTACCAGAAGGGCACCAACCCCATCGTGAGCTTCCTGGTCAACGCGCAGAGCCTGGGCGAGTTCATCACCACCTGCAAGTACACCAACCAGATCACGAGCTCAAGCGTCGACGAGATCGAAGAGCTCAACAAGATGCAGACCGAGCTCGAGCAGAACAAGACCGAGCTCGAGCAGGCCAAGTCCCAACTCGAGACCGAGCAGAAAACCGCCGAGGACGCACTGGCACAGGCCCAGCAGCTTCGCAGCGAAGCCCAGGCAAAGGCCGAGCAGGAGAATGCCGCCGAGCTGGCCAAGCTCGAGGCCGACAAGGCCGCTGCCGCCGAGAAGCTCTCGGGCGAGGGCGTGAGCGGCAACAACTCCAACAGCCAGGCCAATAACGCCAACACCACCATCGACACCACGGTGAACAGCTCCAATACCGGCAACTCCGATTACGACTCGTTTATCAACGAGTGGACGAGTCGCATCGACAACTACCTCGCCGGCTCCCCCATGGCAGGTCAGGGTTACAACTTTGCCGTGGCAGCCTGGAACACCGGTGTTGACCCTCGCTGGTCTCCCGCCATCGCCTGCATCGAGAGCAGCAAGGGCCTCTATTGTGCCGGCTCCTATAACGCCTGGGGCTGGAGCGCTCGCGGCGGCGGCTGGCGGAGCTTTGGTAGCTGGAGCGAGGGCGTCTCTGCCCACGTTGCCTACCTGGGCGCCAACTATGGCTCCACGCTTACCCCGGCAGCCGCCAAAAAGTACTGCCCGCCCACGTGGCAGGACTGGTACAACAAGGTTGCAACCCAGATGAACCGCATCTAAGATCAACGTCAAAGGGCCCCAATTGGGGCCCTTTTTCTTTTACGCGACGGAGGTATCGACGACGCCAGTCGCGTTTGCAATGGCAACAATGATAATCATTGCCAACAAGAGCACACCCATAGCCTTGAGCCAGAGCTTTGCAAGCTTTTTACCGCGGTATCTATCGAGTAGCTCAAACCGCCGGCGAAGGCGGCGTTTGTCGAGCATCACAAAATGAATGAGCACTACGAGACCGTCGACGAAGATAAAATACTCAATCGCGAGAAACCACATCGGGTAGTTTTGGTTGGCGCCCGTAGGATGAAAAACGGCAAAATGGCTTCCGGCAAAGAAAACAAGTAGCGAAAGATAGACGAATGCGTTCCAAATGCGCCCAACGGTGTCGGGAATGCGGGAGAGTAAATTCGGGCGCTCAGGCACCAACGGCAATCCACCCTGAGACTGATCCGTGGGGAGCACGGGCACAGGGCACACGGCTCGCCGCTCCGGAGGCTCTTGGAAGGAAGCAGCATTCGGCGCGGACGACGGCGTCGGTGCGGACAACGCATAGGATGCGCGCGCAGCGTGCCCTAGCGCCTTCGCGCTTGCAAAGCGCTTGTCCGGATCGAGCGCCATCGCCATGCAAATAACATCGGCAAGCGAGGCGGGGATATCATATGCCTCGCATTGCTCGCGCATGTTCCGACCCGGCTTGGGGTCGGCCCCCGTCAGACAAAAGAACAGCAGGGCACCGAGCGCATAGACATCGCTGCGCACGCTCGTCTGGCCAAAACCATACTGTTCGGGCGGCGCATAGGGACGCGTGCCAAACTTAACGGTATCGGCATCGGCTCCCTCGCGCCACACGCGAGCGATTCCCAAGTCGATAATCACCAGCGATGAAAACGTCATGCCTGTATCGGGCGTATAGCTCGCGCCCGACACGATGATATTCGAGGGCTTTAGGTCGCGATGGATCACCGGCGCAGCCATCTCCCCCGCCGACGCAAAGCCGGCATGGAGCTCCGCAACTGCATCACAAAGGGCACCAAACAGCTCACAGGCATAATCGGGCGTCGCACCCAAACGCCCCACCAGGGCCCCGAGCGTTTCGCCTTCGATGTATTCCATGACCACGCAAAGCTCGTCGCCCACGCGGCGGCAATCGACAATCCGAGGCAAGTGCTCGTAACGTCGCCCAGCATGCTGGGCCGCAAACAGGCGTTCATACGCCCCGCCAATCTGGGCCGACGCGTCGATGCGCTTGCGAACAAAGGGGCCAAGAGATCCTCCGCCGGAGCCCTCAAAGTACACGAGCTCGGTCGTCTCGACGTCGGAGTGCTTGAGCACACGGTCTACGCGATAGCTGTCATCACGCTCAAGTGACGCCAGGTGTCCGGCGAGCGCAGCGGTCAGCTCATCATCGGAATATGTTGGGCTCTGAGTATCCATAGCGTCCATAATAACGCAGGGCGCGGACGCCCCATGACGCCCGTGCCCTGCACGTTCTAAATATCGTGAACGGCGCTTCCGCCGGCAGCCAACCGTTAGCTCACCGTCTCCTCACCAAAGCGATACAGCTCCTCGTTCACCTTTTGCAGGCTGCAGCCACGATCGATACAGAAAATGATGATGGCGTCACGGCGGTCCTTGCAGTTGAGGACATTGGCGCCCGCCGCCGACAAGGCGCGGTTGGTCTCCTTGAGCGTCAGCGCCATGGCAAAGGCAATCTGCAGCACCTTATTGCGGCTCGGATGCCGCGCACCGGTAAAGATCTGATAGCCAAACGTCTCGTTGAGGTCGGCCATACGCACCACGCGCGAGCGCTCCAGCCCCTTTTCTTCCAAAAGCTGTTTCAGATACTCCGAAAGCGACGGGGCGGTAAAGTCGTGCTCTTTGATATAGCCCTCGATACTCGGAGCATCGAGCAGCTCGTTGAGCAACTCTTCGGTTAGCTTCTTATCGGGCATATGGCCTCACCCCCCAGCTCGCATAGTAACCATGTTTTTAATTCTAGTTAAAAACCGCTCACGTCAGAACGTTCCCAGCTGGCAACCTGGTCGGGAGATACCGTGCTCATCGCTTCGAACTTCCAGGTGCCGCCCGCCTTGAGATGGTTGGTGTTCGCAAGAGCCGTTCCCACCTGATTGCCGTCTGCGTCATACAGAACATACTCAATCTGAATGTAGCTTTGCTCTTTATCCGTATTATTGGTCAACGTGCCCGTGATCTTATACGCGAACTGATTAGACGTATCCCCGGCCTCATCCGAAACCGTATAGGGTTCTTGTGCCTCTTTTTTCTCCTCGACTTGCTGGGTCTGTTCGGCAGGCTTTGCTGCATCACCCGTAGACGAATCAGACGAGTTACCGCCCATAGAACCCACGACGCCGGCAACAACGAGCACCACGATGACGCCCAAAACGATCTTGCCGATCGGCTTCTTTCCCTCTTTTGCCATTATGCATCCTTCCTACGATCCGGCTACCGTGCCGGCACACAGCACATCGTAGGAGGCAGCGAGCTCAAATTCATTAGCTGGGAGCTAATGTCGCAGCACAGCTTGCCACCTGGCACTCATTGAGTCTTTTTTCCTTCACCGAACTCATGCCTTTGTTGTTGACTATTAAACATTTAGACGTAAACTGCTTTGTTACCTTGTCAACATCTGAAAGGAACCTCATTGGGAAAAGACGTACTGGTGCAGCAACTCGTCGACTCATTCGACAGCTGGCCCGCCAAAAATTCCGGTTGCGGATCGTCCCGCATGACACAAGAGCTCTATCCTTTTGACAAGCTCTTCTCTCCCATCAAAATTAACAAGCTCACCGTCAAAAACCGCATTGTCATGGCGCCGATGGGCAATATCGACATGTGCGAGGAAACTGGTCGTCCCAGCGACATGATGCTGCAGTACTTTTTCGCCCGCGCCAAAGGCGGCTGCGGCCTCATCACAACAGGACTCGTACCGGTAAGCCACGGCATCGATACCACGGTCACCGAGCTGGACAAGCTCACCTATTTCCCGCGCATCGATCGAAGCCGAACCGTTATGGCAGGCTGGCGCGACCTTGCCCAAGGTGTCCATGCCTTCGGATCGCGCATTTTTGTCCAGCTTACGGCCGGACTCGGCCGCGTGGGCAACCCGCAATGCCTCATCACGCAAAAAAAGTTTCCGGTCTCGGCGAGTTTCTTGCCTAACTACTACATCCCCGCCATTCCATGCATGCG
This sequence comes from uncultured Collinsella sp., assembly GCA_937980385.1. Lineage (GTDB taxonomy): Bacteria > Actinomycetota > Coriobacteriia > Coriobacteriales > Coriobacteriaceae > Collinsella. Next base: position 64,055 of record CALJPV010000099.1, on the reverse strand, counting down.
CCTCTCGGATCAAAAGCTGCGCCGTATCGTAAACAATATCGGCCAAGCGGCGGCCGATGCTCATGCCATGGGCATCGATGGCGTCTATTTGCACGGGCACGAGGGTTATCTTATCGAGCAGCTCGGAAACCCCGCCTTTAACCATCGCAAGCTCGGACGTTATGCCGATTGGCGTCAGTTTGGCCTCGATATGATCAAAGAAATCCGTCGCCGCGTTGGGCCCGACTACCCCATCATGTACCGCATCGACCTTTCGCTTGCACTCGAGGAAACCTATGACGAGCAGGTCATGAATTCGACCTATCTGGGACGCATGCGCGGCGGCCGCACAGTCGAACAGACCCTGGGTTATATGGAAGAGCTCGTGGCGGCGGGAGTAGACATCTTTGACGTCGACCTTGGTTGCTATGACAACTGGTGGATGCCCCACCCGCCTGCGAGCATGCCCGCAGGCTGCTTCGTTCCCGTAGCGCGCGCCGTTCGGGAGCGCTTTGCCGCCGACAATATCCGCTCCAATGCCGGCCTTCCCGTACCCGTTGTCGCGGTGGGTAAGTTGGGCTACCCCGACATTGCCGAACGTGCCCTTCGCAATGGCGACGCCGATATGATCATGCTCGGACGCCCGCTGCTTGCGGATCCCGAGTGGCCCAACAAGGCGTACGCCGGTCGCGTGGCAGATATTCGCCCCTGCATCGGATGCCAGGAAGGATGCCTCAACGAGTTTGTCGAAGGGGGCCATCCGCAGTGTGCCGTCAATCCACGCTGCAGCTTTGAATACCTCATGCCCCAGACACCCGCTCCCGCCAAAGAACCCAAACGCATAGCGGTGATAGGAGCCGGACCCGCCGGGATGGTCTGTGCGCTAATCGCCGCGCGTCGTGGCCACGACGTAAAGCTCATCGATGCCGAAGATGAACTTGGAGGAAAACTCCTCTCCGCCAGCGCCGCCCGGATCAAGTTCGACCTCGATAACTACCGATCATATCTTGTTCGACAGGTGCGCGAGCAGGCAGAAAAACCCAACGGGAACCTGACACTCGAACTTGGACGGGCAGCACGCGCCGAAGATCTTGCAAAAGCAGGCTTCGACGCAATCGTGTGCGCGACAGGCACTTCCAATGCAATACCGCCCATCCCCGGTCTTACGGAGCTTGCAGCATCGGGCCATGCCGCGCTGGCAACGCAGCTACTGCGCCAACCCGCGCTGCTTGGCAACGCCAAAACCGTCACCATCATTGGCGGAGGGGCCGTGGGCTGCGAGGTTGCCCAATGGCTCACCGTCGAACACGGCATACCACAGGTCAACGTAATTGAAATGCTGCCTCACATGATGCAGGGCGCCTGCACGGCAAATCGCGGCCACCTACTCCATACGCTCAGGGGACGCAATGTGCGGCTCTTCAATATGACACGCGTCGAGCGCGCAGAGGTCGGCGGCAAACGCGAGTCTGGAGCCCCATCGAGGTGTGCGCGTCTCCACTTGAGTCGCAACTGCCACAAAAACGTTCCCGACCCCTACGTCTCGTGGTCACCGGTCTTGCCCGAAAACGTCGAAAACCCGCTTGCACCCAAAATCGACAACGACTGGAAGCCGCTCGAGCTAACCTGCGACCTGGTAATCATTGCCTGCGGCGGACACCCCGACGACGCGCTGTTCTACAAACTGCAGCAGACGCACGCCGCAGACGAGCTGCATAACATCGGCGATGGGTTTGCACCCGGTCGTGTGCTCGAAGCGGTCCGTGCGGCATACCAACTCGGCACCAATATCTAACACGAAAGGATGGGCTCACAGATGAACCTGACCTCCCAACAACAAGCCCTGCTCGACGGCGCCAAGGGCCCCGCCATGGCCAAAGTGGTCAAGACCCTCGTTATGTACGGCGAATGCTTTGGCGCCGAGCGTATGGTTCCCGTGACCGGCGCAAACGGTCATCTTGTCACAAGTTTTGGCCTCTCCATGCTCGGTCCAGTCTATGACCTTATGGATGAGCTGCTAAAAGACGGTGCCCTGTCCGGTCAGTCATTCTCGGTCGACCCGAGGCCCCTCGACCCCGCCGTCCCGGCCAACCCGCTGCAAAAGCTGCTGTTCAAGATTATGTATTCCAAACAAGACGATTATGAGGCACAGCTGCGCAGCATGGGCCTATTGGACAACGATGCTTTCACCTGCACCTGCTACCAGCCCGAGGTTGGCAATCGACCTCGGCGTGGCGACATCCTAAGCTGGGCAGAAAGCAGCGCCGTGGTCTTTGCCAACTCCGTGCTGGGCGCTCGCTGCAATCGCAACTCCGGCATCATCGAGATGTTCGGCTCAATTGCCGGCTTTGTCCCGGAATTCGGCCTGCTCACCGATGAGGGCCGCAAGGCGACCTGGATCATCGAAGTCGATTGTAAGCGCAAGCCCGAAGCGCAAGTGCTTGGCAGCGCCATTGGCATGAAGGTGATGGAAGACGTCCCTTACATTAAAGGCCTCGACCACTGGCTTGGCCGCGAACTCACACCCGGCACGCAGGACTACCTTAAGGACATGGGCGCCGCCAGCGCATCGAACGGCGCTGTCGGGCTCTACCACGTGGACGGCATCACGCCCGAGGCCGTCGAACAAGGCGAACAACTCATAGCACCAGACGCCCGAATCTATCGCATTGACGACACCGAGCTGGAACGCATCCGCTCGAGCTACCCCGTTATGTGGAAGAACCCGGGCGCGCGCCCCAAGCTTGCCTTCATCGGCTGTCCCCACCTCTCGTCTGCACAACTCGCCCATTGGGCAGACGCCATCTGCGATGGGCTGAGCGCCTCCGGCAACTGCCGCGTACAAGTACCCACCGTACTGACCGCCGCCCCATCCGTGGCAGACGCCTTCCGCAAGACCGCGGCATACAGGCGCCTCTCGACTACCGGCGCCGTCGTCTCGAGCATCTGCCCGCTTATGTACACCAACAACCCGCTGTGCGGCAGCATGCCCATCATCACCAACTCCAACAAGTTGCGTACATACTCGGCATCGCGCTACTACACCGACGACGAGGTGCTCGCCTACGTCACCACCGGAAAACCAATCAAATAGGAAGGCGACTCCTCATGGAAAAAATCTTTCACGGCCGCGTCGTTGTCCCCGGAACTGCCCACGCCAAGGCACTTGTCTCTCACGGAGGGCTCAACACACTCGCATCGTTTCAGAAGGCACTGATGTTTGGCGACAAAAAGGCCACGTGTTCCGACCAAAACAATCCCGACTTGTACGGCAAACCTTTGGCGGGATGTGCCTTGTGTCTTCCGCAGACTATCGGCTCCACCACAGGCGGCATGGTGCTCTTCTGCGCCACCAAAATGGGGCGCCAACCCGCATGCCTGCTGTTTTCCAAACCCATTGACAGCCTTGCCGCCGCTGGCGCGATCCTCTCGGGTGTATGGACCGACACCCCCATGCCCACCATTGACAACCTGGGCGATGAGTTTCTCGATGCTGTGTCGCCGGGAGACGCCATCACCGTGACCGAAGACGGCACGGTCATCGTCGGCTAAGGCTATCCGACCCGCCGCCCGCAGATGAACAACGTGTTTCGCCATTTCCCACGCGCGGTGCGGGCGATAATCTTGACGTATTCGATATACAACACGAAAGGAGTCCCACCATGGGAGCATCGGTATCGATCGCACAGGGCGCGCCTCTTGATGCAGGCACCTACAAGGCAGACGAGGCAGCCGTCGAGCGCTTTTGCGAATTGCTGCGCATCCCCACCGTTTCGCGTGAGAACATCGCCGAGCGCGACGATGAGCCCTTCAGCCAGTGGATCCCCACGCTTCAACGACTTTATCCGCATTTCTTTAAAGTCGCCGAGCTCACACGCGTCGACGACTTTGGCATGCTCCTGCGTTGGCCTGGCGCCGATTCCGCCTTGGACCCCATCGTCATGATGGCGCATCAGGACGTCGTGCCCGTCGAGGGCCAAGACTGGAAGCACGATCCCTTTGGAGCCGAGATCTTCGACGGCGAGATCTGGGCCCGCGGATCACTCGACACCAAGTGCATCGTCTCGGCTTTCTTCGAGGCCGCCGAGCATTTGATTGCCCAGGGCTTCGTTCCCCCGCGCGATGTCTGGTTCTTCTCGAGCGATGGCGAGGAAATCGCCGCACCTACTGCAACCCGTGCAGTGCAGTGGCTTCGCGAGCATAACATCCATCCCTACATGGTGCTCGATGAGGGTGGCGCCGTGGCAACCGACGCCCCGCTCGGCGTCACCGAACCCGTTGCCATGGTAGGCGTGTCCGAGAAGGGCCACGTCGACCTTACCGTCACGGCGCGCGCCGACGGCGGCCATGCCTCTACGCCTGCGGCAAACGATGCCTGCCGTCTTCTCTGCCGTGTATGCGAGACTATCTCGGCCAACCCCGGCAAGCCGCAGCTCACGCCCGCCGTCGAGGCCACACTGACCGAGCTGGGTGCCCGTAGCAGCGCGACGTATCAGGCAATCTTTGGCAACCTGTGGCTCACGCGCCCCGCGGTTACCAAGATCATGGCCGCCAGCCCCGAGACCTCGGCCATGCTGCGCACAACCTATGCGCTCACGCAGCTCGAAGGCTCCAACGCGCACAACGTGCTGCCACCAGTTGCTCGCGCCAACTTCAACGTGCGCATCGCTCCGTTCGAGACCATCGCCGATGCCGTTGAGCGCGCTCGCAGGCTCGCCGCTCAGCAGTGCCGCGCCTCGGGCGTAAGCCCCGACCATGTCACCGTCGAAATCAACGAGGCGATCCCTTACACCGAGCCCGCACCCATCTCGCCCTACGAAGACGATGCCGCCTTTAACTACATCCATCGCTGCGTGTCTGGTGTCTATCCCGAGGCCGGCTTTGCCCCCTACGTGCAGAACTCCTGCACCGACTCGCGCGAGTTCAACGAGATCTGCGATCGCGTCTACCGCTTCTGCGGCTTTATCTACTCGGGTGAGGCGCGCAAGCTCATCCATGCCGCCAACGAACGCATCGGCGTCGACGTCTACAAGCGCGGTATCGAATTCTATGTGGCGTTTCTCGCCAACCTTGGACAACTGTAGGACGGGAGGGCCGACATCGCCCCTCCCCGCTTTTACCGACCAGGAGAACCAGCATGACCCAACCAAATCTTAAGCGGGCGGCCCGGCTCGACACCAAGGCCGTCGCCCTCGCCTCCCTACCCTTTATGGGCATGATCAGCTTTTGGCAGGTCTACGACGGCATCGTTCCCAAGATGCTCACAGGGACCTTTGGCCTATCCAACTCGCTCACCGGCGCGATCATGGCCATCGATAATGTCTTTGGCCTGTTCCTGCTTCCGCTCTTTGGCATCCTCTCGGACCGCTGCGCAAGCAAACTCGGGCGTCGAACGCCCTTTATCTTGGGCGGCTCCGCGGTGGCAATGCTCTCCGTCCCGCTCATCGCGATCGCCAACAACATGGGCAGCCTACCTCTGCTCATTGGCGCGATTATCCTCACGCTTTTGGCAATATGCGCCTACCGCACCATGACGGTTGCCATTGTGGCCGATATTAGGCCTCGCCCACTTCGAACCAAGGCGGACTCAATCGAAAAGATCGTCGGCTATGCGGGAACGGGTCTTATGCTCGTCGCCATCTCGGTCATGGTTCCCAAGGCCGACAAACCTGATTATCTTCCGCTCTTTATCTTGCAGGCCGCCTTTATCCTCGTGTCAGCCGTTGTCTACGGCATCTTTGTCCGTGAGCCCGCCCTCGTCGAAAAGATGCGCGAGAAATCGCTGTCAATGGGCATCGACGAGGATCAGATTGACAAAGACGACTCCCCCGAGGCCGGCGGTAAGGAACGCGTTGCAGACACCGACGTGCGTCACTCCATCATCATGCTGCTCGCCGCTACGTTTTTCTACTACATGAGCTATAACGCCATGACCACCAATATCAGCCGTTATGCCGATTTGTTCTATGGCATGGAGGGCGGTTCCTATGCCATCATCAATATCGTGACGATTGCAGGCGCGCTGCTAAGCTACGTACCCCTGGCAAACCTTTCGCTCAAAATCGGCCGCAAAAAGGTCGCCCTGGGCACCGCCGTCATCATGGTTTTGTGCCCCGCGCTTCTTTGGCTGGCACCCGGCTTCTCGCCCATGTTGTACGGCGTCTTTTTGTTGATGGGCGTTGCGTTGGGCGGCGTGGACCTGTGCGTGTACACGATGATTCTGGAGTGCTGCAGCTCCCAAAGCGTGGGCCGCTACTCCGGTTACTACTACACCGTGAGCATGGCGGCTCAGGTGGCGACACCGATTCTCTCCGGCATCGTCATGGACGTGGCGCCGTCGATGCTCTTCGCCTACATCACGGCAATGGGCATGATTATGGCCGCGGACATTGCCGCCGCCAAGCACGGCGACGCTATCTTGATCGACGAGGTCGCTCGCCGCGAGGCAGCCGAGTAGAAGTGCACGCCAATATTGAGCAATGGAGCCGGATGAGGGCATTTCCCATCCGGTTCCCTTTTTCATCCTCAAGAGGCTCGTCGAAGCCTACCCCACCGTGACGGATTCCCCGGTAAAGGCACTGATCATCAACAGGACAAAGAACACCAGGTAGCTGACACTCAGCAGGTACGCAATGATCAGAAAGAAGACCCATCCGACATTGGTCTTGCCATCGGCACGACGTTGCTCGCGAGAACGGCACAGCCAAATCGTCATGCCAATGGCCACAATCAACAGCACAAGTGCCGCTGCCGCCAGTCCAGCAAGCGCAAACATCACGCCAATGCTCACAGCAATAACCGGGAGCAGCAGCAAGCCGCACCCACACCCACCAGGACTAAACACGGCAGACTGCCGGCGTCGTTCCATCGTCACTCCAACCTCAACATCTTTGAGCGCTACAACGCAACGGCCTGCTGAACGGGAACGATCTTATCCAGTTCCGGTTCGATGCGCCTCTTCTCTGCCTCGAGATCAAACGCCATCTGGGCTCGAAGCCAATAGCCATCCGTCAGGCCAAAGTAGCGGCAAAGACGAAGATCGGTGTCAGCCGTAACACGACGCCTTCCCAAAATAATCTGCCCAATACGCTGAGCCGGAATCCCGGTCTCCTTAGCAAGGCGATATTGAGAAATACCCATAGGGACAAGAAATTCCTCTTTGAGAAGCTCGCCGGGGGCCACCGGCGACAACAAGCCAGCATCAGTTTTGTCACTTGTGATAATCGACGATTTCAACATTCCAAGCCATCCCCTGTCTCCACTCAAAACAGACCCGATAGCGCTCATTGACACGGATACTATATTGACCGGCGCGATCGCCCTTCAACGCTTCAAGACGATTGCCTGGCGGAACGCGAAGATCATCAAGCGAAGCGCAGATCTGCAGTTGGCGAATCTTCCTCAAGGCGACCCGCTCAAAAGGAATGAACTTCCTAATCCGCACACCCATTGCAAAGCGTTCAGTGTCTTCATCTTTATATGATGCAATCATAGTATCGCCTTACGTTAATAACGTCAAACGTTTCTATAGAGTTACATCCCTATTATAGCGTACATTTGTTCGTACTTTCGAGAACAAACGTCCACGTCAATTAACCAAGCAAAAGTAATCGTTTGTAGACATCGAGGCCTTTGAGCAGGACTTCCTCGTCAAAGAGCATAGTATCAGTATGCAGGGCACTCGTGGCATAGGCGGGGCAGCCCTCGGCGTCGCTCGGATTATCCTGACTGACAGGAACGCCCGTGCCCAGCAAGAAGAACACACCCGGCAGATGGCGCTGATAGAAAGCGAAGTCCTCGGCAATCAGCAAAGGCTCATCCACGAGCTGCAGCTCGGGCAAGGCAGGCGCGACATTGGCAAACAACTCGGGGTCGTTGTCGACCGGCGGATAGCCCTCGGCAAAATCGAGATCGTACGTGCAGCCCGTTGCAGCGCACGCCTCGTCGAGTACACGGTGCACGCCCTCGCGCGCACGGTCGAACATGTCGTCCGTAAACACACGCAGGCTGCCGGCAACACGGGCCTCCCCCGCCACCGCGTTGCAGACGGTCCCGGCCTGCAGCAGGCCGAACTTACCAATGCAGGGTTCATCGGCGCCCAACTCGTCCATCAATTCACGCTCGGCAACCAAGAACTTGGCAGCCGCCAGCGCAGCATCGTGCGATTCGTTTACGGGAACGCCGTAGGTCTTGGCGATATGGATGCTTGTCCCGTGAATGTGCACGTGCGTCTCACTCGAGCGCGCCAGCAATGGACCGGAGCAGCTCGCCAACGTGTTCGCAGGCAGATCGGGCCACACGTGAAAGCCAAAAATGCGGTCGACCCCGCAGCGCTCAAACACACCGCTCTCGCATACCGTCTTGGCACCACCGGTCGTCTCCTCGGCAGGCTGGAACACAAAGAGCACGTTGCGCTTGATGGCACCCGGCTGCTCACGAATCGTGCGATCGACAAAGGTAGCCGCCGCAAGTGCCATGGCCATGTGTCCATCGTGTCCGCAGGCGTGCATCTTTCCGGGATGCGTCGAGGCAAAGGCCGCACCCGTCGCCTCCGCGATGGGCAGGGCGTCCATGTCGGCGCGAATCGCCGTGGCATGCACGGCACCAACGCCAGAGTCGAAGAAAGCGCAGACGCAGCTGGGGCACGGATGGGTCACCTCGCAGGTGAGTGGTGCCAACACGCCCTCGACATAAGCGATGGTTTGCGGAAGATCGAAATCGAGCTCCGGAATGCGATGCAGGTCGCGGCGATAGCGACGGAGTTCTTGGAGCTCGGTCATAGAGGATCCCTTCGTGAGGCATATCTGTTGCAACTTATTGTGATACAGGATTGTGGCACACATGTTTCCAGCATATTGCTGCATTTTTTAAACGTTATATACGAATACTCTTGTTTGCTAAAGTGCAACGTGGTAGGGTCGTTACCACTTGATAGAGGCGCGGGCACGAAGAACCGCGGGCGAGCCGGCAGGCTTTGACCCCGTGGGGAGGCGAAACCCGCCGAACTGGGCTTTTCGGGCACGAACAACCTGGTGGGCCTGCGGGAAACACCCACAGGACTGTCTGCAGCAATGCGGGAGCGCTATCCGGACATTGGGTCCACGCTATGCGGATTCGATGCGCAGATGGCGCCGTCTGGATAGCGAGGTTTACGGGACATGGCATTGACCCCCAACGAGGCATATGCGGCCAAGCAGCCGTTTGTGGACAAGGAGACGCTCGAGCATATCGTCGAGCAGTTCCCCACGCCGTTTCATCTATATGACGAGACGGGCATCCGCCGCAACATGCAAGAGGTGCGCGACGCCTTCGCATGGAACCCGGGCTTTAAGGAATACTTTGCCGTCAAGGCCAATCCCAACCCGGCGCTCATCTCCATTCTCAACGAATACGGCTGCGGCTGCGATTGCTCGAGCTATACCGAGCTCATGATTGCCCGTTCGCTGGGCATCACGGGACACGACATTATGTTCTCGTCCAACGACACGCCGGCGGCGGACTTTGAACTCGCCGACAAGCTGGGTGCCATCGTCAACTTTGACGACATCAGCCACATTGAGTTCTTTGAGCGCGTTGCGGGGCCCATCCCCAAGACGGTCAGCTGCCGCTTTAATCCGGGTGGCCTGTTCCAGCTCTCCAACGGCATCATGGATAACCCCGGCGACTCCAAATACGGCATGACCACCGAGCAACTCTTCGAGGCCTTCCGCATGCTCAAAGCCAAAGGCGCCGAGGACTTTGGCATCCACGCATTCCTTGCCAGCAACACCGTCACCAACGACTACTACCCCAAGCTCGCGCGCATCCTCTTTGAGCTTGCCGTGCGCCTGGAGCGTGAGACCGGCGCACACGTCGCCTTCATCAATCTATCCGGCGGTGTCGGTATCCCCTATCTGCCCGAGCAGCAGGCCAACGACATTCACGCCATCGGCGAGGGGGTGCACGCGGCCTACGACGAGATCCTGGTTCCCGCCGGTATGGGCGATGTGGCCATCTGCACCGAGATGGGCCGCTTTATGATGGGGCCCTACGGCTGTCTGGTCACCAAGGCTATCCACGAGAAGCAGATCTACAAGGACTATATCGGCGTCGACGCAAGCGCCGTCGATCTGATCCGTCCTGCCATGTATGGCGCTTACCACCACATTACGGTGATGGGCCAGCCGGGTGGCGACGACAAGACCACAGCGCCCGTCACGGACACCTACGACATCACGGGCAATCTGTGCGAGAACAACGACAAGTTCGCCATCGATCGCGAGCTGCCGCATATCGACATGGGCGACCTGCTTGTGATCCACGATACCGGCGCGCATGGCTACTCCATGGGCTACAACTACAACGGGCGGTTGCGCTCCGCCGAGGTCCTGCTGCGCCCCGATGGCGCGGCCGACCTCATCCGCCGTGCCGAGCGCCCGGGCGATTATTTTGCCACGCTCGACGTGTTGCCGAGCGGCCGAGAGCTGCTGGCCAAGTCGCGCGCCGAAAGTGCTCGTCGTCGTGCCCAAGACGAGCGCCTGGCCGTCGCCGCCCAATGGAACAAACGCATCCAGATCGCGGACGCGAAGGAGAAGAACATGGACATCCGCAATCTTGAGGGCTCAATCGTCGCCCTTGTTACGCCGTTTAAAAAGGACGGCAGTGTCGACTTTGACGCGCTCGAGCGCCTTATCGATTTCCACTTGCAAAATGGCACCGACGCCATCCTCACCCTGGGCACCACCGGCGAGAGCGCCACGATGACCGATGACGAGGACAACTCCGTTGTCGCCGCAGTGGTCAAGCAAGTTGCAGGACGCGTCCCCGTCATCGCCGGCTCGGGCTCAAACTCCACGCAAACCATGCTCACCAAGTCGCTCACCTACCAGGGCCTGGGCGCCGACGGCCTGCTGCTCATCACCCCCTACTACAACAAGTCCAATGAAGAGGGTATCTATCAGCACTTTAAGACCGTCGCCGATGCCGTGGACATCCCCTGCATCCTGTACAACATCCCCGGCCGTTGCGGCTGCGGCATCAGCGAGCGCAACGTAGAGCGCCTGGCCGCACATCCCAACATCATGGGTATTAAGGAAGCCTCGGGCAACGTCGCCTACGCGGCCAAGATCGCCCACCTGCTGTCCGACGACTTCCGCATGTACTCGGGCGAGGACGCCCTCACCGTGCCGCTCATGAGCCTGGGCGCTTCGGGCACCATCAGCGTGTGGGCCGACGTTCAGCCGCAGCTCGTGCACGACATGTGCCGCGCCTATCTGGACGGCGACGTGGAGCGCGCCCGCGATATCCAGATTGCCGGCCAGCCGCTCATCAATGCCCTCTTTAGCGAGGTCAACCCCATTCCCGTCAAGGAAGCACTCGCCCAGATGGGTATGATCGAGGCAAACTACCGCATGCCGCTGTGCCCCATGGCAGACGACACGCGCTCCGCACTTACCGATGCTCTGAAAGGAGCTGGTCTGCTTGATTAAGACCGTCATTATGGGAACGGGCCGCATGGGCTCGCTCATCCGCACTACCGCCGAGGGCATTGTCAACGCCGCTGGAGAGCCCGTTTTTGACATCGTCGCCCAGATCGGCTTCGACTTGTCCGAGCTCGAGAGCGCACCGGCCGCCGATGTAATCATCGACTTCTCGAACGTCGTGACCTTCGATGCCGTTGTCGCCTATGTCGAGCGCACGGGTGCCGCACTCGTTTCCGGCACCACGGGCTATACGCCCGAGCAGATGGATCGCCTGCGCGAGCTGGGTCAGAACGCCCGTGTTATGCACTCGGGCAACTACTCTATCGGTATCGCCGCCCTGCGCCATCTAGTTGCCCAGGCCACGCGCGAGCTGCCCGGCTTTGACTGCGAAATCGTCGAGACGCACCATAATCAAAAGGTCGACGCCCCCAGCGGCACTGCCAAGTTGTTGCTCGACGCCGTCGTCGAAGCTGAACCCGAGGCAGGCTACCACCCCGTCTATGGCCGCGAGGGCATGTGCGGCGCGCGTGACCCCAAGGAGATCGGTATGCACTCGCTGCGTGGCGGCACCGTCGCCGGCGTGCACGAGGTGAGTTTCTTTGGCCAGGACGAGGAGGTCAAGCTCACCCACCGCGCCACGAGCCGTCAGATCTTTGTCAACGGCGCCTTGGCAGCCACGCAGAAGCTCGTCACCCGCGAACCCGGCTTCTATACGTTCGACCAGGTCATGTTTGCCTAACCAGGTATCAACCGGATCCACTCAAAGGAGAGACAGCAAATGAGTAATGCAGCCGAGATGGATGCACAGGAGATTATCAACTACATCGCAACCGCGCCCAAGAAAACGCCCGTCAAACTGTACGTGCGCGAAAAGCCGGGCATGAAGATCCAGTGGGGCAATGCGCACGTCTACGGCGGTCGTCGTGGCAAGACCGTCTTTGGTGACTGGGATGAGCTCAAGGCACTCCTCGACGCCAACGCCGACTCCATCGACTACTACGACGTCGAGAATGACTGCCGCAACTCCGCCGTGCCCATGCTCGACCTCAAGGGTATCAACGCCCGCATCGAGCCGGGCGCGATCATCCGCGACCGTGTCGAAATTGGCGACCATGCCGTCATCATGATGGGCGCCATCATCAACATCGGCTCCGTCATTGGCGAAGGCTCCATGATCGACATGGGCGCCGTGCTGGGCGGCCGCGCCACCGTGGGCAAGAACTGCCACATCGGCGCCGGCACCGTGTTGGCGGGCGTCGTGGAGCCCGCGAGCGCCACGCCTGTCATCATCGAGGACGATGTCATGATCGGCGCCAACGCCGTGGTCCTGGAAGGCGTGCGCGTGGGCAAGGGCGCTGTTGTCGCCGCCGGCGCCGTGTGCGTCGAGGACGTCCCCGCCGGCGCCGTCGTGGCCGGTGTCCCCGCCCGCGTCATCAAGATGCGCGACGAGAAGACCGACAGCAAGACCGGTCTCGAAGAGGGCTTACGTCAACTTTAATAGTTACGGCGTTTTACCAAACGCCGTAACTACTCGACGCTGCAAACGCCCCAGAGCGGCAATCTGACGTTCAATCGTCGGGCATGACCAAAAGGTCAATGTCCTCCTCTTTCACGTCACCTTGCTCGCTCTGGGTCGTTTTCGCTGACGTATGCTCGACCTGTAACGCAACTTATCGATTCTCGATGCTGCCGATATTCTTGAGCTCGATGGAGATGAGGCCGTTGGGCTCGTTGACGAACTCGATGTACTCGGAATTCGAACCCATCTCGGCCGGGAAGCTGATTTCGATACCCGTGTCGGTACGGATCTTGTGATTGCGCACGGCAGCGCGCTCGACCTGCTTGCGCTCCACGGGAACGCGCTCGGGAACCTTCTCCTCGGTCAGTGCCGCGCGCACGCTTTCCTTGATGACCGGTTCGTCCTCAAAGACCTCATCGACGATATCCCAAGGCGGCAGCTCCTCGTCATCCTCAACCTTCTCGGCAACGGCAGCCTTAACCTTGGCGAGTGCCACGGCCGTGTTGGCACCGTGCTCCTCGGCGACTTCCTCGACCACACGCGTCACGGTGTCGATGACCTCCTTGCCCGACACGCCCGTGTCGCACTGCAGCAGGCCATCGGGGATAAGCATACGGTCCTCGCCGGCAATCTTGCGTTTCTTGTCCACGTAGCCGATCTCCATGGTGCTCGCGCGCACGATGGCATAGCTTGGCACCTTTTGCGAGGGGTTTGGCAGAATAGCGTAGTGGCGCGCGATGTCATTGCGCACCTCCCCCTCCTCGCGGCCCACTTCGTGCATAAAAGCCTGCTTGGAGCCCAGCAGCATCACGGCAAACCAGCGGGCATCCTCATCGTCGTCAAAATCGGCCACGAGCACGTCGGTGGACTCGGCTTTCTCGGCTTTGGTGAGCTCGGAGGAGATAAACTCCGCAATCTGCTGCGACAGGTCCACGAACTCGCGCTCGCCAAAGAAATAGCCCTTGAGCTCGCCGCCAAACGCAGAGTTCTCCGCAAACGTGGCACGCTTATTGTCGGCCGAGGTGCGTGCGCGGCGCAGATGCGTGGTCACGAAGTTGCGCACGATACGGCTTTCGATATCCAACTCGCGCTGGCTCATAACGTTAACGGCAGAGTCAAAGTCCAGGATATGCAGAATCGCGTGATTGATTTTCATATACGGCATTCCGTTCTAGATCGATTTCGGCACGAACCAGTATAGCGGTCAAGCCCGCCCCGGGTGCATCGAAGATTGGTGCATCGGGGACAGGTTGCTTTGCACCAATGGCTAGCGCAAGAGCTCGGACTGCCAAGCCTCGAGCTGTTCTGCCAAACTCTTGCCGGCAGCGGGCACGTCGATCTGGGGTCGTTTGGGCAGCAGTGCGCATTTAAGGATTGCCACGATGGTCTGCGAGACAAAACGTCGCGTATCCTTGTCAAAGCCTTGCGCAGCCTGGAGCATCACGGGCAGGCTCTCGCGCAGATTCCCAGCGATATCCGCAAACCGCTCAGCACCCGTAGCCTCAAACACGGAGAACAACGCATCCACAAAACGCTCGCGCTCGCTAGGCGACACCGCAAGCAGCATCTCGCGAATGGAACCATCAACGTATCGAGCACCGGCGGATAGGCGCTCGCAGTACACGAAGTCGCGACCATCAACCACCCAGCTAAAGGGATTGTGCTGCAGCAGGCTGAACTCGGTGCTCTCGACGATGGCATAGTCCTCCTGTGTCTCGAACATCATGCCAAAGATCGACGACCGAGGTAGCGTCTTGTCGATTCGACCGGAAAGATCGGCAAAGGCGTCGCCGTTCAGAAACTCCTCGACGAAGCCCGGACCATCATGGGAATACGCCCGCTCGATTCGCTCACGGGCGACATCGGAGCACATCGCCGCACCGTACACCGCAAGGTTTCCACCCTTGGAATGACCTCCGCACAAAAGCGGCCCGTCAATCGCATCCGCCGCCTCGTCCACATAACGCGCCGCGGATTCCTGGGCCGGCACAGGACACCGGAACGCCATGTTAAAGTCCTCTTTCCAGCCCACGATCGTGCTGTCGGTCCCCCGGAAGGAAAGATAACTAAACCCCGCCGGAAACCGGAACGCCATAGCTGCAAACTGCTCTGTCGTCACCACATCGCTCACGGCACGATAGCCGCAAACGTGCACGCCACGGTAGCGAGGGCTTGCTGCCACGGCCTCCAACAAGGCGCGGCTCCCCTCTGGATTCCACAAATCGTCAATCATGTCCCGGTAGCACTCGGCACGCAGCAGCTCGCGTACGTCTAGGCCCTGCCAGTTCGTCAGCTCTGCCATATCACCCGGCAAACGCAAATAGGACAACCACGCAAAGACCAGGCTATCCACCGCGCAGAACGGCCGCTCCTCAAACGGATCAAACGCCGTCTGGGCATAGGTCAAAAAATTAGGCGAATCCGACATGGCCCTCCCATCAACCATGGTGTATAGGGATGGTGCATTGGGGTCAGGTTACTTTGCACCAAAAAGGCGCCCGGGCCGTGTGGACCCGGACGCCTTCATTGTAGCTTTTCGCTCTAGCGAGCTTGATTTAGCAGGAGAAGTCGACGCTGTCGATGATGTCCTTAAGGGCCTTTGCAGAGACGGTGAGCTCATGCTGCTCGTCATCGTTCAGCGGCACGGGAACGCGGCAAACGACGCCGTCGCGGCCAACGACCGTCGGCATGGAGATGGCAAGATCGGACAGACCATACTCGCCCACCATGAGCGAGGAGACGGGCAGAACGGTCTGCTCATCACGCATGACGGCGGTGCAGATGCGCTTGACGGCCATGGCGACGCCATAGTAGGTGGCGTGCTTCTTCTCGATGATGGTGTAGGCGGAGTTCTTGACGTCCTCGGCGATACGCTTCTCAGCAGCCTCATGCTCCAGGTGGCCGTGAAGCTCACAGAAGGTGTTCAGCGGAACGCCGGCAACCTGAGCGCTGGACCAAGCGACAAACTCGGAGTCGCCGTGCTCACCCATGACATAGGCCTGGACATCGCGCGGGTCGACCTCGACGTGGGCACCAAGCATCTGCTGCAGGCGGCCAGTGTCGAGCACGGTACCGGAACCGATGACGTGGCCCTCGGGCAGGCCGGACATCTTGATGGCGGCGTAGGTCAGAACATCGACCGGGTTGGAGACGATGAGCAGAATGCCGTCGAAGCCGGACTTCTTAATCTCGGGGATAATGGACTTAAAGATGCTGACGTTCTTGTTGACCAGGTCCAGGCGGGTCTCACCGGGCTTCTGGGCAGCGCCAGCGGTGACGACGATCATGGCGGCGTCGGCGACATCGGAATAATCGCCGGCGTAGATCTTCATCGGCTCGGCAAACGTCATGCCGTGCGCGATATCCAGAGCCTCACCCTCGGCGCGGTTCTTGTCCACGTCGATAAGGACCATCTCGGAGAACAGACCGCTCTGCATCAGCGCGAACGCCGAAGACGAACCGACGAAACCGCAGCCGACAATAGCGACCTTCTTCTCGTTAACCATTAGAAACTCCCATCTCTCTCCACAAACAAGCCGCCCGGGAACGACCCGAGCGGCTTGCCGTAATCCCAATACATCCAATCGGGACTTTGATTATGCTCCTATTCGCAGCCAAAAATCGACCGTTTACCGAAATTGTTTGCAGGATTCGTAAAATAACTGCACGAAATCGGTTTCGAGCTATTGACAAGCCGAAATACCTTTCTAATACAGGCCCGCCTCGCGAATGGCCTCGACAGCCAAAGCGATCTGGTCGGGCGGCAGGACCAGCGCCATGCGCACGTGCCCCTCGCCCGAAGGACCAAAGCTCGCGCCCGGCGTCACCACAACGCCGGCCTTCTCCATGAGCTCCTCGCAAAACGCCATGGAATCGGTGCGACCACCGGGAAGCTTGGCCCACACAAACATAGAGCCATGCGCGTTGGGTCGCTCCCAGCCCAGGTCCTCAAGACCGTCGCACAGGGCATCGCGGCGCTCCTGGTACTTCAGGCGCTGCGCCTCGACCTCATCTCGCGGACCGTTCAGGCAGGCGATAGCAGCTTTCTGGATCGGGAAGAACATGCCGAAGTCGATCTGCCCGCGCAGCTTGGCAAAGGCCGAGACCACATCCTCGCGACCGACCAAAAAGCCGATGCGGGCACCGGTGACGTTAAACGACTTGGAAAGCGAGAAGAACTCCACGCCCACCTCGAGCGCACCGGGATACTGCAGGAAGCTGCCGCCGGGCTCGCCGTCAAACACGATGTCGGAGTACGCGTTGTCATGAACGATCAACAGATCGTGCTCGCGGGCAAAAGCGATAATCTCCTCGTAGACCTCGGGCGTACCCACCGAGCCGACCGGGTTCGCGGGCAGCGACACGATCATATATTTGGCACGATCAGCAACCTCGGGATCGATACCCGCCACATAGGGCAGGTAATTATGCTCGGCAACCAGCGGATAGTATTCGAGCTTGGCATCGGCGATCTTGGCGCCCGCCTCAAAGACCGGGTAGCATGGATCGGGAACCAGAATGGTGTCACCCGGATCGAGCAGGGCCAGGCCCAAATGGCCCACGCCCTCCTGCGTGCCGTTGCACGACTGCACCATAGACGGCGTAATGCCCGAAACGCCAAAGCGGCGCTCATAGTAATCGCACACGGCTTGCTTGAGTTCGGGCAGGTCGCGCAGGGCGTACTTCCACATCTCGGGATCTTGAGCTGCCTGCGTGAGCGCCTCGACCACGTGGTCGTACGGCTTAAAGTCGGGCGTGCCCACGCTCATGTTGTAAATGGTCTTGCCCTGAGCCTTCAGCGCGAGCAGTTTATTGTTGAGCGAGGCGAAGACCTCCGCGCCAAAGCGGTCGAGACGCTGCGATGCCTGCATGGTGCCACCTTTCGATATGAAAAACGCGGCGCTCCGACAAGAGCGCCGCGCGATACGGGCCATCAGATTGCAAAAGTGTAACGCTTGCAACCCCCGTATTGGTTCAATTTAGCCAACCTTAGTCAATCGGATTGAGCGCGTCGATCTGCGCAAGCCACAAACGTGAGCTGGCGTCACTCGGCATACGCCAATCGCCGCGCGGGCTGAGCGTCACCGAGCCCACCTTGGGACCATCGGGCAGGCAGCTGCGCTTAAACTGTTGGGCAAAGAAGCGACGATAGAACGTACGTAGCCACGTGTGGACGGTCTTGGCGTCGTAGACGCCCTCGAAGCTCTTGAGCGCCATGCGGTAGATCTTGCCCGGCTCAAAGCCAAAACGCAGCAGGTAGTAGAGGAAGTAGTCGTGCAGCTCGTACGGACCCACCAAATCCTCAGTCTTCTGCGCAATCTCGCCGTCGCCCGTGGGCGGCAGAAGCTCGGGGGACACCGGTGTATCGAGGATGTCGAGCAGCGTCTCGGCAATACGCCCGCCAAAGACATCGGCAGCATAACGCACCAGATGGCGCACAAGCGTCTTGGGCACGCTCGCGTTGACGGCATACATGCTCATGTGGTCGCCGTTATAGGTAGCCCAACCGAGTGCCAGCTCCGACAAGTCGCCCGTGCCGATGACAAAACCGCCAGCCTGGTTGGCCAGATCCATCAGAATCTGCGTGCGCTCGCGGGCCTGGCTGTTCTCGTAGGTCACGTCCTGCACGGTCGGATCGTGTTCTATGTCCTTGAAGTGCTGTTCCACAGCCGCGTGGATCGAAACCTCGCGGAAGCTCACACCCAGGTCGCGAGCGAGCGACTCAGCGTTCGACTTGGTACGATGCGTCGTGCCAAAGCCGGGCATGGACACGGCCGTGATACCGGTGCGCGGCAGCCCCAGTGCATCGAAGGCGCGAACTGTCACGAGCAGTGCCAGCGTGGAGTCCAGGCCGCCCGAAAGACCGATGACTGCAGCCTTGGTACCCGTATGGGCAAGGCGGGTCTTGAGGCCGGCGGTCTGCAGGTCGAGGATGGTCTCGCAACGCTCGGCCAGGTCGCCATGGTCGGCCGGCACAAAGGGCGCACGGGGGAAGACACGGTCGATGCCGAGTGCATCGTGCAGGACAGGTTCGTCTGCCAGCACGCCCTCAAACGAAAATTCAACGGTCGTGGCCTCCGGCGCATCGTCCGCGCGCGTCCACGTCGTTGAGCGACGGCGCTCGGCAACCAGGCGGTCAAGGTCAACGTCGGCGACGGCCATATCGCAGGTGAGGAGCTTCGTGACGGCGAGCTTGGAGCCGTTTTCGTAGATAAGGTTCTCGCCTGCAAAGACCATATCGGTCGTGGACTCGCCCTCGCTCGCATCCGCATAGGCATAGGCGCAGTACAGGCGCGCACTCTGATTGGAGATGAGACTGCGGCGATAGTCTGCCTTACCGATAATCTCATCCGAGGCCGACGGGTTGAGAATCACCGTCGCACCGGCAAGCGCCATCTCGGTCGAAGGCGGCGCCGGCACCCACAGGTCCTCACAGACCTCAACGCCCAGCACCAGGTCCTCGGCGCCCTCATCACAGCAGCGGTAGACAAGCCCCGAACCCAGCGGAACTGGACCCTGACCGGCAAATTCAACCCACACGGGATCCGCAGGCGCCGGAGCAAACCAGCGGCGCTCGTAGAACTCGCCATAGTTGGGCAGATACTTTTTGGCCGTAAGACCCAAAAGCTCGCCCGCGCAGCACACGGCGGCGCAGTTGTAGATATTCTCGGCAACTGCAACGGGAAGACCGATGGTAAAGACAATCGGCAGCTCACGAGTCTCGTCGAGGATATGTACCAGAGCGGCCTCACAGGCATGCAGCAGCGTGCGGTTATGGAACAGGTCGGCCGCGGTATAGCCGCACAAGTTGAGCTCGGGCAGCACCAGCGCGCGAACGCCGCGCTCGGTAGCCTCGCGAACAGCCGCCAGCGCAACCCCGGCATTGCCTTCGACATCGGCCACGCGAATCTGCGGCGACGCCGCCGCCACACGCAAAAAGCCATCAGACTGAGAAAGGTGAAGATTCATAAGAATGCTCCCGTGCGTAGACGCCATTCACAACAATTAGCAAGCCCTATTGTAGTTCAACCGCCGGGTGCAACCGCATCCCACCAACTTGGTGAGCTATTGATGAGTTGATGGTATCTGTTAAATGTCACGTACGATTCACATCTGGTGGGTACCCTGATGGCTACATGAAACGAAGCAGATTTACACCGGGAGGGTCCCGCATGACAACCAAGTACACCGACGCGCCGCGCACACGCGTCATGACACCGGCCGCGCTCAACAACGGCGTTCACGAAAACCATTCCATCGGACAGACCATGGCCATCGCGCCCAAAAAGGGCCTGTTCGACGACATTTCCATTCCCCAAATCATCGCCGGCGCTGCAGCCGCCGCCACGAGCGTCGCGCTTGCTTCCAAAATCGGTATCGCCGGATCGGTGATCGGCGCCGCCGTGAGCTCGGTCATCACCGTTGTGTCCTCGCAGGTCTACCGCCACTTTATCTCTGCCAGCGCCAAAGCCCTCAAAGGTACGCACGCCGACGTCGACTACCCCGCCGGCGCCTATGAGCCCGTTGAATTTAATGCCGAGGAGCACCTGGGCGGCGCCGCGACTACGCAAGAGATGCGCCAGATTGCGGGGCGCGCGACCACGGCACGCGTCGCTCCCAACAGCCTGCGCGCCAAGGCGGCGGCAGAGCGCAGCCAGACGCAAAAGAAGGTCATCATCTTCTCGATCGCCATCGCCATCGTCGCGGTCATCGCCTGCACCGGTGCCATCCTTATCACCACCGCCGGTGAGGGTCTGGGCGAGCGTCCCGAGCCAATCCTTTCGTCGCGCACGACCGAGCACGACGCGGATAACACCGGTCAATCGCAAAGCCAGCAGGACGACTCGCAGGGCGCCTCCGCATCCACCGACTCGTCCTCGAACACCCCCGATCAGTCGCAGAGCGCTGATTCCTCTGCGAACAGCGGCGGCACGCAATCCAGCACGACCGACTCAAGCCAAACGACTGACGGCTCTCAACCGAGCACAGGCGACCAGACGAGCGGCAATGCATCGGGCACGGGATCTACCGACAATAGCAACACCAACAGCTCGAGCGGAACCGCTTCCGGCACGGCATCAGACAGCTCGAGCCAAGACACGGCATCGGGCAACTAAGCACGTTTGTCTCCCATAGATAACCGACCTGCATAACGGGCGCGAACCGGCAACGGTCGCGCCCGTTTACCTTGGGCGACGAGATGGCAAGGCCCGTGCGATGGTAAGATGCTTTGGTGTGTAAAGAGGAGATTTGCCATGAGCAAGACAATAGTTACGCCCACGCTATCGCTGGGCAACCACATCTATCTGTATCGTCTGCTGCGCGACGCGATTGGGTGCGGCAAGCAAACGTTTATGACGCAGGTCGAGGAGGCGCTCGCCGACGGCGACATGACCGCTTATGACCTGGGCTTCGAGTCCACGCGCGAGCTGCTCGAGGAGCTCGACGACTGCATTAGACTGACCGTCTTTAAGGGCGGTCGCCTGTATGCCACCGTCATCGCCAACGATACCTGGGATGCCGCCCTTGCCAAGGGCGAGGACAAGCCCAAGGCAGCCAAGGGAGCCAAGCAGTCCTACAAAAAGAAAAAGCGCGGTGAGAAGGACCTCAAGGCCGTGCGCCCCAAGCACGTTAAGCGCGCCGAGCCCGAGCCCGTGGCCGAAGTCGCTCCGGAGCCCGAGCCCGAGACAGGGATCGAAGCCGCTATTGAGGTAACGGCAGAAGCCGAAACCGAAATCGCCGCCACGACCGATCCCGAAGTCATGCCAGAGCAGGAAGCCACTGCGGAGCTCAACGAGGCTCCCAAGTCGACAACCGAAGAAGCCGCTGACCAGCCTGAGACGCCTGCGTTCCAAAACAGCGATGTCTTTGGCGACGAGGCTGAGGACGATCAGCCCGAAGAGCCCACAGAACAGGACGCTGCCGAGGCGGCATCGGAGCCCGAGGTACCGCAGCCTGCCATCTCACTCACGGTCGTCTATGATCCCGAGAACGCCAACGCCGGCATCACCACCATGGCATCCACGCCCATCGAGGCAAAGCCGAGCGTCGAGAACGAGAACGCGACGCAGGTTGAGGTTGAAACTACAGCTGCAGACGCGCCCGTCACCGTGAAGCCCGCAGATTCCACGATCAAGCCGAAGACGACGCTGAAGCCCGCACCCGTCATCGAATCCGTGCCCGCCTCTGCTTGCGACCAAATTCCCGCACCGACACCGGCTTCGGTACCCGCAGCGGTCCCAACCCTCGCACCCGCAGCACCGACCATCCCCGAGGACTTCCCCGTCGATTTCGCAACCGAGGTCTTCTGCCCCGGCCCGCTTCTGCACCAGCTGTCGACCTATCTCCCCTACGGCGCCGACACGCTCGGCATCGTCGGCGAGTACTACTGGATCGCCCGCGAGCGCGGTACCATCGAGGCCGCGCGAAACCGCGCAAGCTTCCCTCTGCGCTACACGCAGGCCGGCGAGCGCCACGAAGTCACCGTGCGCATCCGCCGCAACACCACCGGCGGTCTCGGAGCCGCCTGGACCATCGATAAAGTCGAGCCTTCTACCAAGTAACAAAAAGGGACGATAACCCTCAAGGTTATCGTCCCTTTTTGTTAGGCCACCTGAGCTCGATTAGTCGCGCGTGAGCTTGCGGTGAATACGATGCGGCTGGGCTGCGTCCTCGCCCAGGCGCTCGATGCGGTTGGCCTGATAGGCCTCGAAGTTGCCCTCGAACCAATACCAGTTGCCCGGATTTTCGTCGGTGCCCTCCCACGCCAGAATGTGCGTGGCGACGCGGTCCAGGAACATACGGTCGTGGCTAATGACCACAGAGCAGCCCGGGAACTCGAGCAGCGCCGCCTCGAGCGAGGACAGCGTCTCGACGTCGAGGTCGTTCGTGGGCTCGTCGAGGAGCAACAGGTTGCCGCCCTGCTTGAGCGTGAGCGCCAGGTTCAGACGGTTGCGCTCGCCGCCGGAGAGCACGCCAGCGCGCTTCTGCTGGTCCTGGCCCTTAAAGCCAAAGCTCGCCACATAAGCGCGGCTCGGAACCTCGGTCTCGCCGACCATCATGTGGTCCAGGCCGTCCGAGACGACCTCCCATAGGTTCTTGTCGGGGCCGATGCCGGAACGGTTCTGGTCGACGTAAGAGATCTTGACGGTCTCGCCCACCTCGAGCTCGCCCGAAGTCAGCGGCTCCAGACCCACAATCGTCTTGAACAGTGTGGTCTTGCCCACGCCGTTGGGACCGATCACGCCCACGATGCCGTTGCGCGGCAGGGTGAACGAAAGGTCATCGATGAGCACGCGGCCATCGAACTCCTTGTGCAGGTGATGGGCCTCGAGTACCTTGTTGCCCAGACGCGGGCCCACAGGGATGCGGATGTCGGTCCAGTCGAGCTTCTGGCTTGCGCGGGCCTCGGCCTCCATCTCCTCGTAGCGAGCCAGACGAGCCTTGTTCTTGGCCTGGCGAGCCTTGGGCGAGCTGCGTACCCACTCGAGCTCGGCCTCCATGCGCTTGGCGAGCTTGGCGTCACGGTTGCCCTGAGCCTCGATACGCGCGGCCTTGGTCTCCAGATACGTTGAGTAGTTGCCCTTGTAGGGATAAAGGTGGCCACGGTCGACCTCGCAGATCCACTCGGCAACGTTATCCAAGAAGTAGCGGTCGTGCGTAACGGCAAGCACCGCGCCCTGGTAGTTGTGCAGGAAGTGCTCGAGCCACAGGATCGACTCGGCGTCCAGGTGGTTCGTGGGCTCGTCGAGCAGCAGCAGGTCGGGAGCCTCGAGCAGTAGCTTGCACAGGGCCACGCGGCGGCGCTCGCCGCCGGAAAGTACGTTGACCGGCATGTCGGAATCGGGCAGCTGCAGGGCGTCCATGGCCTGGCCGAGCTTGGAATCGATATCCCAGCCGTCGGCGGCATCAATCTCGTCCTGGAGCTTTCCCATCTCGGCCATGAGGGCGTCCATGTCGCAATCCGGGTCGCACATCTCCTCGCCGATCTTGTTGAAGCGATCGACCTTGGCGATCATGTCGCCAAATGCCATGCGCACGTTCTCGATGACGGTCTTGTCATCGTCGAGCGGCGGCTCCTGCTGCAGGATGCCCACGGTGTAGCCGGGGGTGAGCCTGGCATCGCCGTTGGAGACCTCCTCGATGCCGGCCATGATCTTGAGCAAGGTCGACTTGCCCATACCATTGGGGCCCACGACGCCGATCTTGGCACCGGGGTAGAAGCTCAGGGTCACGTCGTCAAGGATTACCTTGTCGCCATGGGCCTTACGAGCCTGATACATCTGGTAGATAAACTCCGCCATTTGCCTGTTTTATCCTTTCTACCTGCTGTTTCCCTATTCTTGTTTCGCCTAAGTGGAAACGAAATGGAAAAACCAGCTCTGAAACGTAACGAAAAAGGGGCATGGTTGCCCATACCCCCTAATACTACCTGGGAAAAGTTCCCCCGGAACATACTATGAACTGCGTACGCTAGTTTTCCGCAACCTTAGCGAGCGGCTCGCTGCGATTTGCGCCACAGCAGATACGAGTAGACGTAGACGGCTCCAACCGAACCAAACGCCAGAACCGCAATCACCGCGGCGACGACTTCACTCGAAAGCACGCTGCCTGCCACGCCCATCACAATCAGGCCAAAGCCCAGCACCATAAAGCAGGCACCGCCAAAGCGCTGCGTACGGCGCCAGTTCTCGGGATTGGCAAGCGCCCAAGGCGTCTTGATACCGAGCGTATAGTTCTGCTTCACACGCGGCAAGTAGTTGCCTACGCCGATGAACAGCAAACCGATAGCACCGGAAATCAGCACGTTGACCGAACCGACCGCCGGCACCACGCCCCAGACCGTAAGCTCTCCCAGCCAGCTTACGGCACACATGAACAAGGTGAAGGCGATTACGAAGCCCTGGTAGAACTTGCCCGAGGTTCGATATGCCTCACCTTTGGGGTCGATGCGCGGCACCACGCAGAACATTGCGAGACACACCAGGGGCAACGCGCCGAGCGCGGAGGCCATCCAGCTGGGACCCCAACCGTCGACGGCGCCGTTCGCGCCCCAGTGCGTGGGAATCTGCGCAGGCAAGCTCGGCATCACCATGAGATGCGCTACGACATTGGCGACGCACAGAGCGACCAGCGCAATCCACACGCGCGACGATACCCCCGTGGGGTGAATGCCCTTGTTTTCGTTATTCATCCTTATCACCTTCCGTGTTTGTAAAGCCCATAAACCAACCGATCAAGTCCTGCATGACGGTAGTGTTTAAGCTGTATACGATGTTTTGACCATGACGTTCGTCGGTTACCAACCCGGCGTTTTTGAGCGTCGCCAAGTGATGGCTCAGTGACGGCTTACTGATATCGAAATGCTCGGCAAGCTCCCCCGCCGTGCAATTGCCCTCGCGCAGCAACTCCAAAATGCGCCGTCGCGTTGGATCGGCAAGCGCCTTAAAACCCTCTCCCGGCATAAGACCCCCTTTCATCATCTCTCATGACGCGCACACTATACTCGATATTTAGATGTTTGTCTAACTATCTAATACAGGAACATCTATAGAACATTCGTTCGTATTTAGCTACAATGGAAGTTGAAGCAGATGGGCCAGCTCCCTCTACCCGAGAAGGAGATGGACTATGAGTATTGACGATGTCCTGACGTTGTTATTGCTTGTAATCGCGGCTGTGGAGCTCGGCATCCACATTGGAGGTCGAATGAAATAGCCGCCCCCGCGTAATGCGAAGACGGCCACTTCTCACGCTACAAACGTGTTTGGGAGTTGGCCAACCCGCGGCAACGGGTGCCATCTGCTTCATCTTATGCGAATCACTGCCTCATTTCAACAAGCCCCTAGGGCTCAAATGGAATCGCGATAATACCTATAATGACGATAGCTAAAACACGATTCGCTTCCCCATCGGAGGATGTCTATGACCGAAACCACAGCCGCAACCCCCAACGAGACACGCGACACCAAGCTCGAGATCATCATGGGCCGCGAGGCACTCGACAAACTCGCCGCCGCCACGGTGCTGGTGCTCGGCTGCGGAGGTGTGGGCTCCAATTGCTGCGAGGCACTTGCCCGCGGCGGCATTGGTCATTTCGTCATTCTGGATAAGGACATCATCGCGCCCAGCAATATCAATCGCCAGGCCATCGCCTTTCAAAGCACCATCGGCAAGCGCAAGGTCGATGTTATGGAAGCCATGATCCACGACATCAATCCAGCCGCTACCGTCATCAAGCGCACCGAATACCTGTTGAGCGACAATATCGACGAATTTTTCGCGCGCGTTTTGGAGCAGACGGACGGCAAGCTCGACTACGTCGTCGACGCCATCGACACCATCTCGGCCAAGCTCACCATTGCCAAATATGCTCAGGACCACGACATTCGTTTGGTTAGCTCCATGGGCGGGGCCAACAAGCTCCATCCCGAGTGCCTCCGCTTTGCCGACATTTTCGATACGGTACGTGACCCCATGAGCCGCATCATGCGCAAAGAATGCAAGAAGCGCGGAATCAAGAGTCTGCATGTACTGTTTAGCTGCGAGGAATCGGTTAAGACACAGCCCCGCGACCCTTACAATATCCACGAGCGCACCGAGCTCGGAACCGCCAGCTTTATGCCGCCCATCATGGGCCAGATGATTGCCGGCGAGGTTATCCGCCAGATCAGTGGCCGCGGCACCGAGCGCGTGCGCGCCGATGGCCAGCGCTTGGACTAGCGGAGCGCGCCGAGATGGAGCCCCGGTTATTTGATGCACACTGCCATCTTGATTTAATGGCTCACCCGGACGCCGTTGCCGATGAGGCAACGGCGCTGGGCTTGGGTCTATTTGATTGCGGCGTCGATCCACGCGACTTTTCGGCCGCAAACGAGCGCGCTCGTCGCCACCCGGGCATCATCGCCGGCGTTGGGCTTCACCCCTGGTGGCTCGCCGATGGCCACTGCGGTTTTGCCGAAGTCAATCTGCTTTGCGAAGTTGCTGCGCAAGAACGCTACATCGGCGAAGTCGGACTCGACTTTTCCGCGCGCTTTGCTGGAAGTGAGCCGCTACAAATACAGGCACTTAACCGGCTCTGCGATGCGCTCGTGCAGCATCCTCTTACCGGGCGCGTGATATCAATTCACGCCGTTCGTTCGGCAGGAGCCGTACTGGACGTCCTCGAATCGCATGGACTACTCATCCCAAACCCCGACTCCCCCGCTATCATCTTCCACTGGTTTAGCGGCACTTCGGACGAACTCACCCGCGCGCGTAATGCGGGCTGCTATTTTTCCGTCAACGAACGCATGCTCGCGACCAAGCGCGGTCGCGAATACGCACGACAGATTCCACTCGACCGCCTACTGCTCGAGACCGATGCGCCGGCCGAGCCAAACACAGAAACAAGCGCGCAGTCGCTCATCAGGTCGCTCACAAGGACCTCAGAACGCATCACCTCGCTCAAAAACTGCGACGCAAAGCGCATCGAGTCGATAGTTTTAACAAATGCGCGCTCTGTTTTTGACCTTCGCTAACCCCTGGTGTGCAAAAAATGCCAAATATGAGTACTGCTACCGGAATGGATACATTTCTTTTAACTTTCCAACCGCCAGAATAATCCTCGATTGTCCGCTAATTAAAGCTTTTACAGTCATTCATCCTGCGTTTTCGCAAATCTTAAACCCCTCCAGACGCTCAAATCACGTCTGAAGGGGTTGATTTTGCTGCGACTAAATTAGTCACAGTACTCATATTTGGCATTTTTTGCACACCGGGTCCCGAGAAGGCGCCTGCACCTCCCCGGGACCGCTCGGCTATTCGACGATTGGTGCTCCGTGGCCCCAAGAACCTTCCATGCCGCACACGGTCGAGGCAAACCCGGCAGCAAAGTCGAGCGCGCGCTCGATGGCCTCGGCGCCATCTTCACCACGCTTGGCGGAATCGAGATAGCACATCAAAAACGAGGTGAGGAACGAGTCGCCCGCCCCCATGGTGTCCTTCATGTCCGTTACCGGTTTAGCCAGCTGGCGGTAATAACGATCGCCGTCGTAAGCAATGCAGCCCTCGGCGCCCGCCGTAGCCGACACAAAACGCGGACCCAAGCCCTTCACCCATGCCAGACGCTCGCGGATCTCGTCCTCACTCGCGGCATCCGCCGCACTAAAGAAGGCGAAATCGACGTAGGGCGCAATCTGCTCGTAGTACTCGTCGGTAGAGTCGTCCGAAAAGTCAAAAGAGACCGTGACGCCCGCAGCCTTCAACTTGGGCAGCTCGCGCTCGGTAAAGCAATAGTTGCCCGAATGAACCACATCGAACTGCTTCATGTACGAAAGGTCAAAGCGATCGAGGACATAGCGCGCATCGCCACGGATACCGCCCTCGTTGGAGCCGAGGAAGACACGGTCACCGTCAACAACGGTCACGCGAGCCGCTCCGTTCTCGCCAATCATCTGCTCGCACTTGTCAAGCTCGATACCCTCATCCTCGAGGCTTGCAATGACATGCTCGGCAGCGGCGTCATTGCCAAAAATGCCCATGTATGCAGAGCGTGCGGCACCGCATTTCTTGGCATAAACGGCGAAGTTCACCGCATTGCCGCCGGGATACATGGTGTGGATATGCTCGTAGCGATCGACGACGTTGTCGCCAAATCCGAGCGCGTTAACGTTAAATGCCATGGCCTTTGTCCCTTCTAGTACTCGACGACGCCCATGTAGCGACGGAAATCGGGATCATGGTCAAACACCTTGCCGCGTGCGGCACGCAGCTCGCAGTTCATGGCGTAGAACAGCACCGGGTCCAGATAGGCACGGACGCTCGCCGGCACGGCTTCCATACCGTACTCCTTGGCATCGAGCACCATCAGCGTATCGGTATGCGTCTTAAGGAACGCCAGGGCGCGCTCGTCCATAGCACGGCACTCGCTGGAGCCCATCTGCAGGAAGTAAAAAACGCCATCCTGAGTAGCCTCGAAGGGGCCATGGAAGTACTCGGCAGAGTGGATGTAGCTGCAGTGCTGCCACTGCATCTCCATAAGAGAGCAGATAGCGAAACCGTAGGTCTGGCTAAAGTTGGGACCGCTGCCCAGAATATAGAAGAACTCGTGCTCCTGGCAAAGCTTGGCAAAGCGATCGCCCAGCTCGGCATTTACCTTCTCACGTGCCGGGGGAAGAATCTTATCCATCTCGGCGATACCGGCATACATATCGGCAAGATCGGCGTAGCCCTCCTGCTGATCGAGCAGCTCGGCCGCAAGCGACAGCGAAATGCCAGCGGGGACCTCGGCCTGCGGCACACCCTCGCCCCACGGGTAGACCCACGTGGTCCACTTGCCGGAGTCGATCTTGGATCCAGCGTTGTCGGTCTGGGCGATCACCGTAGCGCCGGCGGCAAGGGCAATCTCGCAGCCCTCGACGACCTCGGGGGTGTTGCCGCTGTGGCTGCAGGCAATGACCAGGGACTTCTCGCCCAGACGACGCGGACGCATGATATCGAACTCGCGAGCCGTATAGATATACGAAGTGAAGGTGGTTGCCTCGCGCTGCAGAAGCTCATGAGCCGGGATCAAATCGATCATGGAGCCACCGCAAGCAATCCAGTAGACGCTGTCGAACTTGCCCTTCTCGGCAATTGCCTCTTTGATCAGATCGTGTGCGTTCATATCCAGTTCCTTTCTTGTTTGGGCCGCAATCAATGACGTTGGTTGCGTGGCCGATAGTTGTTTTAGTCAATCAGATATTTCTCGAATGCGGCCATGTTCTTGGCATCAGCCGCCGCCGGGTCATCGTAGTAACGACCGTCCGTAATTTCCTGGCCCAGCATGCCGTCGAAACCATGGGCGTTGAGTGTGGCAACGAAGGCGTCCATATCGTGCTTGCCATCGCCCCACACCAGATGGCCATACGGGTCACCGTCGATAAAGTGCATCTCGTGAATTGCCCCATCACCAAAGGCGGCAAACCAGTCCTCGAGCGTCTCGCCTGCAACGCCCATCGCGGTTGTATCAACCATGGGCTGTAAGTACGGGCTCGCGACCTCGTCAATCATGCGTTTCGCATCGGAAACCGTCGTCACAAGGTTGCTCTCCTCGGGACGCAGGCTTTCCATCGTAAGCACCAGACCGTGCTCGCCGGCATACTCCGCCAGAATGGACAAGTGCTCGCGGCTGCGCTTCCAGGCTTCCTCGCGGTCCTCGTCCCAGTCGCCCCAGCCCGAGTTGATGGACATACGGTCGCACCCAAGTACCTCGGCAAGCTCAATGCCGTGTTTAAAGTACGCCAGGCTGCGCTGTTCATGCAGCGGCTTGCGTGCGCAGTACTGCCAAGGATAGACAACATTCTCGGGGCACAGAGTACGATACCTAAGCCCACGGTCTGCAGCCTTTTTCGCCAGGACCTCAGCCTCAAAGTAGCCCGTATGGTCGAGCGTCACATGCGGCTCTGCACACCACAGCTCAATGGACTCAAAGCCCAAACGCTGCTGCACATCAAGGAAGTAATCGAGCGACCACATGATGTAGTGGATATTCATGCCCGCAATCTGCTCGCGGCGCAGCGTCGGTTTGGATTCAGACATCTTATGCCTCCTTATTTCGATCGAACACGATTTGTCCGTCCGACATCGTCATATCAACCGCAAGATCGCGTGCGTCGCGATAATCGAGGTCGAACACATCCCGATCGAGCACGCAGATATCGGCAAGCTTGCCGGCCTCGAGCGTACCCAGCTCGTCTTCGCGCATCAGATCGTACGCGCCCCCGGCAGTCCAAGCGCGCAAAAGCTCGACAAGCGTCAGCACGTTGGCCTCATTCACGGGCAGTCCGTCGGCGAAGAATCCGCCGCACGCGCTGAAGATTGACTCGCCCAGGCTCGGAATCAACAGCGGCAAATCCGTTCCACAGCACACTGTGCATCCGGAATCTTCCATGCCGCGGCGATTCCAGCTGTGCAAAAGTCGCGTCTCGCCAATTTGTCGACGCATCATCGACAGGCAATCCTCGCGCCGGTCCAGCGTCAGAATCTGCGGATAGACCTCGCAAATTCCACCTAACTTGCCAAACTCGACAAGATCGGTCGGGTCAGAGTTCTCGAGATCGGTAATCGCATGGCGGCGAAGCATCCGTCCATGCTCGTCTCGAGGCAGCGAGGCATAGAGCGCCACGGTGCGACGAACGGCGCCATCGCCCTGGCAATGCAAGGAATATCGGAAGCCGTCAGCATCAATTGCACGCAGCTCGCTTTCAATCAGATCCCACTCTGGCTCCTCGACGACCGTCTTGCCGGCAGCGCCCGCATCGGCCGTATCCTCATAGGGGTCAATCATCTCGGCAAGCCCCGCCCATACGCCGCGATCGGTCATACGGTTGAAGCCAGAAAAACGAACGAACGGTCCCCGGAAGCGCTCTCGTGCCTCGCGAGCATATGCCAGATTTGCACCGGCGCCCACCGGCTGCGACATCATAGAGACGCGAACCGTCAGCTCGCCAGATTCCTCACGGCGAGCCATTTCGTCGGCAAAGCCGTAGTAGTCATCAAACGCCATCTCCTTGATGGCGGTAACGCCGCGCTCGTTAAGCATGCTCATGTAGTCCGAATACCCCGCGCGCACCTCGGGCAACGCGAGGAAATCGCTCATCATGCGCCAGATCTTCTCGGCATAGCACGCCTGCGGTGTAAAACCGTATCGCGCACTGGCGGCAGCATTGAGAACGCAGGTCTCCGCGCCCGGTGTAAAGCAGACGACAGGGATATCACCAAAAAACTCGTCAAACACAGCTGCCGTATTTGCGTTCTCGGCATCCGATGCCAACGTTTCGGGCAGGTTGTGGCCAAAAGCCGCCGCGCAATCCGGATGACCATCTTTCCATGCACGCAAGAGCGACACGGCCTCTTTGGCATCAGCGACGCCGGACAGATCAGACCCCAACGTCCGCAGTGCCCAGCCCGTATAGAAGGTATGCACATCGATCAGGCCGGGCATGACGGTGCGGTCGCCCAGGTCAACTACCTCGTCCGCCTGGGTCAAATACGAAGCTACCTCGCACTTGGTGCCAACCGCCTCAATTCGATTGCCACGGACCGCTACGAAACCTTCAAACGGCAGGTCCCCCGTACCGGTAAAGACGCTCTTAGACGTCAGGACCGTCAAACAATCAGACATCACAACCACCTACACCGGAAGCATGCCAGAGATTGCCGTTACGATCAGGCCAAAGACGACCATGAAGATGAAGAACTTCCAAATGGTCTTCCACCATTGGCCAAACGAAATCTTAGCCACGGCAAGGCCGGCGACCGTCATGCCCGCCACGGGACTGATGGTGTTGATGGTCTGATTAGCAAACTGGAGCGCGGTAACAGCGGCTTCGGGATTGAGGCCCATAAGCTCGGTCAGCGGACCCATGACGGGCATGGTGAGCGCCGCAAGTCCAGAGCTCGAGGGAACCAGCAAAGAGAGCAAGCCAAGGACGATATACATAAACGTGGTGTAGACGGCGGCGGGCGCACCGGCGAGTGCAGTAGCGAGCGCCTGGAGGATGGTGTCGATGATCATGCCACCCTCTGCAATGACCAGAATACCGCGAGCGATGCCGATGACGATGGCGGCGTACGCAAAGTCGGCAATGCCTTTAACGAACTCCTCGGCGATCGTCTGCTGGTCAAGGCCGCCCAGGATACCGGCAAGCAAGCCCATACCAAGGAACACGGCGGAAATCTCATTCATGTACCAGCCCTGGGTAACAAGACCCCAGACGATAATGCCCATACCGCAGGCAAAATCGATAAGCACGAGCTTCTGACGGGTAGTAAACTCTTCCTCGATGGAGGCATCGGTCACGGAAAACTCAACACGCTTGAGCTTGTCGTCCTCGTACGTAATGGACGACTCGGGGTTTTTCTTGACACGCATGGCATAGCGCATGGCCCATGCGATACCGACGGCAGTGAAGATGACCCAAGAAACGGCGCGCAGCCACAGCTGAGGATTGCCCTCGATACCAATGATGCCTTGGGCGATCAAAACATTAAACGGGTCGATGGTCGAAGCACAATATCCCAGGTTAGGACCAAGGAAGCAGATGATAAACGCCGTCATCGAGTCATACCCGATACCCATCATGATGGGAATGAAGATGGCATAGAACGGCAGGGCTTCCTCAGACATACCAAACGTAGTGCCGCAAATGGACAGCAACGTCATCGTGATGGGAATGATGAGGATGTCCTTGTTCTTGAGCTTTTTAATCACACGGCTCATGCCGGCATTCAAAGCGTTGGTCTTGGTGATGATTGCGAACGATCCGCCAATCAATAAGACGAACGCAACGACGTCGGCAGCCTCTTGGATACCCTTGGTGGGCGCTTGCAGGACCGCGAAGATATCCTGGCCCAGATTGATGGTCTCGCCGGTCTCTGAATCGGTGTAGTTCTTATCGACCTGTTCATAGGTTCCAGCAACGGCAACTTCACGCTCGCCCGCCGCTGTCGAAATCGTCTTGCGCTGATACTGACCAGAGGGAACAATCCAAGTCAGGACCGCAAAGACAACGATCAGCAAGAACATGATCGTATAGACATGCGGTAATTTGAACTTAAAACGTCTGTTTGTCTTCTTCGCCTTCGTATCTGACATAGATACCTCCAAAGAACTCGAGACTGCATCGCATCTCGCTTCAACGTTTGCACAAGGCAAACGTTCTATGACGTCCCATAGATTACCAGCAGCTTTTTCCTTCATCAAGATTATTTCAAACTGATTGCCGCAACGCGGTTGAACGGTTGCGTTTGCGCCGTGAACGGTATGGAAACACCCGGTGAGATGATCCACCGGGCGCTTCCATTCGCAATGTCCTAGATGTCAAAAACGTAGCGAGACCCAACGATTCGCTGACGACCGATGATAAACGGCCGCCGCTGCTCATCGAAAAAGAAGGCTTCCATATAAAACAAGGGTTCGCCAACGGGAACTGCCAACAGCCGAGCGACCTCGGGCGACGCGCACGCGATCTCGAGTGTGCACGGGTCGGTAAACGCGGGCGTACGGCCCGTCCGGTTGCGCACGAACTCAAAAATGGATTGGTTAGATAGAGGTGCCGTTGATAGATAAGCGTTGTCCTCGTAAACGTATATGTTGTTCTCGAGCATGACGGGGACTCCATCGGCAGTACGCACACGCTCAACGCAAATCAAATCAGTTCCAACGGGAACACCAAAGAACTGCGCTTCGGTGGAATCCGCCGGCAGTTTCTTTCTCGAAATGACGCACGCCCCCGGCTCCATTCCGTTAACGCGGCATGCGTCCGAAAAACTCTGGACGTCATCCTTCTGGCGAATCTTGCGCTTAAGCTTGGGGGCATTGACAAACGTGCCTTTCCCCTGCCGCTTCGTTAGATAACCCTGCTGGACGAGCTCCTCAATAGCGCGTCGCACGGTAACGCGGCCAACTTTATAGCTCTCAGCCAATTCGAATTCGTTGGGTATCCGCGCGCCCGCCTTGTAGGCACCGGAGTTAATTTCGTTTTTAATGATATCGATAACCTGTTGGTACAGCGGTATCGCTGCTTTACCGTCAGTTAGCCCTTCAGTCGGTGGCATATACCCTCTCCCAGCACAATTACGTCTAAAGCGGGCCCAAGGGCATTCAGCAAGCCCTTAAGCCCGCATTAGCATTAAGTATGCTTGCTGCCGCACCAAAATGTCGGGTATTTACTCATCTGACCCGAAAAACGCGCAACTACCGCGCTCCTAAGAAAGCGTGAGCAGCTCCGGCAGCTGGTCGATAATCTTGTCCGCGGCATCCTGGCTAAATCCAAAGCGCTCCTCGCGCTTGGCAATGACTGTCAAGCCGGCTCGCTTACCCGCGGTAATGCCCGGAACGGAATCCTCAACGCAGCAGCAGCGATTCGCGGGCAGCCCCAGCAGATCCAGCGCATGCAGGTAGATGTCGGGCTCGGGCTTGCTCTCCTTAAACTGCTCGCCGCTCACCACATACTCAAAGGCA
Source organism: uncultured Collinsella sp. (assembly GCA_937980385.1). Classification (GTDB taxonomy): domain Bacteria; phylum Actinomycetota; class Coriobacteriia; order Coriobacteriales; family Coriobacteriaceae; genus Collinsella. Next base: position 29,110 of record CALJPV010000099.1, on the reverse strand, counting down.
TCCGACAGCCCGCATGCGTTGAGCACTTCCTCGATGCTAACCATGGGAGACGAGCTGGCAAGCGCCACGCGAACGCCACGGCGCGGCAGCTCTCGAATCGTATCCACGGCGCCTGGGTTAATCAAAGCCTGATAGTCGCGCGGACGTTTATGCGCCCACTCGTCCCAACGGGCCAACGCTTCCTCGCCAGTGAAATGCCCCTTACCGGCGCGCTCAAACCAATCGACCAGCATATGCAGGAAGAACTGATGGGAGGTACCGACCTGCCCATTCAACTCCTCTTGAGTCAGATTAAGCCCCAGCTCCTTGGCAAACGCGGCAGTCTCGCCCAAGTAGTAATACTCGGTATCGACAATGACGCCGTCCATGTCAAAGATAACGGCGTCGAACGGAAATGCGGACACGGCACCCTCCCTAACAAAAGGACGCCCGCGAGCAGGCGCCCGAATCATGCATTAATCGGCGATTCTAGCCCAGCAGCTTATCCAGCGCCACCGCAATACCATCTTCGTTGTTATTGGCGGTCACCATCTGGGCCACAGCCTTAACCTCATCGACGGCGTTGCCCATGGCTACACCCGTGCCGGCCCACTCAATCATGGACTTGTCGTTCTGGCCGTCGCCAAACGATACGACATCGCTGGCATCGATGCCGAGCTTGGGCAGGGCACCCTCGAGCGCACGGGCCTTGTCGATACCGGGCGCCGTGTACTCAAAGTACCAGTCGGCCGTAAACATGCCCGAAAGCGTCTGCTTAAAGGGCGCATACATCTCCTCGTAATGCGCCTGCAGGTAGGCCGGATCGCCCGCCGTCAGCAGCTTGTCCACGGGATAAGCGTCCACAACCTCATGCAAGCTCTCGACCTCGCGAATCTTAAGATCGCACGCATCGCGCTCATACTTGACGATATTCTTCTGCGAGCCGTCAGGCAGCGTGATCATGCAATGGTACGAATCCTCGACGTGCAGATTACGACCGAGCGAAATCATAGGGATCACGTCAAAATTACGCAGGTGATCAATCAGGCGATGCAGCTCGTCAGCCGGCATGGCCTGGTCAAAAAGGACCTCATCGGTCTGAGCGTCGACCACATGCGCGCCATTAAAGGCAACTAGAAGACCGTCATGGTTTTGAAGGTCGAGCTCCTGCGCCAAGGCGTGCAGCCCCCATGCGGGACGACCCGAAGCCAAGATGAGCTTAATTCCCGACTCCTGCGCCGCGAGCAGCTTCTCGCGCGTACGCGGGCTGATGACCTTTTGGTCGTTGGTGAGCGTACCGTCGATATCCATTGCGATGGCTTTGATTGCCATATATGCCTCCCTGTCATTGAACAACCTTGTCTGAGCCATCATACAGAACACCCACGGCGGCTCTGTCTGCAACAGGTAAAAAGTCATATTGTCCCGAACATGAACGGGACGCCATCTCGGGGCTCAACCGTTCCAGTCAAACGCTGAGCCACCACATGCAAAGCTGGAGACACCAAGCACGACCGTTCCACGAACCTCGTTTCATCCCGTAGAAAAGAAATTTCAAAATTAGTCTTGTCAAATCAGCAAAACGAACGTACTTTAAAAATGACCGCTCTGGTGGTCATCGTTTGATCGAGCATATTCAGTTTCAGTTTTCAGCGTGTAAGAGAAGGAAGATCGGCAAAGTACAACCCCAAACGCAATGACAACTTAATGAGGTAACTGCCACATGTGAGGCGCCCAGGGCATTGCTGTCTCGATTTTGAGCACGATGCCTTCCGCCTTGCATGGGCCGTTCCATCCCGCCCCTGCAGCAACCGCCTCACGGGCTCATTGAAAACCGCATAGCACCCCAACGTCAGCACATCACCCACGGCAAGCACATCACTCACGACAACCAACACATCAACAAACAGCACGAACATCAACCGATTGGAGAAGCTATGACAAACCACCACGCTAAAGACGACGATAAGAAAAGCATTCTGGATGCCCGCATTGAGCGAGCATATGCAAACGAATATGACGCCGCCTTTGCCGCCGCGACCATCAAGAACTACGCGTCGCTACCGCTCGCGACGATCTTGGCCGACCACCCTCAACTGCTGAAACGCTGCACAAAGATCATGGGCGACCCCGACATTCGCAAGCTGACAGACCCCTATGCCCCAAAACGCGACAACGATTCGTACGTTCTTACCGTAGGCTGCCTAGCCCATATGCTTACGGCACTCGACACGAAACTCAAGCTCGAATGGGAACCCGACGAGCGTCATGAACTCGAAAGCAAGCGGAACACCCTGCGCACCGCACTGTTCCTTCCGTTGGACGGCCTCAAGCGCTGCAACGTCGAGCTCAATACACAGGCGCGGCAAAAGTCCGGGACCACGGGGCAGAAAACTCCAAGACCCCATGCGGCCATCGTCGACCGCAACCGATATAACCGCATGACCGCGCACTTTTCCGCCGAGGGAGCAGCCATAAGGACGCTGATCGACCTGCTGTGCCTCCTGAACATCAACGAGCTATTTGAGGGCTATCTCGCCCTTGTTCCCGCGACGGCACCCAAGTCGGTAGCAAAGATCATCGAGACCTGCAGACGCCAGTTTGGGCGCCATCGCAATGGCAGCGAGATGAACGCCAGCATCGCGCAGTACTACGCGGCTCATTACAAAAAAGACGGATGTGCCCCTGTCGAGCATCAGCTGCGGCTCGCCTACACCACGCCCGTCGCAACGCTCCATCGCTTTGGAGCCCTTGGCGCTTGCGAGCCGCACGAACAGGCAGCCTGCCCCACAACCGAGCTCGATCTCAGGCTCGGACGAACCCTGTAGCCCGCCAGCCCCCTCCGCGGGCAACAATCCTATTCCACAACACAACCAACAGAAAGGAGTCCTCATGGACACCAATCATTCCCCCATCATCAGCCCCCTCACCATGCGTGAATCCGCCCGAGGTATCACGCTCACCAGCATTTACGATGAGATGCTCGCCCGTCGCGAGCTCTCCGTCATGGGAAACATCGAAACCCCGATGGCCCACGACCTATGCCAGCAGATCCGCCTGCTCGATGCCACCGACCCCAGCCGCCCCATCACCATATTTGTCGCCAGCGCCGGCGGAAGCGTGCGATCGGGTCTTGCGATCTATGACGCCATGCGCCTCGCATCGTGCCCCATCCGCACCGTCTGCCTGGAATTCGCCGCGTCCATGGGCGCCGTGATCTTTATGGGCGGCGACGATCGCCGTATGGCGCCCCATGCAGAGCTCATGATTCACGACCCGCTGATCCCCCAGGGGGCAGGCGGCTCGGCACTTGCGCTGCAGGAAACCAGCCGGCGTCTCATGCAGACCCGCAAGACTCTCACGCAAATCCTCTCGGACCGCAGCGGCCTCACGCCCAAGCGCATCCAGTCCCTCACTGCAAAAGACACCTACCTTTCGGCCGAGCGCGCCGTCGAGCTCGGCTTTGCCCACGAAATCCTCTCGACCACCAAGGAGGTCGCCCATGTCTAACCTCGCCAGCCGCCTCGCCGCATCTGAGTCCGCATCGTCCACCATCCTCGCCAAGGATCGAACGCTTTCCTGCGACACCCGCCAAACGGGACTCAACAACAATGCACTTGTGATCGGCCCCTCGGGAGCCGGCAAGACCCGCAACGTCCTCAAGCCCAACCTGCTGCAAATGAACGCAAGCTACATCGTGCTCGACACCAAAGGCACGCTCTGTCGCGAAGTGGGACCCGTGCTGGCAGCCCACGGTTACCGCGTGCAATGTCTCAACTTCGCCGACCTCAACACCGTCCCGGCCCTTGCGCCCGGCATCGAGCGCTGCGGCTACAACCCCCTGAGGCACATTCGCCGCAAGGCGGACGGCAGGCCCAACCAGCAGGACATCCTCTCGGTGGCAAAGGCCATCTGCCCCATCGAGGACAACAACCAGCCTTTTTGGGATCATGCGGCGGCAAACCTGCTGTCGTGTCTTATCGCCTACGTTACCGAACAGCTACCCGCCGACGAGCAGACGATCAGCTCGGTCATCAAGCTGATCGAGCACCTGCAGGACGGTGCCACGGGTCGATTGTTTGACGACCTGATCACGACCGACCCCCAAAGCTATGCCCTCTCGCTATGGCGGCGCTACGCCATTACGCAAAATGCCGAGCGCATGCACGCGAGCATCGTCGGCATCCTTGCCGAAAAGGTCATGTGTCTGGGATTCGACGGTGCGGCACAGCTCTATCGTGAGTGCCATCAGGTGGACTTCGCTTCCATGGGACACACCCCCTGCGCCCTGTTTGTAACCGTGAGCGATATTGACCGCAATCTCGATCCGCTGACCGGCCTCTTTATTTCGCAGGCGTTTATGGGCCTCATTCGCGAGGCCGATAGGCAGCCCGACGGCAGCCTGCCCGTGCCCGTGCGCTTTATGCTCGATGACTTCGCAAATCTGCAGATCCCCCAGATCGACAACGTGCTCTCGATTATCCGAAGCCGCAACATCTGGGCAACGCTGCTGCTGCAGTCGACCAACCAGCTCGATGCGCTCTATGGCGAGGCACGCGCACGCTCCATCATGGGCAACTGCGACACGCATCTGGTGCTGGCGTTCCAGGATCCCGAGAGTGCCCGGGTGTTTTCCGACCGCGCCGACGCGCTGCCCAGCACGCTCATGGCGACGCCAATCGATCGCTCGTGGCTCTTTGTACGCGGTCGCACTCCCGAACAGGTCGAGCGCTTTAGGCTCGAAGACCATCCGCTCTACGGGGAGCTGCCCGAGGCGCAGCGAGGCCATGCGGAGGCCGAGCTCTAGGCGCAGGGCCTCGCAGCGCGCGGCGCCCCGGCAATGTTCCACAAAGGCCGTGCGCCCCGGGACCACGGCAAAGCAAAGGGGCCCGCATCCGATAGGATACGGGCCCCTGACTATAAGGCGCGATGCGTTAACAGCAGCGACTACTTGCGATGCGCGCGGTAGAACTCGATGAGCGCCTGGGTCGAAGCGTCCTGCTCGGCCTTGGCGGCGTCGTCGTGGAAGGCCGGGGTAATCTGCTTGGCAAGCTGCTTGCCCAGCTCGACGCCCCACTGGTCGTAGGAGTCGATGCCCCAGACCGTGCCCTCGACAAACGTGATGTGCTCGTACAGGGCGATGAGCTCGCCGAGCGCAAACGGGGTCAGCGTGTCGCCAAAGATCGAGGTCGTCGGGCGGTTGCCCTCAAAGCAACGGGCCGGGACGATCTGCTCGGGCGTGCCCTCGGCACGAACCTCGTCGGCCGTCTTGCCAAAGGCGAGCGCCTTGGTCTGAGCCAGGAAGTTGCCCAGGAACAGCTCATGCACGTCCTGGCCGCTATCGGTCGCAGGGTTGGCAGTATTGGCGAAGGCGATGAAATCGGCCGGAACCACCACGGTGCCCTGGTGCAGCAGCTGGTAGAAGGCATGCTGGCCGTTGGTGCCGGGCTCGCCCCAGAAGATCTCACCGGTGTCGGAGGTCACGGCGCTGCCGTCCCAGCGGACATGCTTGCCGTTGGACTCCATGGTGAGCTGCTGCAGGTAGGCCGGGAAACGGTGCAGGTACTGGCAGTACGGAAGCACGGCGTGGCTCTTGGAACCGAAGAAGTTGACGTACCAGACGTTGAGCAGGCCCATCAGCGCGACGGCGTTGTTCTCGAGCGGCGTGTTGCAGAAGTACTCGTCGATGGCATGGAAGCCCTCAAGGAACTGCTGGAAGCGCTCGGGGCCGAGCACGACGATCAGCGACAGGCCCACGGCGGAGTCGACGGAGTAGCGGCCGCCGACCCAATTCCAGAAACCAAAAGCGTTAGCGGGGTCGATGCCGAAGGCCTCGACCTTCTCGAGTGCGGTGGAGACAGCGACGAAGTGCTTGGCCACGGCCTCGGCGTTCTGCTCATCGGAGCCGTCGATGGCGCCCTGAGCCTTGAGCTGCTCGAGCATCCAGGTCTTGACCTCGCGGGCGTTGGTGAGGGTCTCGAGCGTGGTGAAGGTCTTGGAGACGATGATCACGAGCGTGGTCTCGGGATCCAAACCCTTGAGCTTCTCGGCCTGGTCGTTGGGGTCGATGTTGGAGATATAGCGGCAGTCGATACCGGCGTCGGCATAGGGACGCAGGGCCTCGTAAGCCATGACCGGGCCCAGGTCGGAGCCGCCGATGCCGATGGACACCAGGTGCTCGATCTTCTTGCCGGTAACGCCCTTCCACTCACCGGAGCGCACGCGCTCGGCGAAGGCGTACATGCGATCGAGGACCTCGTGCACGTCGGCGACGACATCCTGGCCGTCGACGATAAGCTGGCCCTTCTCGCTTGCCGGACGGCGCAGCGCGGTGTGCAGGACGGCGCGGTCCTCGGTGGTGTTGATGTGCTCGCCGGAGAACATGGCGTCGCGGCGCTCCTCGAGCTTCACCTCGCGGGCAAGATCGCACAGCAGCTTGACGGTCTCATCGGTCACCAGGTTCTTCGACAGATCGAAGTGCAGGTCACCAGCGTCAAAGCTCAGCTTGTTCACGCGCTCGGCATCGGCGGCGAACCAGGCCTTGAGGTCGATACCCTCGGCCTCGAGCTTCTCCTGATGAGCCTCGAGCGCCTTCCAAGCGGCAGTCGACGTAGCATCGATAGGTGCGGCAACAGTTGCCATAGAGTCCTCCTCAGCATACGGGCACACGCCTCCATGCGCCCGGACATTCAGATGCCCCTATTCTAGCGCAGGTCAAGACTATAATCAGCGAGCGTTGCCAATCGGCCCCCAAACGGCAACCGACCAAAAAGGGACAGGTTTATTTTGGCAGGTCAAACGCTTTACCAACCAAAAATAACCCATCCCTTTATGCCAAATACTAGGCCGCGGCGCACACGCTGCCGAGCAACTCACGCAGAGGAGACCCAATGCCCTCCAGCAGTTCGGGCGCGATGATGGCAAAAACGGGAACCTCGCCGACGCCCACGACAGCAGGCACCTTGCCCTCCAAGACAATGCATCCATAAGGGACAAAACCGTCTTCGCCGGCATCGAGCGCCGCCATGCGACGCGCGAGTTCGCGCGCAAAGCCAGCAGTATCGGCATCGCCAATCGCCAATACAAAGTCCACCCCTTCGTCGGTCGCCAGGGCCACGGCTTCGTCGATCAGCTCGTCTCCCCCGTCGCCCTCAACCGAGCCGCAGCGGAAAAGCACGCGCTCGAGCAGAGCTCGATCAAGCGAGCCGAGTGCCGCCGAGACAAGCTCATCACGCGTGTGCTTGTCGCCTCCCAGCACGACCAGTGCCTTAGTGCCGCCATAGTGGGCAACCAATCGCCCGCACCAGCGAGCCACGTCCCCATCCGCAACCAAGCGTGTCGGCATACCAAACCCATAATTGACCATCTTTCCCACAGCCCTTCCGTGCGTATAGGCGGTATCGATTGTTAGGCTCATGCTACGAAGCAAGGTTTTCCGAGCTGTTTCGCACTCTTTAGAGCTGCGTTAAAAAAACCCGATGCAGCCGCACGACCATACCTACCAAAACAAACTAGTCCCTTTTTGGCAGGTTTTGACGATGTCCAGATGAGCGGGTATTATCGAACAAGTATTCGATAAGAACATGTGTTTGATGGGAGGACGCGTGGGACACGAGCGTCACACCTATATCTGCATCGACCTCAAGACGTTCTACGCCAGCGTCGAGTGCGTCGACCGCGGGCTCGACCCGCTCACCACCAACCTGGTCGTTGCCGACGAATCGCGCGGGCGCACGACCATCTGCCTTGCCATCACACAGGCCATGAAAGACCTCGGAATCCATAACCGCTGTCGCCTGTTCGAGATTCCCGACGGTATCGACTACATCAAGGCCGTACCGCGCATGCAGCACTACATGGAGGTGTCGGCGCAAATCTACGGTATCTATCTGGAATTCGTCAGCCCACAGGACGTGCACGTCTACTCCATCGACGAATGCTTTATCGACGTGACGCCCTATCTGGACCTCTATCACACCGACGCTGAAGGCTTCGCCTGCATGTTGCGCGACGAGGTCCTGGCGCGCACCGGCATCACGGCAACGGTTGGCATCGGCCCCAACCTATTCCAGGCCAAGGTGGCACTCGACATTACCGCCAAGCACGTACCCAGCCGCATCGGCATACTCGATGACGAGACCTTTCGCAAGGAGATCTGGCCCCATCGCCCCATCACCGACATCTGGGGCATTGGGCCCGGCGTGGCAGCACGACTCGAAAAATACGGCGTCTACGATCTGATGGGCGTCGCCGCGCTCGACGAAAACCTGCTCTACGACGAGCTCGGCGTCAATGCCGAGTATCTCATCGACCACGCCTTCGGGCGCGAGCCGACAACTATCGCCGATATTCAGGCCTATCGCCCGCAGGCAACCTCAACTACCACAGGACAGGTGCTCTCGAAAGGCTATGCCTATGAGCAAGCCTACACCGTGTTGCGCGAGATGGTCGACAACGCTGTGCTGGACTTAGTCGATAAGCACGTGGTGTGCAACAGCATCTCGCTCTTTGTAGGCTACGCGAGCGAGCGCGCCGACATACGCCGCCTCGACGCCAGCGGCACAGCGCAATATGTAGACGGATGCGGGCATTTGCGTTCGAGCACGTCGAGCATCGAACCCGCCGCAACCGACGGCCCCGAGCTCGCGCCCCGCGCGCCCAAGCCCGTCCAACGCGACGACGAACGCCGACGTTTGGTGCGAGAGGCACAGGCGATTGACGGCATCTTTGTGGGCGAACACGGCGGCAAGCCGCGTGGTGGCTATGCCGCGCTCTTTGCGCACTCCAACGCCTCGCGCAAGCTGCCCGAGCGCACCAATTCGTTTAAGAAGATCATGGGCTATTTCGATGAGCTCTGGGCGCAGACTGTCGATCCCAAACGACCGGTCAAGCGCATCAACCTGGGCTTTGGCAATCTGGTGCCCGAAGAATTTGCCACCATCGATCTGTTCAGCGATATCGAGGCCGATGAGCGCGAGCGCGACCTGGCGCGCGCCGTCCTGGCCGTAAAGGGCAAGTACGGCAAAAACGCGCTCGTCAAGGGATTAAGCTTTACCGCCGGCGCCACTGCACGCGAACGTAACGATCAGGTAGGAGGACATCGTGCCTAAGTCCCAACAGCAGCCGATGCGGCCACCGACGCCTTTTGAACGTCTAGCGGACCCCGAGGGAAGACGTCGATCCGCCGACCCCAAGCTCACCGCCAACGGCGCCGTCCGCGCCGGCCGCGCCGCGCAGTTTATGCCCTTTGCCGCCCTCACGGGATACTACGAGCTCGTGCGCAAACAAGAGATCGCTGTTGAGCCCAAATGCGAACTCACGGAAGAAAAAGCCCTCGAGCTTTCGAAAAAGCTCGAGGGCCTCAAACGCGGCGACCTGGTGCGCGTCACCTATTACGATATGTACGGCTATCGTAGCCGCACGGGCATTCTCGACGAAGTGTTACCCGCATTCAAGCTGCTCAAACTCAGGGATATCGCCATCAACTTCGACGATATCCAAGGCATCGAGCTGCGTGGTCGAGCCTAGCAACGAGAACGCTTGCGCAAGGCGAGAGCAATGCCAAGCACTGCGGCAGCTGCAACCAGCAATCCCAAGACCAGCGTGAGGGTCGAGTCGCCAGCGTGAGGCAGCGAGCCGTCCTTCGGAGTCTTCTTAGTGGTCGTCGAAACGGTCGTCGCGGTGCTGTTCGACTGGTCGTTGCCGCCCGTCTGGCTGCCACCAGGCTGATTGCCGCCACCCGGCTGCGAAGGATCGGTGGGTTTCGTCGGATCCGGAGTACCGGGATCAATCGGATTCTCCGAATTCTCCTTGCGCTGGATCCAAACCTGGCAACCATAGAACGGGTTGGCGGTACCAAGGCACAGACCCTGGTTGGTCACCGCAAAGGTGCGCAGACCATGGTTATACGGATCGTTAAAGCCGTTAGTCGTCAGCGTCGTAAAGTTCACGCCGTCCTCGGTCACATACATATCAAAGCCGCGCTCGGCATCGCGCAGGTAGTACATGCACGTAAGGACACTCTGCAACTTCTTGAGGTTCTCCGCACTCAGCAGCTTATCGAGCGCATCCTGAATATCACCCGGCAGCTCGGTGCCATAGGCATCCTCGTACTGCTGCTTCAGGCTCTCATAGCTATCGAGCATGTCCTGATACTGGTCGGCAAAGGACTTGAAGTACGCGATCTCGCCATCGATCTTCTGGACATAAGCGGCGTCGTCCTCAACGTCCTGGGACATCGTCGCGGCCTGATCGCAAAGGTCGCCCGCGGCATCCTCCAGCGCATCGCTCAGGTCGCCGAAGCCCTTAGCGACCTCGGTCTTCTCGTCATCGACCTCGACGGCCTCGTCTGAACCATCGTCCTCGACGGCCTCGCTTGAATCATCGTCCGCAAGCTTGTCTGCGGGAACGATGGGGTCGTCAGGCGATTTCTTGTCGAGCAGGTGATCAAGCAGGTCCCTAAGGCGCTGAACCTGAGAGTCCCACTCCTCGGGCGTCATATCGATAATGTCGCCATTGGAGAACTGGCCGATCGGCTCAAGCAGGCTCGCGGTATCAAAGGTACCGATATACAACTTGCCGTCGAACTTCTGCATGCGCCAAATGTACTGGTTCTCGTTTCGGCCAAAGCCCGAAGCCAGACCGGAAATAGGGCCATTGCCGTTCTCCTCGGAGAACATCTCGGTGGGATCGCCAACGACGAGCTCCATGTTCTCGTTCTTGTCCATGCGATAGATGTTGACCGACTGCTCAAGATTGGCATTCACAAACGAGCAGTCAACGCCGCCCATGCCGCTCTTGCCGCCCTCTTCGGTGTTGGATTTGTTGAACAGGATGCGCTCGAGGGCAATCTCCTCGTCGTTGTATTCACCGATATAGAGGTAGTCGTTGTAGACGATGAGGTTGGCAGCACCAGAACGGGTACGGGCAGGATCGATGCCAAAGCAGTACTTTGCACCGTCCGCTTTGTCGCCAACAATCGGAGTCCACGTATAGCTGCCGTCGGCGTTCTTGTCGCCACGGACCATGGCAAACGACTGCATGGAATTATCATCGGGAGCATTCTCGGGCGTACCGGTGCAGATGGTCGCATAAAGATGGCCATTGTACGAGACCATATCCCAAATGGCGCCGCCGTAGATGCTGTCCTTATAGCGAATCGCCGGATAGTTAAACAGCGTCTCCGAGTTAGCAATCTCGGTGAAGCTGTCCTGGCCCTTCGAGGGGTCAGACGACGTCAGGATTGTCGACACAAAATTACCGTTCGTGTCTTTACCCACATTACTGATGACGAGCTGGCCATCATGGACGCACATGCCGCGGATACCGGTAGAAATGCCCTGCTGGTAGGCAGCACCGTAATCCTGCATGCTCGAAAGGCCCTGATAGACAACTTTCCACTCATCCGTCTTAGGATCGATCTCATATACAGCAGGCAGGCCGCTTTTGCCGCCATTGGTTCTGACGCTGCCGCAGAAATAGAGCTTACCCTTATAGCTCACGGCATTGCGGAACAAAGGAGCGACGCCGTTGAGCGAATCAGAGAGTAGCAGCTTGGTCTCACCGGTCTTGGTATTGATCTTGACCAAGATGCCGCCGCTGTCCTTGTCGGCCGTGCCGTCCTCCTTCTGCTGTCCATAGAAGAAGGTGCCGTTAAACATGGCCTCCAGCGTCAGGCGCATGGTCTCGGCATCAAAGGAATCGCCCAGCGTGCCGTTCATGAGCGTCAGCGTGTTGCCCATCGCCGCATAGCAGGTGCCCACATAAAGCCAGTCACCATAGCTCGCAGCCGCCCAAGTGTAGCTCTGGCCGCGATCGCCTTCGTTGTTGGCCGTATTACCATCGGCGCCCGGAACGGCAACGGCACCGTTACCCTGGTAGTCGACGATGCCATCCGGCTGCGACGTTCCTACCGTAGGATGCGAGAGCTTCTCAAAGGAATACCCATTTCCCGCATTGTAGGTAACGGCATCCGAAGCGTCTTCGGCATGCGCCGGCAGCGGCGATACCAAGATAGCGGCAAGCGCTGCCACCAAGCCAAGTGTTCCCACTCGCCTCATAAGGCTATAACCTCCCCTGTCCTTAAGCCCAGTTTTAGCATTCTTCATTTTTGTCCACGGTTAATTGCAATCTGAGCACAGCAATAATCAGTGTATAAATATACACCTGTAATTTTTTGAACGGGTTAATAGATGCTCAATTGGTAACGAATTCCGCGCGAACCGTCACCAAACTCCACTTTTGCCGCATCTAAAGGTTATTTTTTGCACAAATTTTTGGATGCCGATAGTCACAATGAGCAGGCGGCCGGTATCCACCGGAGAGGGCAACGCCTACATCTTCATAACGTAATAGCCCGCGCCCCTCACCGCCGTCTCGATTGTGTCGCGATCAACCGGGCGCTTCGAGCGTACGCGTGCCGTGTGGTCTGCATACGTCACCGTAGCCCACACGCCATCAAGCGCATTGAGGGCATTCGTCACATTCCGAGCGCATCCGTCGCAGCTCATGCCGCCGATAAGCAGCTCCTCACGATAGGGGTAGTGGGACTCGTCGGTGTCTGCCACCACAACCTTCTTGGCTTTCTTGCCGCTCGCGCCATCACTGCAACAGCTCTTTCCATGCGTCGACGCCGCAATGCGACGCAGCCCAAAAAACATGCCGACGGCAATGACGGCCAGCACGATGAGATTCGCAGGGTTGAGCAAGTCACTCATGCGTTCCCCTTTCAAGTAGCCCTATCTAGATACCCCCATGGGGTGTTCCCATCTTAACCCAAAATCATGTCCGTTCGGTCAATTAGTTTCCCTCTTCAAACTTTTTAGTTGACCAAGGCTTACTTTCGTGTATAAGTTTTCCTAGGCTAACAGTTTAGATCCGTAAGGAGCGTCGTGACTCGAACCATAGACATCCCAACGTTTCAGGCGGCAGTCGTGCGCAACTGCTCCCCCACGCTCGCGGGCATCAAACCGGCATCGCTCTTTACCTATCCAGGAGCCTATGCCGATCAAGACGGCTCAAGCGTAACTGCGGCGATCGAGGATCGCCGAGCACGCCTGCTCAACGTTATCGCCCGGTGCAATCACGAGCTTAATCCGTTCGGTATCCATCTGAGCGTTTTGGTCTGGCGCCCCTGCGGGGCGCTCGTATATGCATATCGGCCCAATAGCCTCGCCACTTACCTTGCTGACCCGCGCGCCAAAACGGCACTCGCCAAGAAGGGCTACGACACCGGCAACCTCTCGGCATGTCTTGTGCACCTGGCATCACGCATCACGCTCGCGAGCAATAACGCCGCGGAATGCGCCTGCGGCCAGACTCGATGCGCACTGGATCAGCAAGTCTGCTGCAACAACGACTGCGCCTGCGAATTTCCACACGAGATTGGCTACTTCCTGGGGTACCCCTGCGACGACGTATACGAGTTCATCGCCCAGCGTGGCGAGAACTACAAGATCTTTGGAGCCTGGAAGGTCTATACGAATGTCGAGCAGGCGCTTGCGACGTTTGATGCGTACCGTGCCTGCACCCAACACCTCACCTTTATCTATCAGCAGGGCTGCAGCTTGGCGCAACTTGCCCAGGCAACCCGATAGAACGTACAAACCGCGGCCGCACGCCGCACAACCGAAAGGACTCAACATGAGCAAGATCGCAGTCGTCTACTGGAGCGGCACAGGCAACACCGAGGCCATGGCAAACCTCGTCGCCGAGGGCGCGACGTCAGCCGGAGCCGAGGCAGAGGTCATCCCTTGCGCCGACTTCTCTGCCGACAAGGCCGCCGACTATGATGCCTTCGCCTTCGGTTGCCCCGCCATGGGCTCCGAGGAGCTTGAATACGATGAGTTCCAACCGATGTGGGACGAAGTCAAGGAGACCCTCGGCGACAAGAAGGTCGTCCTCTTTGGCTCTTATTCGTGGGCCGAAGGCGAATGGATGGACAATTGGAAGGCGGACGCCGACGAGACAGGCGTCAACGTGGTCGACTCCGTCATCTGTTACGACGCCCCCGACGATGAGGGCGAGGCGGCCTGCCGCGCCCTTGGAGCCGAGCTCGCCTAGCGGCAATGAGCTCCGCCCGTAACGCGCTCTGCGCCAAAACACATTCGCGTCCCAACAAAAACGGGAGCCGGATCACATCCAGCTCCCGTTTTCTGCTATGTCAGTCATATAAAGCGGCTAGGAGATATTGCCCAGGAACGCCTTGGTGCGTTCGCTCTTGGGATGGTCGAAAACCTCGCTCGGCGTGCCGTCCTCCACGATAACGCCGCCATCCATAAAGACGACGCGGTCGGCGACGTCGCGGGCGAAGCCCATCTCGTGCGTCACCACGATCATGGTCATGCCGTCATGTGCAAGATCGCGCATAACGCCCAATACATCACGGACAAGCTCAGGATCGAGCGCCGACGTGGCCTCGTCAAAGAGCATCACGTGCGGATTCATCGACAGGGCGCGGGCGATGGCCACGCGCTGCTGCTGACCGCCCGAGAGCTGACTCGGCATAAAATCGATGCGCTCGGCCAGGCCGACCTTGGTCAGCTCCTCGATGGCAATCTTCTCGGCCTCTTCCTTGCTGCGCTTGAGCACCTTTTGCTGCGCAAGCATGACGTTCTTTTTGACCGACAGGTGCGGGAACAAGTTGAACTGCTGAAACACCATGCCCAAGTGCGTACGCACCTTATTGAGGTCGACGCCCTTGGCGCACACATCCACGCCCTCGACGACAATCGAACCACTCGTGGGCTCCTCAAGACGGTTAATGCAGCGAAGCATCGTCGACTTGCCCGAGCCCGAGGGGCCCAGGACCACGACGACCTCACCCTTGTGCACATCCAGATCGATGTCGCGCAGGACCACGTTATCGCCAAAGGCCTTCTGGAGATTCTTGATGCTGACGACGACCTCGTTCGAGTTATTGGTTTCGCTCATAATAGAACCTCCTTACAGACCAGCGATATGGTCGGCGGGCGTCGCGACAACCTGTCCGGCGCTCTTGGTGGGACGCTTCTTTTTGGTTTCGGCCGTACCCAGCAGCCTCGCCTCAAGACCGCTCACCAAGCGCGCAAGCGGCAGGGTAATGACCAGATAGAACAGGGCGGCAACCACATACGGCGTAATGGAGCCCGTCGTTGCCACGATGGTGCGGGCGTTCATGACGATCTCGACCACGCCCACGGCGGCGAGCAGCGACGTATCCTTGTAAAGCAGGATAAACTCGCTGGTCAGCGTAGGCAGGACATTGCGGAACGTCTGCGGAATCATGACATAGAGCAGCGTCTGGAAGGCATTCATGCCCAGCGAGCGAGCAGCCTCGTTTTGGCCCTTGGGGATCGATTGAATACCGGCGCGGAAGATCTCGCACAAGTACGCAGACGAGTTCATGGCCATGACGATAACGCCCAAGACATAGTCGTCCACCTTGACGCCGGCAAGCGGCAGACCGAAGAACGCGATATAGATCTGCAGGAACGCCGGCGTACCGCGGATGATATTCACATAGATGCCGGCAAGACAACGCAGAATACGCGACTTGGAGATACGCATGAGCGACAGGGCAAAGCCAAAGGGGATCGCCAGCGGAAACGCCACAAGCACGATCGAGAGCGACATAAGGAAGCCCTTAAAGACGATCGGCAGGCTCTGGACCAAAATCACCGGGTTCAAGAACAGGCGCAGGAACATATTGGAGTTCCAGGCCTCGACCCACGGCTGTTCCTTAAGATCGGCCAGGAAGTTATCGAACGCCGTCACGCCCTTGATCTCCACCGACGGAATCTTGGAGATCTTCTTGGTCGAACCATCGGCCAAAGTGTAGGTGCCGCTAAAGGCCTCATCGCCGCCCTCGACGGGGAACGTCACGCCGTAAACCTCGACACGGAAAAAGCCGCCGGCAGGCGCCGTCTCGCCAAAGTCGATCTTGAGCGTCTGACCGTCAGCCTTGCACGTGGGCTTCATGGGCGTACGATCCATGAGGTCCTCGCCCGAGAGCATCGTCAATCGCGTGTCATCGGTACCAAACGTCGTGCCGTCGACAAACGTCAGCGAAAGACCGCTCAGCTCCTCGTCGGCATCGGCCTGAACTTCCCAGGTAATGCGCGTCTCGGTGCCGCCGACCACAGCGCTGCCCGAACCGGTGTTGGGTCGGGCGGTAATCTTTGCGGTCTCAAGCGCCTGGGCGGTCGAAGGCGCGGCTGTCCCCGCGCACAACAAAGCGAGCACCACAGCTAGGGCGCAGGCTAGTTTTTGGAGCATCGAGGGCAGCGGAAAACGCCGACCCATGGCCCCTTCGTTCAATCGAGACAAGGTGGCTCCTATCGTAGAAGTTGCCGGCAAAACGAGACGGAAACGCTCTCCGTCGAGAGAAGCACAAAGGCCCTCTCCGCAAAACGGAAAGGGCCTACGCGCAATCAAGCATCTATTTACTTGATGTTGTACTTAGCCATGAGGGCGTCAACGGTACCGTCGTCAGTCAGGTCCTTGATGGCCTGGTTGATGTCGTCCTTGAGCTTGGTGTTGCCCTGGTTGATGGCGATGGCGTACTCCTCGCCGGTGCTGATCTGCTTGATGGTCTGGCAGGTGTTGAACTGCTCGGCGGTCAGCTGGCTGGCAACGGAGCGGTTGGTGACTACGGCGTCGCCCTTATCGGACTGCAGGGCGCTGAAGCACTCGGTGGCGTCCTTGTAGGGGACAATCTTGGCCTTGGGGAAGTTCTCCTGGGCAAAGGCCTCGGCGGTCGAGCCAGACTGGACGATGATGGTAGCGTCGGCGTTGTTGAGCTTCTCGCTGTAGTTGTCGGCCGTGATGTCGGTGTTATCGACCTTGGTCACGATAGCCTGATCGTCCATGTAGTAGGAATCGGAGAAAGTGACTTCCTTCTCACGCTCGGGCGTGTCGGTGATAGCCGCGATGGAGACGTCATATTTGGCGCCCGAAGCGACGCCCGGAACCAGCGTGTCAAAGTCATTGTTGACATACTCGACATCCAGGCCCAGCTTGTCGCCGATAGCCTTGATGAGCTCAAGGTCAAAGCCCTGATAATCGCCGTTGTCATCCTTGTACTCAAACGGAGCGTACTCGGCAGAGGTGCCGACGGTCAGCGTACCGTCCTTGACGAGCGCGTACTCCTTGGAGCCGTCGACCTTCTCGACCTTAGCGTCGTCAGAGCTGCTGGAACTGGCATCAGAACCAGAGGTGGCGTTGGACGAGCCGCAGCCCGTCAGAGCGAGGGCGAGCGCCATAGCACCCGTGGCGGCAAATGCGCCAAGCTTCTTCAGCTTCATAATCAGTCTCCTTCCAAAGACCCCACGTGATTCAGAGGTCTGCAAAAACTGAGGGTTATTATGCACCCGCTTGGAAGAATCTGCAATTAGAAAACTGATTGAAACAAACCCATAACGTGAATGGAGCACTCCACTTTATGACAGTCATCACTGCTGCAATGACCTTAACAATTTGATTTCAGCCGCATAACCTGCAAGTTCGTTCGGTGTCTCCAAAATGAATGGCAATGCGCGCAAGCGGTCATTCGATACAATATTCTGCATAACCTGCATACCGCCGCCAAACTCTTCGCTACCCAGGTAGCCCTTACCGATGCATTCGTGGCGGTCCTTATGGGCGCCGCAGGGATTCTTGGAGTCATTGATATGCACGGCGTGCAGGCGTTCGATACCCACCACACGATTGAACTCGTCAAGCACACCGTCAAGATCGTGGACGATGTCATAGCCGGCGTCATTCACATGGCAGGTGTCCAGGCAAACGCCCAACTTGGCCGACAGCTCGGGGCGCTTGTCGGCAACGCCCTCGATGATGAGCGCCAGCTCCTCAAAGCTGCGGCCCACCTCGGTGCCCTTGCCGGCCATGGTCTCGAGCAGCACCGTCGTCTGCTGACCCTCAAACATCACCTGGCACAGGGTGTCGACGATCATCTGAATGCCGGCGTCGGAGCCCTGCCCCACATGCGCACCGGGATGGAAGTTGTAGTAGTTGCCGGGCAGCGCCTCCATGCGCCGCAGGTCCTCTGCCATGGCCTCCAGGGCAAACTCGCGCGCCCGCTCTTTGGCCGAGCAGGGGTTATAGGTATACGGGGCATGAGCCACGAGCGGGCCAAAGTCGTTTTGCTCCATAAGCTCGCGCAGGGCCGCCACGTCATCCATGTCAAGGTCTTTCGCCTTGCCGCCGCGCGGGTTGCGCGTAAAGAATGCAAAGGTATTGGCGCCAATGGACAGCGCCGTCTCCCCCATCGCCCGATAGCCCTTCGTCGTGGATAGGTGACACCCGATCGTCAGCATCCCCAGCTCCCCCTCATCAGTTGCGGTGAAATAGCTCCTGTTTGGCCCCTATTCTGCCGCAAACAGGAACTATTCCACCGCAAGTTATAAAAGGGGCATCAGAGATGCGGGGCACCAAACACTACGGCTACGGGCGCCGGCGTCATGATCCCTCACGCGTCAGCGCCAGGTCCTAGAGGGCTAGACGGATTGCATCGATAATGCGCGCGCAGCGCTGTGTGGCGGCAAGGGGCATGACGGGACTCTCGAGTTTCCCCGCCCGGATGAGCTGGGTCGCATGCTGGATTTCGCCGTAGAAATCATCGACCTCAAACGGGGCATTTATTTCGAGCATTCGTCCGTCGGAGCACTTCACATGGGCGAGCTCGGGGCGATGAAGGCGCTCGATTTCCAACGAGCCCCGCTCGCAGGCAATCGTTAAGCGGCTTTCATATGCTGCTTTGCCGTCGACCACCATATGAATGGGTATACCGCCGACACTCATATGGATCTCATCGGCCCAATCCACGCGGCCGCCCGATACGTCACGCCAGCGAACTTCACGAGACGAAACATCGCACGCACCCGCAAGCAGATCCTCAAACCACCCGACCGCATAGCAGCCCATGTCATATAGACAGCCACCCTGCAACGGATCGAGCAGATAACTCGAAGGGGACTCACCATAATCGAGTTTTTGCACGCTTTCGATCGAAACGATACGGCCGAGCTCGCCCAACGCAAGCAAGCCCTTCACGCGAGTACGCATCGGGCAAAACCGATTTTTCATCGCTTCCATAAACGGCACGCCGCACTCACGGGAAACGGAGGCGATCGCATGGGCCTCTTCTTCATTCAAAACGGCCGGCTTTTCGCACAGTACGGCCTTTCCCGCGCGCAGTGTCCGACAGACCCAATGCGCATGCATGCCATGTGGAAGAGCCAAGTAGATTGCGTCGACATCGGGGTCGGCAATCAGCGCATCATAAGCCGCATCGCCGCTATCGTCAGCCGTGGCATAACTGTGCGCGGCATCAATCGAAAACGCCCTGCAAAACTCCTCAACATGCGAAGGAGTGCGGCCGGCGGCAGCCACAAGCCGTGCCCCGTCCACCTCCTTGAGCGACGATGCAAATCGATGCGAAATGTGTCCAGCGCCCAAAACGCCCCAACGAACCTCACGCAAATCATCACATGAATCCCGATGACCCACGACAGCCCCCTTCAGTTGCGGTGAAATAGTTCCTGTCGATGCCTTATTCTGCCGCAAGCAGGAACTATTCCACCGCAAGTTATAAAAGGGTCACGAGGAGCGCGTTTTGCCGAAGGCCTTAAGCGCCGCCGTCACGGGGCCAGGCTGAAAACGGTGGCGTACGTCGTCCAAGCGCCCGGGGATATCGATGTGCTGCGGGCAGTGACGTGCGCATTTGCCGCACTTAACGCAATTGCTCACCAGCTTGGGCTCGTTCGTCCGCACCGCGCTCGCCGTAAAGTATTGAGACAGCCCCGTAAACCAACTATGCGCGTAGCTCGCGTTGTAGGCGCCAAAGCAGCCGGGAATATTGATGCCCTTGGGGCATGGCATGCAGTAGCCGCACCCCGTACAGGGCACGCGATTCGATTTCTCAAACTCTCCCAGCACACGTGCGATGGTATCGAGCTGAGCAGCCGTCATCGAATCCGGCAGGGCCCGATCGGCCAACGCCGCGTTCTCATCCACTTGCGCGGTATCGGTCATACCCGAAAGCAGCATCGTCACCTGAGGATGGTTCCACACCCACGAAAGCCCCCAGGCGGCCGGAGTGCGCAAATGCGGGTCACGGGCGCCATCGAGCACAGCGCGTGCCCGCGGCGGCAGTTTGCCCGCTAGACGACCGCCCAGCAGTGGCTCCATCACAAACACCGCAAGACCGCGCTCCGCAGCCGCCATGAGTCCTGCCGTTCCCGCTTGGTAACGCTCGCCGGCATAGTTGTACTGTATCTGGCAAAAATCCCAGTCATATGCGTCAAGCACCGTCAGGAAATCCGCCGCGCTGCCGTGATACGAAAAACCAATCTGGCGAATGCGACCCGCCGCCTTTTGACGCGCGATCCAGTCCTCGATGCCCAACGCCACCACACGTTCCCACTGGGCGGGCGAGGTAATGTTGTGCATGAGGTAATAGTCGATATGGTCGGTCCGCAGGCGGCGCAGTTGCTCGTCGAAGAACCGGTCGAAATCCTCCGCACATTTGCACGAAGCATGCGGCAGCTTGGTCGCGAGCAAAACCTGGTCGCGTAGGCCTAGGCGCTCAAGCGAAGCGCCCACGCAAGCCTCGTTGCCGGGATAGAGATAGGCCGTGTCCAGGTAGTTAATCCCCTGCTCCACCGCACGGGAGATGATGGCGTCGGCTGTCTTCGCATCCGGGCGTCCCGGCGCACCGGGAAACCTCATGCAGCCCAGCCCCAACGCCGAGATACGGTTACCGCTTTTGGGGTCAACGCGATATTGCACGGCCCCTCCTCCCCCATCGAAGCCCTGATCAGGCGAAACAAACCTGTCACGTCATCGAAGCACATCGGAATCGCAATCGAGAACGTATCGTAACGCAGCAGAAATCAGGCCGTCACGGCACCGCTTTAACATCAGCAAAAAGCCCGATGAAAGGAGGCGAGCGTGGCCACGCGTGAGGACGCCTACCCCTATCCCGGCGAGCAATACATCCTCTCGGCCGACCGTTACCAGACCGAGATCATGGACCATCTGGACGAGCTTCCCGCCACAGGCGCCGTCATCTTCTGCACCTTCCCCAAGGTGCGCGATGGCGTTGGATATCCCGCACGCGTTTTTGCCATCTGCCCCGCGGCATAAGTTCTCATGCGTTTGTTCTTCTAAATTCCGCCTCCAGTGCACGCTACATGCTCCAGCGGCATACAATCCATCAGGCGCCCCGCACGCGGGCGCCTTTTTGTGAGGAGATGATCCACATGCAGATCAACAAGGTCGCCTTTATCGGCAAGGGCGGCGTCGGGCTACTCTACGGCAGCATGATCGCCCAGGCACTCGGCGACGATGCCGTCGAATACGTCATGGACGACGCCCGTTTCGAGCGTCACGCAGGCGACGCCCTTACGGTCAACGGCGAGCCCTGCGCACTCAAGTCCGTGCGCGCCAGCGAGGCAACGCCCGCCGATCTGGTCATTCTCACGGTCAAGACGACTGGACTCGACCAGGCGCTCAAGACTATGGAACACATCGTGGGCCCCAATACGCTCATCGCCTCGCTGTGCAACGGCATTACGAGCGAGCAAAAGATTGCCGAGCGCTTTGGCTGGGAGCACACCGTCCTGGGCATCTGCCAAGGCATGGACGCCGTGTTCCTCAACGGAGAGCTCACCTTTACCAATGCGGGCGAGATTCGCTTTGGCGCGGCAGCGGGCACCGAGCCCGCAACCGTTACCACCATCGACGAGCTCTATACGCGCTGCGGCGTCGCCCATACCGTCGAGAGCGACATTGCGCACCGCATGTGGGCCAAACTCATGCTCAACGACGGCATCAACCAGACCTGCATGGCCTACGGCGGGACCTACGGAAGCGCCACGGAGCCGGGCTCCGAGCAGCGTCGCTGCTTTGTTTCCGCCATGCGCGAAACGCTTGCGGTCGCTAACGCCGAGGGCATTGAGCTGACCGAGGCAGACCTGACGCAAATGGTGCACCTCATCGAGGGAATCGACCCCGCCGGTATGCCCTCGATGGCTCAAGACCGCATCGCAAGGCGCAAAACCGAAGTCGAGGAGTTCGCGGGCACCATCTGCCGCCTCGCAGCCAAACACGATATCCAAGTGCCGCAAAACGATTGGCTCTACCAGCGCATCCGTGATATCGAGGCAAGCTGGTAACGCCAACGCACCGCATTCAACAGCCTTAACAGCAAAGCCGCCGCAAGGAAACCGTTCCCCCTGCGGCGGCTTTCATCTTCGTCTATGACCGGCAGCCAATCTCACAACAGTTAGCGTTGCGACTCCGGCACCTCGTCCTCGTCATCGCGGCAAAGCAGCACGCCGGCGCTTCCCAGCAGCGCCGCTGCGATCAGCGCGCCAACCACGATTGGAGCAGCCCCGCATGGCCCCTGCATGCCCGCAATGAGCGCGGTCGTGGGACCAAGGCAACCAAGCACCAATGCGACGGCGGCAACGGCAATATCTCGAGCGTTCACAAGACCACTTCCTCCACGAGAAAGACCTTATTTCTCATGAACCAGTGTGCCCCGCGCCCATATGCGCGGCGTACTGCCACGGTAAGCGCTCTGTTAACTCAAGCACGCACAAAAAACGGGCGCCTTTACGTTGCCCAAAGGCTCGGTAAAGACGCCCGCCTGTCATGTCCTATTGGCTTATGGCAGATTACCAACCGGTATAGTAGTCGGTGGTTCCGGCTGCGCAGCCGGAGTCATAGACCTTGCACTCGCCCTTGGAACCGGTAAACGTGGAGCCTTGGGCCTTATCACCCGCGGCCACGACGTAGTAACCATCGGAATCGCGCCAAAAGCCCTCGGAATCCTGCGTCCATTCGCCCGTGCGGTGGTGATACAACACGTTGCTGCTGTAATAAGTCTCGCGGCGGCCGTTATAGTTATTGACGCCACTCGAGCGCGTCAGACCCGAGCCGTTCGCGTAATACGCAGCAGTCACGTAAGACGAGCCGGAGCCGACGTTGTAATACGAAGCCTGAACGGCCTCAGCGGCCTCGGCTTCGGCTGCGGCGGCCTCGAGCGCCTCGCGCTTGGCATCCTCAAGCGTGGAGCGGAGCTCATCGAGCTCGGTCGACTTGGCGTCGACCTCCCCCATCGTCAACAGGCTGCCCGCACCGTCGATGCAACCCTGCAACACAGCGCGCTCGTCATCGGTAGCATAGTCGCCATACATATTCATAATGATCTGAGCGCGCATCTCCAGGGAATCGCGCTTTGCCCCCATCGAGGCGTTCCACTCCTGCATAGAGCCATAACCGTCGCCGCGGTAGTCGACGGGCTGCATCAACGTGGCCTCGGTCGGCGTAGATCCGACCGTATCGGATAGCGTTGCCGCGTGGGCATCAGTTGCGCCGGCGCCCGCCAAAAGTGCCACGGTCAGAGCGGCGGAAAGGGCGGCGGCTTTCGGTTTTCGTGAATCGATCCTCATGTAGCTGGAAACCTCCGTAGTGCGTATTTGCTGCGTTTGAGCTGTGTGTGATTCGATCGCGCTGCATAGTACCCCGAGCAAATCGCGACCTGCGGTTTTACTCAAAAGACGCACGTCAATTGCGTAAAACTCACATCCTCTCAACAGGAGTTTTCCACAACTCGAATGCATAAAGCGTGCCAAAAACCCTGTTTTTGCACCCTCTCTATGCAAAAAAGGCGCCTGTGCGACCATTGTTCGCACAGGCGCCTTGAGCAGGCATTTTATGCAGTTATACCTATCGAGTCGCAAGGGGTCCTTGCACAAGTCGCCTTACTCGTCCAGCGCGGCGAAGGCCTGCTTCAGATCCCAAATGATGTCCTCGGCGTTCTCGGTACCGATGGAAAGACGGATCGTGGAGGGCGTGATGTTCTGCTCGGCGAGCTCCTCGGCAGAGAGCTGGGAGTGCGTGGTGGTAGCCGGGTGCACGACGAGCGACTTGACGTCGGCCACGTTGGCGAGCAGCGAGAACACCTGCAGATGATCGATGAACTTCCAAGCTGCCTCCTGGCCACCCTTAATCTCAAAGGTAAAGATCGAGGCACCGCCACGGGAGAAGTACTTCCGGTACAGCTCATGGTCGGGATGCTCGGGCAGGCTCGGGTGGTTCACCTTGGCGACGTGGCTGTCACCGGTCAGGAACTCAACGACCTTCTTGGTGTTCTCGACATGACGGTCAACGCGCAGCGACAGAGTCTCGGTGCCCTGGAGCAGGACCCAGGCGTTGAACGGGCTGATGCAGGCGCCCTCGTCACGCAGCAGGATAGCGCGGACATAGGTTGCAAAGGCGGCGGGACCGGCAGCCTCGGCAAACGAAACACCGTGGTAGGAGGGGTTGGGCTCAGCGATCTGGGCGTACTTGCCACTCGCCTTCCAATCGAAGTTACCGCCGTCGACGATCACACCGCCCAGCGAGGTGCCGTGGCCGCCGATAAACTTGGTTGCGGAGTGGACGACGATGTTGGCACCATGCTCCAGCGGACGGAACAGATACGGGGTGCCGAAGGTGTTGTCGACGACAACCGGCAGACCATGCTTCTTGGCGATCTCGGAGATGGCGTCGATGTTGGGGATGTCGGAGTTGGGGTTACCGAGCGTCTCGAGATAGATGACCGTGGTGTTGTCCTTGATGGCGCCCTCGACCTCGTCCAGGTTATGGGCATCGACGAAGGTGGTCTCGACACCAAACTGGGAGAGTGTGTGCTCCAGCAGGTTGTAGGAACCGCCGTAGATGGTCTTCTGGGCGACCACGTGGTCACCAGCCTGGGCAAGTGCCTGCAGGGTATAAGTGATGGCGGCGGCACCGGAGGCGACGGCAAGACCGGCCACGCCACCCTCGAGCGCGGCGATACGGTCCTCGAAGACGCCCTGAGTGGAGTTGGTCAGACGGCCGTAGATGTTACCGGCGTCGGCAAGACCAAAGCGGTCGGCGGCGTGCTGGGAGTTGCGGAACACATAGCTCGTGGTTTGATAGATAGGCACAGCACGGGAGTCGGATGCAGGATCGGCGCTCTCCTGGCCAACGTGCAGCTGCAGGGTATCGAAACCAAAGGTGTGCTCGGGGTTGTTGATAAACTGGCTCATGATGATCTCCTTGATCGAACAAAAGTAATAAGAGTAAGAGAAGTAAGTCGCTGTCTCCTGATCACGCCGACGGGCGCAAACAGGAGCCCGGCATTCGTCTTGGTAAGCAATTCATATGCGGGCCTCCTTTCGCATCCCGGTTCCGTGGTCGGCTTAATTACCTACCGCCTTTGTGTGTTTTGAATAGTACGAGCATTGTTTCCCTCGGTCAATCACTTAAAAGCGCTAATCTGTTATCTGTTTTATAGATAGCAATCGAGAGGATGGCGTCGATGACCCTTCAGCAGCTTCGTTTTCTGATTGCCGTGGCAGAGTCCGGCTCAATCAACGCTGCAGCTCAGCGCCTCTATACCGCTCAGTCCAACATCTCAAACGCCGTCAAAAGCCTGGAACAGGAGCTCCATCTGGAGATCTTTACGCGCTCCAGCCGCGGCGTCACGCTCACCAACGACGGCACCGAGCTTTTGGGCTATGCGCGCCAGGTCGTAGAGCAGGCCGACATGCTCGAGGCACGCTACGAGGACGGCGGCACACCCCAGGCGCGCCTTGCCGTCTCGGCCCAGCACTACGCGTTTTCGGTCGAGGCCTTTGTCAACGTCGTCGAGCGCTGCCGCGACAGTAAGTTTGAGTTCATCATGCGCGAGACCACCACCTCGCAGATCATCGACGACGTCCGCGCATTTCGCAGCGATATCGGCATTCTGTACCTGGATGACTTTAACGCCCGCGTTCTGCAGAAGGCCTTCGCCGATGCCCGCGCAAACTTCCATCCCCTCTTCGACGCGACGGTCCACGTCTTCGTTAGCGAACGCCACCCGCTCGCACGCCGCCCTCAGCTGTCCCTTGCCGACCTCACGCCCTATACGCGCTACAGCTTTGAGCAGGGAACCTCAAACTCCTTCTATTACGCCGAGGAACCTTTTAGCTATATCCCTTGCGACCGCAACATACGAATCTCGGACCGCGGAACACTTACTAACTTACTTATCACGTCGAACGGTTACACCCTGTCGACCGGTGTCCTTTCCAATGAAATGCAGTGGGGTATGGCATCGATCCCGTTAGCAGACGCCCCAACGATGCACGTAGGATATATCATGCACGACGAGCGCAAGCCCTCCCCTCTCTTGCGGCAATACCTCGACGAGCTCAACCGCATCATCCATGCCGACCAGCTGTCGGAAGACGGGGTAGAAATCGTAGATTGCTAGCCCGCGGCGGGCATGGCGCTACAATGGTCACTCACACGAAGCGTACCCAACGAAAGGAACCATGTGAAGGTCATCATCTATACCGACGGCTCGGCCCGATCAAATCCGGGACGCGGCGGCTACGGCGCCGTGCTCAAGTACACCAACCCCGCCGGCAAGACCTTCACCTCCGAGCTTTCGCGTGGCTACGCCAAGACCACTAACAACCGCATGGAGCTCATGGCGGTCATCGTGGCGCTCGAGGCACTTAACCGCCCCTGCGAGGTCGAGGTCCATTCCGATTCGCAATACGTCGTCAACGCCTTCAACAAGCACTGGATCGACGGCTGGAAAAAGCGCGGGTGGAAAACTGCCAACAAGCAGCCCGTCAAGAACCGCGACCTGTGGGAGCGTCTGCTTGCCGCAAAGAGCAAGCATAAGGTGGAGTTCATCTGGGTTAAGGGGCATGCCGGCCACGAGCTCAATGAACGCTGCGACGAGCTCGCCACCACCGCGGCCGACGGAGCCAACCTCGATATCGACGCCGGCTTTAACGAGAGCGACCTGTAATAGCGTTTTCGCGCAGCTTTATATCCCCACGCGCTACACTCATCCTGTAGACCAAACAACGCAAGGGGGACGTATGCTGCGTATAGCGACCATCGGCACATCCATGATCACCGACGACTTTATCCAGGTCGTCAATGCCAACGACCAAGCCGCGTTTGTGGGCACGCTTTCACGCGATGCCAATCGCGGTGCCGCCTTTACCGCCGAGCACGGCGGCGAACGCAACTTCACCGCACTCGACGAGCTCGCGTCCGCCGACGACGTCGATGCCGTCTACATCGGCAGCCCTAACGCGCTCCATCACGAGCAGGCGCTCGCCTGCATCGCCGGCGGTAAGCACGTTATCGTCGAAAAGCCCTTCTGCGCCACCGAGGCCCAAGCGTTCGAGGTCTTCCGTGCTGCCGAGGCAGCAGGCGTCGTGGCCCTCGAGGCCATGCGTCCCCTCCACGACCCCGCTTTCCACGCCGTCGAGGACGCCCTGGGCGAGATTGCGCCCATTCGCCGCGCCTCACTGCGCTTTGGCAAGTATTCCTCACGCTACAACGAGGTTCTCGCGGGGCGCGCCACCAATATCTTCGACTGCAATATGGCATCGGGTTCCCTCATGGACATTGGCGTCTACGCCGTCGAGCCCATGGTCGAGATTTTCGGCATGCCCTCTGGTCTCACCAGCATGACCACGCTGCTCGACCCCTCAACGCAAGAGCTCACCCATGGCCCCATCGACGGTTGCGGTTCCATTCTCGCCAGCTATGGCGGTGGCCATATCTCCGTCGAGCTCGCGCACTCCAAAATTACGAATGACCTGCTGCCCTCGCAGATCGAAGGCGAGCGTGGCACTATCCAGATCGACCATCTGTCCACGCCCCGCAACGTCCGCATCGACTATCGCGGCGACGTCGTACGCGGCTCGGCGACCGAGGCACCGCGCGAACAGGACGACAACGGCCGCGCGCTCGACCTTCCCAAGTCAAGCAACACTATGGAATACGAACTCGCAGACTTTATCACCGCCATCGGAGGCATCGATAACGTTAAGGAAGAGATCTGGGAGACCCCGGCGGGACGCCATGAGCTCGGCCACTACCGCGATGTCACGCTCGTCTCGCTGCGCATCATGGATGCCGTGCGTCAGCAGGCCGGCATTACCTTCCCCGCCGATTCAGTCAAGCAGGCCTAGCGATGGGCCTCTTCGATACGTTCTTCTCCAGCGTCACCGGCGGCAGTCGAGAGCCTCAAAAACCATCAAACATCGAGCTCGAGCTGCGCCGCAGGCTTACTGTGCTCGCAAGCGACGAGGCCACTCAAGACACTCCCCTGCGCTACTTCCTGTACTGGACGGGGCAAGTCCAAGGCGTTGGTTTTCGCTTTACCAACACCAACCTCGCGCAGGCACGCGCACTCACCGGCTGGGTGCGTAACATGGAAGACGGCTCCGTCGAGATGGAGATACAGGGGGCTCCGGCAAACATCCTATCTCATCTCGAGGCGCTTCATGCCTCCTACGAGCGCATGGGAACGCGTTTTCGCCTCGCAGACGCCCAGGCCCGAGCCCCACTTACCAATGAAGACGGTTTCAGTCCTCGTTATTAGTATTGTGTGCTAAATACGGTATCATTTACCTACGACCGTTGATAGAAAAGAGGCGAGGCGCATGGCGGTGCAAAGAAGAAACACCAAGCAGCGGAAGCTGGTTCTTGACGCCGTGCGCCAAAGCTATAACCACCCCACCGCCGATGAGATCTACAACGCCGTGCGCGCGCAGGATGACAAAATCAGCCGCGGTACGGTCTACCGCAATCTCAATCTCTTAGCCGACGCCGGCGAGATCCTCTCCATCAAGACGCCGGGCGGCAGCCGCTTCGATCGCACGATCGAGCCGCATGCGCATATCATCTGCACCTCGTGCAGCCGCGTCATCGACGTACCGCTCCCCTTCGATGCCCGGCTCGACGCCAAGGCGTCCGAGCAAATCGGCTGGAACGTCACCTCGCACTACACCATCTTCGAGGGCCTCTGCCCCAACTGTAGGTAGATTTTGGGACATGCCTACTCAGCAAGTAGACGACGCAGCTCTTCTTCGACCGTGCGCACGTAGCGGACACGGTCATTGACACCGCGCATGCTGGGATTGCAGCTCTCCATCAGATAGGGATGGCCCACCACGTTGAGCATGTCGCGATCGTTTTCGTTATCGCCAAACGCCATCATTTCGTTAGGTGAGATCCCCAGTGCGCGACCATAATCGGCAAGCGTGTTAGCGTCGGATTATTTTAGCCAAATATAGTCGGCCGAGATTGACCAATCCCG
>CALJPV010000098.1:0-32250 GCA_937980385.1 uncultured Collinsella sp. | reverse complement strand
GGCATTGATCTTTTGATCATGCCGCCGAAGTTGAAAGGCAGATTGCCGCTCTGGCGGGTTTGCAGCGTCAACTGGTTACGCGGTTCGTAGAACCGCGTAACTGTTAGGGCCGCTGGCCCATGCCGCCCTCGAGGGTGACGGTCTCACCGTTCATGTACTTAAAGTCGGGGCCGCAGAGCTGAACGACCACGCGGCCGATCTCCTTCTCGACGTCGCCGTAATGACCCGCCGGCGGCATATGGACGTTGGCCTTGAACGCCTCGGGATAGGCATCCTGGAAGTTCTCGAGCGCAGCGGTCCAAGCAAGCGGGCACACGATGTTGACGTTGATGCCGTCCTTGCCCCACTCGTTGGCGGCAACGCGGGTCAAGCCGCGGATGCCCTCCTTGGCGGCGGCATAGCTGCACTGGCCGTAGTTGCCAAACAGGCCGGCGCCCGAGGCAAAGTTGACCACGGAGCCCTTGGTCTCCTTCAGGTGCGGATAGGCCTTCTGCATGTACAGATAGGTGGCATACAGACCGGAATAAATGGCCAGGTTAAACTGATCCATGGTGTGGTCGGCGATGGTCACACCCGAGGCACTGGCCTGAGCGTTGTTGACGACGGCGTCGATGCGACCGAACTCCTCAATCGCCTTGTCGATAACGTTCTGCACGACGGCCTCGTTGTCCTGGCCGGCGGAGACATCGGCCTGAACAGGCAGAACC
Source organism: uncultured Collinsella sp. (assembly GCA_937980385.1). GTDB lineage: Bacteria > Actinomycetota > Coriobacteriia > Coriobacteriales > Coriobacteriaceae > Collinsella. The sequence continues at coordinate 31,543 of CALJPV010000098.1, read as the reverse complement.
TTGACGCCGTACTCAGCCTCAAGAGACTCCTTGGCAGCCTCGAGCTTAGCAACGTTACGACCGGTGATAACGAGGTTCGCACCTTCCTTGGCAAAAGCGATATCGATGCCGTAGCCGATGGAGCCAGCAGAGCCGTCCTTAAGCGTGGCCTTGCCGCCGCCGGTGACGATCACGGTCTTACCAGTGAAAAGTCCCATACGAAGTCCTTTCAAAATCGCGACGGGCACGCCCGCCGACTGCGCGTATCCAACTTCACGCGCCAAAAGCTGAAATGCAACTTTAACGGGTTCAAGTGAAAAATAAAGACCGCAGCAGGCGAACGGCGCAACGTCATTCGGCGAAGGGAATGTCAAGCGTAAACTGAATTTAGAGGACGAATTTTTGCTATCCAAGCGAGTCATCGAACACGTTTTGAAACTTTGCTGCGGGGCGCGGGATGTCGGCGCGAGACTTTATCATAGGGTGACAAACAACGATGAGGAGCACATGCCTATGACAGACGAGCTGGACCCCCAGACTCAACAGCATATTGATGATTCAGCAGACGTCGCCGCAGATACTGACGCTGCGACCTGCAATGATACCGACGTCGACGACGCCACTCTGGATAACGGCGCTGCGATGGAAATTCCTGCGGCCGAAGATGCCGGCGAGCAAAACGACGATTCGGCCGCTCAGGACGACGCCCCCGAAAAGGACGCCGCCCCGCAAGCAGAAGGCCCCATCAAGGTGTCTTCAGAAGAAGAGCTCGATGCTGTCATGGACTCCATGATGGATGCCGTCAAAGCGATGAAAGACGCCGTGGCCGACGCCGATGTTGACGCCGAAGAAGAGGAGGCCGCCGAGGCCGCCTCGACCTTCGTGCCCGGCGAGACCCCCGTTGCCGACCAAGGCAGCACCCTGCCCTCGTTCCTGCAGCTCGAGCATCCCACCATTGGCGCCGATGCAGTTGATCCGCACGCTGCCGGCTTTTCCGTAGTCGAGGGCGGCACCGGCAGCATCGCCACGTCACAGGCGCCCGATGTGGGCACGGAAAACGCCGCTCACCCGACCGCCCCGCACACCCCCGCAGCCAGCCGCGATCTGGGAGGCGCCGTCTCAAACACCGCCAGCGCCGTGGGCGCCTTTATCGCGCAGGGAGCCTCGGCCATGCGCGAGATGAACGCCGCAAAGAAGGCACTCGCGGACGCCCGTGCCCACCTGGCCGAACTTGAGCAGCGCATCGCCGATCAAGGCGAGGAACTCGAGACGCGTCAGGATATCGCAGGCCGCTACGACCAAATCGTCGCCGAGCAGCGCCAGACTATCGACACGGCACAAAAGGCCGCCGCGGCGGCAGAAATCGGCCGCGATACCCATGCTGCCAAGGCAACAGAGCTCAAGGCGCAGCTCGAGCAAATAAAAGAAGAGGACGACGCCACCGAGCGGCGTCTCAAAGCCGCACTCGACGCGGTGGAGGCGCGCGAAGCCAGCTCGCGCGAGACCGGTAACCGCCTCGTTCGCCGCCTCGAGGATTCCAAGCGCATCCGCGACAAGGTGCAGGCCGAGCGCGACGCCGGCGTTGCCGCAGTACAGCAAACCGTCGACGCCACGCGTGCTCAACTCGAAACGCTGCGCCACGAGTATGCCGAGCTGCAGCGCAATCCTTCGGCAAATCCCGCCAATTACACGGTGCGCACCAGCGAGCTTTCGATGCAGATCTCCGACACGGCCGATGCCCTGCGCAAAGCCGAGGAAGATGTCCCGAACATCACCGCCGATCTTGAGCACTCGCTCGCGGCCGCCGAGCACGCCGTCGAGCAGGCACAAGCCCCCATCGCCGACGCCAAGCGTGCCCATCAGGCCGTGACGGCCGAGGCCGATGCCGCGCGCGACGAGCTGCAGACCGCAAAAGCTGCCGCCGCAACGCGCCAGCGCGAACTGCGCGAGAAGATCGCCGCCGAGGACAAGGCGCGCCGAGAGCAGGAGCAGGCCATCGCCAATGCCCAGGCGGACATCGCGCACGCACAGTCGATCATCGAGCAGGCGACCGAGGTGCATGATCATCCCGAGATTACCGAATCGCTCGCAGGCTCTCTGGTCCGCGATAAAGTCGAGCACGCCGAAACCGAGCGCGAAGTGGCTCAACTCGAAGCCGCCGAGGACGACGTGCGCGAGCGCACCCGCGACTCACGCATCAAATTCACCGGCGCCATCGTCTGCATTGTCGCCGTAGTCCTCGTGATCGTCCTGATCTGGCTCTTCGCGAGCAAGTAAACTAGCTGTCAAAAAAGCTCAACGCAGTTGCGGTGAGATAGTTCCTGTTTAGTCATCAAAAAGGCCAATTCAAGAACTATCTCACCGCAACTTATTAGATTGATGCAAGGTAGTCATTGGGGACGTTCTTAAACGACTAGTCAAACAAGAACGTCCCCAATGACTACTTTTCGTTAGAGACGCAAACGCCGATGTTTTGGCACGGACAGCGAAAACGCCCCTAAGCGAGCAAGGTGACGTGAAAGAGGAGGGCATTGACCTTCTGGTCATGCCCGACGATTGAACGTCAGATTGCCGCTTAGGGGCGTTTGCAGCGTCGACTAGTTACGCGGTTCGTAGAACCGCGTAACTAACAAATGAGCATGGCGTCGCCAAAGCTGAAGAAGCGGTAGCGCTCCTCGATAGCGGCGGCGTAGGCATCCATGATCTGGTCGCGGGTGGCAAGTGCGCTCACGAGCATCATGAGCGTGGAGCGCGGCACGTGGAAGTTCGTGATCAGCGCGTCGACCACGTGATAGGTCGAACCGGGCATGAGGTAGAGCTGCGTTGTCGCGTTCTCGCGTACCACGATGTCACCGCGGCCGAGCGTGTCGGCGCCGTCCTCGCGGCCTTCAAAATAGCGCGCCGTCACGGCCGGATCGGACACCGGTGCCTCCGCATCAAAGGCGCTCTCGAGCGAGCGCACTGCGGTGGTGCCGACGGCGATCACACGGTGTCCCTCGGCCTTCGCCTTATGCACGGCGTCGACAACCTCCTGCGACACGTGGTAGCGCTCGGTGTGCATGACGTGCTGCGTAGGGTCATCCTCCTCCACCAAGCGGAAAGTATCGATGCCCACCTCGAGCTCGACGGCAGCAAACTTCGCACCCTTGGCCTCGATAGCGGCCATGAGCTCGGGGGTAAAGTGTAGACCCGCCGTAGGAGCGGCAGCCGAGTGCTCCTCCTTCATGGCGTAGACGGTCTGGTACTTCTCGGGATCTCCCTCGTAATCGGTAATGTAGGGCGGCAGCGGCACGTGGCCGGCAGCATGGATGGCCTCGTCGAGCGTGCGCGGATCGCCGGCGGCATTGCACCCGGCCGGCTCAAAACGCACCAGGCGGCCGCCGCGGCTATCGGTGACAAAGTCGACGACCTCGGCCGTCAGCACCACGGGAGCCCCCTCGGGCGCATGGGCGCCACCGGCGCGATACTCAATCTGAGCACCGGGCTTCAGGCGCTTACCCGGCTTGACCAGGCACTCCCAAACATGGCCCAGCGGGTCAACATCCTCGCGGCGCTTGAGCAGCAGCGTTTCGACCACGCCACCCGAGCCGGCCTTGCGACCGATCAGGCGGGCCGGCATCACACGCGTCTGGTTGATGACGAGCACGTCGCCCGGCTCGATATAGTCGATGATGTCGCGGAAGATGCGGTGCTCGACGGTACCGCCGTGCTCCAACGGCGTTCCCGCCTGGGAGCCCTTGCGATCCACCACCAGCAGGCGGCAGGAGTCGCGCGGCTCGGCAGGAGCCTGGGCAATCAGTTCCTCAGGAAGGTTGTAGTCAAAATCATCGGTACGCATAGACACGTCGGATACTCCTTATATAGCTAAAGTCCGCTCTACATCCTAGCAGGCTGACGTCCCAAATGAACTACTTTTTGGCGGCTTTGCGCTCGTCGCGGATGCGGGCGCGGTCCATGGCCGCCTCGACAGCCGAGAAGCGGCAACCACAGTAGTTCTGCCGATACATGCCAAGCTCGCGCGAACGACGCGTGGCCTCGGGATAATACGGGCGAAAATCGCGAATTACCGGAGTGAGCCCATGTGCCGCTGCCAAGCGTTCAAGCACATCATTGCAGGTTTCGAACAACTGATACGGCGAGACGGCGAGCGTCGTGCCCACAAACTCAAACCCACGCTCCTGGGCCACACGGCACGCCTCGGCCAAGCGCAGGGCATAGCACGCGCGACAGCGACGAGGCCGATCGGCGCCCAGCGGGGCTACGCCGGCCTCCCAGCGCTCGCGGTCCTCCCCCGCCTCGACAAGCTCGATGTCGCCATCGGCACACCACCGGCGCAGCTCGTCCAAACGCCGCTGCCATTCATCGTGAGGCTGAATATTGGGGTTGGTCCAGCAGATTGTGGGTTCAAACCCCTCCTCGCGCAGCAGACGGACCGGCTCAAGCGAGCACGGCGCACAGCAGGCGTGCAACAACAACGGCTTCATCAACATCTCCTCCCCCGCAATGATTTTTCTGGGACGGGGATTAAAAAATCATTGCGTACCTAATGATTTTTTAATCCCCGTCCCAGAAAAATCATCCCAAAAGACTACCTTGCGAAAAAGCGCACGCCAAAGGACGTATCCTCGCAGGCGACAATGCAGCGGTCGCGCAGGATGGTCCGCACGTAATACCAGTCGCCCACACAGCCCGACAAATGCAAGCCGGCCGCCAGGTAGCACAGCAGCGGATAGCCCGAAAACGCAAACCCCAGGGCAAACGCCGCCGTCACAACAACCGTCGGCGCCAGGCAAACTGCCACGTACCGCCGACGCGAATAGACCACGCCCTCGGCGCAGGCATAGATCATCGCCGTCTCGCGATTCGCCCCAAAGGTCACCTTCGCGCCCGCAGGCGCCAGAAGCTTAAAAAACATACCGTGAACCAGCTCGTGCACGGCAAATGACGCCGCCGAAACCGCAGCCAAGCCGACTATCCAGCCCAAAACCGCCGTCCAGCCGCCCGCGTCCGCCACATCCAAGTCTGCGGGCCCGCCCAGCAGCATAAACACCGGCACCAGGCACACGGCAAACACCACAAGCACGGCCATCCCCCACACAAAGCAGGCGTGCAGAAAATCCTCGTCCTCAAACGCATGTATGTTGGAAATCTCATTCATAGCATCTTAGGATAGCGCCCCTGCCACGTACCCGTCCGCATGTGCGATAATGTCGAACGATATGCACGAATTGACCACCGCGTCGTCAGGCCTTGCGCCCGGCCGCGCTCTCACCATATGCGAAGGAGTCCCATGGCATCCAAATACTCCATGAACGACCGTCCCAGCTGGCCTCGCCGCGCCATCGTTACCGCCGGCGAGCCCTACGGCAACAAGGGCCTTCACTTTGGCCACGTTGGCGGCGTCTTTGTCCCGGCCGACTTCTTCGCCCGCTTCCTGCGCGACCGTCTGGGCCGCGAGAACGTCATCTTCACCTCGGGCACCGACTGCTACGGCTCGCCCATCATGGAGAGCTACCGCAAGCTCAAGGAGAACGAGGGCTACGACAAGTCCATCGGCGAGTATGTCGAGTCCAATCACTCCCGCCAGGCCGCGACCCTCAACAACTACAACATCAGCTGCGATATCTACGGCGGCTCGGGCCTTGAACCGGCTGCTCAGATTCACAACGAGGTGACCGCCGAGATTATCGAGCGCCTGCATGAGCAGGGCACCATCTCCAAGCGCTCCACGCTGCAATTCTACGACGCCAAGGCCGGCACGTTCCTCAACGGCCGTCAGGTGATCGGCCGCTGCCCCATTCAGGGCTGCAAGTCCGAGAAAGCCTACGCCGACGAGTGCGACCTGGGTCACCAGTTTGAGCCCGAGGAGCTCATCGCGCCCAAGAGCCAGCTCACCGGCGAGGTGCCCGAGCTGCGCCCGGTCGACAACCTCTACTTTGACCTGCCGGCCTACCTCGACTTTATGAAGACCTACACCGCCAAGCTCGCCCAGAACCCGCAGGTTCGCTCCGTGGTCTCCAAGACCATGGAGGAGTGGCTGCTGCCGGCACAGCTCTACATCCAGAACAAGTTCCGCGAGGCCTTCGACGCCGTCGAGGATCAACTGCCCGAGCACACCGTGCTGGAGCCCGAGGGCAACAAGAGCAGCTTTACCGTCACCTTCCCCAGCTGGAAGGAGCGCGACGACGCTCACGCGGTGCTCGCCAACGGCGGCGTGCGCTTCCGCAGCGGCAAGGCGCTCGTGCCCTTCCGCATCACCGGTAACATCGACTGGGGCGTTCCGGTGCCCGAGGTCGACGGCGTGAACGACGTCACCTGCTGGTGCTGGCCCGAGAGTCTGTGGGCGCCCATCAGCTACACCCGCACCGTGCTCGCCCGCGATGCCCGCGCCGCCGGCGTAACCGAGGGTATCGCCGCCCAGGACGCCGCCCTCATGGGCGAGCCCGCCGCCGATTCCACGCAGGTACCCGCACCCACCTACCAGCACAGCTCGCTCGACTGGCGCGACTGGTGGTGCTCTGACGACGCACAGATCTACCAGTTCATCGGCCAGGACAACATCTACTTCTACTGCATCGCGCAGACCGCCATGTGGGAGGCCCTGGGCTGGAACTTCACACAGAGCACCGTCAGCGCCTGCTACCACCTGCTCTACATGGGCAAAAAGGCCAGCTCGTCCTCGCAGACGCCTCCACCGCCGGCAGACGACCTGCTCAACCACTACACCTGCGAGCAGATGCGCGCGCATTGGCTGTCGCTCGGCCTGTCCGAGAAGCCGGTGAGCTTTAGCCCCAAGGCATATGACACGCGCGTGACCGGCAAGGACAAGGACGGCAACGAGGTGCGCGCCTGCGACGACAAGCGCGTTATCGACCCGACCCTTAAGGAGAGTGCCCTTTTGACCGGCGTGTTCAACCGCCTGGCCCGCAGCTGCTTCTACGGCGTCGCCGTCAAGGAGGGCGACGAGAGCCCGTACCGCAACGGCTGCATTCCGGCCGGCGCAGCCTCTGCCGCCGTGGTCGAGGCTGCCGAGCAGGCCGCCCTTGCCTTTGAGCAGGCCATGTACAAGTTCGAGACGCACCGCGCGCTCGCCGTGTGCGACGACTACCTGCGCGCCGCCAACAAGCGCTGGAGCGATGCCTCCAAGGCCGCCAACAAGCTCGAGGGCGAGCCGGCCAACGCCGCCATGACGCAGGCCCTGGTCGACGCCTTTACCGAGCTGCGTGTGGCGACCGTCCTGATGCACGGCATCGTCCCGGCCGGCTGCGAGCTCATCTGCGAGTACTTCGACGTCGACCCGGTCGCCTTCTTTAGCTGGGATAACATCTTTGCCTCCACGGACGAGTTTATGGAGAGCCTGGGCGAGAAGCCCGGCGAGCACCGCGTAAAGCCGCTGCCTCCGCGCTTCGACTTCTTTAGCAAGCACGAGAGCCAGTACTAGGCAACCACAACGCGCCCGGGAATGATTATTCTGGGACGGGGATTAAAAAATCATTCCCGGGCGCCACAGTACAGTCTTTTTGTGACGGGGGTCATGGAATGATTTTTTAATCCCCGTCCCAGAATAATCATTTAGGTGGAAGGAAAGACGGATGTCCAAACCGCGTCGTCGTAAGCAGAAAAAGCAGGTTAAGCCCGAGCTCAAGCTTAGGCAGTTTGCCGCCACCGAGCTTTCCGACCAGCTTGCCGCCCAACACTCCGCCGCCGACCTGCCGCGCTTTATGGTCGACACGGTTGCCGGCGCCTATACGCCTGCCGATGCCGAGCTCATAATCGAAGGCTTTGGCGCCGCAGCCACGCGCCCGGTCACGCTGCGCGCCAACACGCTCAAGGCGACCGCCGAGGACATCGCCGCGGCACTCGATGCCGCCGGGATCGCCCACCAAACCGTTGCCTGGTACCCGGATGCCTTCATCCTGCCCGACGCCCAGGTTTCCGACCTGTGGGACCTCGACATCTACCGTGACGGCAAGATCTACTTGCAGAGCCTGTCGTCCATGATGCCGCCTTTGGTGCTGGGCGCACGTGCCGGCGAGGACATCCTGGACATGTGTGCGGCCCCCGGCGGCAAGACGACGCAGATCGCCGCCCTCACCCAGGGACAAGCGCACCTCACCGCCTGCGAGATGAGCGTTCCCCGCGCCGAAAAGCTCGAGGCCAACTTGGGCCGCCAGGGCGCCAAAAACGTGCCCGTCATGCGTATTGACGCACGCGAGCTTGACGAGTTCTTCCGCTTTGACCGTATTCTGCTCGACGCCCCCTGCACCGGCACGGGCACCGTCATCAGCGGCAACGAGAAGAGCCTGCGCGGCCTGACCGAGCAGCTGCTCAACAAGTGCGCCCGCTCGCAGCGCGCGCTTCTGGACCGCGCCATGGGGGCCCTAAAACCGGGCGGCACGCTCGTCTATTCGACCTGTTCGATCTTGCCGCAGGAAAACGAGGATGCCCTGCAAGAGGCCCTCGACAAGCACATGGACTGCGAGCTCATCCCCCTCGACGGCACGCCGAGCGAAAGCGAAGCGCGTCGCGCCCAGGATGCCGGCGACAAGCCGCATATCGAGTGCAACGCCCTTACCGAGGCCATTGCCGCGGGCCACGTCTCGGCCATTGCCAACGGCATGCCCGGCACACTGACCATTCCGCCCAGTCGCGACTTTGAGGGCTTCTATATCGCCCTGGTCCGAAAACGCAGCTAGCGCACGGATTCAAAACTCAACAAGCTATCGCCGTGCGCGCTTGTCCTGCTGGTCCTTATGCCGCGCAAGCGCTTCACGCTCCTTGCGCTCGGCCTTTTTGCCCTTAATGGCCGTGACCGCAAAGTAGATGACCGCGGCAGCAACGATTGCGCCCACGCATAGGCCAATCGAGCCCAACATTGCCGAGAATTCCATACCGCGTCACCTCTCTTTTTGCATACGGGACATTCAAGATAGCACCTCGATTCCCGCCACCACAGCTCCTTCACGTTCGCCGGCCCTTCAGTCTAACGGATGGCGCAGCGGGGAAAAATCAAATCGTCAAACGATTTAGCAACCGTAGCGCCGGTCGCACGCTGACGGGCGCACAACATAGAAACGGACCGCCATGGATTCTCTCAACGATTTGAACGAGCGCGTCGACGCCTTTGTCGGCACCAGCTCCTTCGAGACGCCTGCCGCGACTAGCGACCAAGCCCCCATCGATGTTCCCGCCGAGGTTCACGAAGACATCGTCGCCTCGGTCGACTTCTCCGAGGTAGAGCTTGCAGACGAATTTACCGAGCCCCAGGTGGCCGTAACTCCCAACGGCCTTTTGCCCATGGAGCCGCTGCCCATCGACGGGCGCCTGCGCAAGGCGGCCCTCCGCATGCCCGATGAGATCGAGGAGGCCAGCGGTTTTACGCTCTTTGGCCGCCGCATCAAATCGCTCATCTACACCACCGACGTGGCGGTCATCCGCAACTCCAATGCCGACGCCGTGTTTGCCGTCTACCCCTTCACGCCGCAGCCCGCCATTACGCAGGCGCTGCTGACCGTTGCCGAGTGCCCGGTCTTTGTGGGCGTTGGCGGCGGCACCACCACCGGTAAGCGCTCCGTGCAGATGGCGGCCGTTTCCGAGATGCAAGGTGCGGCGGGCTGCGTGGTCAACTCCCCCGCTACTGCCGAGATGGTCGAGCACATCACCAACATCGCCGACATCCCCGTCATCGCCACGGTCGTTCGCTGCGACGACGATGCTCACGCCAAGGTGCGCGCCGGAGCCAAGATCCTCAACATCGCGGCCGGCAAGAACACGCCGCAGGTCCTGCGTGAACTGCGCGAGCACTATCCCAACCTGCCGCTCATCGCACCGGGCGGCAAGACGCCCGAGAGCATCCGCGAAACCATCGCCGCCGGCGCCAACGCCATCATCTGGACACCGCCTTCGGCCCAGCAGCTGCAGACCGACATGATGCAGCGCTACCGCAAGATGAAGGAAGACGCCACGCCCGTCATCTCGCGCGACGATGTGCCCATTATCGACCAGGTCGCCGCCGCCGAGGTCAGCCAGGTCGAGAACATGAATCCCGACGTGCCGATCCCCGACGAAGTCATCGAACGCGTCGCTTCGATCCACGATCATATCGAGGAGCGTCGCGCCAACCGCGGACTCAAACCCTCGCTGCACGGTTTCTTCTTCCGCGGAAAGAAGCATTAACAGAAATAGCTAGGCCCGCCTCACCAACGTGAGGCGGGCCGTTTTCGTTTGAGTAATCATGCAGCGACGTGATGGGGCAAATTAGTCCACGCGCTTGTCGCCCATAAAGAAGATGGCCACCGTGCCGGGGCCGGTATGCGAGCCAATCAGAGCACCGATGCTATTGATCTCAATCTTGCCTTTGAGCTGCGGAACCTGTTCCTCTATCAGCGCCGCAACGGCCTCGGCGTCCTCGCGGCACGCCGAGTGCGACATGATGCACTTGCCCGAATAGTTCACGCCGTCCTGTACATGCGCCATCACGGTCTTGGCCATCTCGGAGATCGCGCGCTTCTTGGTGCGAATCTTCTCACGCGGCGCCAGCTCACCTTCGCAATCGACCGTCATAAGCGGGCAAATCTTGAGCGCCGTGCCGATGATCGCGCTCGCGGCCGAAATGCGACCGCCGCGCAGGTAGCTCGACAGATCGGTCGAGAAGAACCAGTGGTGCAGATTGAGTTTATGCTCCTCAATCCAAGCGGCCGTCTCGTCGAGCGAAGCGCCGCTATCGCGAACGCCGGCGGCACACTCCACCAGCAGGCCAAAGCCAGAAGACGCCGCCAGCGAATCGATGACGCGCACTTTGCCGCCCTGGGGATAGCGATCCGCAAGCATCTGCGCCGCAACGCAGGCCGATCCATACGTGCCCGAAATACCCGACGACAACGTCAGGTGCAGCACGTCTTTACCCTCGGCAACGAACGGCTCCCAGAACTCCTCGTACTCACCCACGCTCACCTGAGACGTCTTGGGCATGGCGCCCGCGGCAATCTGGGCAAAAAACTCGTCCGGCGTAATCGACTGATACAGATCGTCCGTATAGACAACATCGTCGATCTCGTAATGAAAACACACGACAGGGATATTGCGCGACGCAAAGAACTCACGGGTTCGATCGGCGGCGGATTCACAGGTCAGGACAAAATCACTCATATGAGGCTCCTTACTCATTACTGCGTAAATTATTGCACAGCAAGCGTGAATACGGTACAAATGTCCACTATTTACCAAATTGAACCAAAGATAGTGAACATCTTTACCGTCATCATCTCTATCGATCCCGGAGGCATGCGTCTGCAAAAACGACCCTGCGTCTCCACTCAACCGCCATATCTACCTCAACTAAATCGATTTACCAAACCGTTCGGCCAACAATTCGACCTCCCATCCCCATTCGAAACAAAAGCGGCGCATACTGATAAACGTTTGACGCTGTTTGTCAGTTTTACCAACCACATCGGAAGGTGCTTCATGGTCGCATTCGATCGCAATCCGCAAGACTTCAAGTATCTGCGCCTGCTGTCGAGACAGTTCCCCACCGAGCAATCCGCATTCACCGAGATCATCAACCTCTCGGCCATCCTCAACCTACCCAAGGGCACCGAGCATTTTATGAGCGATGTGCATGGCGAATACGAAGCCTTTATGCACATCCTCAACAACTGCTCGGGCGTCGTGCGCGAGCATGTCGACGAGATCTTTGGCGACACGCTCTCCTTTGACGAAAAGGGCGAGCTGTGCACGCTCATCTACTATCCGCGCGAGAAGATCGATCTTGTCCGCAGCCGGCGCGAGGACTCGCCCACCTGGTACAAGACCATGCTCGACCAGCTCATTGTGGTTGCCCGCTCGCTTTCGAGTCGCTACACCCGCTCCAAGGTGCGTAAGGCCATCCCGCGCGATTACGCCTACATCATCGACGAGTTGCTGCACACGCATCCAGACGAGAACAACTACCGTGTGCGTTATCACGAGCGCATTATCGAATCCATCTTGGAGACCGCCAGCGCCGACGACTTTATCGAGTCGCTTGCCTCGCTCATCAAGCGCCTCGCCGTCGACCACCTGCACTTGGTGGGCGACATCTTCGACCGTGGCGGCGGTGCGGCCAAGATTATGGACCGCCTGCTCACCTATCATTCGCTCGATATTCAGTGGGGCAACCACGACCTGCTGTGGATGGGCGCCGCTGCCGGCGAGCCCGCCTGCATCGCCACGGTACTGCGCAACAACCTGCGCTACGACAACTATGAGATTCTCGAGAACGACTACGGCATCTCACTGCGCGAGCTTGTCGCCTTCGCCGACGCCACCTATACCGCCGGCGAGTGCATCAGCCCGCTGATCAAAGCCATCAATGTCCTGCTTTTTAAGCTCGAGGGCCAGATTATCCAGCGTCACCCCGAGTTCGACATGGCCGACCGCCTGCTGCTCGACAAGATCGATCACGACGCTGGCACAGTCACGCTTGCCGACGGCAGCGTGTGGCCGCTCACGACCAACGACTTCCCCACCGTCGATCCGGCGGACCCCTACACGCTCACGCCCGAGGAGCAGCACATCATCGACAAACTCGTGTCCGAGTTTGTCACCGCCGATCACCTGCATCGCCACATCGATTTCCTCTATACCCACGGCTCCATGTATAAGGTCGCCAACGGCAACCTGCTGTTCCACGGCTGCGTGCCGCTCAACGAGGATGGTACCTTTAGCAGCATGAACTGCCTGGGTACCTGGCACGCCGGGCGCGATTATTTTGATTTTTGCGACTATATCGCCCGCCGCGCCTGGCGCGTTGGCGACCGCGATGCCCTCGACTGGATGTGGTACCTGTGGATCGGCTTTAACTCACCCGCCAGCGGACGCGTGGTGCGCACGTTCGAGCGCGCCTACATCGCCGACAAGAGCACGTGGGTCGAGCCGATGGACCCGTACTATACGCTCACCACGTCCTCGTCCGTTTGCGACGATATCATGCGCGAGTTTGGCGTCGCACCCATGGCCTGCTCGCCGACGGGCCACATCATCAACGGCCACACCCCGGTCAAGACCACCAAAGGCGAGCAGCCCATCCGCGCCAACGGTAAGCTGCTGGTCATCGATGGCGGTTTCTGTCGCGCCTACCATCCCAAAACAGGCATCGCCGGCTACACGCTCATCTCGAGCTCGCGCGGATGCCGCCTCAAGTCGCACCAGGCCTTTACAACGGTTGCCGAAGCGCTCACCCGCAACATCGACATCGAAAGCGAGACCAACCGCTTTGACGAGGCCGACCGGCGCCGCATGGTGAGCGACACCGATACCGGCGTCAAGATTCGCAGCCAGATCCAGGACCTGCGCCAACTGCTCGATGCATATAGAAACGGTGCTATAGAGGAGCGCGTCTAGCCCCGCCTGCGCGGATTGGCTAAACTTGCTGAGTTTGTCATCCCCACGGCGCCCCGGCGCCACCCTAAGGCAGGTACCATGCAAAAGCTCCTTGCGCAGATCATGAAGTTTGGCGTCGTCGGCGTCATTGCCACCGTCATCGACTTTGGCATCATGAATCTGCTCCACTACGGTCTGGGCCTTAACATCCTGATCGCCAACACCAGCGGCTTTATCGTCTCGCTCATCTTTAACTACGTCGCGAGCATGAAGTACGTGTTTGCGCACAAGGAGGGCATGAGCCGCCGCCGCGAGTTCATTATCTTTGTCGTGCTGTCCGTGATCGGCTTGGCGCTCAACGACGGCATCGTGCTTGCGCTCAATGCCGGCTTGGGGCTCGAAGCCAATATCGCCAAGATTTGCGCCACCGCACTGGTCATGGTCTACAACTTTGTAACGCGCAAGATTTTCCTGGAGGGCGAGCAGACCAAGTAGCCCGGCCTCCTCGTTGCGCTACGGGACCCGCGGATGACGCCGTCGAGTGCTGCGTTGTTCGTGGGCCTTGCTCGTTTACGGGAAGATTTGCAACGTTTGCGGATTACCTCTTGAATATTTGGCGAGTTCGTATAGTTCTTGCCAAAGACCTTACGTTTCCCATGCAAAAGCTCTAAAGTATCTCGTTGCTCGATTCATCAACGCATTGGATGTGATTACGTGCGCAAGGCACTGGCACAACCTCATACCAAGCAATTCCTCAAGTTCGCTGTCGTGGGTCTCATCTCCTTTGGCATCGACTGGGGCATGCTTATTGCGCTCGTCGAGCTGTTCCACCTCGACTTTTTGATGAGCACCACGATCTCGTTTACCACGTCTGTCGTAGTTAACTACTGGCTCAGCATGAAGTACGTGTTCGACCATCGCGAGGGTATGAGCCGCAAGCGCGAGTTCACGATCTTCACCATCCTGTCGGTGATCGGTTTGGGCCTCAACGACCTGTACATGTTTGTGGGCGTCACGTTTTTGAGCATCGGCTACCAGGCCATGAAGGCCATCGCCACATTCTTGGTCACCTGGTACAACTACTTTAGCCGCCGCTTCTTCCTCGAGGGCGCGCAGTCGTAGTTTGTTCGACATTTGCTTGAAGGTATAACCGGTTGGAATTCTCGTTCCAACCGGTTTTTTTGTTTGCCGAGAGACCGGGCGACCCAGTCCTCTACGCATGAAAAACGGGCGGCCCGGATGTTTGTCCGAACCGCCCGTTTGACGTGTTATGTCGAGGCATTTAGCCCGTTACGTAATACCAGACGACACTGTCGCCGTTGGATAAGACATAGTTACTGCACGCCGTCATGGGCGTTACGCCGTTAACGGAGTACATCCAGCCACTCGTGCCGCCGTGCTCCTTCTCGGCCAAACCGCCAATAGCGGCGACATACGTGCCATACGACGAGCCGTGCGCATTCACGGAAAGGCCCAGGGCGCACAGGGCATCGTAGACCGTAGCACCCTCGTTGAAGGTGAAGGTACCGCCAGAAGACACAGGATTGCCTACGGCGCTCGATGTGACCGAAACCGTCACCGTGACGTAGCCAGACTGCTGCGAGCCGTCCTGATTGCCCGCAGAGGCGCCGCCACTGTTGGATGCAGACCCACCGCCAGACACCGAGCCACCGCCCGAAGAAGAGCCGTCAGAAGAACTCGATCCACCAGCGGATTCGGAGCCCTGTCCGGCAGACGTGTTGTTGGACTTCTTGCCACCCTTGCCTTCGGACTTCTTCTCCTTCGAATCCTTTTTTGAGTCCTTCGACCCGTCCTTCGCATTGTCCGAAGATTTGGAGTCCTTGGGCGCAGCCTTGCCCGAAGCGGTAATCGAGCCGGAAACCGACGCATCCTTGGCAACGACGCTCTCCCCTGTCACAGCCCGCGCAATCCAGTCGATGGACCATGCACCGCTGACAGAGGGGTGGACAAAACCCAACGAGACGACAATGAGTCCAATACAGGCAGCCGTCAGGGTGCCAACAAGTGCCTTGCGCCGCGGGGCGGACGCCGCCGAAGCGGCGCCCTTTTGCTTTGTATCGTCAAGCTGGATGAACGACGAGTCGGGCTGCTTGGACTCGGCGTCCTGTGGCTTATTGGACACAGCCCTCACCTACCGACGCTTGGTAAACACGAACACGCCGATGACGGCGAGACCGATCACGCCGGCCGCTACGCCGACAATGGCAAGCGGATTGAAGCCGGACTCCTGTGCCGGAGCCGCAGCGGGCTTCTTGGCAGTGGCCGCAGCAGACGAGCCCGTGTCGGACTTGGAGCTGGACTTGCTGGACTTCTTATCGGACTTCTTATCCTTCTTTTTGGAATCCTTACCGTCCTTGGACTTGGTCGTGGTCGACGACACAGGCTTCTGACCCGGAGCAACAGCGCCGCCAGCCTGCTGGCCGTTTGTGCCGTTACCGGAGCCAGAACCAGCACCGACATTACCCGAGCCGCTATTGGAGCCAGAGCCACCGTTACCGCCAGGGTTAACGGCATTCTTGGTCCACTTGGCATACAGCGTCATATCCGCCGTCACCGCAGCGCTAAAGTCACACGCCTTTGTGCAGGCAGCATCGGTGTACCAACCGCCAAAGGTGTAACCCTTGCACCACGGCTTAGTCAAGGGCTCCGTCGCCGCCTTGCCTTCCTTCACGCGTTGAGAATCGGGCATCGCCGCATCCTTACCGTTGGCGTCGAACGTCACGGTATAGCGCTTGACCCTTTGGCCATTACCCTTGACAGCAAACAGCTTGCCCGAGTCATTGACATAGTAGAGCGAGCCATCGGATCCGACCGAAATAGAAGCCATGCAGTACTGCTGGTCGCCCGCCGCGGGCGTATAAAGCAGCTCGGCCTCGTCGTCGCCAATACGGTAGCGATAGATGCCGCCCGGATTGTTGTTGGACGTAAAGTAGACGTACGTCTCGCCATTCTGAACAGAAACAACCGGCTGCGACTTTACGTCACCGCCGCCCGAAGTTCCCTGGCGAATGTAGCTACCGTCCGCCTTGCAAATGGAATAGTCGACAGTAAGCGTCTCGGCATCAATCACTACAAGCTGACCGTAGTAATACGTGTACTTGTTCTGATAGCCGCCCATAAAGGACTCGGTCGATGCGCCTCCGACCACAATCTTGCCGTTGACCAACACCGGCGTCGAGGTCGAGCTGCTGCCAAACGTCACCTTGCCAAGCTCGGAAAGCGTTCCGTCCGTTCCAACGGAAAGCTTATGCAAAATGCCATCGGCGCTCACGACATAAGCGATCGATCCATCGACCAGCACCGTCGTGCGTACGCGGTCGGCAATCTTGAGCGACGCAACGGTCTTTCCAGTTTCGGGGTCGACCGTACTCACCGTGCCCGAATCGTCCGCAATGACACCATAGTTACCCGAGAACGCCAAGCCGGCCCAATAGTAGCCCTTGCTGTTCTCGTTCTTATGCTGCCACATAACCTCGCCGTCAGAAATGCGCACGCAGAGCAGATAGCCATCGCTCGAATCAGTCCAGCTGGCCGAAGCAGTACCAAAATAGGCAAAGCCGTCACGAACCGTAATGGACGCAAGAGACTGCTGAGCACCATCGGGGCCAGCAGGCAACTCATCGGTAACCCAAACCGTCGCCAGAGCATCAACCGTCAGCGCCTGCAGACGGCCGCACGAAAGCGGCACGAGTACGACGCCGCCAGTGTATACCATACGCGAGGTCGTATCGATCTTTGCTGCTAAAGGCGATTCGGCAACGGTCTCACCCGTGTCGACATTCTTCTTGAGCAACTTGGAACCAACGGCCACATAAAGATAATCACCAACCAGCAACGGGTCGGAAATACCCTTGCTCCATTCGTTCGAGCCCTTGAGCTCGCTCACCCATTTTGCCTCGGCGTCCTTCGTGGGCACAGGAGCGTCGGTTACTTTGTCGGCGCTCGTAAAGCCCGACCAATCGCTATCCCAATTGGGGCGCGCAGCGCCAGGGTTCAAAACTACGCCGTCAAGCGGTTTCTCACTATCGGACGCGTAGACAAACTGGATGTTGTCGCCGGGCTTGAGCACAACCTGGTCGGCACCAACCTTGGAATAATCGCCATTGACGTAGAGCTGCCAATAGCGACCCGATTCCTTATCCCACCCATAACTTTTGCCGTAAGACGACGTAATGCTCGACAGGTAGAAATAGCCGTCCTTCTCCGGCGTCTTGAGATCGTACTTGAGGCCCGAAGCCTTCAGCGCCATCGCCGTCAGGTCGGCAGCAGTCGCGCCGCTCTGGAGTTTCGCGTCGTTGAGGGAGTACCAGACCGAAGTCTTCTTGTTAGCATCGGGACCAATCAAGCTCAACGAGGCTTTGACCTTTGCCTGCCCAATCTCGTCAAGACTGGTACCAAAAGCGGAATAGTAGAGCACGACGCTATCGCCGGGGGCGAGGTGAACCTGGCCGGCGCCGACCTCAGACGCCTTCCCGTTAACAAAAAGCTGCCAGTACTTGCCCGTCGACGCATTCCAGCCCAGCTTGCGACCATCCGCCGAAGTGATATCACTCAGATAGTACCCTGCCGTGCCCACACCGGTCGCGGTATGGGTCATGCCCTTTAGAGCGTCCTCAATCATATCGCCGGCAGTCGAACCGTAAACGACGCTCTTGGCGGAATCGGCCCAAACCTCGTCGTTGCCGTCGGCGTCGATGCCAACGAGCATAAAGGCAACGGAAATCTTGGGGTCGGAATGATCGACCGTGCCAACAACGCGATACGTCGCCTTAACGCTCTGGTTAATGAGGCTCTGCAGCTTAGCGTTCTCGGGATGCGCCTTCGCCAGAGATTCGTACTTGGCGTACGTCAGGTTGCTCTCGACCGTAACAAGGGTATCGGCCTTGGGGCGCGTCACCTTAAGGTTTTCGTTCGAGATGACCGAGGTGTCGCTCGTGCGGTACGTGCGCCAGTCGTTCCCCGACATATCATCGTATCCAGGAAGGTCTGCCGCCACAACGCCGGACAGCTTGCTGTCCTTACCCTTGCGGTACTCAATGCCGCCATCCGCCGTAGGAACTGCCTCGGCAAAAGTCGACAGATTCTCGGTAACCGCGTCAACCGAAGCGTTAGCGCCGAGCAGAGATTTTGCGTAGGCATCCTTGACCTGCTGCATAAATGCCACAGCTTGGTCAATCTCGGAATCCGAAATGGGCTTAACCTTGATGGCGATATCGCGCGTGACGGTTATGCCGTCCTTGGCAAGCGTAGCCGTAATGACTGCCTCATTCGAGGAGCCTTCGATATCACGGGTAACAACCACGCGGTAGCCGTTGACCTTCGCAACAGCCTCATTGCTCGATGTATAGGAGAGCTTGGCGCCGGACGGAGCGTCGATGCCAGAACGACGGGTATTGGGCAGCTGGAGATCGCCCTCGACGGCATTGGCATCGACTTCTTTTTTGGTCTCAAAATCCTTGAGCACAATGCGGTCGAGCGCAGCTGACAGCTCGGCCTTTTCGGCATCGATCTGCTCCTGAGTTTTCGCCTTGACGGTATAGTCGACCAGATAAGCCGTCCCATTTGACGGGGCATTACCGTAGCCAGGGACCGCCAGTGAAAGCGTAGCCGTAAACTGAGCAGTCTGATCGGTCATACCGTGGGTATATGTAACCGTCGGATCGCCGTAACTGGAATTCACCTTGGCAACGGAGTCATCAAGACTCATCCAGTCAATAGAAGCAACCTTGACACCGTTGATGCTGATTGAGCTGGGAAGCGTTCCCCGAGCAACGTCCGCCTCGATTTCGTCGGGCAGGCCCTCAACATGAGCCCATGCTGCCTTTAAGTAGGCAACAACTTTGCTGCCGTCCCATGCGAGCGTCGATGCGCGACCGGGTGTATACGACATACTCTCGGAGCCAAGCGTCAGCGTATACGTCGGCGTAAACTGGCGAAGCAGCGAGTAATCAAGCGCGGAAGTCTTATCTGCAGGAGACAGGAAGAAATAGGAGATCTTTCCATCATCCGCGATGCCGCCATCCTGCTGGGGATCGCGACCGCCATAGGTTACGCCCGCAAGCGAAACCTTGATATCCGAGTAGCCCAGGTTGGCAAGCTTCGCCGAAAGCATGGAGCAGATGTTGGTATCGGTCTCCTGAGACGGATTGGGATACCAGCCCGAATAGCCATCGGACTTAAGCTTCGCAACCGCCTCGTCCAGCTTCTTAGCCTCATCAGACTTGGGGGCTTCGGGTTCGGCAGGAGCCTCTACGGGATACTTGAGGCTTGCCGTGAACTTGTGGTCACCAGCACCGTCACCATGCGTAACGCGGCACGCAACGTATTTACCAGCAAGATTAGAGGTCAGCTTGAGTTCACGAGCAGTTGCGCCTTCGATAGCAGTGTAGCCTAACGCCGCCGGATCGGACGACTGGCTGTTGCCAACATACCACTGGTAACCAAGTTGATCGTACTCGTACGACGAAATCTCGACGTTGTCCCATTCGTCGTCGTCCCAATAATAGGCTGCGACCTTAACGGTATCGCCAACCTTGGCGATACCGCTGCCATAGGCAAGCCCGTTGCCGTCAGCATCAACAATTTCAGCCGAGTCAACGGTTACGTATGCCGAACGCGCGGAAACGGCGACGGAGTCCGACGAATCACCCTGCTCGGAAGCGACAGATGCCGGGGCGGCCAAACCCTCTGTATCGGTAGCATCACCGGCCGTCGCGTTATCGCTGCCAGCGGCATTTTCGGCAGCATCATCGTCGGCGCCATCGACAGCAGCGCTCGCCGCCGTACTGTTCGCGCCGGTATCAGCGGCAGCAGCGCCATCGTCGGCCGCCGTGCCCTCGCCGCCCGTTGCGACCTGAGCCACGGCATCGGCAACGCCCTCGGCGCCCTCGGCCCAAAGTTGCGCCGGCGTGGTGCCAAAAGCCATGGCAAAAGCCAGGAACGCCACCAGACCGCGCTTGGCTACGCCACGGGCAATCGCTCCATGACGACGCCACGAGGCGCGCTGGCTCTCGTCCTCAAACATATCCATTTGTCTCCTACTGTCTGCACTTGGAGCATTGCCCAGCGGCTGCCCCACGTCATCGCGCATATTGCGCTCGAGTACCCCCATCGGGGTCCCCCTTCCCTCCAGAGCCCAACGCGTACCGGCGGCATGCGCCGCGGCCGCGTGCAAGATGGGAGGCGATCCGACTTAACCTTACCGACCCGGGTGCGCCGTCCGATCTGCGACGCGAACATCCCGGGCCAAGAGGAATTACGGTTACTGGTACAGCCGGGGACTTGCACCCCGATTCTCCCAAACGCGCAGGAAAACCGCGCATTCGTGCGTCTCCACACCACCATCTAGGCCATCGATTATTACTGTCAGTATGGTATCACGCAAAAGGGCCCCGCACACAGGCGAAGCCCAAGGTAAAAGCTATGGTTTGCGATAGAAAAGGGCAAGGATGGAGTGCCGAGCAAAAGGATCCGTCTTTCCCCAATCCCGAAAAATGCTAACGCTTGCCGCCGTGACTGTTGCGCCAGATCTCGCGGCCCAGCATCAGCGCCAGCACCAGCGCGCTCACGTAGCCCATAAAGCCAATGACCGGGATACCAAACACAACCGGCTCGATGCGCGCGTAGTACACCACCGACGAGCCGATAAACAGGCCGGCAATCACAATTGCCATCGACATGCGGTCGATAATTCCACCCAGCTGCCGCAGCGCCTTATCGCTGCTCATGATCTGCGTGTTTACCTTAAGCTGGCCGCGCGTGAGCATGCGCGACGCCAAGCCCAGATACTCGGCCGCCTCGAGCGAGCCTTTTGCCGCGCGATAGCTGCTCGCGGCAAGATCGCGCCCCATTTCGCGGACGCGCGCATAAGCGCTCTTCTCGTTTTTGATATGCGTCTGGATGATCTGGATCATGTTGACGTTGGGCATGTACTCGGTCAGCAGGCCCTCGAGCGTCACCATGCCGCGGGCGAACATCGTCACCACGCTCGGCAGCTCAACGTCGTTTTTGCGTGCCAGGTTTAGCAGCGAGGTCAAAAACTCGCCAATATCCAGGTCCTTAAGATCGAGCCCCGCAAAGTCGGCGACGATAAAGTCCAAGTCGGACAAAAAGGCCGAATGGTCGAGCTCGGCGGAGTCGCCGCGCGTCACGGCAAAGCGCATGAGCGAATCCTTGAGCTTGGGCACGTCGCCCTCGGCCACGGCGAAAATCATATCCTTGACGATACCGCGGTCGTGACTCGACATGCGCCCGACCATGCCCAGGTCGATAAAGTAGACGATGCCGTCCTTGAGGATGATGTTTCCCGCATGCGGGTCGGCATGGAAAAAGCCGTCGTCGAGCACCTGCGTCGAGTAGTCCTCGACAATCGCCGAGCCGATCTTTTCCAGGTCATAGCCCTCGGCCACCAGGCGCTCGGGATCGGCAATCGAGATGCCGTCGATGTAGTCCATGACCACGACGTGTTCGGTGCAAAGGTCCAGGTAGGATTTGGGACACGACACGCCGTGCACGCTTTTATGGAAGTCGTAGAAATCGTTGAGGTTTTTGGCCTCGGCCAAAAAGTTCGTCTCCTCGCGAAACGAGGTCCACAGCTCCTCGACCACGCCGTGCAGGTCCACAAACTGGTCGGTGTTGACGAACTTGGAAACGATGCGCACCACCGAACGGATGATGTCGATATCCTGCGCCATGACCTGTTGCGCGCCGGGGCGCTGTACCTTAACGGCCACGTCCTCGCCCGTCACCAGGCGGGCGCGGTGCACCTGCGCGAGCGACGCGCTTCCGAGCGGGTTGGGGTCGATCGCGTCGAACATCTGCCCCAGGCGCTGGCCGTATTCCTCTTCCAGAC
The DNA here is from genome assembly GCA_937980385.1 of uncultured Collinsella sp. Lineage (GTDB taxonomy): Bacteria > Actinomycetota > Coriobacteriia > Coriobacteriales > Coriobacteriaceae > Collinsella. The sequence goes on along the minus strand of CALJPV010000098.1, from coordinate 9,330 downwards.
AGCGGAGCACTACCTCATACGGCACCGGCTCTACATCGGAGCGCAGGCGGCGCAGCTCGTCGCAAAACCGCTGCGGCAAGATCTCAGAGCGGTTAGCCAGAATCTGCCCCATCTTGACGAACATGGGGCCGAGCTCTTCGAGCAGACGACGCAGGCGCACCGGCGTAAGGTTATCCCACACGCGGTACTTCTTGATCAGGCGAACGATCTGTCCAATGCGCTCACGACGACCTGCCGGCGTGAGCTGGTATTCCTCGTCCGGCGCCATCGCGTCTGGCTCCTCGGGCACCATATCGACAGCGCGCGGCTTCTTGCGAGCGCCCGAGACGGCGGCCTCGACCTCATCGACAACCGCCGTCTCGTCACCCAAGGGATCTAGATTGTTGTAATCGGTAGTGGAATCTGCCATCTGCGCTGCTACTCGGCCTCTTCGGTGTCCTCTGCATCGTCGGGCTCAACGGACTCGACGGGCACCGAGGTCACGTTGTCCTCGACCGAATCGACGATATCGCGCACATGGGCCAGGAAGGCCGTGCGCTCGGGGGCGGTCATAACGCGGACGCGGGCCAGGATGAGCTCGTCGAGCACGCGCTGCGCCGCAGTCTCACCCTGCATGCCCAGGCGCTCGGTCAGGTCGGAGATGGTGCCACCCGCCTGCTCGAACATGTCGGACACGCTGCGGGCGATATCGGGGGTGCCGGCGTCCTTGCGGACCTGCTCGCCCTTGGTATTGAGGTCGTCGAGGACCTTCTTGCCGCCCTCGACGGCAACGGCGGCGGCACCGAAGCCCACGTTGATGGCACCGTTAACAAGCTGATCGAATTTCATAACCATGGTTGGCTCCAATCATGAACAACTGCATTGGCGTTCTTGTACCCAAGATTGGGCGAACGACACAAAATCGTTTTATCGCCGGGATAGAAATCGAGCGGGGCAAAGCCTTTGACGGCGTTTGCCCCGCTCGTTCGCCGCAAGGCCGTCTTTACCTTACGTTGTCATTCATCGCGAAGGAGTTCTTCATGGCACAGCTCGTGGTGTAGAGCACCTTGCCCAACAGGGCATCGGTCTCCACGCGCACAAGCTCGGCAAAGGCCTCGTTAGCACGGGCGAGCTCGGCAGGCACCTCGGCCTCGGGCAGCGCGGCTACGACAGCGTCAACGTCGTGAATCTGCTTGTGGCCCATGCCGCCGACCTTCTCCTGATAGTCCTCGACCGCGCGACCGCACTCGTGGAAGCGAACATCGGCCAAGGCACCGATCAGGCGATTTGCCCAATAGAAATTCTCGGACGTCACGCGCGCCTGGGTGTCGGCATAGTACTCGGGCATGGTCTCGACATTGGCGTACAGCGGCACGAGCGCGTTAAACGAGTTAGAGCCAAAGGCCATCCACTGTACGGCGCGATACGCCGGCTGCGCATAGGGACGCAGCTGCAGCACGGCAAGCTGGCTGTTGCGGTTGATGCCGATGGGACGATAGGCGCCGCGCGTGGCGGGCGTGCCCTTGCTGCCGTAGCAGTCGTACTCCGTACCCTGGTAGTGGCTCGAAAGCACGTACTTGATATCCTCGATGGTCACCTTGCGCTCGGGCACGCGGCTCCAGGGGATATCGTCGCTCTCGGGCGTGTAGTCGGCGTCGGGGCCGTCCCACACATCGCTGGGGTTGAGGCAGCGCTGCATGTACCAGGCGCGCGGCGTGTTGTAAACGTGGTCGCTGTCACTGTGCGAGCCAAAGGCCTCGCGCGGGTTAAAGACCGCGGCGGGACCGTCGCCCTTAACACCCAGCGTAAGGTCCAGATGCCACTCGGCCATCCAGGAGCGCAGGTCGGCGGAGCACATGTGGTCGACCTGAGCGCCCTCGGCATCGTCCAGGTCAAAGCTATCGATACCCAGCTGGTTAGGCATGGTCACATAGGCGTCATCGGGCACGCGCTTGGCGATCCAGTGGTGGCCGCCGATGGTCTCGAGCCACCAGATCTCGTCCACGTCGCTAAAGGCGATGCCGTTGTTCTCGTAGGTGCCGTAGCGTTCGAGCAGGTCGCCCAGGATGCGCACGCCATCGCGGGCGGACTTGGCGTACGGTAGGACCAGGGTCACCATGTCCTCCTCGCCCAGACCGCCGGGCTGCGCCGGAACATAGCCGTCCTCGCCCTCGTTGCCCTTGGCGGGCACGTAGTCCACGAGCGGATCGGCGCCGCGGACGCGCTCGTTGGTGGTGAGCGTCTCGGTTGCGGACATGCCAACGTTGAGCTCGTTGAAGCCGGCCTCGGCCCAAATGCCATGACCCGGGACAACGTCGGGGACGCTTGTGTAACGCATGGGATTATCGGGCAGCTCAACGGTCAGGTGGCTCAGAACGCTCGTGTAGACACGCGGCTGCTCGTCGGGGTGTACCACGCGCATGCGCTTTGGCTCAAACACCCCGTTGGACGAGTCCTCGTTGCGAGCGACAAGCGTCGACCCGTCGTAGCTCGCGTTCTTACCAACCAAAATCGTTGTGCACGGCATGCGCATCCTCCTTGAGCGAAGAAATCAAACGGCAACAGTGTATCGCTTCGGCGCAAAAAGGGCGAAACCGCGACCCCTCGAGACCCCCTCGGGACCCCTGTGTGCAAAAAATGCCAAATATGAGTACTGTCACCAATTTAGTAGTAGCAAATTTCCTTGTAACGAGTGTCAGAAATCCCCATTTGTCCAAAAGCAAGACAACGTTATTCCCCATAGGTTCAATAAAAAGGGCTTCCTAACGATAATGGATATCACTAGGGAGCCGAAATGGCATAAAACATATGTGACTATCTTGGTAACAGTACTCATATTTGGCATTTTTTGCACACGGGGTATAGAGCCAACCCTCTAAACAGCCCGAAAACGCCTATTTCAATGCGCGCTCCGCCGCCTCAATCACGTGTTTGGCGAGAATCGCCGTCGTCACAGCGCCCACGCCGCCCGGCACGGGTGTGATGGCGTTAACGACCGGCTCCGCAGCATCAAAATCGACGTCCCCGACCAGCTTGCCAGCGGCCTCGTCCCAATTAATGCCAACATCGATGATCGTCTGGCCCTCGCGAACCGCATCCGCGCCAATCGTGCGCGCGCGTCCAACGGCCGCGACCACAATATCAGCCGCACGGCACTCGGCAGCCAAGTCACGAGTATGCGTATGGCACGTCGTCACCGTGGCATTACGAGCCGTAAGCATGGCGGCAACGGGACGACCGATCACCAGCGACCGGCCGACGACCGCGACCTTGGCCCCATCCAGCTCAACGCCGTAATGGTCCAGCAACGCTAGCACGGCCTCGGCCGTGCAGGGAGCAAAGCCCTCGCCTCGCCCCGAAAGCGTAGTAAGCAGCGAGGCCGGCGTCATGGAGTCAACATCCTTGGCGGGATCGAGTGCCGCAGCAACCGCATCCTCGTCAAGCCCAGCGGGCAGCGGGCGAAACATCAGGCAGCCATGAACAGCGGGATCAGCATTAATGTCCTTAATAGCCGCCAACAGCCCATCCTGCGAAACATCGGCGGGAAGCAAAACGCGGCGAGCCTCGATGCCAACCTTCTCGCAGCGCTTGAGGGCACCGCGCTCGTAGGACAGGTCGTCCTCGCGCTCGCCCACACGCACGATAGCCAGCGTCGGCACGATGCCCTGTTCGCGCAAAGCCGCGCAGCGAGCAGCGAGCTCTTCGGTCAAAGCACGGGCAACGGGAGCCCCTTTGAGCAGCTCGGTCATGGCTATCCCCTCTTCCTGGCGGCGTCGGCGGCGCGGCGCGCCAGTGCATCGGCGCGCGGTAGCCACGTATCCAGCAGCTCGTCGCACGCCGCCTCGAGCTCCTCGGCGCGCGCCCGGTCTTTCATAGATGTGGTGTTGGCAAAGAGCGTCAGGCTCGCGCCCTGCATGGCGGCGCGGCAGAACACGGCACCGCACGCCACGTCGGACAGCAGCTGGCGCGAGCCCTTATCGGCCATGTCCTCGAGCAGCGCCAGCGCGCGCCCGCAGGCATCCATGATCCGATACGGTGGCATGGCCGCCACATGCAACGCGTCCTGAATCGCCGCAGGTCGAGCCGGGTCCTCGCGCGGAATACCGTACGCCGCAGACACCTGGCCGTATGCATGAACATCCTCGGCAACCAGACCCACAAGTTCCTGTGCCAACTCGTCTGCCTGGGCAAATGCGCGCGTCAGATCGTCTGCGCGATCGGCAAGCGCGGGATTGGTCGCCCCATAGCGAGCGACCATCCCGCAAAGCGAGGCGCCCAGCGCGCCCACAAAGGCGCTCGCGCTACCGCCGCCAGGAACCGGCTCGCGCGCGGCAAGCGCCTCGGCAAACCCACGGCAGGTTTTATCCATCATCTCTTGGCTCATGTGCATGCACCTTCAAGTCATATAGATCGGTCGGGCGGCAACCGCCGGCCAACCGCATCAAACACGTAATGATGCTAAGTCTAGCCCATAAGCACATGAGCGTCAGCGCATCTGGCCATCGCGGATTTCTATGACGAACGATAGGCGTAGGCGCCGCAAACATGGGACACATGGCCCACCTTTCGAGACTCCCGAACGGCACAAACTGGGGCATATCTATAAGTAAGGAACCCGTTGGGGCACGGCCGCGCAACGGCCACAAGCGATGAACGGAGGCATAAGCCGCACAGTACACAGAGACATCCGCCGCCAGCGCAATCAGTACCCCAACAGCGTGCGGCGCCGTGATGTCATCGGCAGACAAGGAGGACGCCACCATGAAGAAAAAGACCCTATCGATCCTTTCCCTTTGCATCGCCCTCTTTGCCGCGCTCGCCCTTGTGGGCTGCGGCGGGATCGCATCGGGCGGAGGCAGCAGCACCTCAAAGAGCGAAGGCAAGGAAAAGGCCCCCGTCGCCGAAAAGACTGACTTTATCTGGTTTAAGGTCGAGATGCCCGAGAGCGTTGGCGTGAGCGACTCCGCCGGCAAGAACGCCGACAGGGTCCAGCTCACCTTCCCCGAAGACGAGAACGGTTCGGCCGATCGCTTTATCCCCGTTTGGAAAAAAGCGCTGACGGCAGAGGAATCCCACGCCGACCAGGCAGAAAAGAAAGGTGATACGTTCCAGTGGAAGGATGGCGGGTCCGTCGAGTATAACGGCAGGACGTGGCTCGTCGGAACGTACGAGGACGACAGCGGCGTCTCAACCCTCCTCTTTACCGACGTTGAGCCGGGAAGCGTCTACGTCCTCATCTCGAACTTCGATCTGCATAAGAAAGAAACCGAGGCGCTCCTCAACTCCATCGAGTTCCCCGATGACATGGCGAAGGCAGTTGCCGAGGCACGCGAAGTTGAGATTTCGAGCATCGAGATCAAGTAACGGGACCCCGTACACGCCCACGTACGCGCGCCCCATTAAAACAACGGGCACCCAACCCCGGGGAGGGCCGACAACATCGGCCCTCCCCTCTTTTGCGCCCGAACATATTGCCACTTAACGGCGCAAATCCGGCCCTCAGAATGGGACACATGGCCCACCCTAGCGAGCCGTCAACGCGTACAGTAAAAGCAGGTAATCCATGGGCGGTTACAGATCGAGGAGGACACGACCATGAAAAAGAAGGCCTTTGCGATTCTCACCCTCTGCATCAGTCTCTTTGCGGCGGTTGCCCTGGTGGGCTGTGGCGGAAGCGGCGGCGCTACCGGCAGTGGCGGTGGCGGCGGAGCAGAAAAGCCAGCCGTGGATATGAGGACCGACTTCATTTGGTTTAAGGTCGAGGTCCCCGAGGGCGTCGAGGTCACCGACGTCGCAGGCGATACCGCCGACAGGGCCCAGTTTAAGTTCACCGAGAGCGAGCACGCCAGCGATCGCTTCATCCCCGTCTTCGATCCTGACAAGAACGACGACGAGCTGTTCGACTACGAGGCAAAGTGGAAGGCTCTGTTAGACCAAAATTGACATATAGCATTTTTCCGATTTGGGACGATAATGCCCGGGGGCAATTTGAATTTGCTCCCGGGCATTAGTCTATTTTGGAGGTTTGAATGCGGTCAAAACTGATAAAGCACGCTCATCTGAATTACAGATATCAATGTTAACCAGTTGGCTGACCTCTTCAAGAAGCGCCGCCGCTTTCTTTCGGGTTTCAGCTAGCTCTTCCATTCTTTCTTGAATAACTTGCATCGATTCTAGTTTTGGAACTGGTAGCTTTAGCTCGCTAAGGATATCCCAAGAAATTCGCGTCCTTCCAATACCCGTGGAAAGCAATATCAGATCTGAACGGGCGGTATCAGATCTGATTAGCGACCATAGCGCATAAACGGTCAACGGGTCTTTTGGCTGGATAACGGTATATTCAGAAGATACGTATAAACCAGCTGTTTTCGAATCAACAACGGCAACAGCGCCATTAACAGCGTTGATATTACTTAGAACGATATCGTCCTTCTTTAGCTTAAATAGCGACTCATAGCTAACATCCTCTGCGTAAGATTCATCACCCGCAGCAATCGTTCCGTCATACTTAACCACTGCGAAGGTAACTTTCTTCCTCTTGTTATCCCCTCTGGTATAAAAGAGGTCACCAACTCGGTCCTCACAGGCGGCACCAGAAGCCCAGATGGGTTCAGCAATGTCTTTGGCGGCGCGGACCTTAAAACCCCGTTCGCTCCATTTTTCGACGTTTCTGCCCGCGACGAGAAGAGTCGCTTTAACATCCATCCGGTTTTCTATGCGTTTTGGATCGACTGAATAAAGTCGAGCAATTTCAGGATCACCATCTAAAAATGCTTTATATCCATTAACGATATCAGTGATTTCCTCTTTCGCCTTTTGCGCCGTAATCGCATCAGACGGAAGAACTCGCTCTCTGTTGGGACTATCTAGCCCCACATACGAGCAGTACCGCATATAGATTCGAGGCTGCTCTTGGGCGGCTTCTATCTTCTTCTGCAAGAAGAGCAGTGACGTCTTGACTCTTGCCTGAGAGCGCTGGAATGCGTCGCCTGGAAGCGATATAACAGCCCTGACGATGAAATGACTTCTAATCCAGTCCCTAACGTAAGAAGTGTCTTCACCTCCAAGTATTCCATCATCTAGTACGGTAATTAAAGAACCGCCAGGTTTTAGAATATCGTAGTAGCGCTCAATGAATAGAACGCTTGAACGCACAGTTCCGCGCAAGCTCGAGATTCCATTTCCATCTGGGCGATGAGCGATGGAGTAGTCTTTGAGGAGGGCTAGGTCAGACGGTTCGGAGCATTTATACTCCGCAGCAAACGGTGGATTAGTTAGCGCCAAATCGAAATAGCCGTTACGGCCAGAGATCGCATCTCGAAATTCCTTTTTCTCGCTTCTAAGTTCAAGCGAATCGGCGTCTTCTTCTACGGTGATATTCTTATCTAGGGAATCTAGCTGGAATATTTTGCTTCCACCGTCTCCATGAAGAAACATATTCATACGAGCAATGCGTGCTAAAGCTGGGTCCCTAGCTGCATCGATGCCCCATATGCAATTTTCAGCAATGTTTTTCTTGATTTCCTGCTTCTCCTTCATAGAAAGAGAGGCGTTGGAATCGACTTTTCCCCACATACCATTTAGAGCTCCGATAAGGAACCCGCCAGAGCCGCAGCATGCATCAATAATTTGTGAGCAATCAGAGACGTTTCTTCCGACATGCAGGTCTGAAAGGCCAACGGCGATATCAACAATGCTTCTCGGCGTAAAATACTGCCCAAGTGACTTGCCTCTTAAAGTTGCGTTCAGAAACGTTTCGAACATGCGGCCATTGAGGTCGTCTTCAATGAGATGGAGATCAACTTCTTCAAATCGCTTAACAAGTTCTTTGATTGTTCCGGCGGACAACCGTATCTTCTCGTTAGGTTCAAAAATGCGTTTCTTCTTTTTTTGAGCGATCAGATCCTCGAAGTTCTTTACCAACTTAGCGAAAAGAATCGTATTGACGGGATTCGGAGTCGTTTCCTCGGCCTTTTTTATCCATTGTGATGAAAATTTGGCTCGTGAAACCGGTACAGAATAGCCTTCATCCGTTTCGTATCCTTCGTCACATTCATGCGCTTCTTTATCGGAGGTCATTTTTAGGAAAATCACTTTCACGAATTCAGTGAAAGCGGCTCCGTAACTGAGATGTTCGTGCTTATAGATATAGGAATGTGCGCTTCCGAATAGTTTATTTACCGCAGAAGGTCCGATTTGCTTCAGGACGATGCGCTCTTCCTCTATTTCGCTCGAGAGCCCAGCAGGATGTGTCGCGTTAAAAGAACGCGGTGACAGGTATTCGGCTAAGGTGTCGAAGGCTTTGGAGCCATTATTCATATCAGATAGAGATAATGTGAGAATGGGCTTTGCGCTATCCCATCTGTACAGCATAGTTTTCAAACCGTTCGTTAGAACGAAGTATTGGACTGGATTGTCTTTATAGCCCTGGTTGATTAGAAGACAATAGCTGGAGCATTGTCCGGCCCAAGAATCTAGGTTTTCCTTTGTGGATTTGGCATCAATGACAAAACGCACCTTTCTTCTATACGAAAGAGCGTAGTCGGGTTTATAAGGCATCTTTTTTCGGCCCAAGTTTACGCTGAGTTCCGAAATGCTTTCCTTTGTTTTTATTTGACTGTCTGCCCAGCCCAAGCGCTTGAGAAGCCTGTCTACAAAAAACTGCTCTACAGATGCTTCATTTCCCAAATCTTCTTTTCTGCAGATTGCTTTTTTCGCCTTATTATTCATTCGGTTTATTTACCTTCATCTCAAACGGCATGCCGCCCTCGCGAATCACCGCGCGGAGAAACATATTCATCGCCGTGGACATGGAGAGGCCGAGCTCGTCGAGGATGGCGGACGCCTCCCTCTTCACCTCCGGCTCGATCCTGATGGTGGTTGCGGGTATGTTCGACGGCATGGCGGCTCCTATCTCTCGTGTATACCACGGTGCCACCATTTTAGCGGACTATACCGCCCGCGAGACCCAGTAGTCCATATAGGGCGGCAGGACGTTGAACATGTCGCGGATGCGGGTCGAGCAGGTTCCGTTGGCGAGCTGACGTGCGACCGTGGACTCCGCGGTGCGGGAGTCGGTCGCCATGAAGGTGCGGCGCCAGCGGAACCAGTCGAGGTAGGCGCCGAGGTGCTTGGTGGACACTCCCTTGAAGCGGGCCATGAACGAGTCGAGGAGCGAATGGACGGTGTTGATGCGGTTGATGGTGCCCTCCGAGCGGTCCTTGGAATCATAGGATTCATGCGAGGCGACCTTCAGGTCGCGCAACACGTCGATGTATGCGGTCGCCTTGTCCGTGGCGACGACCGCGCCTGCGCAGACACGGCCTCGGAGAGCAGCCATCGCGCGCTTGC
>CALJPV010000097.1:0-7729 GCA_937980385.1 uncultured Collinsella sp. | reverse complement strand
CAGGGCCACGATCGGCGCGGTGCCGGCCTCGCCCTGGGCGACGGCGTCGGCGACGATGAGCCAGTAGCCGCAGGGCAGCTCGGCCGTCGTGCCCGCGTTAAGGGCCACGGACACGGCACCAGAGCTCTGAAGGGAACGAGCGAGCTGTGCGCTCAGCGCGCTCGTAAGGTGGGAATCGGTGTTGAGCCACTCGGCAGCTTCCTGCGCGGTGGTCTGGGAATTGGGCATGCCGGCGCTGTGCAGCACAGGCAGCGCGGCGTCGCGCCCGGCGTCGCTTGCCCAGGCGAGCTCGGTGGCGACCTTAGCGTCGCTGTCGCCGTCGACGACGCTGGCGCTAAAGATCTGGTAGGCGTCGTATCTGCTCGCCACGGTGCCGCTCACCGTGATGGAACCGGTCGAGGTCGGCGCGGCCTGCGCGGAAGCGGGGAACACAACCGCGCAGGTGCCGATCAGGAGGGCAAGCAGCGCAAACAAGATCGGGAAGGAGCAAACTTTCTTATTCACGACGCTCGCCTCCCTTCGCATTCGCCTTGCGACGAATGTGCATCCAGGCCGCAGCAGCGCAAAGCACCGCCGCGCCGGCAAGGTACGTCAGAGTGACGCCCGACATACCAGAAAGGGGTAAAGAGGTGGAGTAGGTGTTGGTGAAGGTGGGGGTAGTGTCGGGAAACTCGTGGTCCTTATTATCGGTGTCTTTCCACGTACCGCCGGGGTCAACGGTTCCCTTCCTGTAGGTAACCCTACATTTGATCTCTCCTTTTTTGGCGTCATACGTTGGCTCAACCGTGAACTTATAGACCGACTGGTCGTACGTGTAGTGCGAGAACTGCGAACCGTCGGTTTCCTCGCGCACATAGTACGTAAAGTTCTTGAAAGAGCCACCCGTGGAACCACCCGGGTCGTCGGGATTATTCCTGATATCAGAAAGCGAGTACTTGAGCTCAACCTTTTTATTGTTATCAGTGGTGTCCTTGAACGAAAGCGTCTGCTCCGTATCTTTACCAGCAGAGGTCACGGCAGTACCGATGATGTTGTCAAATTTGCTGTCTTTCGCAAGTTGAAGCGTGAACGCCTTCATCTCGCCACCCTCAACGACCTTAGTCGCCTCAGGAGTCCAGAAGACGGGGGGCACGATTTTGTTGGTAAAGGTCGGGTTGTCGCTTCTGTTACCGATAGTCACCGTGGCCTCCGTTCCATCCTCCGATGGCGCGAAGGAATAACCACTGCGATTAAGCTGCACGAAGTCTTTATCCGTCTCGGCCTTTTTAAAGACGGCCACACTCTCTACCTTGTAATAGTTGATAGGATACGTCATGAGGAATTCAGTCTTGTATGGACTACCGCCAACAGTTACCTCGATCTTGTAAATTGTCTTATCGAATTTGGTGTCTAATTCGTTTTGGCCGCTGATGGGTTCCTCAACGAGATAGAAAACGTATTGCCCTGAAGAATAGTCCTTGCCAGAGTCGAAGGTGATACTGCCGCTTGATTGATCAACAGTCGCCTCACCCGCACCACTGCAATCGCCCATATCAAATGTGCCGTCATCTTTCCAAGAAGGTGCCTTGGTACCGTTAACCTTCTGGCGCAGCAGCTGAAACTTGTACGCGTGCCCATCAAGGCTTTGCTTGTATCCCTTTGCATTCACAAGCGCCTTAGTGGCGTTGAGTTTCATACTCGGGTAAACCCTCAGATCATTGACTTCGCCGACGATGAGATCGCCGTTGGTCATGATGCCGCCACCGTGGGTGTAGGAGTAGTTGCCACTGATGATGGTCGTAGCCTTCTCTTGCGCCTTATCTATGGCATCTTTAGCCGGATGGGCCTCCAAACCGAACATGTACTTAGCCTCGGCACCGCCATTTGGGTCGATGGTAACCGGATTTCCGTCACAGGTGCCGTGCCAGCCAGCTGAGCCGCCGCCGAGCATCTTGCCGAGAACGACAGCAATTGTCTGATCCGCGCCTTCCTTTTTACGCACCAGGAAGAAATCCTTATGGCCGGATTTTTGGAAGTCAGGAGTAACGTAATTTACTTCATCGTGGTCTTCATTTTTGCCGGCGCCGCCAGCGGAATAATGATATGCTGTCAATCTATTGCCATATTGATCAACGTTATCTTTGTTGTCATAGATAGCAGCGCCTTTTGAGTGCGAAACGATTGTCTTGCCCGCAGGACAAGCACCGATGCCACCGCCCCAGCCACCGGCCTTATTATTAGTGATCAGCGTCTTGACGATGTTGAGCGTACCGCCTTCCTGAACAAAAACACCACCGCCACCCCAGTCGCCACCGCGGTCTTCTTTGCTGCCCGTCATGGTCTTGTTGTTGGTGATGTAAACCCTGTTTGATGCATTTTCCGCATTATTATCGCCGGTATTAATATCGCCGGTAGTATCGCCAGAAATACGGAGGCCACCGCCCTCGGCATTATCGGACATATTGCCCGCAATATAACCGCTGGACATGGTAAATGCAACTCCCTGCCCGTTGGGGAGGCCAGCGTAGATTCCACCGCCGGCCTCATAGGAGTAATTGGCAGTAACGGAGCCACCCGTCATGGACAGCGTTCCACCGTTCGTGGATGCAATGCCGCCGCCACCGAGGAGACCTTTGTTGTAACGGTCTTTATTAGCGATGCGAGCTTCAGCTCGGTTGTTAGTTATATTGGCAGAATCACTGATGGTTACGGATGCACCCTGGGTATAAACACCGCCACCGTAGCCGCCGTCGCCGACGTCATAACCATCGGTGATATCATTCTCATATGTTGCATTACCCGAGATGACACCGCCGGAGAGTTCCAGTGTCGCGCCATTGTTAGCAAAGATGCCACCGCCAGAAGCAGCCTTGTTTCCCGCGACCACGCCGCCTGTCATTTCGAGGCTGGCATTCGCGCCCGTTATGCACAGACCACCGCCCCAGCCACCGCCGTTGCCGTTGGTGACGTAACCGCCAGAAATATAAACAGCGCCCTGAGAGAAAATAACGTGGCCGTCGTTGCCCAGGGCACGAGGCGTTGTGATCATGCCACCCTTAAGGTTTAGCGTGCTATCTTTCTCAACGGAAATGACTCGATTTACATAGCCCTCTTTGCATGCAACGATAGCGCCGAAATCGGCAACAGTGTGCTGGTAGGTCGTTTCGCTAGTACCAAAACCGTTAGGCGTGCTTTCAGTTACGTAGTATGTGAGTGATTGTGGAACACTTCCACTTAGCTGCATCATTGCTTGCTGACCAGGTTCACTACTGGTAGCTTCAGTCTGCAAGTCCTCCGCCGTACCTTCGACAGTTAGCGTAGAGCCATTTGAAATTGTGATAAATGCACGAACAGGATCGCTGGTGCCCTTGTCACTGTTACCGCTGCTGTAATAAAGCTTGTGATTCGCAAGGTCGATTGTAGTATTTTGCCTGATAGTGATTGACTCACTTGAACTAATGTCAGCCGCAAGACGTAGTTTATCGGGTTTAGTCGGGGCGTTAAGGTACGTTGTCAGGTCTCCGTCACTCGTCAGCAGCGTGTACCCATCCTTATCTCTTTGAAGTCCCGGAACCTCACCTTCATTTGCAACAGTAGCGGCCTTATAGACAGACTGCCCATCATCCGCGGGCTGCGCAGCGCTCTCGGCTCCCGTGTCATCAGACAACGGGGGCGTCCCGAGAGCATCGTCGCCAGACTCGCCACCCTCAGCGTCGTCACTATTCTGGTTTTCGGTATCCCCGTTGTTGGTGATGTCTACATCAGTAGACTCACTTGAGGAACCCCCCCCATCACAGTTTCCTCGGTAGGAACCGTCTGGGTATCGTTGGCAATGGCCTGCGAGATCGGAGGCATGACGAGCGACAGTACCAGGCTCAACACGGAGGCTCCGCACAAAACGCCTGCCAGTACACGGCGCGTCGCTTTTTTACTCTGCTTAGTTTTTTCTGAATTCGCTTTCATCGATGTCTCCTCCCCAAGAGACCGCGATCTTGCTCTTTCACTATCAAACGTATCTGCACAATCTGTAATTGCGCACGCTTAGTAATACTATTGTAACTATTGTTTAAACATCCGAGCAACAAAACCGACATTTTTGTAGCCAGTTCTCAACTCTCTTGACATTTACTCAGATTTGCCTTCGTTTATTCGCTTTGAAATATCTATTTCTGCTGGTAATTAAGCCAGTTATCAGTTTTTTAATAGCATTTTATTTATTTGCACAACATTTTGCTCAAGAGCATGCATCCTGCGAACAGTCGAAAATCGACCGTGAACGGTAGGTCATTAACCGGGAGGAATAGACTACCAAATTGATGGGAATATCTTTATTTCATCGGTAGTTAGAAGCGTAATGTTCAGACAACAATATTTGAATTTTCGCGCAGATTTTAGGCATCAATTCGTCCAAATCGCCTGAGACCACCGCAAAGGGGACAGGCTCCTTTGCGGTGGTTCTCCCCCGGCGCTACAGCAGATGCTCCTCGATAAAGATCGCGATGCCGTCTTTGTCGTTGCTCGAGGTTACAAAGTCGGCGGCGGCACGGGTGGCGTCGCTACCGTTTGCCATAGCCACGCCCACGCCGGCGTCAGCCACCATGCAGGTGTCGTTGTCCGCATCGCCAAACACGCAGATGTCCTGGAGCTCCATGTCGTTGAGCTCCGCCACGCGCACAAGGCCGCGCGTCTTGGACACGCGCGGATCCATGAACTCGTAGAGCCGCTGCGTGGTTTGCAGAGCCGCCGCCTTAACAGTGTCATCGGAAAACGTCGACGCCCGCTCAATCACCCGCGGCATTACCTCGGGCACCATGGTAAACATCACCCTGGGCTGAGGCTCGCGCAAAAACTCGGCAAAATCAACCACCTGGTAGGGCACACCGTCGACGCGCGACAGGTGCTCGACGCATGCGTTGCTCTCGGGCACGTAGAACACGCCGTCTCGGGGGCAGACGGGCGTTGCCGGAAGGTCCGCCATGTGCTCGCAGATGCGCGCGATGGTCTCGCCCGGCAGCGGATAGCTCAGCTCGTTGATGTCGTGCGCGCGGTCGATGACCTCGGCGCCACCGCAGCCCACGAGCACGTCTACCAGACCTTCGATGCCCCAAAGCTCGTACATGGCCTCGGTCGCGCGAGCGTCGCGCCCGGTGCACAGGCCAAACAGCACGCCGCGTTCGCGCAGGGCGCGGATCGCCGCCACAGTGCGCGGGGACACCGTGTGCTGGCTCGTGAGCAGCGTACCGTCGATATCGCAGAGCACGGCTTTGATGTGGCTGAAGGTGGTGTCCATGGGGGCCTTTCTGGGTTGTGCGGCGGTGCTGAATGTGGTCGGAAATGGTGTACATGGTATATCAAGGCGCAGGCGCGGCCCGTCAAAGCAAAAACCACCACAAAGGTGCCTGGCCCCTTTGTGGTACCCGGACCCGAAGGGTGGCCTGGCCCGGGGCGCAATCCATCACAACATTCGACGTTATTCGGCAAAATCGCGATTTTCGCTGAATGTTGTGATGGTTTTACTGCCTTGCAGAACAATCGAAATGCCGGCGGCCAAACAGCAGCAGCGCCGCGGGAACCGCCGTCACGACCATGCCCGCACCAACGAGCGTCTGCTGCACGCCAAACGTCGCCGCCAGCCAGGGGGCAATCGCCAGCGGGGCTACGCCGGCAAACATGTTGCCAAAGCCCATGACCGAGTTCACGCGACCGAGCTGCTCGAGCGGAGCCGTCGTTTGCACGATAGTGTTGTGGAGCGGGTTGACGACGCCCCAGGCCACGCCCAGGGCAAGCTGGCCGACAAGGGCTACGCCCACGTACGGCGTTCCCACGTAGAGCAGGCTTCCCAGACCAACGGACATGAGCGCCACAAGCAGCGTCTTAAGGTTGACCAGGTGCGGCGGCAAGCGGAGCGCGGCCACAGCGCCCAGCACCGCGCCCACACCGCTGGCCGACGAGAGCCAGCCCATCCATTCGACACCGACGTGCAGAACATCGCGGTAGAAGAACGACTCTAGCGGATCGAAGGCGCCATAGCCGAAGTTCGAAAGAAAGATGATGCAGAACAGTAGGGCGAGGACGCTGTTGGTAAAGACTGTCTTGATGCTGGTCGCGAAGGTTGCGCGGGTGGATTTGCTGGAGTCGGAGCTTTGACTGGCAGTACTTGCCGTTGTGCTGCCGTCCGCAGGAGTACTTTCGCGCGCGGCGACGCGACCTCCTTGCGGCCTAAAGCCCCAACCGGCGACGAGCGCCAGTACGGTAAAGATCATCATGAGCACGAACACCGCGCGCGACGACGCAGCTGCCGCGACAAAGCCGCCCAGCGTGGGGCCAACGATGATACTCACGTTTGAGAGCATGGCGATGGCGGAGTTGATGTCTTTGAGCTCGACAGGATCATCAGTGAGGTAAGCCGGATAGGATGTGGCGATGGGCTGGGCGAACCCCATCACAAAGCCCAGGAGCACCGCGCCGAGCAGGACGATGCCGGTCGCGCTGCCAAAAACGAGGATCGCCGCACCCGTTACTAGCGTACCGACGATACTCAGCAAGAAATGGTGGCGCGGGCCCCAGGCGTCGAGCGCCGCGCCACCCGCAAAGGATCCCAGGATTACAAAAACATTCATAAACAGGACGGCCAACGATGTCGCCACGACCGAGGCATCGTCCGCATAGGTGAGCGTTCCGATAACGCCGATAAAGTAGCTGGTCTGAAAACCGGTGTAGATGAGAAAGCGCATCGCCACCAGGCGCTTGGCCTGCACGGAAAGCGATGATTGAGGCTTTGAGAAAAGAGAGGCGAGCATGGAGACTCCTTGTTTCATACGAATACGGGCGGTGGGCATTCGCCACCGTCTATCGAATCAATCAATCCGCATGAAACATTAAGGACGCATCAGACCCCTTCTCTCCGTTTTCCGCCCGTCATGAACTACTTGGTAGATTGTAAGGCATGTCCCGCACATCGTCCAAAGCAAAAACCACCACAAAGGTGCCTGGCCCCTTTGTGGTGGAAATGACGTTTGCCCAGATAAAACCTGCCAAAATAAACCTGTCCCTTTTTGGCATGTTATGGCAGCGCAGCGAGCCGGTTCCAAGTGCCCCAGGTCGCCCCGAAAGAGGAGCGACGCGTACTTTGGTACGCGAGCGACGGCTTGAGGGGCGAGACGGGGTGCTTGGGGCCGGCGCAGCGTCAAGCCTGAAGGTGGTCTTGGATGAGGTCGCAGATGGCTCGGGCGTCGTTGATGTTGATGGCTCGGGTTGCAAAGCCGGCATCAAATGCCTGGCGTGCCAGGGCTTCGTTGCAGGCAAGGGCCAGCGTGTGACCGTCGACCAGGTCGAGCGAGCTCTTGCCGCGCAGACGGTCGACACCGGAGCGCGCGACCACGATGTTGTCGAAGCCCTCGGTCTTGTAGCCCTCGATGATCACCACGTCGACATCGTTGTAACGCGACAACAGCTCGCGCGCGGGCATCTCGTCCTCCTCACGCGTATCGGCGTATTCCGCCCAGCGCGTGGCGCAGATGAGCCCCACATGCTTGGATCCGGCTTGGTGATGGCGCCAGGTGTCCTTAGCGGGCACGTCGATATCAAAGCCATGGTGCCCATGATGCTTGAGCGACCCCACGCGCAGGCCACGGCGGGTGAGCTCGGCGATAACCTTCTCGACGAGCGTGGTCTTGCCCGAGTTTTGGTAGCCGATAAACGCGATCGCGGGGACGGCCGGTGCCGGAGCTGCGGGCGCGACGGCGACGGG
>CALJPV010000096.1:0-49391 GCA_937980385.1 uncultured Collinsella sp. | reverse complement strand
GTCGCATCGAACCTAGAAGGGGGAGGCCTCGAGGCCTCCCCCTTTTTTGCGTTTAGTCGGTATGGGCTAAACGCCTCTAGGGATTATTAGCCTTCTCTATTTGAAGAAAACAAAATGAATGACCAGCGCGATTGCCACGATGCCAATGATCAAGATCGCGATTTGGAGACGGTGCTGTTTGCGTCGTCTGCTTGTCGATATAAATATCGATTTCCCCTGCTTTGGCGTCTCAAGATAGCGGGCGGAATGCGTTAGAGTTTGCTTGGGGCGAGGCCCTCTTTGTTGTTGCTTAACGGGTGTCTGTGTTAGCTCCTGGCGGCATGCGCTGTTTTTGGATAAGGGGGCATCCTTTAGATACACCGGATCGCTCGAGGCGACACCCATGTGTCTGCGACCTGATTGAGATTCTTCAAGGGTTTGATAGCGATTGCGAGTTACATATTCAGGTTCCGCATCGTCAATAGGATCTTGGGAAATATGGGGACGATGGTAGCGTCTAGGCTGTGAATAAGCAGAACTATCGTTCTGCAGCGGCTCATACGAATTGTCGGTGGTCTGATCGTCCATGATGCCCTTAGGTTGCCATTAACAACGTGTATGCGCCTATTGTAAGCCCTTGCCTCGTTTTGACAGGCGCGTATATGGTATTTAAGGCACGGTTCAAAGAACCTTAATTTCGTTAAAACCTTAGTCGCCCAGACTTAGATATGCTTATAGATAGAGACTTAAAAAACTTTATAGCAAAATGTATATATACATAATCGTTGGGCATATATTAGAGCGTCAAACGAAGTCCCTGCCACCTGGAAGATGGCTCGGCAGTCCCTAAAAGGAGTGGTAGTCATGGCAAGCATGGTTCCTTATCGTTCGGTCTTTGGTGTTCGTCCCTCTGCTAGCTCGTTGTTTGATCTCTTCGATGATATGACCGATCTGGCAAACAATTCGATTGCCTCTAAGGCTTTTCCTGTCGATGTTGAGGACAAGGGCGACGGGTATGAGGTCAAGGCTTATTTGACTGGCGTCGCTAAGGATGACATCGACGTTGAGCTCAATGAGGGTCGTCTTTCCATTAGCGTGAATGTCGAGGAGAGCGAAGAGAACGAGGGCAAGAACTTCCTGCAGAAGGAGTTTAGCTCGTACAGCGCGACGCGCGGTGTGTACCTGAAGGATGCTTCGAGCGAGGGCCTTTCTGCAAAGTACGCTGACGGCATCCTTACCGTTACGGTTCCTAAGATTGTCGAGAAGAAGAACGTTACGAAGATTTCCATCGACTAAGGCTATCGGCTATTAACATCGGTGCCTGCGTTAAGGGGGCTGGGAAGTGATTCCCGGCCCCCTTTTCTATGTGAGACGGCCTACTGAATGGTCATGGGCCGATATTGCCCTGCTGGACGTATCGTGAGTTTATGCGGGCCCTCAACGCGGGTGGCGGTGCTGCCAAGCTCGTTGTCGAGTGTTGCGCCGAGGGAGTTTGCGTAGCTTTTGACGGTCAGGCTTGGGCGATTGTTGTCTTGGCTAATGTGCATCGCGATAAGCTGCTCGGTGCGATCGGTTACCAGCGCGCGTGCGGCTTCGGCGGCCTGATCGTTGGAGAGATGCCCTTTTGCAGACAGGATGCGTTCCTGAAGAAAGCGTGGATAGTCTCCTTGGCGCAGCATGGCTATATCGTGGTTGCTTTCGAGTGCGAGAATGCGACAGTCCTTGAGCGTATCGATGGCATGCTTCGACAACTCGCCGGTGTCGGTGGCAAAGCCAACGGAATCACCCTGAGCGTCAAACCGGTAGCCGACGGGATTGACGACGTCGTGGGATGTCGAATACGTCTGAATGTGGACTCCGGCAATAGAGAGGGTGTCACCTGGGTCAAATTCCTCAACAGGCAGATGCGCGAGGCTTTCTTTTGATGTGAGTGTGCCTCTACTTGAAAAGACCGGGCCATTCCAATGCTTGCACCACACCTCAAGCCCCTTAATGTGGTCGTTGTGCTCATGGGTGACAACAAGGGCGGACACATCGTCTGCCGAAAGGCCGAGCTCCGCCATGCGTTTGAGCGTTTCGCGGCGAGACAGTCCGCCATCGACCATAATGAGCCCTTGCGGGCCCTCGATGAGTGCGCAGTTGCCTTTAGAGCCACTACCGAGGATATGAAGGTGCAGGCGAGACATAAGATTCCAAAGGATACAATGGGTGCGGACGAATAGAGGAGGAAGCGAATGCCAACGGTATCACAGCATTACGGACACCATGCCGCGCCTGGGGCAGTCGATGAGACCCGGACGAGGCAGCAGGCTGCTCCTGTGGTACTCATGGTATCAGGCGGTGCGGACTCGACGGCACTGCTTCTTATGGCGTGTACATCAAAGCTGGATATCCAAGATGGACGCGGCGTTGCCCCCATTGCTCGCGAGCGCCTGCATGTGCTTCATGTAAATCACCATCTGCGAGGCGAGGCGTCCGACGGCGATGAGGCCTTTGTGCGCGGGCTTTGCGCGCAATATGGTTTACCGCTGTGTGTGGAGCACGCTTATTTTGATGGGGAGTCGGGAAATATCGAGGCAGCGGCGCGCGAGGTGCGCTATGCCGCGGCGCGAAGGTATGTACGCGAGCTTTGCGCCAAGACGGGGGCGCCGAGAACGGCGGCGCGCATCTGTACTGCCCATACCTCTTCGGACCGCGCGGAAACATTTTTGATGAACGCTATTAAGGGGTCGGGCCCAGCTGGGCTTTCGAGTATTCCCCGCCGAAGGAATATCGTGGTGCGTCCCTTGCTCGACCTAACTCATGGCGAGCTCGTGGGCTATCTACAGGTACATGGACAGCCGTGGTGTGAAGACGAGAGCAACGAGGACGTCTCGTATCTGCGAAACTACGTGCGTCATCGGGTAATGCCAGTGGTGGCGCAGCGAAATGCGAGCGTGTGCAAGACGATTGGCGCCGCCTGTGAGATCTTGGGTGATGAAGATGCGTTTCTATCCCAGCTGTCGGCACAGGCGTTTCGAAACTGTTTGCGAAAAGAGGCGGCGGGCGCGCTGGTGCTCGATGCCAGACGCCTTGCTGCGGCCGAGGTGGTAATCGCGCGGCGTATCGTGAGGCTGGCGATCAAACGTATCGATCCGGATGCTCGTCCGGAGATGCGGCATGTGGAGCGAGTTCTTTCCTGCGTTGCCGAGGGCACCGGCTCGGTCACGCTTCCGGCGGGGATTGACGCACGCGTAGAGTTTGGCATGCTGGCGTTTAAGGCGCCGGCGGCTCGTGAGGGCCTGGTCGCGGACTGGGTTACCGTGCCTGGTCGTTTGCCGTTGGGCGGGGGACGCATGCTGGTTGCAGAGCCGATGGCCGTTGAGCCGGGATGCGATATCGTGCGCCGCGCCCGTGAGCTTGCGGCTGCCGGGGAAGTGACAGCTTTGGTAGACGCGGCTGCCCTGGGTTTTGCCGACAGCGATAGTGAGCGGATTCTGGCGGGCTCACGTGGCGAGATCCCTGCCGAGGCGCGATCGGCGCGCCTGTGGGTGGACGGTCCCGCACCGGGAGACGTGATGTGCCCGTTAGGGATGAGTGGCCGAAGCAAGAAGGTATCCGACTTGCTAGGCGAGGCCCGCATTCCCGTTTCCGAGCGCGCCGGCGTGCCCATGGTGAGGACGGCGCCGGGAGGTGCCGTGGTGTGGGTCGTCGGAGTTCGCGCGGACGAACGCTTTAAGTGCACGGCGGCGACGCGTGTGGCCTATCTGCTTCGCGTGGTTGATGCGGATTAGCCCCTCGCGCCAGCTGTTCTGTGCGGCGTTGACGGTATTCCCGCGCTGATAGTGCGCGGGCTGGAAAATATACCCCGTGCGCTGCTAGAATGTGTAATTCGCGTCCATACGGCGGTGTGTGGGCGATTAAGCACAAGAAAGGGTTGTCATGGCTTCTCAACATCCGGATATCGAGAAGGTTCTGTTTACGCAGGAGGATATCGACGGTATCGTTTCTCGCCTGGGCGAGGAGATTACGCGCGACTACGCGGGTAAGGATCTGGTGCTGATTGCGGTTCTGCGCGGCGCTGTTGTCTTTATGGGCGATCTGATGCGCAAGATCGAACTGCCGACCAACATCGATTTCATGGCTGTTTCGAGCTATGGCGACGGTGTGAAGTCTTCGGGCATCGTGCGTATCATTAAGGACCTGGATATCGACATCCGTGGTCGCGACGTGCTGATCGTCGAGGACATTTTGGACTCGGGTCTGACCCTCAAGTACCTGATGAAGAACCTCGAGAGCCGCAAGCCTGCCTCGCTGGAGGTCGCTGCCTTCCTGTGGAAGGACGTTGAGGACCGTACCTCGGCCATCACGCCCAAGTATGTTGGAACCCATTGCCCCGATGCCTTTGTGGTGGGCTACGGCCTCGATTATGCCGAGCGCTATCGCAACCTTCCGTATCTGGGCATTTTGAAACCGGAGGTTTATTCGTAAGATGCCCGACGACCGTAACGACAACAATTCCCAGACTCCCCGGGACCCAAAGATTCCGGGGATGCCCGGAGGCAAGAAGCCCACGCGTACGGGCTGGCTGTATTTTCTTTTGGCTTGCGCGCTTCTGGGTTATGCCTTCTTTAATATGGGTTCCGGCTTTGCCAACTCCAGCAATACCGTTAAGCTCGCGACGAGCGAGATGGTCAGCGCCATTAAGCAGGATCGCGTCGAAGATTTGACCTATACGGTTCAAGACGGAAGCGTGACGGGTCATTACTGGAAGACGAAGAAGGACAAGGGCGATACGAGCGAGCTCAAGAGCTTCTCCTCGACCTATGTCGGCTCCGATTCGCTTGCCGAGCTCATGGCGGAGCACCCCGATACCAAGTACATCGTCAACACCAATGACCCTGATTTTTGGGGCGACTTGGCGATGAGCGTGCTTCCGACGATTGCCCTGATCGCCATCATGTTCTACTTTATGCGCCAGATGATGGGCGCCAACAACAGGAACATGCAGTTTGGCAAGACCAACGCCAAGACCAACGAGGCCACGCGCCCCAAGGTCAAGTTTGAAGACGTTGCCGGCGTGGACGAGGCAGTCGAGGAGCTCGAGGAGATTCGCGACTGCCTAAGCGATCCGGACCGCTATCGCAAACTGGGTGCCAAGATTCCGCGTGGCGTTTTGCTGGTGGGCCCTCCGGGTACCGGTAAGACGTTGCTGGCTAAGGCCGTTGCCGGCGAGGCGGGCGTGCCGTTCTTTAGCATCTCGGGTTCTGACTTTGTCGAGATGTTCGTGGGCGTCGGCGCCAGCCGCGTGCGCGACCTCTTTAAGGAGGCCAAGTCTCAGGCTCCGTCGATCATCTTTATTGACGAGATCGATGCCGTGGGACGTCAACGCGGAGCTGGTCTGGGCGGCGGTCACGACGAGCGCGAGCAGACGCTCAACCAGCTGCTGGTCGAGATGGACGGTTTTGAGGAAAGCGAGTCGGTCATCCTGATCGCCGCAACCAACCGTCCCGATATTCTGGACCCGGCATTGCTGCGCCCCGGTCGTTTTGACCGCCAGGTCACGGTCGACCGCCCGGACGTAAAGGGCCGCGAGCAGATCTTGCGCGTGCATGCCGAGAACAAGCCGATGGACGAGGACGTGAAGTTTGAGAAGCTCGCCCAGATGACCGTTGGCTTTACCGGTGCCGATCTGGCAAACCTGCTCAACGAGTCCGCGCTGCTGGCCGCTCGCCGCCATCGTTCCGTGATTTCGATGGACGAGGTCGAGGAGTCGATGGAGCGCGTGATTGCCGGACCGCAACGCAAGGGTCGCGTGATGACCGAAGCCGAGCGCACCACGATTGCTTACCACGAGAGCGGCCATGCTCTGGTGGGTCACATCTTGGAGCACTCCGATCCGGTTCATAAGATTTCGATTGTCAGCCGCGGCCAGGCTCTGGGCTACACGTTGCAGCTTCCGCAGGAGGATCACTTCCTCAAGACCAAGAACGAGATGCTCGACGAGCTTGCCGTGTTCTTGGGCGGCCGCGTTGCCGAGGAGCTCATGTGCGATGACATCACGTCGGGCGCGAGCAACGACCTGGAGCGCGCGACCAAGATGGCGCGCGAGATGGTTACGCGTCTGGGCATGAGCGAGGAGCTGGGCACGCAAGTGTTTGGCGAGGCGCAGCATCAGGTGTTCCTTGGTCGCGATTACGCCGATCACCAGGATTACTCCGAGGAGATGGCGCGCCGCATCGATATCGAGGTTCAGCGCATCATGCGTGAGGCCCATCGCCGCGCGGTCGAGATTTTGGATGCCCGTCGCGATCAGCTTGATCTGATGGCGAAGGTGCTGCTTGAGCGCGAGACCGTCGAGGGCGACGCCGTGAACGCCCTGCTCGACAACGAGTGGGATGCCTACCTTGAACGCGAGGGCGATATCCTGGCGGCCAAGGAGGAGCGCAATGCCAAGGCGGCCGGCATGCCGACCAAGAAGCGCGCGCCTCGTATGAGCGAGGAGGAGCTGGCGGCTGATGCCGCGGCTTTTGCGCAGGCGGCCATGCAGGAGGATGCCGAAGTCACATCTGATGATGCCGGCGATGATCGTGCCGTCGATACCGGTGCCGGCACCGACGTCGACAAATAGTCCTTCTAACGAAAGCCTCCGCGGGGAAACCTGCGGAGGCTTTTTCTTTTGAGCGATATGGGGCCATCTGTTGATTGGGGACAGACTTAAATGAGCGTTTTCACGCATTTAAGTCTGTCCCCAATCAACATTGCTACGGCACTTTGCTCGGCTAAAGCGTACAATAGCGCCTATGCGAAAGGGGAACAGATGATCAACGAAACTATGTATGCTCGCGGTGCGGAAAGCTCCATCATCCGTGAGATTTTTAGCTATGGTCTTGAGCGCAAGGCACAGATCGGTGCGGAGAACGTATTCGATTTTTCGCTGGGCAACCCGAGCGTTCCGGCGCCCGCTGCTGTGGCTGAGTCCATTAAGAAGGCCTTGGAGCTGCCGAGTGACCAGCTGCACGGCTACACTCCCGCGCCGGGCCTGCCGCAATGTCGAGCAGCCGTCGCCGAATCGCTCAACCGCCGCTTTGGCACGAGCTATGAGGGCAAGGACGTCTTTATGACGGTGGGTGCTGCGGCCTCGCTCACCTGCACGCTCAACGCCGTTACGAACCCGGGCGACGAGGTTATTGTTATCGCCCCGTACTTTCCGGAGTATCGCGTTTGGATTGAGAAGGCCGGCTGTACGTGTGTTGAGGCGCCTGCCGATGAAGACACGTTCCAGCTGAGCGTGGACAACGTACTCAAGGCGATCAGCGATAAGACGGCGGCTGTCATTATCGATTCGCCCAACAACCCGACCGGTGCCGTGTATACGCGCGACACGCTGACGCGACTGGCCAGTGTTTTGCGCGAGGTCAACGCCAAACGCGATCCCGAGAATCCGATTATGCTCATCTCGGATGAGCCGTACCGCGAGATCGTGTACGGTGCCGAGGTGCCCTGGGTGCCCTCGATCTACGAGAACACCGTGGTGTGCTACTCGTATTCTAAGTCGCTGTCGCTGCCTGGTGAGCGCGTGGGTTGGATCTTGGTTCCCAACACCAATCCGCAGGCTGCGCGTCTGATGCCGGCTGTTGCAGGTGCTGCCCGTACGCTGGGTTTTGTATGCGCACCGGCGCTCTTCCAGCGCGTGATTATCGATTGTATCGATGAGCCGAGCGATATCGAGGCCTATGCTCGCAACCGCACGGCGCTCACCGACGCATTGGCGGAGTACGGCTACACCTACGTTGAGCCGGACGGTGCTTTCTACCTGTGGGTGAAGGCGCTCGAACCCGATGCGAATGCGTTTTGCGAGCGCGCAAAGAAGTATGAGCTGCTTGCGGTTCCCTCGGACAGCTTTGGTATGCCGGGTTGGTTCCGCCTGGGTTATTGCGTGAGTTACGAAACGATTGTCAATTCGCTACCCGCTTGGAAACGGTTGGCGGACGAGTATCGTTAAAAGTAAAGCGCTCTGCCTGCAATGTTTTACGTGAAACGGGGTTTGGTGTTAAGCCGGACCCCGTTGTCATGGACGTTGTGTCGTTGGGATGGAGTGGTTTTACGACTATCGAAGGCTATGCGTACAATGAATATAAGCGACGGCCATGCCAGATAAGGAGACCCGATGCCCTACCTGCTTTCTTGTGACATTCACACCCATACGATGTTCTCTGAGCATGCATATTCGACCATTGAGGAGAATGTGTACTGGGCGGCAGAGCGTGGTCTGCAGGTGCTCGGATCTGCCGACCATCTGAGCTCTATGGTTACGGCTTGCCCTAATGACCTGCGCAGTTATCAGTTCTTTATCAACCAGAATATCTGGCCGCGCATTTGGAGCGGCGTGCTGGTGCTGCGTGGTGCCGAGGCCGATATCGTTTCACTGGACGGAAGCCTGTTTGGCGAGGACACTCCTGTCACGCTCAATATCGCCGGCGATTCGTACAGCCGCCCGCATTCGCTGTTCGATTTGGTTACGCGCAATTTGGATTATTTGGTGGCAAGCGTGCATAATCCGCAGCTCGCTGAAGGCGCGACGCTGGCCCAGACGACCGAGATGTATATCAATGCCCTGGAGCACCCCAAGGTGTTCATGCTGGGCCACGCGGGTCGCGCCGGTGTTCCCTTTGATATCGATGAGGTGCTGTTGGCGGCCAAGGCCAAGCACAAGATCATCGAGATCAACAACCACAGTCTTGAGCATGGCACGGATGCCGAGCATTGGAACGTATGCCGCAAGATCGCCGAGCGCTGCGCCGAACTGGGCGTGGGAATTGGCGTCTCGACTGATGCACATATTGGCATGACGATTGGCAAGCTCGACCAGGCGCGTAAGATGCTCGACGAGATTCACTTCCCGCTGGACCTGATCGTGACGCGCGACCGCGAGACGCTGCTGCGCGAGATGGCTGCAGCCGGCGTGTGCGACCTGCGCAAGGGGATGTAGCTGAGTTTATAAACCAAGCGAAGGGGGCGGTCCAGGCGGGCCGCCCCCTTTCTTGTGCCGGACAATTAGCGGCGTTCGAGGACCGCTACGGTTTCGGTGTGGTCGGTGTGGGGGAACATGTCGACGGGCGTGATCTTGAGCAGGCGATAGCCTCCGTCGAGGAGCTGGTGCAGGTCGCGCTCTTGGGTCACGGGGTTGCAGCTGATATAGGTGATGCGGCGCGGCTTAAGTGCGCAGGCAGCTTCGAGGAACTCGGGGGTGGAGCCGGCGCGCGGCGGGTCGATGGAAAGGACGTCGACGCGCTCGTTGTTGTCGGCGGCATCTAGGATGTAATCGGTGGCATCGTCGGCCATAAACCAGGCGCTGCGGGTAAGACCGTTGAGCTCGGCATTGCGGCGCGCGTCGGCAATGCCCGCCGGGTTGCGCTCCACGCCGAGCAGCATGATGCCGATGCCCTTACTCTGGGCATCTTTAGCTGCGCAAAGACCGATGGTGCCGCTGCCGCAGTAGGCATCCATAAGCACATCGCCCTGGCGCAGGTCCATGCCGTCGATAGCGAGCTGATAGAGCAATTCGGTCTGCTGCGGGTTGGTCTGGTAGAACGCGGTAGGGGAGATGTCGAACTCGCAGCCGAGTAGCTGGTCGCGCATGCATTCGGCGCCATAAACGATACGGGTTTCCTCACCGAGGATGGCGTTGCCAGGGCGCCCGTTGATGTTTTGGGCGACGGTGACGATGCGCGGATCGAGCGCCGCGACGGCCTCAAAGAACTCTTGCGCATGCGGTAAGTCACGCTGGGCGGTCACGAGCGTAACCATGACCTGGTCGGTACGCCAACCGCAGCGGACGACGGCATAGCGAAGCAAGCCCAGGTGCTTGTCCTCGTTAAAGGCGGGAATGTGCAGGCGCTCGGCCTCACGCGCGATGCCGTTAAGAATCTGTCGGGCGCCCGGTGCCTCGACGGGGCATTCAGGAACAGCAACGATTCTGTGCGTGCCACGTTCAAAAAAGCCGCAGCGGACAGCGCCCTCTTTGCCGGGGGCAAAGGGAGTGGCGGCCTTATGACGAAAACCACGCGGAGCAGGATATTTGCCCGGGTCGCCCAGGGTGACTCCCATACCGCGAATGGGGTCGACGCTAATACCCTCGCGCTCGCAAAGAGCGGCAAAAAGCTCCTCCATAGCAGTCTGCTTGGCCGCCAGCTGCTTTTTATAAGGACGATTGAGCGCCGTGCACCCACCGCAGGCTTTCATGATGGAACAGGGAGACTTGGGATCCACAGCCTTACGCGCAGACGAAACCTGATCTTTATGCGAGCGCTTGGAGCGAGTCTGAGATGCCTTGTCCTCGCTCCGACGAGAGCCGGGACACTTGGCCTTAGCCTTGCCCTTGGCCGATTTGCTTTTTGCAGCTTTAGAAGACTTGGATTTCGTAGGAGATTTCTCCTCCTTTGACCCCTCAGCCGCTTCCACCAAAGCACGACGAGCCCTACGCTCCGCACGAGATTCTGCCATGAATTAACCCCACTAATTTACAAATTGAAATCTGAAAGCATTGTACCGTGACAAGTTAGCAGACGATATGCAAGCGCCCATTTCATGTCAGTGATAAGTCCAACGATGTTTGCCCGGCGTGGGCGGGGAGCGGCGCGTAATTAAGTTTATCGCGAGTTCCGCACGCAAAGGAAAGCACTTAATGTGCTTTCCGTCTTGCGCAGGACTGTAGAGCAGGAAACTTAATTACGCGCCGCTCCCCGCCCACGCCGGGCAAACCCTCCCTTGTACTTTATCAAGGTAGAGTGTATGATTCTGAACGTTACATGACTCACTTTACTTAACTAAAGTGCCACCAAGGGGGAATACCATGAATACCGATATGTCTCGTCGTCAGTTTGTTGGTCTAGCCGGCTCGCTCGCCACGGTGCTTGGCCTTGGTCTTGTCGGCTGCGGCGGTGGTGCTGGCAAAGGCTCCGCTGCTGGCTCTGCCGCGGCCAGGGATGTGAAGGGCGCTGCGGAGTCCAAGAAGCTCGTGGTGGGTTTTGATAAGTCCTATCCTCCGTACGGCTTTGTGGGCGACGACGGCGAGTACACCGGCTTTGATCTCGATCTGGCCAAGGCCGTTGCCGATAAGCAGGGCTGGGAGGTCAAATACGAGGCCATCGACTGGGACGCTAAGGACACGCTGCTCAACTCGGGCGCCATCAATTGCATCTGGAACGGCTTTACCATGGAGGGCCGCGAGGAAGACTACACGTTCTCCGAGCCGTATATGCTCAACGAGCAGGTACTGGTGGTCAAGAAGGACGCGGACATCAAAAGCTGGGACGATCTTGCTGGCAAGACGGTGATCACCCAGACCGATTCCGCTGCTCAGGACGTGCTCGAGGGTGACCAGAAGGATCTGGCGGCGACGTTTGCCACGCTCGACACCATCGGCGAGTACAACACGGCCTTTATGCAGCTCGAGAGCGGCGCGGTCGATGCCGTGGCTTGCGACCTTTCGATTGCCCAGTATCAGCTTGCCGCCAAGCCCGATGCCTATACGCAGCTTGATGAGCCGCTGTCCAGCGAGCACTACGCCGTCGGCTTTAAGAAGGGCGACACCAAGTCGGCCGATGCCGTGACCGAGTCGCTCAAGGCACTCTATGAGGACGGCACGGTCAAGGACCTCTGTGATAAATATGCAGATTACGGTCTATCCTTCGACAACTGGGTTTTGAAATAATGTCTATCCAAGTCATGATGCAGATGCTTGGCCAGGGATTCTTGGTCAGTTTGCAGCTGTTTGTGCTGACGCTGCTCGGGTCGATTCCCCTGGGAATCCCCGTGGCGTTCATGCGCATGAGCAAGGTCGCGCCGCTTCGCTGGATTGCGCGCATCTACATTTCGGTCATGCGCGGTACGCCGCTCATGCTGCAGATGTTTGCCATCTACTTTGCCCCGTATTACGTGTTTGGCATTTCACTCACGCCCGATTCCAAGTGGACGGCGTGCGTTGTGGCGTTCATCATCAACTACGCCGGCTACTTTGCCGAAATCTATCGCTCGGGCCTGCAGTCCATTCCGCGCGGTCAATACGAGGCAGCCGAGGTGCTGGGCTATTCGCGCATGCAGACGTTTCTGTATATCGTGATGCCGCAGGTCGCCAAGCGCATTTTGCCGGCGATGGGCAACGAGATCATCACGCTGGTCAAGGACACGTCGCTGGCGTTTGCCATCGGCGTGGGGGAGATGTTCTCGACGGCTAAGGCGCTGGTCGCCTCGCAGGTGAGCATGGTGCCGTTTGCGATCGCGGCGCTGATTTACTGGGTCTTTAACTTCGTCGTCGAGATGCTGCTGGGCGCCGCCGAGACAAAATTGGATTACTACCATGATTAATTCGGTAATGAAAATATCGAACGCGCGTAAGGCGTTTGGTGGCAATGAGGTGCTCAAGGATATCTCGCTCGAGGTAAAGCGTGGCGAGGTCGTAGCGATTATCGGGCCTTCAGGCGGCGGTAAGTCCACACTTCTGCGCTGCGCCACACTGCTCGAGACACTTGACGGAGGCTCGCTCTCGTTTGGCGACCTTGCCGTTGCGACGGACGCGGGGTCGGGTGCGGTATATGCGAAAGGCGACGTGCCCAAGCGGGCGCGTTCGCGATTTGGCCTGGTGTTTCAGAACTACAATCTGTTTCCGCACTATACGGTGATGAAAAACATCACCGATGCTCCGATTCGCGTACTCAAGCGTCCGTGCGAGCAGGCCGAAGCACGTGCGCGTGAGTTGATCGCGCAGATGGGGCTTACGGGCAACGAGAACAAGGTGCCATGTGAGCTTTCGGGTGGTCAGCAACAGCGTGTGAGTATCGCCCGCGCCTTGGCGCTCGACCCGGAGATCTTGTTCTTTGACGAGCCGACTTCGGCGCTCGATCCCGAGCTAACGGCCGAGGTGCTGCGTGTCATTAAAGACCTTGCCGCGCAGAATATGACGATGGTGATCGTGACCCACGCGATGCAGTTTGCGCGCGATGTTGCCGACCGCGTTGTCTTTATGGACGGAGGTCGCATTGTCGAGGAGGGCCCTGCCGAGCAGGTTATCGATCACCCTCGTGAGCAACGTACCCGTGAGTTCTTGAGTCGTATCGAGGGGTAGGCTCAGCTTTTTACTCAACTATTGATTGAGGCGAAGCCGCCGCAGGTTTTACGGCCTGCGGCGGCACTTTAATTTGCATCGGCGGGGTCCAATAATTGCCTCGTATACGTTCTCCTTCCTCTCGCCGCCTGTATTCATACGTGTGCCGAAAGGTGTGCATGGACGGTCGCCCGTGAGGGTAGGGTGGTGGCATAGGACATTTGGAGGGTGAGTCGGCTCGGCTGCCGACCATGCTGCTCCCGGGACGGCACCGACCGCGAACTCTCCCCGTTGGCGTCGCGCATTGCGCGCAGCCCTGCAAGGAGGTCATCATGGGTGCTCCCAAGACCGGTAATGTAAGGAACGTGGTGCTCGTAGGCCAAGGCGGGGTGGGCAAGACTTCACTCGCCGAGGCCATGCTCCACCTTTCCGGCAAGACCGCCCGCCTGGGCGGCCACGACGGCACCAAGCCCACGCTCGACTATGACCCCGAGGAGGTCAAGCGTGCATTTTCCATCTCGACGACCATTGCGCCGATCGACTGGAAGGGCGCGCGCATCAATGTGCTCGATGCCCCGTGCTATCCCGATTTTATCGGCGACGCCTTTGCCGCGATGAGCGTCTGCGAGACGGCTCTGTTTGTGGTCGATGCCGAGGCCGGCCCACAGCCTACGACGGTTAAGCTCTGGTATGCCGCCGAGGACCTGCGTCTGGCGCGTGCGGTGTTCGTAAACCGCCTGTCGCGCTCTGAGGCCAGCTTTGCGACCACGATGAATCTGCTGCAGGAGCGCTTTGGTATGCGCCTGGGCGCCGTGACCCTTCCCTGGGGCGAGGGCGAGGACTTCGACGGCATCATCGACCTGGTGCGCATGAAGGCACGCCATTGCAACGGCACTGAAGCCGTTGAGTCGGAGATTCCCGAGGAGTATCGTGCCCAGGCCGAGGAAGCCCATGACCATCTGTGCGAGCTGGTGGCCGAGGCTGACGACGAACTGATGATGAAGTACTTGGAAGGCGAGGAGACACTGACGCAGGAGGAGCTTGAAGGCCTGCTGTCGAAGGCGATCGCCGAGCGCATCTTTGTGCCGGTCTTTGCGGGCGATTGCATTAAAGAGCAGGGCGTCAACTCGCTGATGGACGATATCGCCACGTACTTCCCGGCGCCGACGGACTACGGCGAGATGCCGCTCATCGACGGCGATTCGCTTAAGATCTCGAGTGACGATGACCGCCCGGTGGCATTTGTGTTTAAGACCTTGGCCGATCCGCAACAGGGTCGCATCAGCTTTATCAAGGTGCTGACGGGTACGCTTGAGCCGGGCCTTGAGCTGGTCAATGCGCGCACGCGCAAGGGTGAGCGTCTGGCCCACCTGTATGTGATGTGCGGCCGTGACATGACCGAGGTCGGTCATGCTTATGCCGGCGATATCATCGTGGCGCCCAAGCTGGCGGCCGAGACGGGCGATACACTCTCGATTACCGGCAAGGTCGAGGCTGCGGCGTTTAAGTTCCCCAACTCGCAGTACCGCATCGCCATCGAGGCCGAGAACCGCGGTGACGAGGAGAAGCTATACACGTTTATCGAGAAGGCGTGCAAGGCCGATCCGACCATGAGCATCGATCGTGACGAGGAGACCGGCCAGACTATCATCTCCGCCGTGGGTGAGGCGCAGGTTTCGGTCCTGCTCAATCGCCTTGAGGATCGCACCAAGGTCGTGGCCAAGAGCGTGCCGATCCGTATTCCGTATCGCGAGACCATTCGCCGCACGGCAAGTGCCCAGGGTCGCCACAAGAAGCAGACTGGCGGTGCCGGTCAGTATGGCGACTGCTGGCTGCGCGTTGAGCCACTCATTGGGCCCGACGGCACGAGCGATGGCTATGAGTTTGTAGACGAGGTCGTGGGCGGTCGCATTCCGCGTTCGCTCATTCCCGCCGTGGACAAGGGCGTTCAGGAGACCATGAAGGACGGCATCATTGCCGGCTACCCGCTTACGGGCATTCGCGTGGCTGTGTACGACGGTTCGTATCACAGCGTCGACTCCAACGAGATGGCGTTCCGCGCGGCGGCTCGCATCGGCCTGCGCAAGGCATGCGCCGATGCCGACCCGGTGGTGCTGGAGCCCATCGAGGAAATCACGGTGACTATCCCCGAGAGCTACGCCGGCGCCGTGATGGGCGACATCTCGGCCTCGCGTGGTCGCGTGACGGGCATGGAGACCGATGAGCGCGGCGACACCGTGGTCATTGCCCAGGCGCCTCTCGCCGAGCTGACGGATTACTCGACGCGTCTGCGCTCTATCACGCGCGGCACGGGCGACTTTACCATGAAGCCGGCGGGCTATGAGCAGGTGCCTTATGACGTTCAGGCCAAGCTGGTCGAGCGCTATGAGGAGGGCCGCGCCAAATAACGTGTGGTTTTGTCTGCAATGTAGGTGCTGACGAAAAGGCCGCCCTGGGTAACCGAGGCGGCCTTATTTGATCCCTTGGGGACGGAGGAAAACGGATCATTTTTTGGTTACGGGCGGCGCGGTCGGCACTAGTCTCCGGATGCCTGGTTGCGGCCGGTGGCGTAGTCGATCTGCACATGCGGCTGCAGGTTGTAGCAATATACGTGGAAGCAGAGGGTCTTGCCGTGGTCCTCGACCGATTGCGCCTCAAGGCGCACGCCACGGCAGACAAGTTCCTCTTCGTTATACATGGGCGTGACGCGGTAGAGCACATGGTTACCCGTATCGCGAATATAGTTGAGAATCTGCTCCTCAAACGGCAGCATGCCCGTCTCGTTGAGATAGCGCGTGCCGGTGAGGAGATTCTTGCGGTTGGCGTTTTCGCCGCAGAGCGACCAGGCGACAAGGTGGCAGCGATTGTAGAGGCTCTGGCCCGGAATAAAGTCGTAGCGCTGCTGGTGCCATCCGGCGGGGTGGATACGCGAGATATCGCCGCGTTTGCCCTGACCGAGCGATTCGGGGCCCACGCAGGCGAGCGCTTTGCGGGTGCGGCCCAAGCTGTCGAGCTTGGAGAACTTTTTAAAGCAGCCCTCTTCTGCAGCGCGTTCGTATTCATCGAGTGTGAATGATGGCGTGCCGAGCGCGTGCGTGCTGTCGGCGCGAAGGGCAACGTAGGGGTTGCCGGCGTAGTCGGGAATGCTGCTGAGATATACGCCGCGGGCGCGGTCGAGATCGGGGTTTTCGACCTCGTCGATAGGGGTGGCGGCACTGTCCGCGGAGGCGTCGTCATCGGTGTCGCTCGCGGCGGAATCTGAGTCATCGCCAGAGTCTTGGCTATTTTGAGAGACCGAGGAGCTCGCTGTTCCCGATTCGAGTCGAGCGACCAGGTCTGCCTCGTCGTCGGTGCGGCTGGGACTCTCGCTTTGTTTTTCGGCCAGAGCCGCTGCCTGCTCATCGCTTTGCGGCGACAACAGCTTGGGCGCTCCGTCGAGCGACCCTGTGAACAGCGCAAACCCCAGCACCACGGCGGTGCCGATGGAAAGCACTTGCTTGTAAGCGGACTTGCGCGACATTGAGGCTCCTGGATGGACGGTTGGGAATCTACCAGTCTAGCAGGAGCCGGCAGGGGCCGTTCTGCCGAACAAATACTCAAGATTTGGGACAAACGCTACCGATTCATTTGCCTCATATTTGACGTATGGCTAGATCGAGGTGGGGTCGAGCCAGTTGAGCTTGCACTCCGTTTTGGTTGAGAGCGGCTGACGGACCAGGGCGTCCGCATGGGTTGCGGGCGCCTTTTTAACGGGTAAACGGTCGAAAAATTCAGGTGAACGGTCAAATCGGAACATTTCAAACGAAATATCATACGGACATCCGAATATACGGACGTTTGTGATAACCTAGTTGTCGATCAAGAACGGCGGCCGGCACCCCCTGTGCGGTCGCCACTTGATACATCCAGTGGAGACAACAGGAGGCAAACACTATGTACGTAACCTTGCGCGAAGTCCTGGCAGAGGCTAACCAGCTCAACATGGCCGTTGGTGCTTTCAACACCCATAACCTTGAGATGTGCCCGTCGATTATTCGCGTCGCGGCTCGCCTGCACACCCCCGTGATCATCCAGACCTCCGAGGGCACCGCCAGCTACGTTGGTCATCGCAACCTGGTTGCTGTGTGCAAGTCCATGGCCGAGGAGTACGGTGTCAACGTTGTTCTCCACCTCGACCACGCCAAGAACTTCGACGAGATTCGCAAGGCTCTCGAGGCCGGTTATAGCTCGGTAATGTTTGACGGCTCCGCGCTTCCCTTCAAGGAGAACATCCTTGGTACCAAGCGCATCGTCGAGATGGCTCAGGCCCACGGCGCTTCCGTTGAGGCCGAGCTCGGTACCGTCGGCGGTACCGAGGATGGCGTCGCCGTCGCCGATGCCGACGTGCGCTATACCGATCCCGAGCAGGCTGTTGAGTTCATCGAGAAGACCGGCATCGACGCCCTTGCCGTCGCTATCGGCACCAACCATGGTCAGTACAAGTCCAAGACCAACATCTCCTTCGATCAGCTCGAGAAGATCCGCGATGCCGTGAACGGCTTCCCCCTGGTCATCCATGGTGGCACCGGTGTTAAGGACGAGGACGTTCGTCACGTCATCGACCTGGGTATCCGTAAGTTCAATGTTGGTACCGATCTGCTCGTCAACTGGAACAAGACCTCCAAGCAGTGCTATGACGAGCTCAAGGAGAACGCCTCCAACCGCAACATGGTTATGCCTGCTCAGAAGGCCGTCGAAGAGGTTGTCGAGCATCGCATCAGCCTCTTCAAGAATATCGTCGCTTAGGGACGAGGCGCACCGATGCAGATTACGGAGATGCTCAAGCGCGAAAACGTTCGCCTTGCCGATTCTGTCGATTCCTGGCAGGACGCGATCAGGCTCGCCATCGCTCCGCTCAACGAGGGCGGCTACGTCGAGGATCGCTATGCGGATGAGATTATCCGCGCCACCAACGAGATGGGTCCCTACTATGTGCTCACCGAAGACGTCGCGCTGATTCACGGTCGCCCCGAGGATGGCTGCATTAAAGGTCAGCTTGCCGTGACGGTTCTGAAGAAGCCCGTTAGGTTCTCGGAAGACAGCTTCGATGTTCGTCTTTTGGTCGCACTTGCGGCAGAGGATTCCAATTCACATATTGAGGCTATGCAGGTACTTGCTGGCATCTTTATGGATGAGGACAAGATTGCGCAGATCGTCGCTTCTGATGATGCCGACGAGATTTATCAGGCATTTACGGGTGCGGCGGCATAAAACAGTGTCGCTTGGTGCGGGCGAGCCTATGTGTTTGCCCGCATCTACCCCGAGGTGGGGCACGTGCCCCCAAAGGAAAGGAAATGAACATGGTCAAGATTTTGTGCTGCTGCGGCAATGGTCTTGGAAGCAGCTTTGCCTGCCAGATGGCTATTGAGCAGGTCATGAAGAAGCTCGGGGTCCAGTGCAAGATGGACCACGACAGCGTTTCCAGCGCCGCGGGCGCCTCTAAGGGCTTCGACATGATCGTCGCTGCCGAGAACTTCAAGACGCAGATCGAAAGCTACAACACCGGTCTTCCCTGCGTGTTCCTCAAGCGTCTTGTCGATAAGAAGGAAATCGAGGAAAAGCTGACCCCGGTGCTCAAGGAGATGGGCGTCCTAGAGTAAGGGCCTCTTCGCCTAGATTGATAGAAATGTACATGAGAAAAAGGGGTGTACAACATGGCTGTTCTTGAGTTTATTATCAATAACATCCTGACGCAGGCCGCCGTTGTTATCGGTCTCGTCGCCTGCTTGGGCCTTGTGCTTCAGAAGAAGTCGGCCAACGATGTGTTGCTCGGCACGTTTAAGACGATGCTCGGCTTCCTTGTTCTGGCTGCCGGCTCGAGCGTCATGCAGGGCTCTCTTGCCTACTTTGGCGATATGTTCAACTCCGCCTTCGGCTTCAACGGCATGACCGCCGTCGTCGCTTCCATCGAGGGCATCAACGGTCAGGCAATGACCGACCTCGGCCTTGGCTCCGAGATCGCCATCTGCCTCGCTGGCATCTTCGTGGTGAACATCATTCTCGCTCGTTTCACCAAGTTTAAGTATGTGTTCCTGACTGGCCAGGCCCTTCTGTGGGAGTCCACGCTCTGCGTCGTGTTCGCCTTCTTCTGCGGTCTGCGCGGTATCCCCCTGATCGTCGTCAGCTCCATCGTCGGTGGCGCCTTCGCTACCCTCATGCCTGCCTTCGCTCAGCCCGTTGTCCGCAAGATCACCGAGTCCGATGACATCGCCCTGGGTCACTTCTGCACCTTTGGCTATATGTTCACCGCCCTTATCGCAAGCATCACCAAGAAGCTCGCTGGCGGCAAGGAGTCCAAGTCCACCGAGGACCTCGAGATTCCGCAGTCCCTGTCCTTCCTCCAGGATACCTACGCTGCTGTCGGCCTGGTCATGATCGTTTTCTACCTGGTCGTCGCTGCTTTCGCTGGTCCCGCTGCTGCTGCTGACTACTGCGGCGCCACCAACTTCATGGTCTCGCTTTCCTCCAGGCCATGCAGTTCGTCGTCGGTCTGTACGTCCTGCTCGCCGGCGTCCGCCTGCTGCTCGCCGAGCTCGTCCCCGCCTTCCAGGGCATCTCGATGAAGCTCGTCCCCGATGCGCGCCCCGCTCTGGACTGCCCTGTCCTGTTCACCTATGCCCCTAACGCCGTTATCTTCGGCTTTGTGTTCACCACGCTTGGCTCGCTGATCGGCATGGCTATCACCGGCCTCATGGGCACCCTCGTCATCCCCGGTGTTATGTCCAACTTCTTCGCCGGCGGCACTGCTGGTGTCTTCGGTAACGCCATCGACGGTCGTCGCGGCGCCATCATCGGCTGCATCTTCCACGGCATCTTCATCATGATCCTGCCTGCGCTCCTGTCCCCGATGCTCGCTCAGATTGGCTTCGTGAACATGACCTGCACCGACGTCGACACCGTCGTCACCGGCTTCTTCTTCATGGCCATCAAGTCCATCCTCAGCGTCTTTGGTATCGCATAAGGATTCTTGTAGCGCCTGACGAAGGTCCAAGTCTTTCTTTAAGGGGGTTGTTCCTGTGCCTGGTCCCCGGCAGGGGAACAACCCCCTTCGTTTATTACTGCTAGTGGAGGTTTCCAATGGGTTTGTTTGGATTTGGCAAGAAAAAGGAGAAGGTGGCCTCCGCTGCAGCCGAGACCGCACCCGTTCTCGATCGAGATGCCGTTCTCGACGCCGTTAAGGCAAAGCGTTCCGAGCTCGAGGGCAAGGAGGGCGTCGCTGCCGCAAACGTTCTAAACGAGATTGGCAAGCTTTATGCCGATGCCAACATGGTCGACGAGGCCGTTGAGGCATACGAGCAAAGCCTGGAAGTCAATCGCACGATGGGCAAGGCGTCTGCGGCACTGGTCAAGCTGTACAACAAGAAGCGTGCGGCTGCCGCCGAAGCGAAAGACGATGAGGCTATCAAGTATTACATGGACAAGGTTACCGAGATGCTTGCTATCTCCAAAGACCAGCTTCGTGGCAAATAATCGGGTAGTAAGAAGGGTTTCCCAGCATGGAAAAGACGCTGATTTTGCTTGCCGGACCTCCGGCTACGGGCAAAACCGATTTGGCAGATCGCATCAAGGCTCGCCATACATCCGAGAGCTTTTTGAGCGTCTCGCTTGACGACGTTAAAGAAGAGTATTGGGATACGTACGGCTTTAACAATGCCGAGGAAAAGGCACAGGTTGATGCGAACGCTCTTCAGGAGTGGTTCCGTCGCCTCGATGTCGCCATGGCGGATGGGCCGCAGATTATGTGCGATTATCCGTTTTCCGCCAAGCAGCACGACAAGCTTGCCGAGCTGGCAGACAAGCACGGCTACCGCGTGCTCACGATTCGTCTTGTCGCCGATCCCGTTATGATCAGCAAGCGCTACCGTGCTCGCGATCTTAAGCCGACGCGTCATCTTGCGCACATTGTGACGCATTATCACAAGGGCGATGTGCTCGAAGATCGTAGCAAGGGCGACGACCTGGTCGATCTGGATATCCTTGTCGACCGCATCAAAAACCGCGGCTATGATACGTTTGAGCTGGGTCATACCATTGAGCTTGACGTGACCAATGTCGATACCGTTGACTATCCGGGCTTTTTGGCCAAGGTCGATGAGTATCTGGACGATCCTTCGTCGGTTGCCGCCATTGCCGCCAAGGCGGGGGCAGAGTTAACCGATGAGGACCTCTGCTCGCGCATTGACTACACATTGCTTAAGCCGACGGCGACCTGGGATCAGATTGATGCCGTTTGCGCCGAGGCATTCGAGTACGGTTGTGCCAGCGCATGTATCCCGCCTTCGTATATCGCCCGTGCTCACAAGGCCTATCCCGACCTTGCGCTCACCACGGTCATCGCTTTTCCTCTTGGCTATATGACGAGCGCTGCGAAAGCGGCCGAAGCGGCCGATGCCTACGCCAACGGTGCCTCCGAAATCGACATGGTGATTGACCAGGGCATGGTCAAAGCCCGCGATTACCAGGCCATCGAGGACGATATTCGAGCCGTGCGCGAGGCCGTGCCCAATGCGACGCTCAAGGTCATTGTCGAAACGTGCTATTTGGCGCAGGAAACCAAAAAGCCGATCTGTCATGCCGTCGAGGCTGCCGGCGCAGACTTTATTAAGACGTCTACGGGCTTTGGTACGGCTGGTGCCCAGGTTGAGGATGTCTATCTGTTTGCTCAAGAGTTGGGCGGCCGTGTAAAGGTCAAGGCATCGGGCGGCGTTCGCACGAAAGAAGATCTTGCACTTATGTCGGGCGCCGGTGCCGATCGTATCGGCGCGAGTGCCAGCCCGCGCAAGCTTTTCGGCGCGCGCTAGAGGCAGTCTGGGGCATTCTCTGCATAAAGAATGCCCCAAGATGGTGGTGAGTCGGTGGAGTATGCTCGGCTGGAGTGGAATATACGCGGGCAGCGTTATCGATGTGTGTCTTTTGAGATTTTGCAGTTAACATTTGTTAAAAGACAGCACCTGATATCAAGGATTTAGAGAATTAGTCCAGATAGGGGAGGGATGATGACGGATACGTCTGAGCTCGATTTTAGCGGCAAGGAACAGCTGTACTCTCAGCTGTACGATATCTTGTTCCAGGGAATTACGAGCGGTGCCTACAAGATCGGCGATTACATTCCCTCCGAAAGCGATCTTATGAAGCGCTATGACGTTTCGCGTGCAACGGCGCGCAAAGCGATGGAGCTGCTTTCTAATAATGGCTTGATTGAGAAGAAGCGCGGCCGCGGATCCGAGGTTATTGCCAACGTGCCACTTAGCTCGCCTAAGCGTGTCTCGAGCTATATCAAAAAGAATGTGGACGAGTTTGCAGTGCCGCAAAAACGTTTGATTGAGTCTGACGTTGTAACCATGCCGCAGCACGTTGCCCACGAGCTGGGCTTGGCTGAGGGCACAAAGGCCTTCTGCCTTCGCCGTGTGCGCGTGTCGGGCGATCGCTCATTCTATCTGGAGACGATTTATTACGAAGACGGTTATGTTCCGCATATTGCGGAGCGCGACTTTTCCAAGGAATCGCTTCGCTCTTATCTCAATAACTCGTGCGATATTCGCTGGAGCCGTGTGAGCCAAAAGATTGGAGCTTGCGTTGCTACCGACGAGCAGGCCGAGCTTTTGGGCATCAGCGCCGGTGCTCCGTTGCTTAACATTACGAGGGTTTCTCATGACCAGCAGAATGTGCCCCGTGAGTATGTGGAGTCGTTCTACCGCGCCGACCTCTATCACCTCGAGATCGAACTCGATTAAGGGGTTCTCCGTTCCGCTCTGACGCGGCGGCACTTTTGCAAACAATTCAGTCCGTACATTTCTATATCATCATGTATGTAAGGAGTACATTATGGCAATCAAGGTATTTGCCGACGGTGCCAATCTCGAGGGCATGCTCGACATGGCCGAGAACGGTAACGTTCAGGGCTTTACGACTAATCCCTCGCTTATGAAGGCGGGTGGCGTGACCGATTACCGCGAGTTCGCCAAGACCGTGCTCGAGCACATCACCGATGTCTCGGTTTCGTTTGAGGTCTTTGCGGACGATGAGGCGGGCATGGAGGCCGAGGCTCGCGAGATTGCGACTTGGGCTGACAATGTGTATGTCAAGATTCCCGCACTCAACACCAAGGGTGAGTCGACCGCGGCGCTCGTTAAGCGCCTTTCTGCCGACGGCATCAAGGTAAATGTTACGACGATTTTTACTCCCGAGCAGGTCGATGAGTTTGTGGACGCTGTCTCCGCTGAGACGCCGTCTATCATCTCTATCTTCGCCGGCCGTATTGCCGATACCGGCGTTGATCCGCTGCCGTTGATGGCTGAGTCTGTCAAAAAGGCCGCGGCAAAGCCGCAGTGTGAGGTGCTCTGGGCATCTACCCGTGAGCTGCTGAATATCTATCAGGCCGAGTCCGTGGGGTGCCAGATCATTACCGTTCCCAACAGCATTCTGGCCAAGCGCAAGAACGTCGGTAAGGACCTCATGGAGTATTCGCTCGACACCGTTAAGGGTTTCGCGCGTGATATCGAAACGCTTGGATTCCACATCCTGCCGTAACCGGACAAGCCGAATCGTCCATATCGGTTGATGGCAGAAGGAGTAAGGGTCGTCGTTGCCTGTACGGCGGCGACTCGTAATGCCCCAAGTTGGCAAAGGCTCCTGGCTTTTGTTGACTTGGGGCTTTTGTGTTTCAGGGTGAAATTTCCGTCTGGCACGCCATCTGAAAAATGAAGATCGCAGGCGGTGCCGTCTGTACCTTGGGTATCGCCTACGCGTATATGGACCAGAAGGCGATTCAGAATGAATGCGCCGCCTTAAACGAGTGAATTGCCCCGACATCGCATCATCCAGTGCCGGGGTTGTTCTCAAGAGAGGAATTCGTATGACCAACCAGGAGCTGGCGAAGGTCGCCAATGAGGTCAGGAAGGGTGTCGTGACTGCGGTTCATGCAGCCAAGTCGGGGCATCCGGGCGGATCGCTTGGCGCCGCCGACATTATGACCTACCTCTACTTTGAGGAAATGGATGTTGACCCGGCGAATCCGAGCCGCGCTGAGCGCGATCGCTTTGTGCTCTCCAAGGGACATTGCGCTCCGGCACTCTACGCCGTGCTCGCCGAGCGCGGGTTCTTTCCCAAAGATGAACTCGAGACGCTCCGTCATATCGGCAGCCGCCTGCAGGGTCATCCCAATATGAATGACACGCCGGGCGTCGACATGTCTACCGGATCGCTCGGTCAGGGTATCTCCGCTGCGGTTGGAATGGCACTTGCCGCAAAGCACTGGGGTGACAATTACCGCGTCTACACGCTGTTGGGCGACGGCGAGTGCGAGGAGGGCCAGGTGTGGGAGGCGGCTATGTTCGCCGGCAACCACGACTTGGATAACCTCGTCGCTATCGTCGACCACAATGGCTTGCAAATTGACGGCAGTATCGACGAAGTTAACTCGGCTATGCCACTTGCCGACAAGTTCCGCGCCTTTAAGTGGCATGTGATCGAGCTCGCCGACGGTAACGACATGGCGCAGATTGCCGCCGCCTTTGCCGAGGCTCGCAAAGTGAGCGACTCGCCCGTGGCCATTATCGCCGAGACGGTGAAGGGCAAGGGCGTCTCCTTTATGGAAAACCAGGTGGGCTGGCACGGCAAGGCGCCCAACGATGAACAGTTTGAGCAGGCCATGGCCGAGCTCGCAGCAGCAGGGGAGGAGCTCTAATGGCAGACGTCAAGAAAGTCGCCACGCGCGTTAGCTATGGCGAGGCACTTGTCGAGCTGGGCAATGAGCGCGATGACTTTGTGG
The DNA here is from genome assembly GCA_937980385.1 of uncultured Collinsella sp. Lineage (GTDB taxonomy): Bacteria > Actinomycetota > Coriobacteriia > Coriobacteriales > Coriobacteriaceae > Collinsella. The sequence continues at coordinate 24,519 of CALJPV010000096.1, read as the reverse complement.
TTCTCGATGCCGATTTGGCCGCCGCCACCCAGACCGGTAAGTTTAAGGCTGCGCACCCTGAGCGCTTCTACGATGCCGGCATTGCCGAAAGCAACTTGATGGGACTTGCCGCCGGCATTGCGACCACGGGCCACGTTGCCTTTGCGAGCACCTTTGCCATGTTCGCCGCCGGCCGCGCGTACGAGCAAGTTCGTAATTCCATCGGCTATCCGCACCTCAATGTCAAAATCGGCGCCACGCATGCGGGCATCTCGGTCGGCGAAGACGGCGCCACGCATCAGTGCTGTGAGGACATTGCGCTCATGCGCACGATCCCGGGGATGACGGTGATCGTTCCCGCCGATGACATCGAGGCTCGTGCTTGCGTGCGCGCCGCCTATGAGTTTGAGGGTCCGGTCTACATGCGTTTCGGCCGCCTGGCAACACCGGTCATCAACGACCGCGAGGACTATGAGTTCAAGATTGGCCGCGGCGTGGTCGTGCGCGAGGGGTCCGATGTGACTATCGTCGCATGCGGCCTCATGGTCGCCGAGGCGCTTGAGGCTGCCGAGACGCTCGCTGCCGATGGTATTGACGCCGAGGTCATCAACATGCACACGATCAAGCCACTTGATGAGCGCCTGGTGGTTGCCAGCGCCAAGAAGACCGGTCGCGTGGTCACCGCCGAGGAACATTCGATTATCGGTGGTCTTGGCGAGGCCGTGGCTTCGGTGCTCGCGGAGCAGCATCCGGTGCCGATACGACGCGTCGGCGTGCGCGATGTGTACGGCGAGTCCGGCCCTGCGGTCGATTTGCTGCACAAGTACGGTTTGGACTCCGACGGTATCGAAGCTGCGGTCAGGTCTGTGTTGTAAGGAAGACTTCCACGGGATTGGTATCTGCCAACCAAGTGACGATTGGGTATACCGCCGCCTCTCGCGAGCACCGATCCCGTTGAGATCGCGGAGCTCATCAATGGCGGACTCGAAGACTAGAACGGTCATCCCGTTCAATCAATCGATCCTTCTCCAAGGAAAAGGGCCGCGACGCCATAGAGGTGTCGCGGCCCTGTCTGCGTTTCCCCAGATAAAACCTGCCAAAATACACCTGTCCCTTATTGGCAGGTTACTGGTTCATGTTGCCGTGGATGTAGGGGGTGACCTCGGGGGAGATATGGTCGCAGCCCAGCTCGCGCAGCGCGGACTCGATGGCGGCGGGCAGCGGGGTCTTGCCCCTGTCGTCGACGGCGGCACCGCCGAGGGTGGCAATCTTGGCGACGTCGGACGGGGCGGCTTCGATATGCATGCAGCCGCCGATCAAGCGCGCGCGTACCTGTGCCAGGTCAAGATCGTGCAGGTAATCCTCGCAGGCGCGGATTAAATCGACCTTCTCGCGCGTCAGCTCTTCGCCCGTAGGGACGCGGGTGGCAAGGCAGGCTCCCGCCGGCAGGTTCCAAACGGGATAGCCCCATGCGCGCAGCAGCTCGCGCTCTTCGTCCTTGGTAAAGCCGACTTCCATGAGCGGGGAGCGCACCCCGAGCTCTTCGGCGGCGCGCGTACCGGGGCGATAGTCACCGCGATCGCTCGCATTGCTGCCGTCGATAACGGTAGGAAAGCCGAGCGACTTGGCGTGGTTGACGATAGCGGTAAAGCCGGCGCGCTTGCAGTGGTAGCAGCGATTGGCATCGTTGCAGGCAACTTGGGGGAGCTGCAACTGATCGACCGAAAGATTGAGTACGGGGAGCTTAAAATGCGGCTCCTCACTGGCTTGTCCGTCAACGGATCGCTCAAATGAAGCCTGCTCGGGCGTGCCGATGAGCGGCGTGGTGAGGTGAACGAGAAGCGTGCTGGCGGGCATGATACGGGCGCAGACCGCGGCCAAAAAGCTGCTGTCGACGCCACCGGAAAAGCCGATGGCGACGCGTCCATATGCCAAAAGCAACTGCTCGAGTGCTGCGAGTTTGTCCTGAAGCTCCTCTGCGGGTGCGGCGGTGTCTGAAAGCATGAAAGTTCCTTACAGTTATTAAAGCTCGGATGAAACTATAATCCCACCGAGCTGCTTGTCATAAGACTTCCAGCTATGTAACGAAAGTGCAATATGCTATATACGTTATATACAAGCTTGTAAAGTGCGGTAGAGTGGCAGTAATGCAATCCGGTGAGGGGGCCGATATGATCAAGGCTGTTATTTTTGACATGGATGGAACGCTGGTCGATACCGAGCGTTTGGGGATTAAGGCCTGGAAGGCAGGCGCCGCTGAGCTGGGGCTCGCGATTGATGATGCGCTGATCCATCAGTTTATCGGTCGCACACTGCCCGATGTCATGGACATTCTTGAGGCACATTACGGCAGCAGAGAAACCGCTGTGGCGATCTATCATCGCCACAAGGAGATTCGCGACGAGATAGTCAAGACCGAACTGGAACTAAAGGCCGGCGCCGCCGAGTGCCTAGACGAGCTGCTGGCTGCGGGCTATCACGTGGGCCTTGCGACCTCGTCGCGCCACGTTACAGCGGAGCGCAACCTTAAGATGGTCGGTCTTTTTGACAAGTTTGAGACGGTGACCTGCGGCGAGGACGTCGTGCACGGCAAGCCCGACCCCGAGATGTATCTGCTTGCTTGCGAGCGCGCGGGCTTTGCCCCCGAGGAGTGTGCCGTGGTCGAGGATTCGCGCAACGGCTGCGTCTCGGGCATTACGGCCGGCTGCCATGTCTTTGCCGTCCCTGACATCGTGCCGCTGCCGCAGGACGTGGTGGATGGCTGCGAGGCCGTGCTCGATACGCTGTTCGATCTGACGGCGGCGGTCAAGGCCGTGCGCTAGACAATTACGGAGCTGAAACGAACAATCGGTTGACTTTGCGCTTAAACAAAAGAGGCCCGGCAATGGTCGGGCCTCTTTTGCTTAAGCGGCGTTTTGGCATACTGGCCGACGTGCTATAGATATGCGCCTAGGTTGATGGCCGTGGCGTCGGTCTGGGTGCTCGCCTGGGTGCTGGCGCGCTCCAAGAGGAACGGCCGCACGAGTTCCTGACGGTTGATGTCCTCGGTTGCCGTGCCCGCGGTGACGGTGCGCGCAGCGGAGCCGATGCGGACGCGTTTGGCCTTGGCGATGGGCTTGTTCTCGATCTGCTCCATGAGGAGCTGTACGCCCTTACGGCCGATTTCGTAGCCAGGCGGTGCTACCGTGGTGAGCGGGACCGACCCGCTCCATGCAAGTGGGTTGCCGTCGCAGCCGGCCACGCGGACCTGCTCGGGGACAGAGATGCCTTTGTCGATCAACGCCGAGATAACGCCCGAGGCCAATACATCGGAAAGGCCGATGACAAAATCGGGGCGCTCGTCGGAAGAGCGCTCGGCAATCTGCGCGCCGATGCTGTAGCCGTCGACTGCGGTATTCCACTCTCCGGCGTCAATGACCTCAATTTTGATATCGGGATGCAGGGCGAGGGCCTTGTGAATGCCAAGCACGCGCAGGGTGAGCTGCATAAATGCCGCTCTGCCCACGACGGTGATATGGTGTGCACCGCGGGCGATAGCGAGCTCGGCGATAATGCGCCCTTGCGCCTCGTTGTCGGCGGCCACGTAGTAACCTGGCTCGGAACAGTGGATGTCCAGATGGACGATCGGAACGGGCATCTTGGTCATAGCGGGGTGCCAGTCGGGGGACGCCATGGGCTGAACCATGACACCGGACATCTGCGTGCCCATAAAATAACGCAGGTAATGGTCCTCGAGAATATCGTCGTTATCGGCGTTGGCGATGAGCAGGTCGTAACCGTGCTTGCGGGCCTCGTTGTGGGCGCCGCTGGCAATTTGGAGCGAGAAGCCATGGTCGAGACGGGGGAGGACCAGGCCAAAGGACTTGGTGGCGCCGCCCGCGAGCTGACGAGCACTTTGGTTGGGCAGGTAGCCAAGGCGATTGATGGTCTCGTTGATGAGCTTGAGGGTCTCGGGGCGCAGCTTTTCGGGGTGGTTGAGCGCGTTGGATACCGTGCCCAGCGAGACTCCTGCCTCGCGCGCGACGTCGCTGATTTTTACCTTTGCCATAGCGGCCCCTTTGATGCGTTTCAAGTACGAGTCAGATTGTAGCATCGCCCGTTCCCAGGGTGTCAAAACCTACCAATTAGGGGCAGGTTTATTTTGGCAGGTTTTATCTGGGCAAACACCGGAGTCCAGACCACACAAAGGTGCCTGTCCCCCTTTGTGGTGGTTTTGGCGCGGCTGGGCTGCGCATTAAACGGTGGAGTGTCTACAATAGAAGCCGTTTTGATCGTAGATTGAAAGGCTTTGGTATGACCCGCTCTGTTTCTCGTCGTGATTTCTTGGGCTTGATCGCCGGTACTGCAATGGTTGCGGCGAGCGGTTGCGCTGGCAGTGGCGCTGACAAGGGTTCTGCCGCTGGTTCTGCCGCGGTTGCGGGCAACGATATCAAGGGCACCAAGCTCACCTTTGTGGGCGACGATGCCTTTGCGCCCTATCGCTATCTGGAGACGCAGCCGGACGGCAATCAGAAAGTTGTCGGCCTGGACATCGCTATCGCTGACGAGATGGCCTCGCGCTTGGGCTTTTCTTACGACTTTGAGCCGCAGGACTTTGCCGCCACGCTTGCATCGGTGCAGAGCGATGACGAGGCCTTTACCATGGCGATGAGCTCCAACGAAGAGCGCGAGCAGACCTACGACTTCACGCGCGGCTACTATCAGCCGCTCGTAGGCGTTCTCACGCTCGGCGACGACCCCGTCAAGCGCGTTGAGGACCTCGCCGGCAAGTCTATCGCCTGCACCACCGGTACCGTGCAGAACAAGTTCATCGCCAAGGTCATGCCCGATGCCGATATTCACACGTACGACGGTGGAGATCAGTGCCTGCAAGAGGTGCTTGCCGGGCGTATCGACGCCTATCTGTGCGATGGCGCCGAGGGCCGGTCCATGCGCGATGCGAACGAGGGCCTGGTGCTGGGCCTGCTCGATCGCTCCGAGACGAGCGACCACGTGGGCGTGTACCGTCTGATGGCCAAGAAGGGCGCCGGCTTTGTCGCGGCGCTTGACGAGTGCGTCGGTGAGATGCTCGAGGACGGCACCATCGATGGCTGCATCAAGCAGTATGTGGGCGCCGACTTTATGTGGAACGGCGACTATTCCGCTTCCGGCACGTCGACGGTTGCCGGAAAATAGCGAGTCGATACGGCGCGCGCCAAGGGCATGCTGATGAAGTTTGAACTGCTAGAACCATATATACCGATGTTTATGAGCGGCCTGGTCGTGACTTGTCGGGTGACGGCCGCCGCGCTGGTCATAGCACTTGCCCTGGGCTTTCTCATCGCCGTGCTCAAGGTTTTGCCCTGTCGCCCGTTGCGCGCGGTGCTCAACTTCTACACCTCTATTTTTCGCGGCGTGCCGCTCATCGTGTTGCTCTTTTTGGCGTACTTTGCGACGCCTCAGCTCACGGGCTTTAAAATCTCGATGTTTGCCGCCGGCGCCATTACGCTGGGGCTCAATGGCTCGGCGACGGTGTCCGAGACGGTGCGCGGCGGTATCGAGGGCGTTGATCGGGGGCAGTACGATGCCGCTCGGGCCATCGGGCTTCGCTATGTTCCCATGATGCGCAAGATCGTCGTTCCGCAGGCGATGCGCTCGATTGCCCCTGCTCTGGTCAACGAAGTGATCACGGTCCTCAAGAGCTCCTCGCTGGTGGCAACCATCGGCCTGATGGATATGATGCGCGCCGCCCAGAGCGTGCAGGCGCTCACCTATCGAGCCTTTGAACCGTTTTTAGTGGTGGCCGTGGTCTACTACGTCATTGTCATGGCGCTCACGGCCCTGGGCAATCGGCTCGAACGCCGCCTGCGACTCTAGGGGTGCGCAAACCGCCACAAAGGTCCCCTTTGTGGCGGCGGGGTATGTGTATCGGGTGGTATCCAAGTTGAGGTACCACTTCTGGTATATCAGCTTGCGCCTGCGTGAGTACAATACTCGGACGTTATGCGTCTCAGCGCCCATGTGCGTGGACGTTTTGCAGTCACGCGAACGAAGGGATTTATCCTATGTGCGGAATTGTCGGCTACACCGGCTCTGATATTGCAAAGAACATTCTGGTCACGGGCCTTAAGCGTATGGAATATCGCGGCTATGACTCCTCGGGTGTCGCGCTCGAGGTGGGCGAGGGCGCCGCGGCTCACCTCGACGTCATCCGCCGCGTGGGTAAGGTTGCGGGCCTGGAGAGCGAGCTTTCCAATATCGACAGCGACGCTACCTGCGGTATCGGCCATACCCGCTGGGCCACTCACGGCAAGCCTTCCGTTGTCAACGCCCATCCCCACACCAGCTGCGATGGTCGCATCGCCATCGTCCACAACGGCATCATCGAGAACTTCGCCGAGCTGCGCGAAGAGCTGGAGGGCCGCGGCCATCACTTTAAGAGCGAGACCGATACCGAGGTCTTCGCGCATTTGATCGAAGAGGCCTATGCCGAGACGCACGACCTGATGGCTTCCGTGCGTGAGGCCTGCACCCACGTGGTGGGCGCCTATGGCTTGGCCGCTGTGTGCGCCGACGAGCCTGGCGTGATTGCCGTTGCCCGCAAGGACTCCCCGATTGTGGTCGGCGTGGGCGAGACCGGTTCCTACGTTGCCTCCGACGTGATCGCGCTCATCGATGCCACCCGCGATGTCGTGGTGCTCGAAGACGGTCAGTTTGCCAAGCTCACGCCGGCGGGCGTCGAGTATACCGACGAGGCCGGCAACGTGATCGAGCCCAAGATCACCCATATCGACTGGGACCTGGACATGGCCGAAAAGGGCGGTTATCCCGACTTTATGCTCAAGGAGATCCACGAGCAGCCTCGCGTCGTGCGCGATACCCTGGTGGGCCGCATGACCCCCGCCGGTGAGCTCGATATCGATGAGCTGGGCCTTTCGCTTGAGGAACTCAACGACATCGATCGCGTCTACGTGATCGCTTGCGGCACCAGCTACCACGCCGGTCTCATTGCCAAGAACCTTATCGAGGGCTGGGCTCGCATCCCCACCGAGGTTGAGGCGGCCAGCGAGTTCCGCTACCGCAACCCCATCATCACGCCGACGACGCTCGTCGTGGCCGTGTCCCAGTCGGGCGAGACGGCCGACACCCTTGCCGCCATTCGCGATGCGCGCATCAAGGGCGCCAAGGTCTTTGGCATCACCAATGTGGTGGGCAGCCCGGTGGCGCGCGAAAGCGACGGCGTCATCTATACCAAGGCCAACAAGGAGATCGCCGTCGCCTCGACCAAGAGCTTCATCGGTCAGGTCGTGAGCCTCACGCTTTTGGCCCTGCTGCTGGCACAGGTCAAGTACCGCTTGACCACCAAGCAGACGCGCATGCTGTTCCGCGAGCTTTCCGATACGGCCGAGCAGATCCAGTGGATCCTGGATACGCAGACCGAGGCTGTGCGCGAGGCCGCGCTTGTGTGCAAGGACGCGCAGTCCGCGCTGTTCGTGGGCCGCGGCATGGGCGCCGCCATTTCCTACGAGGGCGCGCTCAAGCTCAAGGAGGTCAGCTACCTGCACGCCGAGGCATATGCTGCCGGCGAGATGAAGCATGGCCCTATTGCCCTGATCGACCCGGGCTTCCCTGTCATCGCCGTGGCCACCAAGAGTGCCACCTACGACAAGACGGTGTCGAACCTTATGGAGTGCAAGGCGCGCGGCGCCAAGGTCATCGTCGTTGCTACCGAGGGCGACGAGGAAATCAACAAGATTGCCGACTGCATCATTCGCGTGCCGGCCGTCCGCGACGTGTTCAGCCCCATCACGGCGAGCGTTCCGCTGCAGTTGCTTGCCCGCGAGGTAGCCATCCTGCGCGGTTGCGACGTTGATCAGCCCCGTAATCTGGCGAAAAGCGTTACTGTGGAATAATTGTTGTTCCGCCGTTCTGCCGAACGGCGGACCGGTCGACGCTGCGCGAGCCGCATTCACACCAATCTGACGTTCAATTTCGAGGGTGCGACCAGAAGGTCAGAGCCCTCTCATTTCACGTCACCTTGGCGCAAATGCGGCTCGCTCGCTGTTGACGACTGACATCGAGTGCTCTGTTGTCGAAACGCGCCAACAACAAGGCCCGGCTCCGTTGTGGCGGAGCCGGGCCTTGTTGCATTTGCCCAGATAAAACCTGCCAAAATAAACCTGTCCTCTTTTGGCAGGTTAGCGGAGCTTGCTGGTCTCGAAATACTTGGGATATTGGTCCAGGACCTCGGTCTGGTTGCGGAACATCATATGCAGGTGCTTGCTGACCAAAAAGCTCGCCTCGATGGGGTCGCGGCCGGCGATGGCGCGGCGGATTTGCTTGTGCTCGTTAACAATCTCCTGATTGTCGAGCCTCTGCGTGGCGGCGCGCAGCCAGCGGAAGCGCTCCAGGTCGGCATTGGTCGCCTCGAGCCACGACCACACGGTGCTGCGGCACGCGATGCTAAAGATCATGCGGTGCATGAGGTTGTCGCTTAAAAAGAATCCGATGCGATCCTCTTCGGCCATGGCTTTTTCCTGCAGCGCGATGGCTCGGTCGAGCTGCTCGATGCCTGCCGAGGTGGCACGGGCGCAGCACTCCACAATCACCTGTTTTTCCAGGTGTTCGCGAATGTAGCAGGCGCTCTCGGCAAAGGTGAGGTTGATGGGCGAGACATAGGTGCCGCTTTGGGGCACGGTGCGCACCAGGCTCTCTTGCGCCAGACGCACCAGTGCCTCGCGCACAGGGGTGCGCCCCATATCCAGGTCGTCGCAAAGCTGCTTGACGCCTAGCTTTTCGCCCGGCTTGTAGTCCAGGTAGACGATTTTGCGTCGAATGGTGTGGTAGGACTGGTCCTGTAGGCTCGTTTCCTGCTCGCCGACGTGCATCGATTCTTCCATAGCGCCTCGCAACTGTTCTATCAAACTCATATGTCAGTTGTTAATTATGCCGCGAATCAGCTCTCCGCGGTGGGTAATTCGGCTGTTGCCTGAGAACTATTGCGGCGTCCTAGTCTTTGTTTGCACAAGGCTGTGCTCAATATTGCCGTATCATAAGCCGTCGCAAACGTGAAATAGAAAGAAGGAATCCCATATGCAACTGACAAATATCGTACGCGAGCGCTGGAAAGGTGTCTTGTTCTGCCTGATCATCGCCATCCCCGCGACGTTGCTCGGCAAACAGATTGAGGTGGTCGGCGGTCCGGTATTTGCCATCCTCCTTGGCATGGTTCTGGCGCTTGTCTTTCCCAAGAATCGCCGCGAACAGCTCGCCGCCGGTGTCACGTATACGTCTAAAAAAGTCTTGCAGTACGCGGTTATCCTGCTTGGCTTTGGCATGAACCTCTCCCAGATTCTGTCCAAGGGCGCCCAGTCGCTGCCGATTATCGTGGCGACGATCTCGACCTCGCTTGTCATCGCCTTCGTGCTCTGCCGCGTTATGAACGTGCCGGGCAAGATTGCGACGCTTGTGGGTGTGGGCTCGTCGATTTGCGGCGGTTCGGCCATCGCTGCGACCGCGCCCGTCATCGATGCCGACGATCGCGAGATTGCCCAAGCCATTTCGGTCATCTTCCTGTTTAACGTTATCGCGGCGCTCGTGTTTCCGACGCTCGGCGGCATGCTCGGGCTGACCAACGAGGGCTTTGGCCTGTTTGCCGGCACCGCCATCAACGACACCTCGTCGGTAACGGCTGCGGCGAGCGCCTGGGATAGCATGCATCCCGGCGCCAATGTGCTCGAAAGCGCCACAGTGGTCAAGCTCACCAGGACGCTGGCCATTATTCCCATTACGTTGGCTCTCGCATGCTGGCAGATGCATCTGGCGCGCAAGGCCGGCGGCGACGCCAAAAGCACGTTCTCGCTTAAACGCGCATTTCCCATGTTCGTGCTGTTCTTTGTGCTGGCGAGCGTGATCACCACGGTGCTTCAGCTTCCTGCATCCATTACGGCACCCATCAAGGAGCTGTCGAAGTTCTTTATCGTGATGGCCATGGCGGCTATTGGCTTTAATACCGATATCGTCGAGCTGGTCAAAAAGGGCGGCAAACCCATCGCATTGGGCTTTTGCTGCTGGATTGGCATTGCGTGCATGAGTTTGGGAATGCAGCACGTGCTGGGAATCTGGTAGAGAAGTAGCTGATTTGCGTGCTGCGTGCTGGCGAGCGCATGTCCGCGGTGGAGCGATAGGAGCTCTTGCGGGTATGGCTTGTCCGCAGGTTGATAGGTCCCGAAGAGCTCTTATCGCCCCGCCAGGATGGCGATGCGGGGCAACTCATATACTCGCAGGACGGCGACTTCTGCCCTATAGTGTTTGGTGAACATTATCGTTCAATTTTGAAACACTTGAGATGCCGGGTCTCAGATGGGGCCGCGGCTGGAGACGGGACGAGCCATGGACAGCGATGCCAAGCTGCAGATTCTGATTGAGGCATTGTCCGCAGCCGGAGCATCGGCGCTGGCAATCGACGAGCACGGTGGCGTTGTGATCTCGACTATGAGTGACGCGGCACTCGAGCAGGATATCGCTGCTTTTGTTTCCGAGCGTCTCGCTCGCGTGGGCGATGGGGCACGCCTGGTGATGGGCCACGAGGGCGTGCGGTTGAGCTTGACGGTGCGCCCGACGGCCAAGGAGCGCGGAGCGCTTTGGGTGGTCGTGGCGCATGAGGTGCGCGCCGCTGCGACGCATGCGGGCATCGAGTGGCTCAATGCCGACGAAGTCGAGGCTCGCTACGCGTCGAGCACGTACGGCATCGTCGAAGACGCAGCGGCGGTCGCTGCCCCCGTACGGGAGAGCTATGCGCGTGGGGTGCCCCTTATGCTCGAGGGCGAGCTGGGCGCGGGGCAGGATCAGATTGCAAAACGCCTGTACCTGGATGGACCCTATGCCGATCAGCCCTTTGTGTCCGTTGCGCTCGATGAGCTTACGGATCGCGGCTGGCGCCATCTGCTCAAAAGTTCCGAATCGCCGCTATTCCAAACGGGGCTGACACTTTGCATGGGCGGCTGGCATGCTGTTGGCCCCCAACGTCTGCGCGAGCTCGTGTCCGCAATGATCGACACGGCGCTCGCAACTCGTTGCCATGTGGTGTTGACGGCAAACGATATGCCGGGCGGCGGCGAAAGCGATCAGGCTGCTTTTGTAACCGAGCGTCTGGCCTGTGCAGTGAGTGTGGCGCCGGCGATTGCCGAGCAGGGCGGCGCGTCGGAAAAGGTTGCGCGCTATCTGGGGTATCTGGCAGATATGTTTAAGACGGGTGCCCCCATGTTGTCCGCCGCCGCGGCAGAGACGCTCGATGCGTACCGTTGGCCCCGCAATTACCTGCAGCTGCGTGAAGTCTCTGAACGACTCTATATATTAGTGGGGGCTGGAACGGTGGAGCGCGCCGTGGCGAAAGAGGTGCTTGCCCAGGAGGACGTCATCAAGACCGCGACCTTTGGCGCCCCGGCGCTCGAAAGCGATTTGTACATCTTGCGTCCCCTGGCCGATACCGAGCGCGATGTCGCACGGTTGGTCCTGCAGCACCTTCACGGCAACAGGACACGTGCGGCAGAGGTGCTCGGTATAAGCCGCACGACTTTATGGCGCCTGCTGAAGGACAACGACCGCTGAGCGAGGCGCCGTGACCGCGTGCGGCGCGTGTGATACAGTCCAAAGAAGCATTGTTTCGATTGTGTTACGGCGTGCGGGGGAGTATGGCGGAGACTTCAAAAACGAACCGAACAAAGCGAAGTGCGGCGCCGGTCGGCCGGCGTACGACTTCGCGGACGTGGGGCAAAAGCGCCTCGGGGTTCGACGGCTCGTTCAAGCGCACAAAATATGGCTATCCTTCGGCAAGCGCTCGCTTGGCCATGCAGGCCGAGTCCTCGTTGTGGGGACGAAGGCGCGTGGTGGGCTCAAAGCTCAAGCACGATGGAACGCTCGGCTACATTAGCCGTGGCGCTGCTCGCCGTAGCGGCCTCAATCCCGCAGGCTGGCATCGCTACGTTCCGATCGCGGTCGTTGTTGCGGTGATTGTCATCGCGCTCGCGGCGCTCGGATATGCCGGCGACGGCGCGAGTCTGGGCGCGATGTTCAAATCGCCCGAACTTGCGCATGCTGGCACGGAGCTTGTTGAAGGCGCACAAGACCAGACGGGTGTGGCGCCCCAGCGCGGTATGGTCGCAGCTGCTGCCACCATTGCCGATGCTCAAAAGGACGAGGACGAACAAGGCGACGGCGCCAAAACGACTCACACGAACGAAACGACGACAACTCCATCGGCAAGATAAGTTGCGAGTGGGGCAGCAAATATGGGACGGGGCCTTTAAGCTGCCCAAGACAGTGGCTCACTCGATGTCAGGCACCAACAGCGAGCGGGCCGCATTTGCGTCAAGGTGACGTGAAATGAGAGGGCGCTGACCTTTTGGTCGCGCCCTCGAAATTGAACGTCAGATTGGCGTGAATGCGGCTCGCGCAGCGTCAACGGGTCCGCCGTTCGTTAGAACGGCGGAACATACACCACGTTGTCGCGGCGCGGCTTTGCCTCGGGAAGCGTGCCCTCGGCATAGCCCAGGATGCAGTTGCCGACGCCGCGCAGGCTTCCGTCGGCGGACAGACCCCAGCTGGCCAGCAGCTCCAGGCCCTCGGGCGAATCGAAAACCTCGTGGGCGCGATGAATCCAGCATGAATCAACGCCCAGCGCATAGGCAGCATTGAGCAGGTTGCCCATGGCAAGCGAACCGTCTTCCAGATGTGTGGGCACGCTGCGGTCGACCAGCACCACCACAACCGTTTTGGCACCGTAGAAGGGATCGCCATCGCTGCCCATAACTTGGGCGTTGAGCTGCGAGAGACGCTCGACGGTTGCGGGGTCGGTGACGGCGACGAACGTGACCGGCTGACGTCCCATGCCGCTCGGCGCGTACTGGCCTGCCTCGATAATGCGTGCGAGCTTTTCTGCCTCGACGGGGCGATCGCTGTAGTTGCGGCAGCTACGGCGATGGATGAGCGCTTCGATGGTCTCCATGGGTTCTCCTAGCGATGACGTTGCAGATGCTCCGTTCTTACCCGTCGTGCCGTAGCCGTAATCGTGCAGAGGGCCCCAAACAGCAATAGCCACCAATCGGAAAAGTCGGCTTGCATAAAACTGCGGCAAGAATGTGAGAAGCTAATGAGATGGTTAAACGTTTTATCCCGTCTACCCTGCGGTTTTTTACCACTTGCCTAAAACATGGGCGCATATCCGTTGATAAAGGTTTTACTAAAGGGGTACCAACGTTTATCAATGCGCTGTGGTGGCGCTGGGCCAGGAGGTAACTATCATGTTCCAGGCTGGAGATGTCGTCGAGACTGACTTCGAAGGATTTCTGAAGCTGCTGCGTTCCAAGACGCGCGCGTTCGTGTCGATCAACGATCACGAGTACTACATCACGCACACCGATGGCTATTGGCGTGTTCAGGATTGCGAGACCCTCAACGATAAGGGCCACTTTACTGATTGCTCCGAGCTGGTCAACACGGTCTGCGAGGTCGTCGAGCTGCCTTGGATCTGCGGCAAGAGCCTGCACGACAGCTTTGCGGGCGCAACGGTCTACGAGGCCGTCGCTGCCTAACGGGCAAATACATCGCTATTCTCGCGTGACCGCCGGCGCCGCCCCCGCGCCGGCGGTCTTTTTCTATCGATATGCAATGTAGAGCCGACCATATATGTCGAGCTTATTGACGATAGTCAAAACTCGGACTAATCTAGAAATACAAATTGGTCAAAATTCGGACAATCGAATGGTGGGATAGATGAATAGCGCGGTTACGCTGGTCGATTTCGACCGGATGCTCAATGGACTCGATCATATCTATTCGGAGTTCTCACGCGCCTGCGGCCTTTCGGACTGCGCCTATTGGATGCTCGTCGACATCAGCACGGCGGGCGGCAGCGTCGCTGTGAGTCGTCTGACAAGCGAATGGTTCTATAGCAAACAGACGATCAACTCGGCCATTAAAACCTTGACGGCGCGGGGTTTCGCCACGCTGGAGTTTGCCGAAGGCAGTCGCAAGAACAAGGTTGTAAGCCTGACCGAAGAGGGCAGGCGATTTGCCGAGCGTTATGCGCTGCCGGCGCAAGGGGCCGAGCAGAGAGCCTTCGATGCCCTCGAGCCATGTGAGCAGCGCGAGATAATGCGCTTGATCGGCAAATTCTCTCAGGTGCTCGGCGACGAGTGCGAGACATTTAAGCGGCAGGTGGCAGCTGAAAGTCAGATCCAAGATCGACGTGAGGGGGAGTCGTGCGACTGCTAATGAGGTTTTTGAAGCCCTATCGAGGGCTTGTCGTAGTGACGCTGCTGGTGCTGCTGGTGGATAACGTCGGTACGCTGTTGGTTCCCACGATGCTGGCGAACATGGTCAACACCGGTATTACCACGGGCGATGTCGACTACATTTTACGCAACGGCCTATACATGTTTATCGCGACCAGCATGGCTAGCGGCGGCACGGTGCTGGGCTGCTATCTTTCGGCGCGCCTGGCCGCCAACGTGGCCTGCGATATCCGCAATGCCGTGTACGACAAATCGCTCGAGCTCGCTGCCAGCGATTTTGAGCGCTTTGGCACGGGGTCGATGATCACGCGCTCGCTCAACGACATCAACGTGATTCAGCAGGCCATTCTGCAGACGATTCAGTTGGTGCTGCCGGTGCCGTTCTTGGCCGTCGCGGGCATTATTTTTGCTTGGTTCATCGATCCCGCCATGGGAACGCTGCTGGGCGTGGTGGTTGCGATCGTGCTGGTGGCGGCGGTCTTTACGGTGGCTAACGCCGCGCCGATTTTTATGCGCCTTCAGAGCTTTATCGACCGTATGAACGTGGTGCTGCGTGAGAACATCGTGGGCGTTCGCGTCATCCGCGCTTTCAATAAGGAGCGCCACGAGGAGCAGCGCCTGGACGAGGTATTTAGCGATTACGCGGACAACGCCATTAAGGTCAACCACCTGTTTGTGGGGCTCGACAGCTCCAGCTTCTTTTTGATGAACATCGCCGAGGTAGCGGTGCTGTGGGTGGGCGGTAACCGGGTGGGCGCCCATGCGATGCAGATCGCGAGCATCTCGGCGGTGCTGGAGTACGCGATCCTGATTCTGTTCTTTGTGATGATGGCGCAGATGGTGATTTTGACGCTTCCGCGTGCCGCTGCGTGCCTCAACCGTGCGCAACAGGTGCTGGAGATTGAGCCGAGTATCGTCGATGGTGAGCGAACGCTCGACGCGGGCACGTCCGACTCAAAGGACGGAACCGGCGCGGTTGCCGTGTTCGACCATATGTCGTTTCGTTTTGACGATGCCGACGAGGACACGCTGTGCGATCTGAACTTTACCTGTCGCCGCGGTCAGACGACCGCGATCGTCGGCTCGACGGGTTCGGGCAAGTCGACGGTGGCCAAGCTCCTGCTGCGCTTCCACGACGCCACCAAGGGCGCCATTCGCCTGGACGGCGTCGACCTGCGCGAGCTTACGCAAGACGAGATTCGCGGGCGCATTGCCTATGTGCCGCAAAAGGCGTGGCTGTTCTCGGGCACCGTGGCAAGCAATCTGCGCTTTGGCAACGAAGACGCGACCGAGGCCGACATGCTTCATGCACTCCAGGTTGCCCAGAGCACCTTTGTGCTCGATCAGCCGCAGGGACTCGATACCCCGGTGGCGCAGGGCGGCACGAACTTTTCGGGCGGCCAGCGCCAGCGTCTGGCTATCGCCCGTGCGCTCATGAAGCATGCCGATCTATATATCTTCGATGACAGTTTCTCGGCCCTGGACTTTAAGACCGATGCCGCCCTGCGCCATGCGTTGCAAGACGAGACGCGTGACGCCGCGGTGCTCATCATCGCGCAGCGCATCTCGACGATCTTGCACGCCGACCAGATCGTCGTGCTCAAGGACGGCGAGGTTGTGGGCCTGGGCACGCATGGCGAGCTTATGGAAACCTGCGAGGTGTACCGTGCCATCGCGGAATCGCAAATGAAGGGAGGTGAGTAGCATGACCGAGGAGCTCGAGAAACAGGGCGGTGTTGTTGATACCGCCGCTGCGGACGCTGCCGATAAAACGGTCGACCAGGCTGCCGTAGCACCCGAGCTGGATGAGGCCGCCAAGGCTGCAGCCGCGCGCGAGGCTCGCCGCCAGGCGCTCTATGAGGAAAATGAGCGCGCGGAGGATGAGCGCGCCCGAGCCGAGGCGGAACGCATGCGCGATGTGGACGACGAAGACGAGGACGAGACGCCTCGAGATACCTGGGCGACGGTGCGCCGCCTGTGGAGCGAGGCTGCCGGCGACCATTGGCGCTTCTATATCGTGTTCGCGAGCATTGTGTTCTATGCCATCTTTAACACCGCTGCGCCGGCATATAGCGCCCGCGTGATCGATGAGCTGTGGAGCCACATTCAGGTGGCGTTTGCCAACGACACCACCTTCAACATCACCTGGGAGAACTGCGGCAGGACCATCTTCATCTACTTTATGATTTGGACCGCCGCTGCCTCGTTCTACGCGCTCCAGAGCTTTTTGATGTCGAGCGTGGCCGAACGCCTCAACCTGCGCCTACGCAACCGCATCGCACAAAAGCTCAACCGTCTGCCGCTTGCCTTCTTTGACGCGCATCGTCCCGGCGAGGTCGTCAGCCGTGCGACCAACGACTTGGACAAGATGTCCGAGAGCATGCAGCGCGGCTTGCTGCAACTGCTGGTGTCGATCGGTACCGTGGTGGGCGCCGTGAGCGTGATGTTCGTGTTTAGCGTGCCGCTCACGCTCGTCTTTTTGTTCTTTACGGCGGTATCGCTGCTGGTGACCAAGGTGGTCTCGCGCCGCACGCATGACGTAACCGGTGAGCGCCAGGAGTGGGTGTCCAAGATTACGAGTGCGGTCGAGGAAGGTTACTCGGGCCGTCTGGTGATTCGCGCGTTTAACCGCGAGCGTCAGAGTTCTGCCGAGGTGCACCAGGCCTCGGGCGAGCTGGCACGCGTGAGTGGCAAGGCCGACTTTATGATTAACGCCGTCGGCCCCGCGGTGCGCTTTATCGGCCGCCTGGCACAGATCGTGATTGCGATTGTGGGCTGCAACATGCTGGTTGCCGGCCACATGACCGTCGGTGTGTTCCAGGCATTCTTCCAGTTTATCTACGAGGCATCCGAGCCCATGACGCAGATGTCGTTTACCTTCAACTCGCTGCAGAGCGCGCTGGCGAGCGCGGAGCGCGTGTTCGACCTGCTCGACGAGCCCGAGATGGAGGCGGATCCGCAGCCGGGCGAGGCCGCCAAGCTGCCGGGTCGCGTGGAGGGCCGTGTCGCCTTTGAGCATGTGCGCTTTGGTTATGCGCCCGACAAGCCGCTCATGCGCGATGTGTCGTTTACCGCCGAGCCGGGCCAAAAGATCGCCGTGGTGGGAACCACGGGCGCGGGCAAGACCACGCTCATCAATCTGCTCATGCGCTTCTACGAGATTGACGGCGGGCGTATTACGCTCGACGGCGTGGATACGAGTCGTATGGATCGCGGCGAGCTGCGGCAGCAGTTTGGCATGGTGCTGCAGGACGCCTGGCTGTTCGATGGCACGATTGCCGAAAACATCGCCTACGGCTGCCCCGAGGCAACGCGCGAGGAGGTCGTGGCCGCCGCCCGTGCCGCGCAGGTCGATTTCTTTGTGCGTACCATGCCGCAGGGCTACGACACGCGTGTGGCTAACGATGCCGAGAGCATCAGCCAGGGTCAACGTCAACTGCTGACCATCGCGCGCGTGCTGCTCAACAATCCGGCGATCCTCATCCTGGACGAGGCGACGTCGAGCGTGGACACGCGCACCGAGCTTGCCATCGGCCGCGCCATGGACGCGCTCATGCGTGGGCGCACGTGCTTTGTAATCGCGCACCGTCTGTCGACGATCGTCGATGCCGACCTCATCCTGGTCATGGACCACGGCAACATTATCGAGCAGGGCACGCATAAAGAGCTGCTCGCAGCCGAGGGCGCTTACGCCGACCTTTATCTGAGCCAGTTCGCATAATGTGACAAAGGGACAGCCCCTTTGTCACATCACAAATAAGGCGCGCCGGGGGCGAATCCTCTGGCGCGCCTTTGCGTTGGCGTCAATGTTGTCGGCGGTCGTCCGCCTCTAGCGTTCGTCCACGAGCTTGGCGACGAGGGCTTTGAGCTCGGCCACCTCTCGCTCGAGTTCCTTGACGCGGCGGGCGTTTTCGGTGATGCCTTGACGGTTGAGCGCGGACTGCTCGGCGGCGTCGTCGGGCATGTACTCGCGGTGCTGCTTGGCGTCGAAGCTCTCCTCGAACACGCGGCAGCCGTTGCGCTTGATGATGCGTCCCGGCACGCCCACGACGGTGCAGTTGTCGGGCACGTCCTTGACGACAACCGAGTTGCCGCCGATTTTGACGTTGTTGCCGATGCGAATGTTGCCGAGCACCTTGGCGCCCGTGCCCACGGTGACGTTGTTGCCCAGGGTGGGGTGGCGCTTGCCGGTCTCGTTGCCGGTGCCGCCGAGCGTAACGCCCTGGTAGAGCACGCAGTTGTCGCCCACGACGGTGGTTTCGCCGATGACGACGCCCATGGCGTGGTCGATAAAGAAGTGCTTACCGATCTGCGCGGCGGGATGAATCTCGACGCCGGTGATGTGGCGGGTGATTTGCGAGAGCACGCGGGCGAGCGAGCGATGACCGTGCTCCCAGAGCCAGTGCTCGGGCACGTGGTTCCACTTGGCGTGCAGGCCAGGATAGGACAGGAAGATGACCAGACCGCTTTGCGCGGCGGGGTCCTGCGCCTGGACGGTCTTGATGTCCTCGCGAATGGTATTGATAAAGCTCACCGGCCGCCCTCCCTTAGCGCCATGGCAATGCGATTCAATAAAGTATAGCGATTCGCTAGGGATTAGGAAGAACAATCTTGGCGGCTTTGCGCGACAGGTGTCAGTTATGCAAACTTGCTGGTAATGAAGTAAGACTTTTGAGGGGTTTGGCCCGTGCTCGCGTCGCAACCGTATACTGGTCAACTTGGACGTGTCCGCGCCCACAACTGAGAGGTTTTACTTCATGGGTTTCATCAATTTTATCGCCGAGCTGCTTAAGGATCCGCGCACCGCGATCGCCAGCTGGATCGCCGCCGGCCCGCTTATGGCCTACGGCTGCGTTTTCCTGATCATCTTTATCGAGACGGGTGTGGTGTTCTTCCCGTTCCTTCCCGGCGATTCGCTGCTGTTTGCCTCGGGCTTCTTTGCCCACAACGGCGGCTTTAACATCGTGGCGCTTCTGGCTACCGCATGGGCCGCAGCCATCCTGGGCGATCAGTGCAACTTTATGATCGGCCACTTCTTTGGCCGCAAGATCATCGCCTCGGGCAAGGTAAAGGCCATGACGCCCGAGCGCATTAAAAAGTCCGAGGACTTCTTGGACAAGTGGGGCCACCTGGCCATCTTCCTGGGCCGCTTCTTTCCGTTTATCCGCACCTTTGTGCCCTTTATCGCCGGCATGGGCGGCATGCACTGGCGCAACTTCGTTGTCTTTAACGTGCTGGGCGGCATTACCTGGTCGACGGTCTTTACGCTGCTGGGCTACTTCTTTGGCGGCATTCCCTTTGTGCAGGAGCACTTTGAGCTGCTGATTATCGGCATCGTCGCCGTGTCGATCATTCCGACCGTGGTCGGCTTGGTTAAGGCTAAGCTGGGCAAAAAGAACGCGTAGCTCGAGCCAGCGCGCAGACCGTGCAGTTGAGACCCGTCACCGCTTACGGTGGCGGGCCTCTTTAGTTTCGGTCAAATGAAAATACTTTACTTAGTTAAAGAAAAGCGTTTTATCAGACGCGTGCGGGGAGTACAATCTCGTGCATGCGAATCGACGTGCCATCGGCTTTGATGCCGTTCGCGTGTCCCGTCCGGCTCTACGCTCCGGGCGTGCGACGTTGCGACGCGGTCGGCCTCGGTCCTTGCGTGCGAGTTCGCGAGTATGCAACTGTGTATGTAAGGAGCGACATATGACTGTCGAGAAGAAGGATATCGATTGGGGTAGCCTCGGCTTTGGCTACATGAAGACCGATTACAGCTACGAGGCCCATTGGAAGGACGGCGAGTGGGACGAGGGCGGCCTGACCACCGACCACACCCTGCATGTCTCCGAGTGCGGCGGCATCTTCCATTACTGCCAGGAGGTCTTTGAGGGCCTGAAGGCCTACACCGCCGAGGACGGCAGCATCGTCTGTTTCCGTCCCGATATGAACGCCGAGCGTATGTACAATTCCGCCCAGCGTCTGGAGATGCCCCCGTTCCCCAAGGACAAGTTTGTCGAGGCCGTCAAGCAGGTCGTCTCCGCCAACGCCGCCTGGGTTCCGCCCTTCGGCTCTGGCGCAACCCTGTATGTGCGTCCGTTTATGATCGGCTCCGGTGACGTGATCGGCGTGGCTCCCGCTCCTGAGTACACGTTCCGTATTCTCGTGACCCCGGTCGGTCCGTACTTTAAGGGCGGCCTCAAGCCTGTCAAGCTGCGCGTTTCCGAGTACGACCGCGCCGCACCGCACGGCACCGGCAACATCAAGGCCGGCCTCAACTACGCCATGTCCCTGAAGCCCACGATGGAGGCTCACCGCGAGGGCTATGCCGAGAACCTGTATCTCGACTCCGAGTCCCGCACCTATGTCGAGGAGACCGGTGGCGCCAACGTCCTGTTCGTGAAGGAGGACGGCACGCTTGTCGTCCCGCAGTCGCACACCGACTCCATTCTTCCCTCCATCACGCGTCGTTCGCTCGTTCAGGTCGCTGAGGACCTGGGCATGACCGTCGACCAGCGTCCTGTCGAGTGGGCCGAAGTCAAGGCCGGCACCTTTGTTGAGTGCGGTCTGTGCGGCACCGCTGCCGTTATCTCCCCGGTCGGCGAGATCGACAACAAGGTCTACGGTGCCGACGAGACCGTGACCTTCCCGGCCGGCTGCACCGAGATCGGCCCCGTGATGAAGAAGCTTCGCGAGACCCTGACTGGTATTCAGTCCGGTGCTGTCGAGGATAAGCACAACTGGGTTTACACCGTGGCGTAACCTGGCTTCGTAATTCCCATCAAGCCCTGACCGAGGCGGACCGGCCTATCTCCCGGCGCGTCCTCGGACATGAAAGAACCTCCGCTGCGCACTACGTGCGGCGGAGGTTCTTTCGTCCTGTGGAATGCGCCGGGAGATAGGCCGGTCCGCCTCGGTCGAGTGCTCTGCATTCCTTGCCAGGAGGTTACTGGGCTGTAGGGGAGATGGTGCGCGGCCTATTGGCCGCGCCTTTTATTTGGCCGTTAGGGCTTTGCCGTAGTTGCAGCCGAAGAGGGGGCGTGCACGGTTTTTCGGTTGCCGCTCGCCTGGGGTGGGGCGGAGCGTGCATTATTTGGAGTTTTCAGCAGCCGAGGGTGCCTGCATACTGGTTTTTTGGACGAAAGTCAGGCGCCATGAGCCGCATCCTGTAAAAAATGAGCGATCCCTGAGGCGCTGAGGGCTCAGAATCAGGGTTTTCAACGCGGTTCTGTGGACCCGTTCCTGCCCTGTGGGCTCCGAGATGCTGAAAACTCCAAAATTTGCACGCCGCCCCTGGGGGTACCTTCGGGCAAAAAGCAACCGCCCCGTCGAAGTATGCATTCGACGGGGCGGTTTATGCAAAAACGGTTGTGGATGCGTCAACGGCTCACTAGAACTTGACGGTCGGTGCCTGGCGGGCGGCCTCGGCGGCCTCGAAGCCCTGGCGCTCCTTAAACTGGAAGATGCCGGCAAAGATAACAGCCGGGAACGTCTGGATGGCGTTGTTGTAGCTGAGCACGCAATCGTTGTAGCTCTGGCGCGCGTAGCTCACCTTGTTCTCGGTGTCCTCGAGCGTAGCCTGGAGCTGCGTAAAGTTGGTGTTCGCCTTAAGGTCGGGGTAGGCCTCGGCCACAGCAAAGAGCTGGCGCAGCGCACCGGTCAGCACGTTGTCGGCTTCCATCTTGGCCTCGGGGGTAGTGGCGCTCACGGCGGCGTTGCGCGCGTTGACTACGGCGGCGAGCGTGTCCTGCTCGTGCTTGGCGTAGCCCTTGACGGTCTCGACCAGGTTAGGGATCAGGTCGTTGCGGCGCTGCAGCTGCGTGTCGATGTTCTGCCAAGCATTATCGATGCGATTGCGCTTGGTGACCATGTTGTTGTAGATGCCGGCGATGGCGCTGACGATCACAACGACAACAACGATACCGATGATGACGGGAAGCATGATGTCTCCGTTTCGAATGGCAGCGGCGTTTTGCGCCGGCCGTTGTTGGTATAACGTATCCAGTATACCCGCAACCTTTGGCGGTGCCGAACTTTCCGGTAAGCGTTGTGTTTCAACCAGGGAGGGGGGCGCCAATATCGAACGGGCAGTACAGGTGTAAGATATGCGACAAATTAAGGAATGCTGTCTACGCCTTGAGGATGGCGATACGGATGGACCTTCGCATCAAGAAAACCTATCGTGCCCTGTTCGATGCCTTTACCGAGCTTTTGGAAGAGCATCGGTTTGAGGATTTGACGGTTGCTATGCTTTGCGACCGTGCCCTGATTCGTCGCACGACGTTCTATAAGCACTTTCGCGATAAAAACGATTACTTTGCCTTTTATATCGATGAGCTTATGACGGGCTTGCCGCAAAAACAGCCCGATGAGGCCGGCGCAGTGTCTGCCGAGGACGTGCGCGCGCTTCGACACGCGATTTTGGACGATGCCATGAATATGATTCTGGCACATGAGCAACTCATGGATAACATTTTGGCAAGCAGCATGTCGGGCATGTTGACCAACGTTATTTGCGACCGCATTGCCCGCTCCATCCGCGAGCGTGTGATGAACGTGCTTGCCGAGGATGCCCTGGCGCCCGTTTCGCTCGAGACGACATCGGAGTTTATCGCCGGTGGCATTATTCGATTGTTCACAAACTGGTGGGAATCGGGCCACGATCTTGAGCGTCGACCCGAGATAGCCGACGTGGTCGATGCGCTGTTTGAGCGCACCATGACGCCGGTGAATCACTAAGGTGGCGGAGAGAGGGGGATTCGAACCCCCGGAACGCTCTCGCGCTCAACGGTTTTCAAGACCGCCGCATTCAACCGCTCTGCCATCTCTCCGTGAGTCGTAATGATAGCATCGTTTTGGATTTGCAACAGGGAAGGCGAACGATGACGAGCACCGGAATCGATGAGAAGTTCATGCGCGAGGCGCTGGCGGAGGCACGCGCCGCCGCGGCGGTGGGCGAGGTGCCCATCGGAGCCGTGGTGGTACGCGCGGGCGAGATTGTCGCGAGGGCGCATAATCGCCGCGAACTCGACCAGGATCCTTCGGCTCATGCCGAGTTTTCGGCCCTGTGCGCCGCCGCTCAGGCGCTTGGACGCTGGCGCCTTTCCGATTGCACGGTCTATGTAACGCTCGAGCCTTGCTGCATGTGCGCGGGGCTTATGGTCAACGCGCGCGTGGGGCGCTGCGTGTATGGCGCGGCTGATGCCAAGGCGGGCGCACTGGGCTCGCTGTATGACCTGAATGCCGATTCGCGTCTGAATCATCGGTTTAACGTACATGCCGGCGTGCTGGCGGATGAGTGTCGTGAGGTGTTGAGCGACTATTTTAGTGGGCTGCGTGGCGCCGATGGTGCTGTCTGCGGCTGTGGGTCTGATCTTGAGGCGCATACCGCTCATGTTGAGGCGCTCGCGCGTGCCGAAGATACTGCCGTTGAGGCGGTCGATTTTGGTGCCGCGTGCCGCCGGCCCCGCCGTGTGCTGCTGGCGATTGATTCCTTTAAGGGCAGCGTTTCGAGCGCGCAGGCAGAGGCGGCCGTTGCCGAAGGCGTGCGCCACGTGTGGCCCGATGCCGAGCTGAACGCTTTGCCGCTGGCAGATGGTGGCGAGGGAACGCTCGGTGCCATCGCCGCGCGCGGTGGCGAGCTCTCGACCTGTGAGGTTGCAGGCCCCTTGGGCGATCGAGTGTCTGCCCGGATGCTGGTGGACGGCGAGCACGAGTCGGCTGTAATTGAGATGGCCGAGGCGGCGGGTATTGGGTATTCGCCCTGCACGGAGTCGGCGGCGTTGGCGGCCACAACTTATGGCGTGGGCGAACTGATGCTTTGTGCGGTTCGCGCGGGTGCAAAGACTATCTATATTGGTCTGGGCGGCAGTGCCACCAACGACGGTGGCGCCGGCATGCTGCAGGCGCTGGGCGCGCGTGTGGTCGATGATCAGGGCTGCGATATCGCCCCCGGTCTTGCGGGTCTCGAACACGTGGTGAGTATCGATTTGGCACCGGCGCTTCGGGTGCTGGGCGGCGCACGCATCGTCGTGCTGTCCGATGTCGAGAATCCGCTCGTGGGGCGCCGCGGTGCACTGGCGGTGTTTGGCGGGCAGAAGGGTCTGCCGACGGGGGATGCCGAGGCCCTTGGCAGGTACGATAGCTGGATGGTCGGCTACGGCCGCCTGCTCGATGCGGCGATTGCCGGGATGCGGGCCCAGGGGCTATTGCGTGTGCCCGAGGGCGCGCGGACATTTGGATCGGTGCTCGGTGTGCCCGGTGCCGGCGCCGCCGGCGGCCT
>CALJPV010000095.1:0-26019 GCA_937980385.1 uncultured Collinsella sp. | reverse complement strand
GAGGCGGCAGGGGGGAGCGCGCCGGCGGCGGGCAAGAGCACCAAGCCCGCCAACGCCGCTCAAGCCAACATCCCCGCCTCGGCCCCCAAGCCGGCCGAGGGCAAAAAGACCAAGGAGCAAAAGCGCGCCGAGGCCCAGGCCCGCGCCGCGCTCAACAAAAAGCTTAAGGGCGTGCGCAACCAGCTTAAGAAGATCGAGGCGGAGCTCGACAAAAAGCGCGCCCGCTATGATGAGCTTATGGAATTGATGGCAAGCGAAGAGCTTTATGCCGATCAGGACAAGTTCAACGCCGCACTGGGGGAATATAACGGGCTTAAGCAAGAGCTGCCCAAGCTCGAGGACGAATGGCTGGAGCTTTCCACCCAGATCGAAGAGGAGACCGCGCGTGAACTCTCGTAAGGCCGCTGCCGTGGCGATGAGCATCATCGCCATCGCCTGTCGCATCTGCGGCATCTTTATGAGCGCGATGACCGTGCTGCTGTGCTTTAGCGGCCTCACCGCCAAGATGCAGATCGTGGGCTTTGTCGTTGAGCTTTCGCGCGCGCTGCCGAGTGCCATCGCCGGCTACGGCGTCATCACATCGCCCTTTGGCGGCGTGTTCCGCTTGGACTACGCCATCGTGGCCGTCATCCTGTTTGTGGCCGATTACCTGCTCACGCGCGCCTCGCGCCGTGTCCGCTAGGGGAGTGACATGTCCAGCAGCTACCTCATGAACCTGCTCGCCAGCGCCGTCGCCGTCATCGTGGGCATCGTCATCCACGAGAGCGCACACGCCGCCGCGGCCTGGGCGCTCGGCGACAAGACGGCCCGTTCGCGCGGCCGCGTCTCGCTCAACCCGCTCAACCACATCGACCCGTTTGGCACCGTCCTTCTACCGCTGCTGATGCTCGCCGCCGGCGGCCCGGTATTCGCCTTCGCCAAGCCCGTGCCCGTCTACCTCAACAACCTCAAGCACCCCAAGCGCGACGAGGTCCTGGTGAGCGCGGCCGGTCCTGCATCGAACATCGCACTCGCGTATCTCGCGGCCGCCCTCATGCACGCGGCATACGGCAACCTCTACACCAGCATGTCCTTTGCCGTGGCGTCGCAAATCATGAACTTCGGCGCCACGTTTATCGTGGTCAACCTGTCGCTCGCGTTCTTTAACCTTATCCCAATCCCGCCGCTCGACGGCTCGTCGATTATCGTCCCGTTCCTCAAGGGAAAGGCGCTCGCCAACTACTATCGTCTGCAGCAATACGCCATGCCCATCCTCATCCTGGTGCTGTACCTGCTGCCCATGTGGACCGGCATCGACGTGATCGGCCGCTATTTCGACGTTACCGTGTATCCGATGGCCGAGTGGCTGCTCAACTTCGCAATCGCCGGCATCTAAGGTAAACTTACAGGTCGACCGTGCAAAACGGTCGCAACGTGCACCCAAACCGCGCCGCGAAGGCGCCGTCAAAGGAGGTCGAAGATGTCGTATCGCGTGTCGACGCAGGTCTACAGCGGACCGTTCGACCTGCTGCTGCAGCTGGTAACCCGCCAAAAAGTTGATATCGGCGCCATCTCGATCAGCGAGGTGGCCGAGCAATACCTTGCCGAGGCCGAGCGCATCGAGGCGTTGGACCTGGACGTGGCGAGCGACTTTTTGCTGGTCGCGGCAACCCTTTTGGACATCAAGGCTGCTTCGCTGGTGCCCCAGGAGGCCCCGCGCAAGACAGGCGACGATGACGAGGACGATGAAGACCTCGAGGAACTTAGCGCGCTCGACGGCGACGCCCTGCGCGAGGTCCTGATCCAGCGCCTGATCGCCTACAAGCAGTTTAAGGGCGCGGCGGCGGCCCTTGGCGCGCGCATGCAGGCCGAGAGCCGCATGCATCCGCGCGTAGCCGGCCCCGACCCCGAGTTTCTGGGCCTTATGCCCGACTACCTGGCCGGCATTACCCTGCGCGGCCTCGCCGTCATCTGCGCCGACCTGGACGGCAAGCGCCAGACCTTCCTGCTGGAGGCCGAGCACGTGGCGCCGCATCGCGTGCCGCTCGACCTGACGGTGGCCTCGGTCGACCGCTTTACCATGACGCACCAAACCTGCACCTTCCGCGAGCTGCTGGACGGCGACGCCACCACCGAGCAGCTCGTCGTTACCTTCCTGGCCATGCTCGAGCTCGCCAAGCGCGGCTCGCTCACACTGAGCCAGGATGAGATCTTTGGAACCATTCAAATCAACCGCGTCGAGGGCGCCGAGGCATACGTGCCCGGCGAGGGCCCCGAGCTCACCGAATAGGAGCGACCAACCATGTCAACCCTTTCCACGCTGGAGGCAAACAGCCTCAAAGGCGCCCTCGAGGCGCTGCTGCTGGTGTCGAGCGACCCCGTGAGCGCACCCGCGCTTGCAGGTGCGCTGGATATCGCCCCGGGCGAGTGCGCGTCGCTTTTGGCCGAGCTCAAGGTTGAGTACGAGGAGGCCAACCGCGGCTTTCAGCTGCGCGAGGTCGCCGGTGGCTGGCGCCTGTTTACACACCCCGCCTACCACGATGTGGTCGAGGCCTATGTTCTGAGCTGGGACACGCAAAAGCTGTCACAGGCGGCGCTTGAGACCCTGGCCGTCATCGCCTACCATCAGCCCGTCACGCGCGAGGTGGTCAAGGGCATCCGCGGCGTCAACTCCGACGGCGTCATCGCGTCGCTCGTAGATAAGGGCCTGGTGCGCGAGCTCGGCCGCGACCCCGAGCGCGGTCAAGCCATCATCTACGGCACGACCAACGCCTTCTTGGAAAAGTTCGGCCTGCGCTCCACCTGCGACCTGCCCGATCTGGAGCAGTTTGCCCCCGACGAGCAGTCGCGACAGTTTATCCGCGAGCGTCTGAGCGGCCGCAGCATTCAGTCCACGCTCGAGGAGCAGGCCGAGGACCTGGACGAAGAGCGCGAACTGATCGATACCGATGTTGAGGACGCCGATGACGCAGAGCTTCTGCCCACCGGCGATATCTCGGAGGACATGCATGACGAGGACTAACGAAGCAGGGGAGACGCGTACCTCACGCGCCGCGGGCGCTACGGCGCCCAGAGGCGGCGCCCAGCCCGTCTACCCGCACACCATGCGCCTGCAGCGCTTTTTGGCGCGCGCGGGCGTGGCGAGCCGCCGCGGTTCGGAGGACCTGATGACTGCCGGCCGCGTGACCGTCAACGGCCAGGTCGCGACTGAGCTGGGCACCAAGGTCGATGTGGACCGCGACCACATCGAGGTCGACGGCATGCCCGTTAAGCTCGACCAGGGCGCCGTGTACCTGATGCTTTACAAGCCGACTGGCTACCTCACCACCATGAGCGATCCGCAGGAGCGCCCCTGTGTGGCGGACCTGGTTCCCCGCGACCGATTTCCGGGCCTCTTTCCGGTGGGTCGCCTGGACCGCGACACCACGGGCCTTTTGCTCTTTACCACCGACGGCGACCTGTCGCAGGACCTGCTGCACCCCAGCAAGCACGTCTACAAGACCTACCAGGCGCTCGTGGACGGAGACTTGTCCGATCGCGATCTTGCGCCGCTGCGTCGTGGCATCGAGCTCGACGACGGTCTGTGCCAGCCGGCGATCTGCCGCGTCATTAACGCTCGCGAGGCCGAGGCCGTGGCTCCGCAAGGCATCAAGCCCGGTACCACCGCCGTGGAGGTTATCATCCGCGAGGGTCGCAAAAACCAGGTCAAGCGCATGCTGAGCAAAATCCACCACCCGGTGATCCGCCTGCACCGCTGCAACTTTGCCGGTCTGGAGCTCAAGGACGTGGCCAAGGGCTCTTGGCGCGAGCTCACCGACCGAGAGTTACAGATTCTCAAGGCCGGCGGCATCCCGCCCAAGCAGGCCAGCTCCAAGCGGGGCGACCTCAACGCGACAGCGGTCAACCCCGCGACCCGCACGCGCCACCACGGCAGCCACGGCTCCGCGCCCAAGCGCAACACCTACCGCGAGCGCTACACGGGCTAGGCAACCCTCCAATCCGCAGCGCCCGCGTCCCATACCAGCACGTCAATCACCGAAAGGAAGCATTGTATGATCGTCGCCATCGACGGCCCCGCCGGTTCCGGCAAGTCCACCATCGCCAAGGAGATTGCCCGCCAGCTGGGCTTTAACAAGCTCGACACGGGCGCTATGTATCGCGCCGTCACCTTCGCCGCGCTCGACCGCGGCATCGACCTGGACGACGAGGCGGCCATTAACGCCCTCGCCGAGCAGATCGAGATTCGCTTTACCAACGGCACCGGCGAGGATACGCGTCTGACCATCGACGGCATAGATGCCTCGGCAGCCATTCGCACCCCGCAAGTCGACGCCAACGTGTCCAAGGTCTCGGCCTACCCGGGCGTGCGCGCCGCCATGCTTATCCACCAGCGCCGTGCCGCCGAGGACCGCGACATTGTCGCCGAGGACCGCGACATTGTCGCCGAGGGACGCGACATCGGAACCGTCGTATTCCCCAACGCGCAGGTCAAGGTCTTTCTGACCGCCGACCCGCGCGAACGCGCCCGTCGCCGCGTGCTGCAGCGCCACCAAAACGACGCCCAGCCGCTCACCACCGAGCAGCTCGAGGCCGAGGTCGACGAGACCCTCGATGCCCTCAAGCAGCGCGATAAGCTCGACAGCAGCCGCGAGGTCGCGCCGCTCGTTCCCGCCGAGGACGCCGTGCACGTCGACTCCACCGCCCACACCATCGACGAGGTCGTCTCGATCATCGAGGACCTCATCAACCAAAGGAGGTAGCCCATGCGCCTGTTTAAGCAGACGCCCGAGGATTACTACAACGCCCCCTACGCCGAGTTCCCGGCGCTCATCCGCGGCACCGTCGCTGTAGTCATGGCCATCCTGTGGGCCTTCTCCAAGCTCATGTGGCGCTGGAGGGTCGAAGACAGCGACCTGCTGTTTGAGCGCCAGGAAGGCCGCGGCAGCGTGGTCATCTGCAACCACACCTCGATGGCCGAGCTGCTAGCCGTGGAAACGGCACTGTTCTTTGGCGGCCGCCGCGTGCGCCCCATCTTTAAGTCCGAGTTTGCCAAGAGCAAGATCGTGCGCTGGGCCTTTAGCCGCGTGGGCGGCATTCCCGTCGAGCGCGGCACCGCCGACATGAAGTGCCTGCGCGCCGCCCAGCATGCGCTGCAGCGCGGCGAGGACGTCTTGATCTTCCCCGAGGGCACGCGCATCCGCTCGCGCGAGATCAAACCCGAAGTCCACGGCGGCTTTGCGCTCATCGCTCAGATGGGCAAGGCGCCCGTCAACCCACTCGCCATTTGTGGTTGGTCCGATATTACGCCTAAGGGCAAAAAGATCATGCGCCCCAAAAAGTGCTGGATCCGTGCCGGAAAGGCCATCTCGCTATCCGATGCACCGGCCGAGCTCAACCGCAAGGAGCGCCTGGCTTGGTTTGAGTCCGAGGCCATGAGTCGTGTCTACGCCATGCGCGATGACCTGTGCGCCGAGCACCCGGGCAGGTTCTAGCCATGGGCGAGGAAGTCATGAACACTGCCGAGGCCATGACCGGCAAGGCAGACGCCCCCACCATCGAAATCGCTGCCCACGCCGGCACCTGCTACGGCGTTCAGCGCGCGCTCGATATGGCATTGGCGGCCGCCCCGCAAGCGGAGGAGAACGCTCAGGTCCACACCCTGGGCCCGCTCATCCATAACCCCATCGTGGTGCGCGAGCTTGCCGAGGCGGGCGTCGGTCTGGCCGAGACCCTGGACGACGCCGCATCGGGCACCGTGATCATCCGCGCGCACGGCGTGGTGCCGCAGGTAATCGATGCTGCTCGCAAGCGTGGCCTCGACGTGGTCGACGCCACCTGCCCCTACGTGAAGAAGGTCCACGTGGCCGCCGAGCGCCTGGTACGCGAGGGCTATCGCGTGCTCGTCGTGGGCGAGCCGGGGCATCCTGAGGTGGAGGGCATCCTGGGCCATGCCGGCGATGACGCGCAGGTCGTGAGTTGCGCCGCCGATGCGGACGCGCTGCCGCTCAAGGGCAAGGTAGGCCTGGTTGTGCAGACCACCCAAACCGCGCAGAACCTGGCCGAGGTTGTGGCCTCCATCACCCCGCGCGTGCAGGAACTGCGCGTGATCAACACCATCTGCGCCGCCACAAGTGAGCGTCAACAGGCAGCAGCCGCACTTGCCAACCGCTGCGACTGCATGGTCGTGGTGGGCGGCAAGAACTCGGGCAACACCCGCCGTTTGGCACAGATCTGCGCCGATGTCTGCGAACACACGCATCACATCGAGGAAGCTTCCGAGCTACAGGCCGCGTGGTTTACCAACGCTCACCACATCGGCATCACCGCCGGAGCCTCCACCCCGCAAGAACACATCGAGCGCGCCGTCGCGCGCATCAAGGAGCTTTGCCGCTAATCATGGACCAGACCGTACCCGCATACGCCGCCGAGGTGGCCGATTACGGGCGCAGCCGCGACCCCGAGCCGGGTGAGGGCGCGCTCGTTAAAAACGTGCGCCCCGAATCGCCCGCATGGGATGTGGGTATCGAGCCGGGCATGCGCGTGCTCACAGTCAACGGCGAGCAACTGACCGATATGATCGTGTGGCTCTGGGAGGCAGATGACGACACCGTCGAGCTGGAGGTATTCGACCCGCGCGACGACACCGTCACCCCCGTTGAGCTTGATCGCTTTCCCGGCGAGGACTGGGGTCTGGAGTTCGATGGCCCCATCTTCGATGGCATGCGTACCTGCGTAAACGCCTGCGTGTTCTGCTTTATGACCATGCTGCCCAAGGGCGGTCGCTCCACGCTCTACATCCGCGATGACGACTACCGCCTGAGCTTTTTGCAGGGCAACTTTGTCACGCTGACCAACCTTTCCGACAAGGACGTGCAAAACGTCATCGACCGCAACATGAGCCCCATGAACGTGTCGGTCCACGCCGTGAGCCCCGAAGTCCGCCGCCGCATGATGGGCCGCAACGCCCAGCGCGGCATGGATGTGCTCGAGACCATCATGGATGCTGGGATTGAGATCCACGCGCAGATCGTACTGTGCCCCGGCATGAACGACGGCGAGGAGCTGGAAAAGACTCTGCGCTTTTGCGAGGAACACGAGCAAATCACGAGTCTGGGCATCGTTCCGCTGGGCTTTACCAAGCACCAGAACCGTTTTACCTGGTCCTACAGCGACAAGCCCGAGCTGGCGCGCGAGACTATCGCCATGATCAGGCCCTTCCAGGACCGTGCCTTCGAGCGCTTTGGCCGCCACACCTTCCAGATGAGCGACGAGTTCTACCTGGACGCCGGCATTGAGCCTCCCGAGGCCGACTTTTACGACGGCTACCCGCAGTACTACGACGGTATCGGCATGATCCGCTCCTACCTGGACGAGACCGACAACGTGCTCGCCGCCGATGCTGAGCGCCTACTCCGTGTTCGCGAGGCAATCGCCGCCCGCGGCCAGCGATTGCTGTGCCTCTCGGGTGCCAGCGCGCGCGATACGGTGGCGCGTTTTGTGGAATCGCCGCAGGGCCTTGCCGGTACCGTCACGGCCATCAAAAACCGCTACTTTGGCGGCAACGTGGACGTGACCGGCCTCATCGTCGCCTGCGACATCTTGGAGCAACTGCCACAGGACCTGTCGGGGGTTATGCTCTTTGTGCCTAAGCTCATGTTCAACGCCGATGGTATGACCCTTGACGAGTATCATCGTGACGAATTACTCGCAAGCCTTACCGGTCGCGGCGCCGAGGTTCATGTGGTATCGACCATGCCGCATGAGCTGCTCGATACCCTGGAGCACATCCTTGGCGTAACGCCCGCCAATTCAACTATTCCCGCTGAACCTACCCATTAAAGGAGAGCAGATGAAACCTATCGTCGCCGTCGTCGGACGCCCCAACGTGGGCAAGTCCACGCTCGTTAACCGCCTGGCCCAGACCTCGGACGCCATCGTCCACGAGTCTCGCGGCGTCACGCGCGACCGCTCGTATCACACGGCCGATTGGAACGGCCGCGAGTTCACCATCGTCGACACGGGCGGCATCGAGCCGCTCAAGAGCGACGACGTCTTTGCCACATCCATCCGCGACCAGGCCCTCGCCGCCGCCGAGGAAGCTGCCGTCATCCTGTTTGTGGTCGACGGCCGCACCGGCGTCACCGAGGAGGACGAGTCGGTCGCCCGCATGCTCAAGCGCTGCGACAAGCCGGTCTTTCTGCTGGTGAACAAGCTTGACAACCCCGATCGCGAGAATGACAACATTTGGGAGTTCTATTCCCTCGGCATCGGTGAGCCCACGCCGCTCTCGGCCCTGCACGGCCACGGCACGGGCGACCTGCTCGACGACATCGTGGCCCTGTTGCCCGAGGAGGAGGACGAGGTCGCCGACGAGTTCCCCGATGCGCTGAACGTGGCCATCATCGGCCGCCCCAACGCCGGTAAGTCCTCGCTGTTCAACCGCATCCTGGGCGCCGACCGCTCCATCGTGTCCAACATCGCCGGCACCACGCGCGATGCCATCGACACCGTCGTCGAGCGCGACAGCAAGCACTACCGCATGGTCGACACCGCGGGCATTCGCAAGAAGAGCACCGTGTACGAGAATATCGAGTACTACTCCATGGTCCGCGGCCTGCGCGCCATCGACCGTGCCGACGTGGCGTTGCTCGTCGTCGACGCCTCCGTGGGCGTCACCGAGCAGGACCAGAAGGTCATGGGCTTGGCCATCGAGCGCGGCTGCGCCATCGTGGTGTTGCTCAACAAGTGGGACCTGCTCGACGACGACCGTAAGCGCGAGGCCTGCATGGAGACCATCGACCGCCGTCTGGGCGTCATGGCTCCCTGGGCCCAGTACCTGCGCATCTCTGCCCTGACCGGCCGCAGCGTCGAGAAGATCTGGGCGATGGTCGACGCCGCCGAAAAGACGCGCTCGCAGAAGATCAGCACCTCGCGCCTCAACACGTTCCTCACCGACCTGCGCGAGTTCGGTCATACCGTGGTGGACGGCAAGCGCCGCCTGCGCATGCACTACGTGACCCAGACGGGCGTCAACCCGCCGACGTTCACGTTCTTCGTCAACCACAGCGACCTGGTCAACGACACCTACCAGCGCTACGTAGAGAACCGCATGCGTTCGACCTTCGACTTTGCCGGCACGCCCATTCGACTCTTCTTTAGGAAGAAGGAGCAAAAGGATGCATAATCCGATTCTGCTGACCGCCATCTGCGCCGTGGTCTCGTTCTTTATCGGGGCGATTCCGTTTGGCCTGATCTTGGGCCGCGTGTTCAACCACACCGACATTCGCAAGGCGGGCTCCGGCAACATCGGCACCACCAACGCCCTGCGTGTAGCCGGCCCCAAGGTGGCCGCGCTCACGCTGCTGCTCGACTGCCTTAAGGGCGCCATCTGCGTTGTCATCGCCCGTCCGCTCATCGCGAGCGTGGGCTATGGGTTTCCGCCGAACATTATGGCGCCCGGAGCCCCCGGCGACTGGATGCTCGGTGTCATCTGCCTGGCAGCGGTGTGGGGCCACATCTTCTCGCCCTATCTCAACTTCCATGGCGGTAAGGGTATCGCCGTGGGTCTGGGCGTTATCCTCGCCTGGTACTGGCCCATCGGACTTTCGCTGCTGGGCATGTTTATCGTGGCCGTCGCCATCACCAAGTATGTGTCGGTGGGCTCGCTTGCCGCTGCCATCGGTCTTCCCATCGCTGCTTGCGCGGTCTTTCCGTACAGCAGCCTGGGCCTCAAGTTCTGCATGGCGATAATCGGCATCACCGTGGTGTGGGCCCATCGCGCGAACATCAAAAAGCTCATGACCGGTAAGGAGTCCAAGCTCTCGTTTACCAAGCGCGTCACCGAGCCCGACGATCAGTAGGAGAGAGTCATGAATGTTGCGCTGATTGGCTCTGGCTCCTGGGGAACCGCCATCGCCGGCCTTGCCGCCGCGCGATCCGAGCGCGTGACCATGTGGGCCCATAGCGAGCAGACGGCCGCCGGCATCAATGGCGAACACCGCAACCCCCGCTACCTTGTGGGCTACGAGCTGCCCGGCAACGTCGTCGCCACCACGGACCTGGTGCAGGCGCTCGACAGTGCCGAGGCCATCATCTTTGCCGTTCCTTCGACGCACCTTCGCAGCGTGTGCCACCAGGCCGCGCCCTTTATCGCCGCCGATACCCCGGTCCTGTGCCTCACCAAGGGCATCGAGCCCGAGTCCGGCCTGCTCATGAGCGAGGTCATTGCCAGCGAGATCGGCAACGAGCGGCGTGTGGCGGCCCTCTCGGGTCCCAACCATGCCGAGGAGATTTGCCGCGGCGGGCTCTCTGCCGCCGTCATCGCCAGCGAAGACCCGCAGGCAGGGGAGACCTTTAAGGAGCTGCTGCTGTCCACGGCCTTCCGCATCTACCTGTCGCAGGATATGACCGGCGTCGAGGTATGCGGCGCCATGAAGAACGTTATCGCCATCGTGTGCGGCATTTCCGCCGGCTCGGGCGCGGGCGACAACACGCTTGCCCTCATCATGACGCGCGGCCTGGCCGAGATCAGCCGCCTGGTGCACGCCCGCGGCGGCCAGGCCATGACCTGCATGGGTCTTGCCGGCATGGGTGACCTCATTGCCACCTGCACCTCCGAGCATTCGCGCAACCGCACCTTTGGCTACGAGTTTGCCCACGGCGTTTCGCTCGACGAGTACCAGACGCGCACGCATATGGTGGTGGAGGGCGCCGTCGCCGCCCGCAGCGTGAGCGAGCTCGCCCGTTCACTGGGCGTAGACATTCCACTCACCTTTGCCGTGGAGCAAACGCTCTACAACGGTGTTACTTTGGATAGGGCGCTCGAGATTCTTACCGATCGCGTCCCTTCTCAAGAGTTCTACGGACTCACCGACTAGCGCAGAAAGGCTTCTACCATGGGTTCCATCAAAATCGCTCCGTCTGTCCTTTCGGCCGACATGGCCAACCTCAAGGGCGAGCTCGACAAAATCGCCGGCGCCAACTACGTGCACTTCGACGTTATGGACGGTCACTTTACCGGCAACCTCACCTTTGGCGTTGACATCCTTAAGGCCGTCAAGCGCTCCACCGATGTACCGGTCGACGCGCACCTCATGGTGTCGAACCCCGACGAGACGGTCGATTGGTACGCCGACGCCGGTGCCGACATGATCACCGTGCACTACGAGGCTTCCACGCACCTGCACCGCACGCTCACCCATCTGCAGCAGCGCGGCGTCAAGGCCGGTGTGGTGCTCAACCCCGCCACCCCCGTGTGCGTGCTCGAGAGCATCATCGACGTCGTCGATATGGTGCTGCTGATGAGCGTGAACCCGGGCTTTGGCGGTCAGAGCTTTATCCCGGGCACCATTTCAAAGCTGCACGAGCTTACGGCCATGTGTGAGCGCCACGGCGTGTCGCCCCTGATCGAAGTCGACGGCGGCATCTCTTCCAAAAACATCGCCGAGGTCGTCAAGGCCGGCGCCAACGTGCTCGTGGCCGGCTCAGCCGTATTTAAGTCCGAAGATCCCGCCGCCGAGGTTGCGCTGCTGCAGAAGCTGGGCAACGAGGCCGCACAGGAGGCATAAACCCTTATGACCGCAGGTCAAAACCGCATACCCGTGAATCTTGACTACGCCGCCTCGACGCCCATGCGCGCCGAGGCGCGCCTTGCGCAGCGTGAGTACGACGATAGCGAGCTTGCCGGCGTCAACCCCAACTCGCTGCACTCGCTTGGCCGCAAGGCCGCCGCACGCCTGGAAGTCGCCCGTCGCGAGATCGCCCGTAGCTTTGGTGCACGCGTTCGCCCGTCCGAGATCATCCTTACCAACGGCGGCACCGAGGCCAACCAGCTGGCGCTGCTCGGTCTTGCCGAGGGCGCCCGTCAGCGCGATCGCAAACGCGATCGCGTAATCGTTTCGGCCATCGAGCACGATTCGATTCTGGACAACCTGCCGCTGCTGCGTGCCGCCGGCTTTACCGTCGACCTGGTGCAGCCCTGCCGCGCGGGCTACATTGAGCCTCACGCGCTGAAGGACTTACTGGGCGACGACGTCGCGCTCGTGAGCATTATGGTCGCCAACAACGAGACCGGCGTGGTGCAGCCCATCCGCGAGCTTGCCGCGGCCGCGCATACCGTGGGCGCCCTGTTCCACACCGATGCCATCCAGGGGTATCTGCATATTCCGCTCGATGTCACCGAGCTGGGCGTCGATGCTATGACCGTTGCCGCGCACAAGATCGGCGGCCCCGTAGCATCCGGCGCACTCTACCTTAAGAACCGCACGCCGCTGCGTCCGCGCATTTTTGGCGGTGGACAGGAAGCCGGACGTCGTGCCGGCACGCAGGACCTGCGCACGCAGCTGGCCTTTGCCGCTGCCGCCCGCACGTTGGCGCCCCGCGTGGCCCAGGAGCGTACGACGCTGCAAGCTCTTTCCGACAAGCTCTACGCCACGCTTACGGCTCATCCGCGTATTCATGCCACCATGGGCGACTACGCACAGGCCGATCGTCTGCCGGGCATGGTTTCCATCTACGTCGACGGCATGGACTCCGAGGAGCTCATCGTCAAGCTCGACGCCGCCGGCTTTGAGGTTTCGGCCGGCTCGGCGTGCTCGAGCGGCAGCATGGACCCGAGCCACGTGCTCAGCGCAATGGGTATTGGTCGCGAGCAGGCGCTAGGCGCACTGCGCATCTCCTTCGATGACCGCGTGGACCCGGCTGACCTGGACGACTTTGCCCAGACGCTGCTCTCGATCGTAGGTGCTGCATGATCGTCGCCGAGCTTGAACGCGCGCTGCTGGCGCGCTACCCCAAGGCGGACGCCGAGGGCTGGGATCATGTAGGGCTCTCCGTGGGCGACCCTGCCGCCGAGATTGCTGGCGTGGCCTGCGCACTCGATGCGACCGAAGCTAATGTTCGCCGCGCACAAGATGCCGGTGCCAACGTGCTGCTGACGCATCACCCCGTCTATATCAAGGCGCCCGAGGCGTTTTGTCCGGCGGATGCGTCACGCCCCCAGTGCAGCGCTGCGCTGTACGAGGCGGCTCGTTGCGGCGTGAGCATTATTTCGCTCCACACCAACCTGGACCGTTCGCACGAAGCGCGCGTTCGCCTGAGTGAGTTGCTGGGCGCTGAGCCCATGAGTTCGCTGGAGCATGTGGACGACCCCGAGGCAACCGGCCTGGGCGCGCTTGCAACGCTCAACGACCCGTGCACGCTGCGCGATCTTGCCACCCGTGCTGCCACGGCCTTCGGCAGTGACCCGCGTGTGTGGGGCGAAGCCGAGCACGCATGCCGTACCGTCGCTATTTTGGGCGGCTCCCTGGGCGACTTTGGAGAGCTCGCCATCGCCGCGGGCGCAGATGTCATCGTAACCGGCGAGGCGGGCTACCACGTGGCGCAAGACCTTGCCTTACGCGGGCTGCCGGTGATCTTGCTCGGCCACGACTGCTCTGAGGAGCCGTTCGTTGATATATTGATGAACTCTGCAGTTGACGCCGGGGTCGACCCCCGTCATGCGATTAAAATACTGAACCCTTGCCAATGGTGGACTGTGACAAAAGGAGAGAACTTATGAGCGCCGGCGCTACGCTACTCAAGCTGCAACAGATCGATTTGGAGCTCGCCCGCAACAAGAGCGAACTTGCCAATATGCCGGAGCTCAAGGAGCTCGCTTCCAAGCGCAAGACCTATGTGAAGCTCAAGTCCGAGATGACCAAGCTCTACGCCCAGCGAAAGGATCTGGACATTGAGCTCGACGATCTCAACACCACCGAGATTCAGACCAACAACGCCATCGAGGCTGCCAAGAAGCGCCATGTCGACGGCTCCGACTACCGCGAGGTTCAGGACCTGGAGAATGAACTCGCCACCCTGGCCAAGCGTCTGGACAAGATTGAGCACACCCGCAAGGACGTCGTTGTCGCCCATAAGGAGGCGCTCGACCGCGAGGCCCGCGCGCAGGCAATCATCGCCAAGTTCGAGGAGGGCGTGAAGGCCGATACCAAGGCCGCCCGCGCCAAGGCTGCCGACCTTCAGGCTCAGATTGACGCCGCCACTAAAGAGCGCACCGCGCTTGCTGCCACGCTGCCGGCCGACGTGCTCACCGACTACGAGCGTCTGCTCAAGCAGTTCCGCGGCCTGGCCGTCGAGACCATCCAGGGCAACATCCCCACGGTCTGCCACACCGCGCTGCAGGCATCGTCCATGAGCGACCTGAACCACGACGGTAGCGAGATTACGCACTGCCCGTACTGCCACCGCCTCCTGGTGCTCCCGAGCAAGGAAGCTTAAACGATGGCGGCATCCAACAATTCAATGCAACTTGAGGGAAAAACGATCCTGCTGGGCATTACCGGCGGGATCGCCGCCTATAAGTCGTGCAACATCGTGCGCCTGTTGCAAAAGCGTGGCGCGCGCGTCAAGGTCGTTATGAGCGAACATGCCACCGAGTTTGTGGGCCCGCTCACCTTTCGTGCGCTCACCAACGAGCCCGTTGCCGTGGGCCTATTCGACGACCCCTCCGACCCCATCCACCACATTTCGCTGGCGCAGGAGCCCGATCTGGTAGTCGTGGCGCCCGCGACGGCCAATATCATCGCCAAGATGGCCAACGGCATCGCCGACGACCTCATCTCCACCACGCTGCTTGCGACGCCGCGACCCATCGTGATCGCACCCG
Source organism: uncultured Collinsella sp. (assembly GCA_937980385.1). Lineage (GTDB taxonomy): Bacteria > Actinomycetota > Coriobacteriia > Coriobacteriales > Coriobacteriaceae > Collinsella. Next base: position 11,378 of record CALJPV010000095.1, on the reverse strand, counting down.
CTATGAACAACGGCATGTGGAAGGCGCCGGCGACACAGGCCAACATGTCCACGCTGCGCGAGCGCGGTGTCCATGTGGTGGGACCCGGCAGCGGCTACCTTGCCTGCGGCGACGTGGACACCGGACGTATGAGCGAGCCCGAGGACATCGTCGAGGCTGTCTGTGAGGTGCTAAACCCCGCGCCTCAGGACCTGGCAGGTAAGCGCATCGTGATTACCGCCGGCCCCACGCACGAGCCGATCGATCCGGTGCGATTCATTGGCAACCGCTCTTCGGGCAAGATGGGCATCGCCCTGGCGGGGGAAGCCGCACGCCGCGGTGCCGAAGTCACGCTCGTGTTGGGACCGACATCGCTCGATGTTCCCCGCAGCGTGGAGTGCGTGCGCGTGCAAACCGCCGCAGAGATGCTCCAGGCGGCACTGAGCGCCTTCCAGACGGCCGATGCGGCAATTTGTGCGGCTGCCGTCGCCGACTATACCCCGGCGGCCCCTGCCGACCATAAGCTCAAAAAGGCTAACGAGCGCCTGGATCGAATCGAGCTCGTCGAGACCGTTGACATCTTAGCCGAGCTTTCGCGTCAGAAGGGCGAGCGATGCGTGATCGGCTTTGCGGCCGAGACCGACAATGTTGTCGAGTACGCCGAACGCAAATTGGCCCGCAAGGGCTGCGATGCCATTATCGCCAACGATGTCTCACGCGCCGATTCGGGCTTTGGAACCGATACGAACAAGGCCTGGATCGTGAGTAAGGCGGGTACGCAAGAACTTCCTGTGCTAACAAAACCCCAGCTCGCAGATACAATTTTGGACTTGCTTCAAAATTTGTAAAAAAGTTCTTGCACAAGGCTAAAGTTTCGGGTTAATATACTCCCTGTTGCGAGCGAGAGCAGAGCAACAAACAAAAGCTTCGGGACGTGGCGCAGCTTGGTAGCGCACTTGACTGGGGGTCAAGGGGTCGCTGGTTCGAATCCAGTCGTCCCGACCAGAAGTTTGCAGGTCAGGCACCTAGTGCCTGACCTTTTTTGTTTTAAGCAATTGCTTAATTTTGATTAAGCAACAGGGTGCCAAAAATCTACCTACGCGATAATCGCCTTTTGCGGCTACTTGCGCGTTTTGCACACGCTTGAGCCGATTTATTAACGCGATACGAATCTACATACGCGTAGCTGGTATACAGCCGAGTACAGGCTGTATTTATCGCGGCGATTTACACAGATATAGCGACTGTATCGAACAAGCGTGTCCCTGTATTTATTCCAGTAGCCCACTTGATCGGTGGACAAGTGGGCTGTTGCAACGAAACGCCAAGCAGGACGGGCTCTATACGAGGACGCCGCAGAGGTAATGGCGGAGGAGTGCGACAGGCGCTCTGAGAGGCGCAGTACGACCCCTTTTTCCTCGAATCGACTACCTGTTGCCATGAACCTCGAATTGTCCGAGTAACCGCCAAAAGAAAGGCCCGCGCGGAGTCGCGCGGGCCTTACACTAGACAAGCTAGAAGCAGAAATCGGGCGAGATCGGCTGCGCCTTTGAGGCAACCATCAAATATCCATCCTCATTTTGAGCCAGAATAAACGCTGCCGACCAGTCTTTTGCAATCGTGCGGGTTAATCCCGTATACCCTATGTTTAAGTTAGCGTTGGCATAGAGCTCATATTGGGTGCCTTCATCCCGCTTTTTGCCCTGAATTTCAGTTGTGCTAGGTAGAAAGACTTTGTCAACCGTGGCCGATGGAGTTCCAGCAGTACCGTTACCCTTGTTGTCATTGTTGTCGGTCAGTTTCATCACTGCCTTGATTTTTGACTGAAGTTCAGTTGGCAGAAGTGCCCAGAGGTCACCCGAGTTGAGACGACCGCGCAGCTCGGATTTCTCCCAGCCGCCGGCGTTGGTGTCGGTGGCGTTCATTCGCTGTCGGCCCATTGCATTGTTAATTGCCTCGAACGTCAGGCCCGCCTTGCCGCTGCCGTCCGCGAGGTCGTCGTGGTTGATGCCGATAATAATGTACTGCATCGTCTCGCCATTAGTGAGCTTAATAGACCACCTCGTCACAGCGTCCATCGCGGCCTTGGCTTTCGCATAGGCCGGCGATGCCGTGCCGTTCTTGGCGATGTCCTCGGCCACGGCCTTCTGCTCCTCGAGCGTCCAGTCCTTGGCGTCCTTGGTGATGGCCGCCCGGACGGTCGCGGATGCCGTGCCGGTATCGCCGCCACCGGATGCGCCACCGCCTTCGATACCACCGCTGGTCCCGCTATTCACCGTGTTGCCGACCAGGTTGAACTGGTTTCGGATGGCCCCGGCCACGCCGGGTCCCGCGAACACTATCACCAGGCCGATGACGGCGATGATCAGGACGTACTCGATGATTGATTGCCCTCGGAGAAGAGTACCTCTAGGAGATACCCCCCCCCGAAGGTTAATTGCCGCTGCATGCATATGCGACACTCCCTTCGCTCAGGGTTTGTAGATACATTGCCGAGCGTAGGACTATTCCAAAAAGTTGCGCTGGTCTTGCCGCAGCGGCAAACGTAATTAACTAAACGCCTGCGCGGCGCAATCAACCGCTCACACAATCGAATTTGTTGCTCAACAAATTCGCAGGTGAGGACAGTAGAATTGGTGTTGTCGGAAGTAACGGAGGACCGCCGGTGTCGAAGCGGGTGGTCGAGAAGAAGGGACCAAAAATGAGAAGCCTGGAGCTGATAATCTTCTTCCTGCCTTTCCTGGCAATCGCCGCCAACATCTGCGGCGTGGCGGAGCTCGTTAAGATTGCCAGGTCCAAGGGGCATTACACCAATGGCGCGGGAATCCTCTGGTTCATCGGCCTTTTCGGCACGGCGCTCATGGTCGGCCTTATCGTCTGCGCACTGCCAGACCGAGCTACGCCGGCGCCCAGCGCAAAAACGGATGAAGACGCCCTGCCCGAGGTGTAGGCATGTCAAAGTACAAGATCGTCTACCGCGACGCCAACCCCTCCTGGCAGGAACTCTGCCCCGTCAGGGTACTGGCCGTCCAGGTCTCCAGGGACACCGAGACGGGAGCCTGCTTCCTCCAGACAAAGATCGTCAACGTATCGACGAAACCCATCAGCCGCATAGAGTTCACGGTCGGACTCGAGGGCGAGGGAGGGGAGACGGAGACCGTCGACTTCTCGCTCCTAGATGCCGACCTGCCCGCCGGCGAGGTACTCAGGCGCAAGGCGGTGAGAATCAAGCTGTCTGTTATCACCGGCTCGCGTGCCGTTGTGACCAGAGCGGACGGCGAGACGTCCTTCGGCGACCCGATCGACATCGATAGCCCCGCGACACTCGCGCTCAACGGGGTCGAGGAGTCGGAACGCGACGTCCTGCTCTCCGAGATGGGGGCAGATACCTTCAAATGCTCAGGCGTCCATTCCGAGCACGATGGATGGTGGCAGTGCGGCTGCGGTGCGGTTAACCTCAGGCGCGGTACCTGCTGGAACTGCGGCGCCGTGCGCGAGAAACTGGCGGACCTTGAGGATGCCGCGTTCCTGGATGAATCCAGAAGGGAAAGGGTCTACAAGACGAGCGTCGCGGTACTCGAGAAGGGCAACAGGAAGGAAGCTGAGGCCGCCAAGGAAAACCTCGAGAGGCTGGCCGAGCAGGGATACGGGGACTCGGGCGAGAAGGCAAGAGAGGCCGACGCGAAGATTGCGAACCTCTCCAAAAGGAGGAAGAAGATAGCCGTCGCGGCCGTCGCGGGCATCGTCCTGCTCGCCGTCATGGTCGCCATCTCGCCCCTGCCGTCCATGCTCGAAGCGAGGGCGGACATGAAGGCGGAGCAGGAGGTAATCGACAGCAAGTCAATCGGTCAGACAGTCGAGCTCGGGACCTATTCGGAAGATCTTTCGACCTATAAGGGCACCTCAGTCGCCGGCAGACCGATCAGATGGGTCGTAGTCGACAAGGAGGACGGACGGGCCCTTCTCGTAACCCAGAAGTGCATCGACGAGATGGCGTTCGATACGCAAGGCGACGCAACCGATTTCAAGTCCAGCTCGCTATACGACTATCTGAACGGCAGCTTCAGGGATTTCGCCTTCAGTGATGTCGAACGGGGCCTCATCGATGGAGACATCACGATTCTCAACACCTCTCTCCTTTGCGAACCCGCGCTATCGGACGATTTCCGGTACGCAGAGTCAGTGAAGGACGACAAAGTTAAGGACTGGTGGACCTCTACCGTCGAGAAGTACGGCGGCAGTTCTGACTATAGAGATTTCTACTATGTCGGGCAGCCCCTAGCCAATTACGTGTGCAAGAGGGGCGATATCAAATTTGGCGATGACGGGAGCGAGCAGGATGACGTGCTCGGAGTCCGTCCCGCCATCTGGGTCAAATTGAATTAGCAGTCGGTTTTCCCATCGGTTGAATTGCGAAGGCGGCACCCGAACCATCGGGAGCCGCCTTCGTGCGTTCACTTGAACTTGTCTATTGCCATGCCTTGGGAAGGATTACGCCGGGGACGTTCTTGTTGGAGTCGCTATGCAGTGTATTCGGGCTGATGTTCCAGTCGGAACAATCCAGATGGAGACTCCGGCACTGCTCGGACATTCCCGTTAAGTCATATACAGCACTGAAATCGCACTTGGCACCGAGACCAGCTACGTCCACATCCGCGTCCGGAACGAATCGAAGCGGTATCCCGTCTCGAAACGTATGCGTTTCACCATGAGAGAGGGATCTGTCATAAGCTGGAAACCAAGAAAATGCGTTATCGCCTTACTGACTTTGGCGGCTCTGGTGTGTTTCGCCGCCTTAATCGCCGTCAATATCAAACCGCAACACGATGCTTATCCCTCATCTTTGTCCATTAAAAAGGGTCAAGATTTCAGCCTCGGCCGAAACGTCAATTATTTTGACAAGCTAAAACCTAATGAGGAAAACATCTTGATGTTCTGGGCATCGTGGTGTTCGCACTGCGAATCTCTCATAGAGGATATGCAACAACTTGATAATTTCGCAGCCATAAGGAAGAACCTTTTCACTGTTTCCGAGGACAGCACGATTGAAGAAGCCTCGGACCATGAAGGAGACTTCCCATATACATAGGTTAAGATAAGGCCGTGTATGACCAATATGAACTTGAGCATATTCCGTCCGTATTCATACTGGATGATCAAGGAAACATCATCGGCTCAGCCGAAGGAGAGAAAGAATCTCTTGCCTTATTAAAGAAATACGCCGAATACAGCAGATAGAAAGCGGAAGGGGGCGACATCGAGTAACTATCAAAGGCCAGATTAAGGAGCCCGCCATGAAGAAATGCCTACCCTCCATCGTCTCAGCAGCTCTTTGCCCCTCCCTTGTCATGACACCATTTGTGCCCGTTGCGGCAGCCTATGCCGACGAGGGATCTCCCGCCGAGAGCAGCGATATCTACGTCGGAGACAATTACGACGAAAATTACGATATATCCCTTTTTTGAGTGCGGACGCTGCACGGATTCATATTCCAAGGCGTGGTGCGATTCTCACGGATCTGCAAATAACCGCCCCGTCCCTCACAAGGTCAAGCTGAACGCGAAGGAGGAGGCTTGCCTGCGCGATCTCTAGCTTGTTGGCACCGCTGAAGTTATCGCCGGTCTCGTGACAACCGGTCCTGGCGGCGGCTTGTTTGCAACCGCAATGACATCGTACCGACTTTTCACTTGCATGTTCTGAAAGGCAGTTGCCATGCTGCCGCAAAATCAATCGAGATACTTGGTCACAATCGGCTTTGCCCTGCTTGCATTACTCTTTGCTAGCGACCTTTTGCTGAAACCGCCCAAGGAACTCGTTTCGCTTGCCATATCCTGCATTTCCGCCATTTACTTTACGGCGACCCTATTCGTCGGACTAAAGGAGAGGAAAAAAGGCGCAGTCGCCGCATCCGCCGTATGCTTGATCATAGCCATTGCCTCATTCTTTATCTGACACATTGGTGATCTAGGGGCGATATCGTAGGAATACGACCGGGAGATCCGGGGCCAGATTGCCCGGGTTGCCCGGCCGGCTCGCGCGACGGCGCGGCGGTTCCACAGAAAGATCTCCGGACTTCACGCCGTTTCTGATCGCATTGTAGACAGCCATCTCGTCTTCGCAGTCGGCGAGCACGCGGTGTGCGTCGTCGTTTTGGATGTCCAGTAAATCTCGAAGGTCCTCCATGCACCAGCGTCCGAGATCTGGCCATGCGCGTTGCGCGAGCTGATAAGTGTCGATTGCGATGTTGTAGTTAAAGTCCAGGCCAAAGCCGTCCCAGGCAGAACGGTATTGTTTCCTTGATTATCAACTTCATCCGGACACTTCCCGCATTCATCCGTGTGTGTACGGATGAATGCGGGATTCGATACCCCGGCGGCCTGATCGGCAGGCCGCCGGGAATTCTCACTCCTCGAAAAAAGCCGGCACTCGGTTAGTCCTGCGCATCTTGAAATCGCCAGTCTCGTGGGAGACGTAGAGAACGCCGTCCATCCCATCTCGTGATGCATACGACAGGTGAACTGAACCGCAATCCGAACCATCATTGTCGAGAAGATCGAACGAATTCGGGTCGCTCGTTGCGGCCAAACGACCGCTCAGACAAGAGCCATCGTCATTACAGATTTGCCATTCCATGTCTTCGCCTGCAAGAATCGCCATAGACGGCCTGGTTGCGCCATCGTTGACATACATCCCGTCTATACCAAAACCGTTTTCAGCGCCATCGATGAACGACTGCTCGGACCTAAACCTCGCAAATGATGCACAAAGCACCATTGCAAGACAAAGTGCAAAGCCAACAATCGCTATCTTTGCATAGCTCTTGCCTATCATGTCATTCACCTCCTTCGTATGTATCGAGGTATTCCTGCTTGAGCGTCTGCGAGGACGACTTGATCTTTTCCACGAGCGTGCCGGCCTCGATGAAGTAGAACGAGTTGGTGAGGTCTGCCAGGTCGTCGAGCAGATGGCTTGAAATGAGCACGCTGCGTCCCCGCGCCACCTCGCTGCGCATCGCGTCGCAGGAGGTTTTCCGCTTTCCCGGATCGAGGCCGTTCAGCGGTTCATCGAGGATGAGGTACGGGCAATCGGTCGCTATCGCCATGGCAAGCTTTACCTGCTGCTTCATTCCTGTCGAGAGTTTACGGGTCGGCTTGTCGAGATATGGGGAGATTCCGAGGGAGTCGCAGAGCGAGTCGATGTCGGCGGCCGATTTCCACGCCTCCCTAACGAAAGCAAGGTGCTCGATGGCCGATAGCGTGGGATAGAGATCCGCGCTGCCCGAAGAGCTCAGGTAGACGAGTTCTGCAAATTCGGCTGATCGACGTTGGCAGATTCCGTCTGCCGCCAGGCTTCCCGAGCGGATGCGGGTGGGAAATTGGCCCGACAGCGCTTCAAGAAGGGTGGTTTTCCCCGAGCCGTTGGGAGCAACGAGGCCCGCCGCCGTTCCCGGGCTCAGGAAAAGCGACCCGATTGAAAGTATCGTCGTGCTTCCGTATCCCACGCTCGCGTCTAGAAGCTCGAGCCCATGGTGCTTTTTCGCGGGTCCAGGCTGTTTGGGGGAACGTGTCGCAACGGCGCCGACCGTAAAAAAGACCGCGACGTATGCCAGGGCCACGGCAAGCATCGATGCGCTGCCTGAACCGGAGCCAATGAATTCTGTCGGGAAGCATCCTACGTGACCCGTTGCCTCGATAGGCGAGAATACGGCCAGCGGCAGGAGATTGAGCGCGGCGTTATGCCCTAGTGCCGAATCGGACAGTAACGGGAATGCCGGGGCCGCGACAAGCAGCGCGGAGGTAAGGGGGCCCGCGAGGACGCGCCTCGTTGCGGTCGATAGGACGGCGGAGCAAACGGATATCAAGGTTCCGCCCGCAAGCAGCGCGAGAAGCAGGGCTGTGAAGACGTTTCCCGCGGTCGTGGTGGTAAGCGCGCCGTCATGGAAGAAGGCGATCGGGTACCCAATTTGCCCGAAGCCGTTTAGGGCCAAGGCGTAAATGCCCCCGGGTGCGAGGCCGGCGAGGAGCATCGCGGTCCCCGCGGCGATTATCGAAAACACGATCTGGATAAGGCGCCGGAATTTGGGCACGGGCGCCTTTGCCGCCAGGGTCCCGGGCCTTGTGGCGCCGAGCACGAGTATCGACGAGAGAAGGAAGGGGATGAAGGGAAGGAAAGACGGCGCCGTGGCAATGGCGTAAGGCAGGAAGGAAAGGAATGGCAGGTCGTTTGCGGAGGCCGGGATATCCGTGATGCCGGAGCTGCTCAGGGCACGGCAATATGCGAGCGCTGCGTCATTGGTCTCTTGGTCTCCCACGATGGACCCGGATTGGAAGCCTTCGCCCATGAGCGCGTAGTAGCTCTCGGCAGAATCGAGAAAGGCGGCGTCGGTTTGAGCGGCAAGGGCGGCGTTCGCGTATCTTGCAAGCTCCGCGTCATTTTGCTGCTCTGGAGATAGGTCTGTGCCGCTGGCCTGGGGCGCGCGCGTATTGAATGCGTCGACAAAGCTCTGCATGCCCTGCTTCATAAAGAAGGGGCCGTAAATGGGTGAATTGAACGCTATGGGGATGGAGAAGGCTGCAGCGAGAACGAGCGTACAAATCCATACGGCCTTGTCTCTTAGGATTAGTTTGAGAAGAAGTCGACAGTACATTTAGAAGCACCTACGTTCCTCAAAGAATTGTTAGATTAAAAGTAACAGACCGGATGAAGATACGTGCGACGGGGGCGAGGCGAATGGCTGAGCGGTATCGATATGCGGGTTCAACGGCATCACATTGGCCACATAGATTATTAACTTGCATTTCTAACAGTTAAGGAGACGGGTGCTTTCCAGCACACTCCTTCGATGATGTCTTCCGCTAGTTGCTATGCCGGCTTCAGCCAACAAAGAATGTGCCCGGGCGCTCAGGTTCACCGTTAGCGTTGGCAACATATGAGATGGGCCAGACCCTTGCCGCGCGCCGATTGCGCGAGAGGTGTCGGGCTCCATGTTTATTCCGCCTGCTTGTTATCAACCAGCTTCGTTCAACGTCAGACATTCAAGATGTCAGACGCTGAACCTGCGTCAAAGACGCAGCTGGGGCTACTAGTTGCCTACAATCGCTCGCGAAGCTCGCCTGTTCGTGCGTGAATGTCTGACAGCTCCGTCAGACATTGTCGGACATTTGATTGTTCGACAAATGTGCGCGTGGTCGCGTTCGCAAAGCTTACTAAACGGTCGATGGGTGCGTTGAGACCGGAGCAAACGGCGGATGCCAGAAAAATGGCCTCACAGAATCGCGCCTATGGTTGATAAAATTGACCGCCCGGGCGCAAATACCCGGGCGGTCAATTCATCCCCTCGTTCGCGATCCTGTTGGGTTTTGGAGCTTTGACATGTTGTTGACGGATGGATCAGCCGTACAGCTTGATCTCCCGGGGTTCCATGTGGTCGTCCCCCAATAAGACGTCCCTGATGTAGCTCTGCGGCAGGAACTCGACGGGCAGCACTGGGTCGTCGACGTAGCCGGGCACTGGGAGTAGGCGTGGCCTTTGGACATAGCGTGGCCGCCTGCCGGCGGTCGGACTGCCACTTCAGCCAAAAGCTCAGGCGCGCGCATTAAAATAATGGATATATCGCTTGATAGGCTTTTGACCAAGCATGAACATCGCAGGTAAATCCGTGTACCAATTTTTGGTATACGAATTTACCTGCGGTTTGCTGAAAGCTCTGACATGCGCTGTCGACTTCATTAAAATCGATTGCCGATCAAGTCTTCCTATATATGCGAGCCCTGAGAAGCTGCGCTGTGAACCTGAGACCGCTATCGATCGGCCCGGTGCACCGGGCCGCTGTCCTCGAGCCGGCATCAGCTTGCCGGTCTCAAAACGTATACTTGATTTAAGGCGGAGTGGAATGTGGGCGCGCAAGGAGATGCGGAATCGATGAGAGCCTCAAAAAAAATTACTGCAGTGTTATCATCTTTCATCCTCTCTATTCTTCCATTTCTGATTCTATGGGCGGCTTGGTCAGTCCTCCCTGATACAATTCCCGCTCATTGGAGTGGGGGTGCGGTTGATCGATGGGGTAATAAGCTTGAATTGCTGGTTGTTCCGCTGTTTTCTCTGATTGGTTCTATTGCAATTTCTGTGTACCTTATTGTTTCCACGCGGCGAAGAGAGTTCGCGGATTTCTCTGTTCGAATGCGCCGGGACTTTGTTGCGTGCTATATTTCTAGTCTTCTTTTATCGACAACCTGCTCAGTGATAATTGCCGTTTGGGTTCAGTTGATTCTTACGCAAAACACTGCGGTTGATGGGGGGCTTGGACTATCGATCCTGTATTTCCTTCCCGGGCTATATGTGATCTTGTGCGCTTTGCCGCCTTTTTATGCGAGCGGCGAGAGCAAAAAGGCAGAGCGCCTGATAACAGTTCTTATTGGCGGCGCGGAGATTGTTCTTTGTGGAATAGTGCTTGAAGGTTCGGCTGCCTCTTATGCGATGATTGGACTGATGATTCTGTTCTGTGCGTTTGAGATTGTGTCACAGGTAAGGGATAGCCGGTCCTTATGAGTTGAATTACGCGCGTGCGGATATAAAGGGTGGCATGTTAAATTTGTTGAAAACTCTGACATGCGCTGCCGACTTCATTAAAAACGATTGTCAATCAAGTCTTCCTATATATGCGAGCCCTGAGAAGCTGCGCTGTGAACCTGAGACCGCTATCGATCGGCCCGGTGCACCGGGCCGCTGTCCTCGAGCCGGCATCAGCTTGCCGGTCTCAAAACGTATGCCGTCCGGTACGACCAACAGCCGAGTCTTGCGCCCAGTTCGAGCAGCGCCAGAGCCCCGTGCCGGAACCCACGCAGCCGATGGCAGGGGAATTCAGCCGCGGCCATCGAGGAGCCGACCCAGGGACGGCGCCCCAGTCCTCGAAAGATTTCCACCGCCCCCTACAGGCCTGGATTGATTTAACAGTTGATTTAATCCGGCTGAACAAGCCGAGCATGGGCCGGTTGACAAAATGTAAGGTAAAAAAGCAGATACGACCGTACGCCGGTGCGGGGTTCGGGTGATGTGATAGAAAGTAATACACGTATTACATCTAACCGGGAGGTGCATCATGGCAACCGCCACCGCAGCCCTGAGAACCCCCGAGGACCTCGCGAACAGGTACGACCGCCTGGCGAAGTCGACGGGCCGCACGAAAACCTTCTACATGACGGAGGCGCTTGCCGCAGAGATAGGCAGGCTCGAATACGAGTACGGCCTCATGAATTATCCGGGAAGCGTTTGGTTGCGAGGTATGCCAGTGTGCGGGGCCTGATTCGTCAGGCCCCGCACAGGGGGACCGCGATGGTGGCCACCGCGCCGCCCGAGGGGCTGTTAGCGAGCGAGACGGAGCCCCCGTGGGCGCTCGCGGC
>CALJPV010000094.1:0-8376 GCA_937980385.1 uncultured Collinsella sp. | reverse complement strand
CGCTCGGCCACGACGCGCTCGGCGCAGGCGGCACACTCCCCCGCCGACTTGCCACACACCGGAATACCGTCGAGCGTATGGCACGTGACGTTGGTGTGGTGGTCGGTAATCTCGACGACCGCGGTATGGCCCCCGGCCGTGGCAGTCACCTTGATGTAGAGGTTGGGCACACCCTCGACAAGCGACACATCGCAGTAACCGGCATCGGCGAGGAGCTCGGCCACGCGTGCACGGTCTTTATCGTCAACGCTCTCGAGCACCTCGAGCGCGCTCTTGGCGTCGCCGCCCACGGCACCCAGCACGGCCGCCGCCTCAATACCGTGCATGCCGCCCGAGTTGGGCACGGTCACGCTCTTAACGTTCTTGATGATGTTGCCCGAGCAGGCGACATCCATATGATCGGGTTCGCAACCGAGCGTCTGGCTCGCCAGCGCCGCTGCATAGGCAACGGCAATAGGCTCGGTGCAGCCGAGCGCACAGACAAGCTCGCGGTTCAAAACATCGCAAAACGCGGTATCACGAAGGGAATCGGCAGGCATAGGTATCTCCTACTTGTATAACGGACTGGGCTCTCAAAAAGAGTTAACTCTTTTATTTGATAACAATGCATCAGAAACCGCAACCATGGTTCCGACGGACGGCGCTTAAGCGCAATCTGACGGCATTCATTCATGAAAAGCCGGTCTTGTTGCATGCTAAAGCGTTTGACCAAAAAACGCCCGAGCGTTTACACAAAAGTCGCGCTATCATGCAGTCGAACGCGGTAAAACCTTTAGCAATTCCGCCGCACGGACCAGAGAGGAACCACTCATGAAGATCGGTATCGGTAACGACCACGCCGCCGTCGAGCTCAAGAACATCATCTCCGAGCACCTGAAGGAGCGCGGCTGCGAGGTCGTGAACTTTGGCACCGACACCTCCGAGAGCTTTGACTACCCCATCGCCGGCTACAAGGTTGGTAAGGCCGTTGCCAACGGCGATGTCGACCTGGGCGTCCTGATCTGCGGCACCGGCGTCGGGATCAGCCTGGCTGCCAACAAGGTCGAGGGCGTACGCGCCGTCGTGTGCTCCGAGCCCTTCAGCGCCAAGCTCTCGCGCATGCACAACAATACCAACGTGCTCGCCTTTGGCGCCCGCGTCGTGGGCTCCGAGCTCGCCAAGATGATCGTCGACGAGTGGCTCGACGCCGAGTTTGAGGGCGGCCGCCACGAGCGTCGCGTTAACCTCCTCAACGAGATCGACCACACGCGCGGCCTCAAGGTCGTCGACGAGGCCTAAAGACCTACAAAGCCATACGCTAACGCCAGCCCCCGCCCGGAAGAAACATCCGGACGGGGGCTCTTTAGTGGATTTCTAAGCGGTTACCAAAAATCTACTGGAATAAAAAGGGCGCCGCGGATGGAGTTCCGCGGCGCCCAAGCCACACGCTAACAGCTTTAAGGAGTCAAAGCTGGTTTAGCCAAAGAAGCGCTTGATCTCGATCTCGGCGTTCTCCAAGCAGTCGGAACCGTGGATCACGTTGGCGTTGACATCGACAGCGAAGTCGCCGCGAATGGTGCCGGGAGCAGCATCAAGCGGGTTGGTAGCACCCATAAGGGTGCGCATCTTGGAGACAGCGGAGAGACCGGAAACGACCATCTTGACGACCGGACCGCTCGTCATAAAGTCACAGAGACCGCCAAAGAAGGGTTTGTCGGCCAGATGGGCGTAGTGCTCCTCGACGGTAGCGCGCTCGAGCGTGGTCATCTCCATGCGCTCGATGACAAGGCCGCTGCGCTCAATGCGAGCAACGATCTCGCCGATCTTGCGGTCGCGCACCGCGTCGGGCTTAATCATGATGAAGGTCTTCTCGATAGCCATAAAGTAGCCTTTCAAGTAGGTTCGCGCGTGCCCAAGTCCCATTCCGGCACCCGCCTGGACTGCATCGTAACAGAGTTTTAGCTGCAGTTAAACAAAAAGCTGTTTATTGAAACGCTACAATTTATTAAAGCGCTCCATATGTGTCACTTCTGTTTCGAAGCCCGACTAGAGTACCATCCGAACGCCCATCAACCGCATCGAACCGAGCAGACGGTCGGTTGCCGCCTGTGAACGTACCCCCTTCACAACCTGCCCAAAGGTCCTACAGAAGTTCTCGACACGCCCCTCCCCCATAGCAACAAAATACGGGCGCCCGCACCAGCAGACACCCGTAAAGCAAAAACGATTTATTAATAAATGGCCAAAACGGCTTCAGCTAAACCCCTACTTTATCCCGTGGCCCATCTCGACGACCTTAGTCAGCGATCCAAATACGCCCTCGTCGGCCACGAGCTGCGCCTCGGCACGCTGCAGCTGCACGGCAACGGCGGCAGGGGCGGTGCCGCCCTCGGTCGTGCGGGCGGCGACAATCGACGGGATGTCGAGCGCCTCGGTAATATCGTGCTCAAAGAGCGGGCTTGCCTCCTGGAACACCTCAAACGGCAGGTCCTCAAGATTGCAGCCGCGCTTCTCACACATCAGGACCAGATGGCCCACCACGGCATGTGCCTCGCGGAACGGCAGACCACGTTTGGCCAGGTAATCGGCAACATCGGTGGCGGCAAGGTGCCCCACGCCGCACTCGCGCGCCATGGCATCCTCGTTGACAGTCCAAGTCGAAATCATACCGGCCATAACGGACAGGCACTGCATGAGCGTGTGAGCGGTATCGAGCGCGCCCTCCTTGTCCTCCTGCAAGTCCTTGTTATAAGCAAGCGGCAGGCCCTTCATGGTCACGAGCAGCTGCACCAGATTGCCATAGACTCGGCCGCTCTTGCCGCGGATAAGCTCGGCAAAGTCGGGGTTCTTCTTCTGCGGCATGATGGACGAGCCGGTGGAGTACGAGTCGGAAAGCGTGATAAAGCCAAATTCGGAGCTCGACCATAGCACGATCTCCTCGGAAAGACGCGAGAGGTGCATGGCCATGACGGAGCCGGCGTAATGCAGATCGAGCAGGAAATCACGGTCGGAAACCGCATCGAGCGAGTTGGGAATCACGCCCGCAAAGCCAAGTTCGGCAGCCGTCATCTGACGATCGAGCGGATAGCTCGTGCCGGCAAGCGCGGCAGCACCCAGCGGGCAGTTGTCGGCGGCATCAAAGGCGGCCTTCAGGCGTGTAAAGTCGCGCGCGAACATCCAGGAATACGCCAGCAGATGATGCGAGAGCAGCACGGGCTGAGCATGCTGCATGTGCGTGTAGCCCGGCAGAATCACCTTGTCGTACTTCTTGGCCGCATCCACCAGCACATGGCGCAGCTCAAGATTGGCCTCCATGAGCTCCTTGGCCAGCGCCTTGACGCCCAGGCGCGTATCGGTCGCCACCTGGTCGTTACGCGAACGCCCGGTATGCAAGCGTTTACCGGCCTCGCCGATGCGGCGCGTCAGTTCGCTCTCGATGGACATATGAATGTCCTCGTCGTTGATATCGAAGGTGAAGTTGCCGGCATCGATATCCTGCTCGATTCCGGTCAGGCCCTTGGCAATCGCCTGCTCGTCCTCGGCGCTGATAATGCCCTGGGCCGCCAGCATCTTGGCATGTGCCTTAGATCCGGCGATATCCTGCTTATAGAGATGTTTGTCGACCGGCAGCGACGCGCCAAACTCCTGCGTGACCTCGGCCACGCCCGCCTCAAAACGACCGCCCCAAAGAGCCATGGAACCGTCCCCTTTCATCAAATACCAAAACAAGCGCCCAAAGCAATGCGCCCTGTCGCTAAAGCGATTTTCAACCGCTAGTTTTACACACTCCCTGCCGTGCGCTGGGCCATGTAGCTAATTTGCAAAGAAGTGACGCACCATGCACTTGGCGCCCAACGTCTCCCTCCGGATGTTGCCCTGCGAATCATCGATCCAGGCCTTCAGGCTCATAGGGACGTCCTCGACCTTTGCAGCATCGAACTCGGGCACGAGGGCAAGTAAAGCATGCGCGATAGCATTGAGCATAATGGATACTCCTCATATATATAGGCGCAGAGCCGCCAAATTGATAGAAGGAGCCCCGCCGGACAACCCCGGCGGGGCTCGGACTCAGCCGCAGACGCGGCATCATATATGCGGGCGGAACGTAGGGGTCACCGATGTTAAGAAGTGTCAGCAAGCATAACGAAAGGTAGGGACCCCGTGCGCCCGTTATGTATCACGCGGATGGGCCGCGCGGATACCAAGGGAAGGAAGGCTTAAGCCTGGACGGCAGCGGAGCTGGGACCCTGGACCTTAGCCCACGTCTTGAGCGACAGCGTATCGATCTCGATAAAGCCGGCGCTGGCCTTCTCGTCAAACGTGGTGTCGCGGTCGTAGGTGGCCAGGCCGTAGTCGTAGAGGCTGAAGGGGCTCTTGCGGCCAACGACATGGCAGTTGCCCTTAAAGAACTTCAGGCGGACGGTGCCGGTCACAAACTTCTGGGTGTCGGCCATAAAGGCGTCGAGCGCGTTTTTGAGCGGGCTGTACCACTGGCCGTTGTACACGGCGGTGGCCCAATCCTGCTCGAGCTTAATCTTGGTCTTGAGCAGGTCGCCCTCAACGCAGATGTCCTCAAGCGCCTTGTGGGCGGTGATGAGCGTCAGGGCGCCGGGAACCTCATAGCACTCGCGGCTCTTAAGGCCCACCAGACGATCCTCGACCAGGTCGAGACGGCCAAAGCCGTTGTCGCCCGCAATCTTGTTGAGGGCAATGACGATCTCGGAGAGCTTCATCTTCTTGCCGTCGACGGCGACGGGCTTGCCGGCCTCAAACTCAATCTCGGTATACGTCGGGGTATCGGGCGTGTCCTCGGGATTCTTGGTCATAACCCAGGCGTCGTCGAGCGGCTCGTTCCAGGGATCCTCCAGGTGGCCGCACTCAATGGCACGACCCCACAGGTTGTCGTCGATGGAATAGGGGTTGTCGTTGGCACCCTCGGGAACCGGCACGTTGTGGGCATGGGCATAGGCGACCTCGTCGGGACGGCACTTCAGATCCCACTCGCGAACGGGGGCGATAACCTTGAGCTCGGGGTCGAGGGCCTTGACCGCAGCCTCAAAACGAACCTGGTCGTTACCCTTGCCGGTGCAGCCGTGGGCGACGTAGGTCGCGCCAAACCCGTGAGCGACCTCGACAAGCTTCTTGGCGAGCAGCGGGCGAGACAGGGCGGAGAGCAGCGGGTACTTGTTCTCGTACATGGAATTTGCGGCGATGGCCTTAGTCAGGAACTCATCGGAGAACTCGTCGCGCAGGTCGAGCACCTGGCAATCGAGAACGCCCAGGTCGAGCGCCTTCTGCTTCTTGGCATCCAGGCCGGTCTCCTCCTGGCCCACGTTGCCGCAGACGCAAACGACATCGAGATTCTTCTCGTCCTGGAGCCACTTGACACATACGGATGTATCAAGACCACCGGAATATGCGAGAACGACTTTTTCCTTGCTCATGGCTGTTTCCTTTCGCCCTTGGTAGCTAGTTAGAACATCGGTCAGTTGCAAGTCATTTCAAGGTCATATACCGTGCAATATCAGGTTAAATAGCAAAAATCAGCACATACATGCCCTAGAAACATGCAGCAATGTCGTGCTAAAACCCAAAAACCTCAAAATGACTCTGTTGAGGCAATTCGCCCCATGCGGACAGAGACGATTGTTATCGTCGTCGGGAAATTGCGCGCTGGCGTCGGATGGCATTGTCTGCAGTAGTGATGATCTTTACGAACTGCATCTGCCTCTCCTTTCACCTATCGCCGGGCGCAATTCTTATATCGTAAACGGTACCTTTTCCTCGGTAAACGGTTGTTTTTCCGTCTCCGTTTTCGATGGTCGCTATATTACGCTAAAGTGCCTGCTGTACAAGCGACAAATTCATATTTCTGAAAAGTTTTTTCATTACTTTGTGAATGAAGATGCAAACGCGCGCCAATCCTGCGAAAATACGCCTGACTACGAGTTGATGGCTATAACGTCTGAAACAATTTCGAAACGAAAGGCTCGCTTTTATGCAAACTTACGAATCGGACGCCAATATCGGAAACATTAAGCTCATTGCCGTCGACATGGACAAGACACTGCTGACCGACGAGCGCGTGCTGCCGCAAGGCCTTGACGAACGCCTGGACAAGCTCGCCGAAGCCGGCATCGTATTCTGCCCCGCCAGCGGACGTCCCGCCCCCAAGCTCGAAGAGATGTTCGAGGGCATCAAGAACCGCCTCGCCTTTTGTCCCGACAACGGCGCATGCGTGATCTATCGTGGCAGCTATATCTATAAGAGCATTATCGACGTGGAGCTGTACCAGCAGGTCTTGAGCCGCGCCTCGGAGGATCCTCGCGCTGTCCCCGTCCTGTGCTGCTTCGACGAGTTCTACGTGCTTGCCCGCGACCATCAATACCACGACGAGATCAGCGTCTACTACAACACAATCAACTACGTCGACAGCTTTGAGGGCATTGATATCGAGTCCAACAAGATCTCGATCTTCTTCCCTGCCTACGATGCCGAGCCCGCATTCCGCGAGACCTATAGCCCCGAGTTCTCGGACAAGCTCTACGTCACCAATGCCGGGCGCGAGTGGATCGACTTCATGAACTTGGGCGTCGACAAGGGCGCCGGCGTCGCGCACCTATGCGAGCACCTGGACATCGATATTGCCGACGCCGCCGCCGTGGGCGATACCTACAACGACATCCCCATGCTCGAGCGCGTCGGTCACAGCTTTATCGTGGACAATGCCGAGGAGCACATGAACGCGCACGCAAAGTGGCGCATTCCGAGCAACAACGACGGGGGCGTACTGACGCTCATCGACGCTATCTTGGCGGCTCGTTAACGTTGCTCGTCGGACCTGGCCGGGCGAGGCGGGTAAGTTTTTCGTTCGGTCAGGTCCTGGGCTCGCTCGGAAAGCACATTAAGTGCTTTCCGGCTCGTGCGGAATCTACGAAAAACTTACCCGCCTCGCCCGGCCAGGTCCTAGGGTGACTTGCTTGCCGCCTGGATGGCGTCTTGGCGCCTAGATACTTTGGCTGAATTTAATTGAATGAAGGGGGCTCCTTGTTGGCAAGGAGCCCCCTTCTGGTTTTGATTACTTTGGGATTGTGGGTGTGCCCTTATTTGGCGTCTGCCCAGGTCACTCCAGTCGATGCCTCGGCGATTAGGGGTACGCGTAGGTCTACGACGTGTTCCATGACGTCTTGGACCATGGCGGTCAGGCGCTCGACTTCGTCGACTGGGCACTCAAAGTCCAGTTCGTCGTGTACCTGCAGGATCATGTGGGCGGCAAAGCCTTCTTCTTCCAGACGTCGGCTTACGCGGGCCATCGCGATCTTGATGATGTCGGCGGCGGTGCCCTGCATGGGGTGGTTCATGGCCGTGCGCTCGCCAAAGCCACGGAGTTGCGGATTTTTAGCCTTGAGCTCCGGAATATGGCGACGGCGGCCGTACATGGTCTCGGCGTAGCCCGTCTGCTTGGCACGTGCCACCACATTGTCGAGGAACGTGCGCACGCCCGGGTAGGCCTCGTAGTAGCGGTCGATCATGTCGCGCGCCTCGGCCATCGAGATATGCAGCGACTGCGACAGGCCATAAGCCTGCTGACCATACACGATGCCGAAGTTCACGGCCTTGGCGCGGCTGCGTAGGTCGGGCGTTACCTCGGACACCGGCACGCCAAACACGCGCGCCGCCGTCTCGGCGTGGAAGTCCTCGCCCTCGTTAAAGGCGCGCACCAGGTGCTCATCACCCGAGAGATGCGCCAGCAGACGCAACTCGATCTGCGAGTAGTCCACCGCCAAAAAGACGCCTCCCTCGCCTGCCGAAAACGCTGTCTTGACGGTACGCCCCAGCTCCGAGCGCGTCGGGATGTTCTGCAGGTTCGGGTCGCTCGAGGACAGGCGACCCGTTGCCGTGATGGTCTGGTTGTACGTGGTATGCACGCGACCGTCACCGCGGCGCAGCGGGCCCAGCGTGTCCAGATAGGTGGACTTGATCTTGGACTTCTCACGCCAATCCAAGATCAGACGCACGATTTCGTGGTCGCGGGCAAGGTCGCTCAGCACCTTGGCGTTGGTCGAATAGTAGCCGCGCTTAGTCTTTTTGAGGCCCTTGGTCGGAAGCCCCATAACGTCAAATAGCACATGCGAGAGCTGCATGGGACTACCGATGTTAAACGTCTCATCACCCGCCAGGTCACGAATGCTGCGCTCGACCTCGGTGATCTGGGTCGCCAGGCCCTCGGACAGATTACGCAGGCGGTCGGGATCCACGAGCATGCCCGCACGCTCCATCTTGGCAAGCACCGGCACGAGCGGCATCTCAATGCCATCGAACACGTTGGCGGCGTTCTCACGGGCCATGCGGTCGCGCAGTGGTGCGACCAGCGCCAGCGTCAAGGCCGCCGTGCGG
>CALJPV010000093.1:0-5137 GCA_937980385.1 uncultured Collinsella sp. | reverse complement strand
CCAGACTTGATTAAGGGTCGATGGACGCTCTGCTCCATCGACCCTTTCCTTGCCCGTGTCTCGACTGGATGAGACCTGCAGAATCGGGCGGCTCATTATTTTTCGCTAACTACGTCCGAAAAATAATGTGACAAATGACAAATGACAAATGACCACAGGGGGGGCGAGGTACTACGACCTCGCCCATGGGAATCCGATATCCGATACCGATACCGACAGTGATTTGCGGGGTGGTTTGGAGGGGCGAAGTCCCTCCATCTCGGCGCAGCCGAGCGGGCAAGGAAGAGGTGCCGCCACCGATGACGCGCAGCAATCTCGACCGCTGGGAGGATTGCGGAGAAGCCCCGCAGGGCACGTCCTTAGCGTAGCTAAGGTCTAACGTGCTAGACTTTAGTCGGCTAAAATCTGACGCAAGGCGGTTCTGACATGGCACACATAGCGAAGTACAAGGCTCCATCGGTCGGGCACATGCTCGCCCACTATAGGCGCGACCGCAGCAGCCTGGAGCGCGACAACATCGACCCCGAGCGCATCAAGAACGACTTGGTTGTCGGTCACTACACCAACAAGGACGGCAAGCTCGTTGTGGGGCGCGTGGAGCCGCGCGATGGCGAGCCGAACTGGGGCACGGTGGAGAGCCGCATCGAGCGCGTGAACGGAGCCCAGAAGGCGGCTGGGAAGCGCGCCACGCGCAAGGATGCGGTCGTTATGGCTGACGTTGTTGTGACGCTTCCCGACAATGTGCGCAAGGGCGATGAGGATAGGTTCTTTCGCCTGACGTACTGGTACCTGTCAAAGAAGTTCGGTATCGACAACATGATGGGCGGATACGTTCACAAGGACGAGGTGCTGAAGGACGGCACGCCCGCCCGCGACCATATGCACGTTCCGTTCACGCCCATCCTCGATGGTCGCTTCAACTACAAGCAGATGTGCCCCCGCTCGTTCTATCAATCGATGCACAAGGAGCTTGGGGACTACCTCGAGAAGCGCATGGGCTACCGTCCTGCAATCGAGCTTGACGAGGAGACGCGGGCGCAGCGCGTTTACACGGACAAGTCCGTGGACATCGACAAGGTACGCGGGGCGGTCGATAGGGCGGTCGTGCAACCTGCCGAGGACGAAGCGGCGCGAATCGTCGCGGCGGCTAGGGAAGAAGCCGCCGCTTTGCTAAACGATGCCGAAGCGCGTAAGGCAGAGCTTGTTACCGAGATTGCCGACAAGGAGGGTGACCTTGCCGAGCTTGACAGCCAGCTCGAGGACGTGAAGCTCGATATCGAAGATGAGCAAGACCGATTGGAGTGTCTTCGGCAACGAGCGGACGGAGTTGCGCGAGACGTTGAGGAGCTTCGACCCGTCGCTGCCGAGATTGGGCGCTGGGAAGCTGCGGGACGCGCTGAGCGCGGCACAATCCTCGATTCAATCACTGCTCGATGCGCAGGAGCAGCGAGAGCAGCTAGAGCGGCAATTGAGGAGCTTAGAGACCGCATCTGGGCGCTGATGCGTCCCAGGAAGGCGCAGGGCGGCGGATACGGCCTGGACGAGATGGTGAGGGATGCCACGGAAGCGGCGAAGGCATGGAACCGAAGCCACGAAGCGCCTACGCGGTCGCGCGGGCAGGCGCGGTGATGTGTTATAGTAGTACCTGTATTACAGCATAGGAGGTGCGTTATGGCTACCGCAGTCACTTCGATGAGGATTCCGACCGAGCTGAACGAGCGCTACAGCAGGCTTGCGAAGGAGACCGGCAGGTCGAGGAGCTTCTACGTGAACGAGGCCCTGCAAGAATCGATTGACCGTTTCGAGTACGAGTACGGGATTCTCAAGGACATCGAGGACTACCGCGCAGGCAGGCTCGAGACCTACAGCATCGATGAGGTAAGGGCGCATTGTGGCCTGGCGAATTGATTTCACGAGGAACGCCGACAAGGCGATGCGCAAGCTCGATAAGGGCGTTGCCGCGCGGGTGTTTGACGAGCTTGACGAGATAGCGAAGCTCGAAGACCCAAGAAGCAGGGGCAAGGCATTGACGGGGAACCTGGCTGGCGTGTGGCGATACAGGGTCGGTGACTACCGAATCCTGTGCGACATCAATGACGGCAGGCTCGTCATTCTCGTGGTCGATGTTGCGCATAGACGCGAGGTTTACAAGCGCAGATAAAAAAGAAAAGCCCCAGCAAGCTTGGCGGCAGCAGGGGCATTCGAGACAAGGAGATTATAGCATGGCGGCAAACGCTGGCGAGACGAAGGTGAAGCTCTGGGAGGGCATCTGCTACCCAGAGAACATGCGCGATGACTGGCAGGACGAGATAGACGACATTCTTCAAGTGCCTTTCGCTTATGCGGTTCACGACATAGACCATGATCAGAAGAGCAAGCAGCGCAAGACGCATGCGCACGTCATTGTTGTCTGGGGCGGCAACACGACACGCAAGGCAATCATCAACGTCTTGAACCGATTGAGCGCGGACGGCAAGAAGTGCTGTTCGTCAGCCGAGCCAATCAACAACATCAGGCATGCGTATGACTATCTGATTCACGACACGGCTTCCTGTCGCAAGAAGGGCAAGGAGCTGTATCCGGTCGAAGCACGCATCGAGGGAAACAACTTCGACATTGGTCAGCTCGAACAGCTCTCGACTAAGGACAAGCAGGACATGCTCTTCGAGTTGGTCGGCTTCATCATGTGCGAGAGGTTCGAGACCATCAACGATTTCACGGCTGCGGCGCTGAGGGAGTTTCCCGAGCAGTACCGCGAAATCATCGTGGGGTACAACTCGATTCTCGAGCGCTATTGTCGCGGGAACTATCTGAACGCCGAACGTAAGCGCAAGTGCGTGGAACAGTCAGGTGCCAAAGAGTAGTCGGGTCAATGCAGCAATGCGTGACTACGGGGCGGCGTGGTCTGCGCTCGCGCAGATCTAAGCCGACTCGTTCACGGATTGCGGAATTGACGCGACGGGCAACCGAATAGACCAGACTTGATTAAGGGTCGATGGACGCTCTGCTCCATCGACCCTTTCCTTGCCCGTGTCTCGACTGGATGAGACCTGCAGAATCGGGCGGCTCATTATTTTTCGCTAACTACGTCCGAAAAATAATGTGACAAATGACAAATGACAAATGACCACAGGGGGGGCGAGGTACTACGACCTCGCCCATGGGAATCCGATATCCGATACCGATACCGACAGTGATTTGCGGGGTGGTTTGGAGGGGCGAAGTCCCTCCATCTCGGCGCAGCCGAGCGGGCAAGGAAGAGGTGCCGCCACCGATGACGCGCAGCAATCTCGACCGCTGGGAGGATTGCGGAGAAGCCCCGCAGGGCACGTCCTTAGCGTAGCTAAGGTCTAACGTGCTAGACTTTAGTCGGCTAAAATCTGACGCAAGGCGGTTCTGACATGGCACACATAGCGAAGTACAAGGCTCCATCGGTCGGGCACATGCTCGCCCACTATAGGCGCGACCGCAGCAGCCTGGAGCGCGACAACATCGACCCCGAGCGCATCAAGAACGACTTGGTTGTCGGTCACTACACCAACAAGGACGGCAAGCTCGTTGTGGGGCGCGTGGAGCCGCGCGATGGCGAGCCGAACTGGGGCACGGTGGAGAGCCGCATCGAGCGCGTGAACGGAGCCCAGAAGGCGGCTGGGAAGCGCGCCACGCGCAAGGATGCGGTCGTTATGGCTGACGTTGTTGTGACGCTTCCCGACAATGTGCGCAAGGGCGATGAGGATAGGTTCTTTCGCCTGACGTACTGGTACCTGTCAAAGAAGTTCGGTATCGACAACATGATGGGCGGATACGTTCACAAGGACGAGGTGCTGAAGGACGGCACGCCCGCCCGCGACCATATGCACGTTCCGTTCACGCCCATCCTCGATGGTCGCTTCAACTACAAGCAGATGTGCCCCCGCTCGTTCTATCAATCGATGCACAAGGAGCTTGGGGACTACCTCGAGAAGCGCATGGGCTACCGTCCTGCAATCGAGCTTGACGAGGAGACGCGGGCGCAGCGCGTTTACACGGACAAGTCCGTGGACATCGACAAGGTACGCGGGGCGGTCGATAGGGCGGTCGTGCAACCTGCCGAGGACGAAGCGGCGCGAATCGTCGCGGCGGCTAGGGAAGAAGCCGCCGCTTTGCTAAACGATGCCGAAGCGCGTAAGGCAGAGCTTGTTACCGAGATTGCCGACAAGGAGGGTGACCTTGCCGAGCTTGACAGCCAGCTCGAGGACGTGAAGCTCGATATCGAAGATGAGCAAGACCGATTGGAGTGTCTTCGGCAACGAGCGGACGGAGTTGCGCGAGACGTTGAGGAGCTTCGACCCGTCGCTGCCGAGATTGGGCGCTGGGAAGCTGCGGGACGCGCTGAGCGCGGCACAATCCTCGATTCAATCACTGCTCGATGCGCAGGAGCAGCGAGAGCAGCTAGAGCGGCAATTGAGGAGCTTAGAGACCGCATCTGGGCGCTGATGCGTCCCAGGAAGGCGCAGGGCGGCGGATACGGCCTGGACGAGATGGTGAGGGATGCCACGGAAGCGGCGAAGGCATGGAACCGAAGCCACGAAGCGCCTACGCGGTCGCGCGGGCAGGCGCGGTGATGTGTTATAGTAGTACCTGTATTACAGCATAGGAGGTGCGTTATGGCTACCGCAGTCACTTCGATGAGGATTCCGACCGAGCTGAACGAGCGCTACAGCAGGCTTGCGAAGGAGACCGGCAGGTCGAGGAGCTTCTACGTGAACGAGGCCCTGCAAGAATCGATTGACCGTTTCGAGTACGAGTACGGGATTCTCAAGGACATCGAGGACTACCGCGCAGGCAGGCTCGAGACCTACAGCATCGATGAGGTAAGGGCGCATTGTGGCCTGGCGAATTGATTTCACGAGGAACGCCGACAAGGCGATGCGCAAGCTCGATAAGGGCGTTGCCGCGCGGGTGTTTGACGAGCTTGACGAGATAGCGAAGCTCGAAGACCCAAGAAGCAGGGGCAAGGCATTGACGGGGAACCTGGCTGGCGTGTGGCGATACAGGGTCGGTGACTACCGAATCCTGTGCGACATCAATGACGGCAGGCTCGTCATTCTCGTGGTCGATGTTGCGCATAGACGCGAGGTTTACAAGCGCAGATAAA
>CALJPV010000092.1:0-4239 GCA_937980385.1 uncultured Collinsella sp. | reverse complement strand
GCAAATGCAAATGCGCGCCCGGCCCCACTTCTAAGTTGCGGTGGAATAGGGACTGTTTTTGCTGACAAAAGGCCTAATCAATCCCTATTTCACCGCAAGTTTTGATCAGTTGTTGGGATTACTTCACCTCGACGGGCTTGGCGCCGGGATAGCGGTCCTCAAAGTCCTGACGGTACTTATTGTCATTGGTGCCCGCCACGTTGTCGCGTGACAGCGGCGCCACGATCTCATTCTTGTGGTCCGCGGGCTTTGCGTACTTCAGGCTGATCTCCCAGGCATCGCAGATCGCGTCAATGCGGTGGTCCAGGTCGTCATACAGGGCAACGATGTCTTTCCAGGAGCTGTAGTTCTTGGAGCTCGTCGGGACGTCCAGGTCCTCGACGATGTCGTAATACTGCTCGATGGTGTCCTCCGTGCGCTCGGCGACGTCGGCGAGATTTTGACGGGCGGTGCGATCTTCTTCCAGATAGCTGCCATTGAAGGCCTGCGCGCAGGCGCGGACCTGGCTATCGAGATCTTCGAGCAGATCGTAGTATTCGCTCAGGCGACGGTAGAGGTTCTGCTCGGAGAGGGTTGCTTCGCCGTCGTCCTCGTCGTCCTCGTCGTCATCATCGTAGAGGCTATTGGGGTCGTCGAGAGGCTTGAGGTCATCATCGTCAACATCATGGTGCAGCTTAGTAATCTCGGCAGTCGTTTGCGTGGCGGCGTTGTCGAAAGGCTTGATCACAAAAAAGATGACCAAGGCGATGATGATTGCCAACAGCACAACGATAACGGCGACAAGCGCCCTGGTAGCGCTCTTTTTTGCGGCGGGGGCCTGCGGTGAACCAGACGCGTATGTAGACGCCGGTTGCTGTTGGGGCGGGGTGTCCGCGACGGGTATGCGCTGCGTCGTTTCGACCGCTGCAGGGCCGGCGGCGGGGTCGGGGCGATAGGCGAGGGGGTCGTCCGGCTTAGCTTGCGGCGTATCGAGGGAGCCGGTCTTCTCAAACGCGGGTTGGCCATTGCTTGCGGTTGTCTGCTCAACGGGTGCACCGCACGAGGTGCAGAACTTGGCATCATCTGCAAGAAGTTTGCCGCACGAGGCGCAATACCGAGACATTGCCACTCCTTTCGCCACATTTCAAATCAATACGACGATTATACCCAGCGTCCAAAAGTCCCCATCATAAGTTGCGGTGAAATAGGGACTGTTTGGCGGTCTCAGAGCTTCAATCAGTCCCTA
This sequence comes from uncultured Collinsella sp., assembly GCA_937980385.1. GTDB lineage: Bacteria > Actinomycetota > Coriobacteriia > Coriobacteriales > Coriobacteriaceae > Collinsella. The sequence goes on along the minus strand of CALJPV010000092.1, from coordinate 3,014 downwards.
TTTCACCGCAACTTTGGAAAGACACCTTTAGCCATTGGGGACGCGCCGAGCACTGGGGTATCATGGCTTGGTTGATATATCTGCATTTACGCGCCTTGTAGGAAGGGGCTGCGCTCATGGCTTTTGAGCCCGCTCAACATAGCTTTATCACGCTCGAGGGCGTCGATGGTGCCGGCAAGTCCACGCAGGCGCGTCTGCTTGCCCGCGCGCTCGAACTCGCTGGCTACCAGGTTGTGAGCCTGCGCGAGCCGGGCGGCACCGCCATCAGCGAAAAGATCCGTGCTCTGCTGCTCGACCCCGCCAATACGGCGATGGGAGACACCTGCGAGTTGCTACTCTACGAGGCGGCGCGCGCCCAGTTGGTGCACGAGGTCATAGCTCCCGCCCTCGCGGCCGGCGAGGTAGTCCTGTGCGATCGCTTCTACGATTCCACGACCTGCTACCAGGCGTTTGCCGATGGCCTCGACCGTCAGATGGTACGCGATGCCAACAACCTGGCTGTCGCCGGTACGCATCCGGCGCTCACGCTCGTCTACCACATCACACCCGAGCAGGCGGCGCTACGCATGGCAGCCCGTGGCGCGGCAGATCGCATGGAGGCAAAAGGCATGGCCTTCCAAGAGCGCGTTTACGAGGGATTTTGCGCCATTGCTGCCGAGGAGCCAAACCGCGTAAAGCTCATCGACGCCACTGCGACCGTCGAGGAAGTCTTCGAGAAGACGGTCGAGCAGATTCGCGCGTACGGTCTCGACATTTCGCAAGATGCTGTCGCTGCCGCGCTTGCCAAGGAGGCCGAGTAACATGGCACCCGCTCAGGCAAGCCTGATGGCCAAGCTCGACACCCAAGAGCGCGTGCGCGATTTTTTGACCAACGCCGTCGCCGGCGGCCGCGCATCGCACGCCTACCTGTTTCTGGGCGCTCCCGGTGCCGGCAAGCTCGATGCCGCATGGGCGCTCGCCCAGGCCTTCCTGTGCGAGCAGGACGGCTGCGGAGCATGCGACAGCTGCGTACGCGTTGCTCGGCATACGCATCCTGACGTGCGCTATTACACGCCCGAGAGCGCCACAGGCTACCTCATTGCCCAGATCCGCGAGCTGCTCGATGACGTGCCGCTGGCGCCCATCCGTGCCAAGGCCAAGGTCTACATCATCGATCGTGCCGAGCAACTGCGCGCTAACACCGCCAACGCGCTGCTCAAGACACTCGAGGAGCCGCCCGAGGGCGTTATGTTCATCTTGCTGGGCACCTCGGCAGACGTGATGTTGCCCACCATCGTGAGCCGCTGTCAGTGCGTGCCGTTTCGGCTGGTGTCGCCCGCCGTGGCCGCGCAGGCCGTGAGTCGCGCGACGGGCCAGGATCTCGCGCGCTGTCGCATGGCGGTCGCCGTGGCGGGCAGTCCCACGCGCGGTATCGAGTTCCTTAAGAGTGCTGAGCGCCAGGATGCTCGCCGCCAGATGGTCCGCGCCATCGATTCGCTCATCGCTGCCGACGAGGCTGATGTGCTCAGCCGCGCCAAGTCGCTCATCGTCGCCGTTAAGGCACCGCTCGCCGAGGTCAAGTCCACACAGGAAAAGGTGCTCGAGCAAAACGCCGACTACCTGTCGCGTGGAGCATTGAAGCAGCTTGAGGACCGCAACAAGCGCGAACTCAACGCGCGCGAGCGTTCGGGTATCATGGAAGCGCTGGCGAGCGCGCGGACGCTCATGCGCGACGTGCTGCTGACGCTTCAGGATGAGGCGGCAGGCGTTGTGAACGAAGACGTGCGCGACACGATCGGTCGGCTTGCCGCCGCGACCAATGTTGCGGGTGCCACCCGGGCGCTCGAGGCGGTCGCAACTGCCGAGCGCAACATCGCCAGAAACGTTACTCCCCAGCTGGCCATCGAGGTCATGCTGTTCGATATCAGGAAGGCACTGAAATGCCGTTAGTCGTACCCGTTAAGTTTACCTATGCCTCGCGCGACCTGTGGTTTGACCCGCAGGATCTGGATATTCTCGAGGCCGATTATGCCATTTGCTCCACTGAGCGTGGGACCGAGATCGGCCTGGTCACGGCCGATCCCTTCGAGGTGCCGCAAGACGAGATCGGCCAGCCGCTCAAGCCCGTGCTGCGCGTGGCGAGCGACATCGACCTGCAGCTTGCCGACGACCTGGCCATCCAGGGCGATGAGGCGATGGTCGATTTCCGCCGTCTGGTCAAAGAGCTCGACCTCGAGATGAAGCCGGTCGGCGTCGAGTACCTGTTTGGCGGCGAGAAGGCCGTGTTCTACTTTGCGGCCGAGGAGCGCGTCGATTTTCGTCAGCTTGTCAAGGATCTGTCCTCGACGCTGCACATTCGCGTCGACATGCGCCAGATCGGCGTGCGCGACGAGACCCGCCTGGTGGGCGGCTATGCCCAGTGCGGACAGGAGCTCTGCTGCACGCGCTTTGGCGGACAGTTTGAGCCCGTCTCGATTCGCATGGCAAAAGAGCAGGACCTACCGCTCAACTCGTCCAAGATCAGCGGCGTTTGCGGCCGCCTGATGTGCTGCCTGCGCTATGAGTTCGAGGCGTACAAGGACTTTAAGAGCCGTGCGCCCAAAAAGAAGACGCTCATCGATACGCCGCTTGGCAAGGCGCGTATCCAGGAATATGACACGCCGCGCGAGCAGCTGGTGCTGCGCCTGGAGAACGGCAAAGTCTTTAAGGTCAACCTGGCCGATATGACGTGCTCGGAGGGCTGCAAAAAGAAGGCCGCCGAGCAGGGCTGCAACTGCCGCCCCGATTGCGTAACGCGCGACGTGCTCGAGCGCATCGAGTCGCCCGAGATGCGCCTGGCGCTCATGGAGCTCGATCGCGAGAATGGCGTCGATGTGGGCGATGGCCTGTCGAGTGCCGACCGTCTGGCCGGCACATCGATGCCCAAGCGCCGTCGTCGCGATGCCGAATCCGATGCTCGCGCTGCTCAGGGCCAGGGCGAGGGCCGTGGCCGTGGAAAGGGCCGCGGCAAGACCGAGGCACCCGAGGCCGAGGAG
>CALJPV010000091.1:0-3839 GCA_937980385.1 uncultured Collinsella sp. | reverse complement strand
CCCGTCGGTCTGTCCGACGGGACTTATGTAATCATTTACGCCTGCGCTTAGGCCATTTGATTGGGATGCCGTCGTTTTCGACAATGAAGGTGCTCAGAGCCGTGACGGTGATGTAATCTTTGCTACCAACTCGAATGGAGGGCAGGGCGTCCATCATCAGACGTGCTTTGGAGCGACCGACGCCGAACAGGGCTTGAAGGTCGGACACGTCCAAAAACTGAGGACGGTCGGCGATATTGTCCTCTGTGTGTCTCTCAATCATGGTCAGGCTCCTTCTTGGGCTTATCGCTGCTTGCGTGCCAGTATGACCAGATCACTTCGCGACAGAACACCGTTTGCCGGGTGGCATAGTCCAGCAAGTCGGGGTGCTCCTGTTCGCAGAGCTTGAGCAGGTCGTAATAGCCTCGAATGTCGTTTTCGGCGACGAGGTTCACAATGGACATGGCCTCCTGCTTGTCGTCGTCGGGGATAGCTATCTTCTGCCAGTCGGCACCGTTGAAAGCCAGTACATCATCGGGGGAATACTGCGCTTTCTCGGGGTTGTCGAGATGAATGAGATAGCGGGCCATGCCGCGTGGGCTTTCCAGACGGATGATCGTCTTGGGGCCGTTGAACTGCTCGAAGAACCGCTGTGCGTTCCGGTGTGTGGTGGTGTTCATCCACATCGCGACCACGTGGCGGTGCGGCTTCTTCAGTTCACCGGTCTTGACGTCAGCGATGTCCTGATCGTGCAGAGGGGACACGAGGATTTGCAGGCCGGACAGTTGCATAAGCTCCTGCCAGTTATCCGGGGCACTGTCGCCGGGGTAGATCAGGCCGGCCCAGTACCGACCCTTCTCATTCGGGTCGTTCTTCTTATCGCTCATCATTCGTCCCTCATCTCACATCTCAACAGGGGGCGTCGTAGTAGCCCCCTGTATTCAGAGGGTGATGGCGTGGCCGGCACCGGGCTGCCGCTGCCGCTACGCCCGTCGCCGTCCCCGCCTACTCGGCGGAGAGAGTGAATCTCCTCATCCGTGACGAATGGCACGTGAAGGAAGCGGACGGAATTGGTCTCGGTATCCCATAGATAGCCGTCTCCTGGGCGGTTGAAACTTATCGACCATGGGCGGGCACCACGTTGTACGGCATCTTCGTCTAAAGCCATTACCGCTTCACTCTTAGAGTTCAATCGAAGAGCCAGCGTCGTCAGCAGCAAGCTTCTATACGGCAACGATGTGCTGACACGCGGATTCTGCGTGCTCACCACCATTGTGCAGTTCAAAGCGCGTGAACGAGACAGTGCGGAACGTACCATTTCAATACATGAGTCGGATTTCTTCTTGTTTGGTCCTGATTTGATCATGTCGGCAGCTTCGTCGATGACGAGCAGCCGATGACGAACCTGCGAATCGTCTAAATTGCGAGTCTTGCCGCGCCATTCCGCTGCAACAGAGTCCACGTCGGCATTGAACGCACTGAGCAGTTCCTCGGCCTCATCAAGGGTGTAGGCTTTGCGGTCCAGTACGGACTCATAGTTAGCTGCCTCCATACCTGCCTTGAGGTCGATGAACCATATTTCACCGCCCATGATGACCTCTTGTTTGATGATGTTGGCGATGACGCTTCCCTTTCCACTGTTCGACTCTCCTAAAATGGCTAAATGGGCGGATCGGGGAATAGAGACGTATTTGCCCGGGTGGATTACCTCTTCGCCGAGAACATAGCGATTACTGGGCATCGGCGGTTTTCTGCGGAATGGATTTTTCATCGGATATTCTCCAACTTGGTGAAGGTGACTACATGCTTCGAGATGCGGAAGAACCTCTGCGGAGTGGTCTTGACCTCGAAGTGCGAGGAGTCTTTCCCCAGTCGTGGAGCCACTTGTTCAGCCCATGCATGAATGGTTTCATTTGTCGCAAATGCTGCGGGGATAGCGAACACAATTTTCCGAGGTTTGTGGTGGTGTCGTACGCTGACTTGCTTCTCTTGATCAGCGGTCAGACATAACGGTTTTGCAATGAGGGCGTCGTGCTTCTGGATTCGTCGGTTGAAGAACCATGCGCAGAAGATTATAACGACTAAGACGATGGCCGCAGCCATGAAGGTGGTGACCTGATGTTGTTGCAGGATGTCGAGTAGAGTGATGGGCGTATCCATGATGTTTCTCCTTGATACGTGGAGGTTTAGCGGGTACAGCCGGGGGTGTTAACGGCACCCCCGGCACTAGTTAGCACTTAGGCGAGGCCTAGAGTGCGTTTGATAGTTGTCATTTCCAGAGGGCTTGGGAAAACTCTGCCTACGGAAATTTCACCGAGAGAAATTTCGATGCATTCATAAGGCTTGCCGGCTTTGCTGACAGCCTGAACGACCTCGGCATGCAGAATGGGCGTGCTGTCATCCATAGTGAATCACCTCCTTTCGTTTTGTGTTGGCTTGTTTCACACTTTGCCGCATTGGTCCAGCTCGTGTTGCGAAAATCGTATTTTTTGGGGAAAATGCCGTTAGTTGAACTCTTGGGAGGGGCGATGGGTGTCAATCAGCAGGTTTTTGAGCGCTACGTAAATGGCGATGAGACAGCATTGATGGGGATGCCGGTTCAGAAGCAGATAAAATTTCGGGAGCTTCGTAATGTCCTTTCGCGCTTTTTTGGTGATTATCCCGAAAGAATGAAGCCTGAGTTTGCCATCGCTCTTATTGATGATCAATGTTTTTTAATGGATAAGTGCAATAGAGCAATCGAAGAATTGGATGCAGAAAAACTATATAAATTACTAAACGAGCGAAAGGAGCATGATTTAACACTTCGGGCAATTTCGGATAATTACTTAACAAGTCTAGATGATGACAGTGTCGGTAATAGATATGATGAAAAGCAAGACAGGAAAACAAAACTTGAGAAAAAGATTGCTTCATATTCAGAAGCGTTAGATAAATGCAATAAGATTCTTAGGGGTAAGGTAACTACTTTTTATGATCATAAAATTTATAAAATAGTTTGTTTTCCCCTTTTGGAGATCAATAATTTGCCGACTGCTGAAGAAGATAGTTTAAAAATTATATTCTTGGCAAAGCTGTTTAGTCTTCGTTGTTTTTTTTTTGCTTCTCTTAAGTTTCAGCTGGCGCAACAAGTGATACTTGCGCGAATGAAGAAAAATTCCAACGCGGCGATTGCGAGGGTGCTTGAAACTTATACGAAAAAGCTGGATCGCATGGTGAAGAGTTATGAAAAAACAATGAACGATGCCGTGTCTGAGAATGGCTTCTTGATGGCCGAAGGGCCTATGAGGGCGGCAGACGCTCAAGAGAAGTTATTCACCGAGCGTAAAAACAAACCCGAATACGAGTTTGTCGGATATTTACTTAGCCATCAAGATAGTGAAGCGCTTCAGGGCTTCCATTCCGATCTCATGCGTGAGTTTTTGCAGACAGAGAACTATCTGTCTTTTGCCCTTGCTCTTTGTGATATCGGTAGAGATGCTGATAGGCCGACGGACGTTTATCTCTTTAAGCTTTATATGACAAATAATTTTCTCAAGGAATACGACTATACGATTACTCCAGTGTATGACTCTCTGAAGAGACTGGGGGTTAAAGATGATTTAATTCGGTGCGTTCTATATGAAGGAAGCAAAGAGTTTAAGAAACGAATAGAGAGGGTGCACCGGTCTGCCTGATTCCCGCTGATCGGTGTTGGCCGTGCTTGGTGAGTTTGTCCAGATTTTGTCCAGAACAGGCAGCAATGCCGAGCTAGTCAGAAAATGAAAAAACGCTAGGAATCGTTGTAATTCCTAGCGTTTCGTTGGTAGCGGGGCATGGATTTGAACCATGGACCTCTGGGTTATGAGCCCAGCGAGCTA
>CALJPV010000090.1:0-39160 GCA_937980385.1 uncultured Collinsella sp. | reverse complement strand
CATTGGGAATGTAGAAGGGGGAGGCCTCGCGGCCTCCCCCTTTTTTGCGTTTATAGGGCCATCACTCCACTCTCGCTGTGTTTTTGACCCTCGTTTGTCGCATCTTCTGCGAACGGGCTACAATGTCATAGTCTGTGCAGCATGGAGGTGATTATGGCCGAAGCCGGAATCGGCGTTGATATCGTCGAGATTTCCCGAATGAAATCAATCCTTGAGAAGACACCCGCGTTTGCCCGGCGCGTGTTTACCGATGAAGAGCGCGCGTATTGCGATGCCTCGTCTCGTCCTGCCGCGCATTATGCCAGTCGTTTTGCTTCTCGCGAGGCGGTACTTAAGGCGCTTGGTACGGGTTTTAGCCAGGGCGTTGGCCGTAAAGACGTTTCCGTAACGTGCGATAAGCTCGGCAAGCCAAAAGCGCTGCTTTCGGGCCGTGCTCTCGAAATCGCCCAGGAATTGGGCATTGTCGAGGTCGCTCTTTCTATTACTCTGACGGGTGACTTGGCTGTCGCTAATGCCATTGCGATCACCGAGGATGCTCGACCTAAACCCAAGGAAGAAAAGGTGAGCACGAAGGAGCGCGTTGCTCAGACATTTAAAGAGGCTCGTTCTGTCTTAGACGAGCTCGAACAGCTGCAACAATCTGCTTTGTCGGAACATCTGGATGATGATCCGCAAGATGCGCTAGGAGCATAGATGAAACCGGTTTTGAGTACCGAGGAAGTCGTTCGCCTCGAAGATATTATCGAGCGTGAGGGTACCTCGAAGGCCGAACTCATGGAGTTGGCGGGCGAATTTGCTGCCAACGAGATTTTAAAGCTCAACCCCGATCGCGTTCTTGTATTGGTCGGTTTTGGCAACAATGGCGGAGATGGCTGGGTTGCCGCTGACATTCTGACGCATAAGGGCGTTGATGTAGATATCGTCTCTCCGGTTGAGCCGGATGAGATCCCTGCCGCTCTCGCTCGTCATGTCGCCCGTCGTACTGCTGGTCGCGACGTGCATGTGTGTGTCGGCCCCTCTCGTGATGAGCTGGAGGTGCTGATTGATAAGGCTGATGTTGTAGTCGATGCCATTATTGGTACCGGTTTTCATGGTGATCTTCGTGCGCCGTTTTCAATCTGGATCCCCACGGTCAATGAAAATGCCGATCGCGTTGTCTCCATCGATGTTCCCTCGGGCCTGAATGCCGAGACGGGTGTGGTGGATGACGACTGCATTCGTGCCGAGCGTACGGTGACGATGATTGCTCCCAAGATCGGCTTATACAGCGCTGACGGTCCCGAATATGCAGGCGATCTGGTCTGCGGCGGTCTGTATGACCGCCTTGATGAGGTTATTGACGATGTCGACCATGCTGCCGAGATCGTGGAACCCGGTGACCTTGTGGACTATTTTGCTCCGCTGCCTACGAATATCGATAAGTACTCGCGCGGCTCGGTGCTCATTGTTGCCGGATCGGCGCAGTATCCTGGTGCGGCCATTATGGCTGCCAAGTCCGCTGCCCGCGCAGGCGCCGGCTATGTGGCAGTCGCGACTCCGGATGCGTGTGCCAACCTTATCCGCATGGCGCTCCCCTCGATTCCGGTCTTTGCTATTCCATCTGATTCCCGCGGTTCTTTTGGTGCCGCTGCGCGCATGACGGTATGTGAGATTGCCAAGAAATATAGCTGCGTGCTGTGTGGTCCCGGCATGACGACATCTGCCGGTGCCATGCAGGTGGTTTCGGGTCTGCTTGAGCTCGACGTACCGCTTATCTTGGATGCCGATGCTCTCAACTGCCTTGCCAAGATTGCAATCGATGGCATCGACAGTAATCCCGAGATGTATCGTCGTGAGCAGCCGCTCGTTATGACGCCGCATTATCGTGAGCTTTCGCGTCTCGTCGCCGGTGATGAGGTCAATGACCTTGGCACCGCGATTGCCGCCGCGCAAAAGGTTGTCTGGGCCGCCGGTTCCGATAACCTCGTTGTTATCGCTAAGGGCCCGACGACGGCCATTTGCGGTGTTGAGCGCGTGCTGCTGCCGCTCTCTGGCCCGGCGTCGTTGGCGACCGCTGGCTCGGGTGACGTCCTTGCGGGTATTCTGGCCGGCACGCTAGCCACCATGCGCGACGAGATGGACCGCTGGGAGCTGCTGTACTCGTATGCCGTCGCGCTTCATAGCTATGCCGGTTTTGCCGCGGCGACGGAGTTTGGCGAGAAGAGCGTTATCGCGACCGATCTTATCGACTTGATCGGTCCCGCCATGGAGTTGGCGGCAAAGGATGCGCTCGATGATCTGGGAATCACGGACGAAGGGTCGGATGACTAATTATGAATAAAGCCGATTTGACGCGTTGGTCCTGGGTCGAGATCGACCGCGGGGCGCTTCGCCGCAACACGAGGGCCTATAAGAATTTGCTGAATCCGCGTCAGCGCCTGTGCTGCGTGGTTAAAGCCGACGCTTATGGTCATGGAGCTGTTGAGTGCGCCAAGATTATGTATTCGGCCGGCGTCGACATGTTTGCCGTGGCGACGGTTAACGAGGGTGTTGAGCTCCGACAGGGCGGGATTACGAAACCCGTCCTTATCCTAAGCGAGCCGCCTATCGAGGCCATTCCGACGTTGCTCGAGTTCGATATCATGCCCTCGGTCTATACGTCCGACTTTGCTCTTGCGTATGGCGAATGTGCCGTCGCGGCGGGCAAGGTGGGCAAGTATCATCTCGCCATCGAGACGGGCATGAACCGCATCGGCGTACATTACACGCAGGTGCTCGACTTTGTCCGCGGTATTGATTTCCATCGCGGTATTCAGTGCGACGGCGTATTTACGCACTTCGCCACGGCCGATGAACCTTCGGGCTGGGACTACAAGCTGCAGTGCCAGCGCTTTACCGAGGCCGTTCAGGCCATTAAGGATGCGGGTTTTGAGTGCGGTATCGTGCATTGCGCCAACACGCCGTCCTCGATGCTCGACCCCTCGATGCATTTTGATATGATTCGCGCCGGCGTTGGCTTGTATGGCATGCAGCCGTGCGAGCTGAGTAGCCGTGTGATGCAGCTCGATCCCGTTATGAGCGTTCATGCGCGCGTGACGCGTGTGGCGCACCCCGCGATGGGCGAGGGCGTGGGCTACGGTTTTACCTACCGCGTACCGCGTACGCGCGTTCAGATCTGCACGCTGCCGATCGGTTATGCCGACGGCCTATCGCGTACGCTTTCCAATCGTATGGATGTGCTGTATCGCGGCGAGCGCGTGCGTCAGGTTGGCAATATCTGCATGGATCAGTTTATGGTCGCCATTCAGTCCAACCCGGCACACGAGATTCCCGAGGCCGAGTATGGTGACGAGATGATTATTGTCGGCCGCGATGGCGATGCCGAGATCACTATGGACGAGATGGCCCGACTGCGCGGAACGATTAACTACGAGGTCGCCTGCGGCTTTGGCATGCGTCTCGACAAGGTCTACGTGTAGGAGCCGCTATGGGCGTCATGCACATCCCCGGCCATACCCATCAGGCGCCACGTGAGGTCGCACTCGAGGAGATTGAGGCTGTTTTAGGCGACTGCCATCTCTGCCAGCTCTATCAGTCGCGCCATAGCATCGTGTTTGGCGTGGGAAACCCCCACGCTCGCGTCATGTTTATTGGTGAAGCACCGGGTCGCAACGAGGATTTGCAGGGCGAACCCTTTGTGGGGGCGGCGGGTGAAGACCTCAACGGCATTTTGTCCCTGGCAGGTCTTAAGCGCGAGGACGTCTATATCGCCAACGTGCTTAAGTGTCGCCCGCCGGGAAACCGCAATCCGCGTCCCGAGGAAGTGCTGGCTTGCTCACCGTTTTTGCGCGAGCAGATTCGAAGCATCTGGCCCGATATCATCGTGACGCTCGGTAACCCCGCAACGCACTTTGTGCTCAAGACCGAGATCGGCATTACCAAGCTGCGCGGCAGGTTCCATCAGATGGGCCACTTTGTGGTGATGCCGACGTTTCATCCTGCGGCGGCGCTGCGCAATCCGGCGTGGCAGGAGTTGCTGGAGGAAGACTTTAAGATGCTGGGCGACTATCTGGAGCGGCACCCCGCGCCGGAGACCGCCTCGGAATAATAAGGAGCATATATGTCCCTGGAGCGCCTGGGGGTAGGTACCTATAGAACGGCTCGTACTGCCGATACGGAGCATTTTGGCGAGCTGGTCGCACCGTGTCTAGAAGATGGCGATGTGCTGATCTTGACCGGCGGCCTCGGGGTGGGCAAAACCCACTTTACCAAGGGCGTTTCGCGCGCTCTGGGCGATGAGCATATGGTCACAAGCCCTACGTTCGCACTCATGGCCGTTCATGACCAAGGGCGTATTCCGCTGTTCCATTTTGATCTGTACCGCCTGGAGCATGCCTACGAGCTTGAGGATACGGGCATTTTTGACGTGCTGGGCTATGAGGGTGTTTGCCTGCTGGAATGGGGCGAGCAGTTTCAGGATGAACTGACAGATGAGTATCTTTCGGTGACGCTTAAGCGCGATGAGGACGACAGCGACGTGCGAACGATAACGCTCGAGGCGCACGGCGAGCGCGCAGCGGAGCTTTCCGATTTGATTGATAGGGCTGTACAAGATGAGCTTGCATAACGATTACGCGCTGGTGGTGGCGCTCGATACTTCGACCGATATGCTTGCCTGCGCGGCAAGCTGGATTGATGGGCAGACGGGCGAGACGAAGCAGGTGAGTGGCGACCATATGTGCCGTCGCCATGCCAATGTGGAGCTCGTGAATACCGTCGACAGCGTGCTTGCTCAGGCTGGCATGGACCGTGCCGACGTGGGCAGTTACGTCGTCGGCCGCGGCCCGGGTTCGTTTACGGGCGTGCGTATCGGCATCTCCACCGCAAAGGGTCTAGCACGCGGTGCCAACGTACCGTTGCTCGGCGTGTCGACACTTGACGCTTGCGCCTGGACGGCATGGAAGGCCGGCGTACGCGGCAAGCTTGGTGTTCTTGCCGACGCCATGCGCGGCGAGGTGTACCCGGCGCTGTATGTGCTGGGGGACGAGGGTCCCGAGCGTCTGTTTGAGCGCGAGCGCGTGGTCAAGGCCGCCATGGCGCTTGATGAGTGGCGCCAGACCGCGGACTGGGATCAGGTTCAGCTGACTGGTGACGGTCTCGTGCGTTATGGCAAACTGCTGGGCGAGGATGAGACGGCGCGCTGCGTGGAGCGAGACCTGTGGTGGCCCTCGGGCGAGGGCCTGCTGATGGCGCACGCCGCAGGCGATGGCGATCCGGCTCGCGTCTTGCCGATCTATACGCGCCTTTCGGACGCCGAGGAAAACGAGCGCAAGCGTCTGGGCCTTGCCGAGAGCGCGCAGAGTGAGGTGACAGGTGTTGCCGACGAGCTTGCCGGACGTCATCTGCAATTCCGCCCCATGGGCGCGGCGGATGCCGAGGGCGCGAGCGCACTGGAGACCGCCTGCTTTGAAGGCGCCGGACACGAGGCGTGGACGCCGGGCATGTTCCTGTCCGAGCTGGGCGAGGACGTTGCCGCGCCGCGTAGCTGGTGGGTGGCGCACGACGACGGCCGTCTGCTGGGTCTTGCCGGCGGTATGGTCGTCGACGGGGACGTGCAGATTATGGACGTTGCCGTCGATCCGGCGCATCGCCGCGAGGGCATCGCCCGCAAGCTTCTGTCGCACGTGAGCTATGACGCGCAGATGCTCTGCTGCACCACGGCTTCGCTTGAGGTTGAGGACGGCAACGAGGCCGCAATTGCGCTCTATGCCGCTCTGGGCTTTACCGAGGCGGGTCGTCGCCGTGGCTATTACGGTGCCGGCAAGGATGCCATCGTCATGACGGCGCCGCTGCCCCTGGTGCTTCCTCTCGACAATGCCTCGCCCGAGCCGACGGCTGCCGAACAGCGTGTATGGCCGCTGCCCGCGCCCGAACGCAACGCTGAGGAGCGTGCCGAAATCGAGCGCCGCCGCCTGGTGCTTGCCATCGAGAGCTCCTGCGACGAGACAGCCGTGGCAATTATCGATGCGGACGGCAAGATGCTGGCCAACCAGGTGTCGACGCAGATTGATTTTCATGCCCGCTTTGGCGGCGTGGTACCCGAGATTGCCTCGCGCAAGCACGTTGAGGTCATCGTGAGCGTCGTAGATGCGGCGCTTGAAGATGCCGCGGCGTCGCTTGGCCTTGAGGGCGGGGCGATTGCGCCAAGTGAGCTTGCCGCCGTGGGCGTGACGCAGGGTCCGGGCCTGGTAGGTGCCCTGGTGGTGGGTGTTGCCTTTGCCAAGGGCTTTGCGTATGCTGCTGGCAAACCGCTCGTGTGCGTCAACCATCTGGAGGGTCACCTGTTTGCCAACCTGTTGGCGCAGCCCGATCTCAAGCCGCCGTTTATCTTTACGCTTGTTTCGGGCGGGCACACCATGCTCGTGCACGTAAAGGCATGGGGCGACTACGAGGTGCTTGGCGAGACGCTGGACGACGCCGTGGGCGAAGCCTTTGACAAGGTGGCAAAGGCGCTGGGCCTGGGCTATCCCGGCGGCCCCATCATCTCCAAGCTTGCCGAGACGGGCAACCCCAAGGCGATCGATTTTCCCCGCGCGCTGAACAGCAGGGGAGACTACCGCTTCTCGCTTTCGGGCCTCAAGACGGCGGTGACGCTCTACATCGAGCAGGAGACCAAGGCCGGGCGCACGATTCACCTGCCCGATTTGGCGGCTTCGTTTGAGGCGGCGGTCTTTGACGTGCAGTACAAGAAGGCCAAAAACGCCCTGCATGCTACCGGGTGCAAGGAGTATTGCATCGGCGGCGGCGTCTCGGCCAACCCGCATCTGCGCGAGATGATGATCAAGAAACTCGGGCGTCAGGGAATCCGCGTAACGGTGCCGCCCTTGTCTGCCTGCACCGATAACGCCGCCATGATCGCGGAGGTCGCTCGCCGTAAATTCGACCGAGATGAAATCTCGCCGTTCGATGTCGACGCCGATCCAAACATGACGCTGTAGTCGTACGGGTGCGGTCCCCGACCGGAGGGGCCGGATATAAGGTTTCCTGCTCTACAGTCCTGCGCAAGACGAAGGCCACATTAAGTGGCCTTCTTTGCGTGCGGAACTCGCGATAAACCTTATATCCGGCCCCTCCAGCCGGGGACCTTTCTGTATCGATATAGCTTCCGAGCTGGTTTGGCGTCGACAGCGTCCGGCAAGGTTAGCCAGCCTGCGTCGAATTTCCGGCGTGCTTTGGCTGAAAGAATAAGTTGGTGTGCGGAGCTTTGCTCCGCACATTTGGGATGGGAGCTCCTCGGGGGCGGGGCGGGCGCCTGCCGCCATATATGAACTTTATCGCGAGTTCCGCACGAACAGGAGGCCACTTAATGTGGCCTCCGTCGTGAGCAGGACTGTCCGAGCAGGAAAGTTCATATATGGCGGCAGGCGCCCGCCCCGCCCCCGAGGAGCATCTCTCATGCAAAAACTTTTGTCGGGTAAAGTCCGAGGTCAGTGGTGTTTTATACCGAGAAATTCAAAAAAGTGGAAAATTCATTACATATTTGCGTTGACTTTAGGTAACTAAAGTTTCATACTCCTTTTCAACCACTGGGGGATGTGAACACGCACGGATCGTTCACATCATGATTGAAGAGGATTTCTTAGACATGTTCACGCATCAGCTAAACATTATCAGCGTAGTAATTATCTGATGCGGGTTAGCACATACAGCTAGCCCGTACGATAACGGGCGGCTGATGAAGATGAGGGCCGTCGAGCGCAACCGACGGCCCTCATTTTTTATGTCTGGGAAGTTCTTTTTAGAGGAGGAAATGTAATGAACGGAGTTTTGCTCATGGTTGTGGCCGCGGCGGTGCTCGCCTGCGGCTATCTGGGCTATGGCCGATGGCTGGCCAACAAGTGGGGCGTTGACAAAGAGGCCCTCACGCCGGCCAAGCGCATGAAGGACGGCAACAGCTTCTCGCCCGTCTCCGCCTTCACCGCGTTCTCGCACCAGTTCAGCTCGATCTGCGGTGCCGGCCCTGTTACGGGTACGATCGTCGCCATGGCCTTTGGCTGGCTTCCCGTCGTGCTCTGGGTCCTCGTCGGCGGCATCTTCTTTGGCGCCGTCCACGACTTTGGCGCCCTGTACGCCTCGATGAAGAACAACGGCAAGTCCCTGGCTCAGCTCATCGAGAAGTACATCGGCAAGACCGGCCGTCGCCTGTTCCTGCTGTTCTGCTGGCTGTTCTGCATCATCGTTATCGCCGCTTTCACCGACATGGTCTGCAAGACGTTCATGTTCACCCCGGCCGTTGACGCTTCTGGTGCTGCTACCGGTGCCATCGACTTCACCAAGTCCTATGCCGCTGGCTGCGCTGGCACCATTTCCGTCCTGTTCACCTTCGTCGCCATGGCCTTTGGTTGGGCCCAGAAGAAGTTCAACCTCACCGGCGCTGCCGAGTTCGTCACCGGCGTGGTACTCATGGTCCTCATGTTCGCCGTCGGCATGCAGTTCCCGGTCTACCTGGACAAGTTCCAGTGGTTCGCCGTCGTCATGGTCTACCTGGTCTTTGCCGGTGCCATGCCCATCCAGATGCTCAAGACCCCTCGCGACTACCTCACTTCCATCATGATGATCGTCATGATCGTCTGCGCTGTCCTCGGTATCGTCGTCCTGGGCGCTAACGGCCAGGCCACCATCACCGCTCCGGTCTTCACCGGCTTTAGCAACGCCTCGGGCATGATGTTCCCGGTCCTGTTTGTCTCCGTTGCCTGCGGTGCTCTCTCCGGTTTCCACAGCCTCGTTTCTTCTGGTACCTCCTCCAAGCAGGTCGAGAAGGAGCAGGACGCCGTTAAGGTCGGTTACGGCGCCATGATCGTCGAGTCCTTCGTCGGCATCCTTGCCATCATCGTCGCCGGCATCATGTTCTCCGACATGAACACCGCCGGTACCGGCGCCCTTAACGCCGGTGTCGCTTCCACCCCGTTCCAGATCTTCGCAGCTGGCATCTCCCGCGGTATGCAGGCCTTCGGCGTTGACGGCACGCTCGCAACCGTCTTTATGACCATGAACGTTTCCGCTCTGGCCCTGACCTCGCTCGATGCCGTCGCCCGCATCGCTCGCACCTCGTTCTCCGAGTTCTTTGCCCAGACCAACGACGCCCTGGCCATCGAGTCCAAGGCCGGCTACATGAAGGTCCTCGGCAACCCCTGGTTCGCCACGGTCGTTACCCTGCTTCCTGGCCTCGCCCTCGCCTTTGGTGGCTATGCCAACATCTGGCCGCTCTTCGGTGCTTCTAACCAGCTGCTCGGCGGTATGACCATGATCACCCTCGCCGTGTTCTGCAAGTGCACCGGCCGCAAGGGTTGGATGCTCTACGTGCCCGTCGCCTTCCTGCTCTGCTGCACCTTCACTTCGCTGGTCCAGAGCGCCATGGGCTGCATGACCGCCGTCCAGGCCTACGGTTTCTTCGGCACCATCCCGGCTACCGCCACCACGGCTGCCGTTTCCGTCGCCGCTACCAAGGGCCTGCAGCTCGTCTTCGCCGTCCTGCTGATGGTCCTGGGCCTCATCGTTGCCGTCAACTGCCTCAAGGAGTTCTTCGGCAAGGAGGCCGGTTCCATGCCCGACGAGGAGCCCGAGTGGTCCGAGATGGGCAAAGTCGAGTATGGCCGCGCCGCTGCCGCCGAGGCTCCCGCCGACGCCGAGGCTGCCAAGGCGTAATCGACCTGACGAGTTGAACGTCACATCTATACAACTCGATAAGACCGGGTCCGCGGCTGCGCGGGCTCGGTCTTTTTTCATGCAAAAGCGGGCGATGCCCGAGTGTTCTCGCAGATGTTTTGCGTGGATAAGGGCGCGCGTTGTACCATATAGACGTATATGTGTACATATGAAAGGGGCCCCGTGGCCAAGACGGTATATTCCGATAACCAAAATAATGTCGATGCCCTGGCTGAGCGTCTGAGCAGCCAGACGTCGCTTTCTGCCGAGCGTGCCAAGCTAGTTGCCTACGACCTGCTCTGCCGCAAGGCACTCAAGATCAAGTCTAGCGCGCTGGCGCAGATTTTCCGCTCCGTCGATAAGGAATGCGACACCAAGGCGATGCGCGATGAACTCATCGCGGCAAAGATCGTTACCAAGATCGAGGGCAGCGGCATTAACGGACGTCCGGCGTTCTATACCATTCATGCCGAGATAAGTGATGCTCAGGAGCAGCTTGCCGAGGCTGTCGAAGAGGCCGTCGAGGACGTTGTCGAGGTGCCCGCTTCGGTGGAAACGGCCCCGCGCGAGCATGTCGATACCGACGAGCTGCTCGATGAGAACGTCGTTCGCGCCTTTACGGCCAAGGCCGGCCGCGGCGGTTTTGGTGGGGGCGGCAAGCGCGATGCTCAGCGCCGTGCCCAGCAGGAGCGCTTCCGTCGTGCCGTGGCCCAAAAGGATGAACTCGATACCGAGACTGTTGTGACCGAGGTTGCCGCTGAGTCGCAAAAGCCCGTGGAGGCCCAAGAGCCCAAGCGTCGTCGCGGTGCTCACTTTAAGGCTGTGCAGCAGGATGTCGCGCATGAGGCTGAAGAGCCTTCCGAGGTTGCAGGCGATGCTGAGGAGTCTGCCAAGAGGGTTTCGGGCTCGTGTCGTCCCGGCCGCGGTTTTGCGGGGCGCGCGTATCCCATAAAGCGTCAGGAGAAGGGCGAGCCGGCTTCGACCGCTCAGGCCGATAAGGCCGAACAAACTGAGAAAACCGTTGAGCCGGTGGCTTGCGAGCAGCAACCTTCCGAGTCGCAGTCTGCGGCTGACACCGAGGTCAAAGCTCAACAGTCCGCTGATAAGCAGACAGGGGAGAGCGCCTCAAGCAAGCCCCGCCGCCGTCGTCACCGCGGCGGTCGTGGCTCAAATGCCGAGGCCGCGGCCGAGAAGGCAGCGACGCAAAGCAAGGATGCGAAGGCCGAGGCCCTGGTGGAGCAGCCCAAGCGCCAGCCGGCGAAGGGGGACAAGCCCGAGCGCTCGCAAAAGGGTCCGTCCGCGCCAAAGCAAGAGCGCAAAGCTCAGGCGGATTCCAAGCGCAAATCCCAGGCGCAGTCCAAACCGACTGCAAACGATGCGGCCGCCCAGCAGCCTGAGCCGCCCGCTCATGGCGAGGTTTCGGCGTTTGCTCTGGCCCGTGTCCTGGGCAGGCAACTGCTCAAGGTCGTTCCCACGCCTACGGCGCTCTCCAAGATTAAGGAGCAGCAGACTCAAATCGTTAAGGTCGAGGGCAAGGACGGCAAAAAGGCTCAGCAGCGCACTCAGCACAACGAGATGTCCAACCGCAAGATTGCCGAGGAGATTGCGATCATCCAGGCTTGGATAGAGCAGAATCGCGGCGCCGACACGCCGGTCGCCTCGCGTCGCCAGCGCGCCTACCAGATTTTTAACGATGAGAAGGCCTTTGACGGCAAGCATGGCGAGCGTCTGATTCGGCGTATGACCGAAAAGGGCATTAGCATGCAGGCAATCAAGGTTGCTCCCAACCGTCCTGTGCACTTTACGGGCTTCTTTACGCTGGGCGCCGACAAGCCGTTCATTATGGTCGAGAACCTGGACACCTATGACGAGATCGTCAAGCTCCTGCGCGGCCGCAAGCACGCCAAGCTTTTTGGCACCAAGGTGGGTGGCGTGATCTTTGGCGGCGGCTGCAAGGCGAGCGTTTCACACGCACTGGATGATTATCTGGCCGAGATCGGCTATCGCTTTAACTATGTCTACTACGTGGGCGACATCGACCGAGAGGGTGCGCGCATTGTCGAGCAGACCCGTAACGCCAATGTGGTTGAGATTCGCCTGCATGCCGGTATGTATCGCGCCATGCTCGCCGAGCACAAGCGTCGCGTGAAGGCCGGCGGCGAGTGCGAGCCCGCGGCTGCCAACCAGGGCGTGCCGCAGAACCTGGCGGCGACGATCAAAGACCTGCCCATGGTCACGCGCGTGCAGTTCCGCAATGTGCTGCGCGAGGGCGGACGTATTCCGCAGGAGATTCTGATGACCGCCGACTATCGGGATGGCGACTCGGGAAGCTTCGACCGCATGCTGAACAATTAGTTCCGCCGTTCTACCGAACGGCGGTCTTCTTGACGCTGCGAGGGGCCCTGGCACGGCAATCTGACGTTCAACTTCGGCGGCGCGACCAGAAGGTCAGCGCCGCCTTGTTTCACGTCACCTTGCCATACCAGGACCCCTCTCGCTGTCACGTCCAAAACATCGAGGTCACGTGGCCTCCTGTTCGTGCGGAACTCGCGATAAACCTAAGCCGGTGTCCCCGCTCTCCCGGGGCCGGCGGTGGCTTGGTTGTTGCATGCGGCTCGCTTTTCGGAACTGGGCTGAAATCTCTAAATGCTAGGCGCTCTTGGTCCTTTTGGGCTTGGGGCGCCTGTCTTTTGAAGGTAGATTTTGGGACATGCCTGAAAATCTGCCTTTTGCAACTTCTCGTCCTGCACGAGAAGTTATGGCCGGCGCTTTAGGAACGTCCCTAAGTGTCGGCTTGGCTGGAAAGTCGAGATGCGGGGAGCCCGCGGCTGATATGGGACGGAGGGATTCCGCGTCCGCCTGGTCGGCGGCCGCGCCCCGCTGCGTCGCTTCGCTCCTTGCGTGCTGCGCTGGAAAACGCTTCGCGTTTCCTCAGCTCCGCACCCTTGCGGGTTCGAATCCCTCCGCTTGCCCACAAGAAAAGCCTCCCGATCGGCTATGCGTTCGAGAGGCTTGTTTCTTTGGCTGGGACGGAGGGATTCGAACCCCCAACAGCCGGCACCAAAAACCGGAGTTCTACCGTTGAACTACGTCCCAATGTGTGGTGTTGCCCAAAAGCAACCCGTTTAGTTTACCTAATCTGCGAGGGCATCGCAAACGCCATCGAGCAGGCGTACGGCGAGTGTCTGCGCATCACTTGCGGTGAAGGTTCCGTTGTAGCGCGTCATGCCCGTGAGCTCAATGCGAATGCGCGCGGGCTTTTGCTGCGCGGCGACATTGGCGGTGCGGATGCGCTGTGCAAGGTTGTGACACTCGGCAAGGGCGATCGTGGCGCGCGGCGCAGCATCTGCGGGCAGCTCATCGCTTGCGATCTCGAGCACCAGATCCACGTCGGTCGGAACCTCGGAATCGCAAAGCATCATGCCGCTGCTGTCGGTCGTCGCTGTGGCGATGTTCCACATGCGCGATGCAACGCTGCGTGCGATGGGGTCCTCACCGATGACGGCAATCTGGAAACGCTCGAGCACGTTGGCGGCACGGGCAAAACCGATGCGCGACTCGGCCTCGGTAACCGAGGGCTTACCCTCCCACACGTGATGCAGGCGGTTGATATAGGCGTAGGTATCCTGGAACGCCATGCCATCGGCAAACAGGCCAACGTTTTCCTGGAACTGCTGCAGAGCGGCCTCGGTGTGCGGGCCAAAATAGCCGTCGTCCTCACCGCAGGCAAAGCCCAAAACGTTGAGCGCGCGCTGCAGGGCCTGAACGTCGGCGCCATGGAAATTGGGCATGCGCAGATAGAGCGTACGGTCGCCCAGCTTATACGAGGCGTCTACCAGGGCGCTCCAACAGGGGATATCGACGGCACAGCCAGCGGCAAGGCCGCTATCGAGCCTAAAGGTGCCAACAGCCTGCTCGGTGGTGGTGCCAAAGCGCTTGTCGGAGACCTCGGCGTCATCGATTGTATAGCCGAGCTGCAGAAGGCGGGACTGCACGTCCTCGACGGCTGCTCCCTGCATGCCCGTTGTAATAGGTTCCATGAACGAACCCCTTTCGGCGTATCATTCGTACTATTTGAGCGCCTGTCGGATAGACGACGCAAAGAGATGCATAAACATACATTCAACAGTGTAGCAACTTGTATCCAAATGCGCTGCCGACAGGTTTTGCAACCCCCGCTAGTTGAGTCGTTCCACAAAGAAATCTGCCATGGAGAGGAACAGCTCGCGTGCGTGCGGATCAAGCTCAACGTTCTCGATGGCCGCTTTCGCCTTGGCGGTCAGGTTGAGCGCGTAAGTGTGGGCGTAATCGATGGAGCCGGTCTCCTGGAAGATCTCCACGGCGCGTGCGAGCTGCGCGGGATCATCGGTGCCCGAGGAAAGAATCGCCTCGATCTCGTCGTGGTGGCGTTCATCAGAGAGGGCGTGTACGGCGACAAGCGTGCGCTTGCCCTCGGTGATGTCGGTGCGGAAGTCCTTGTTGGCGGCCTCCTTGGTGCCGATCAAGTTGAGCAGATCGTCCTGAATCTGGAAGGCAAGGCCCGTGTGCAGGCCAAAGGCGCGCAGCGCCTCAATCTGCTCCTCGCTGCCGCCGCCGATAATGGCTCCGGCGGCAAGTGGCGTGGCTCCGCTGTAGTACGCGGTCTTGTGCGTCGCCATGTCCAGATAATCGTCGACCGAGATGTCAAAGCGCCCGTCGCGGACCCAGCCCAAGTCGAGTGCCTGGCCCTCAATGGTGCGGACGATCATCTCGGTGAGCTCGTGGAGCACGCGGAGTTTCACGTCTGCCTCGAGCGTGGGGTCGTCGAGAACCGTCTTGGTGACCATGGTGAGCGCTAAATCGCCGCAGTTGATGGCGAGTCCCGTGCCCTCGGTAAGGTGCATGCAGGGCTTGCCGCGGCGCAGTTGGCCGTTGTCGGCGATGTCGTCGTGGATCAGCGCGCCCGACTGAAAGTGCTCGATGGCTGCCGCGGCGCTGCGGGCGCTCTCAAAGCTGCCGCCTACCGCGGTGGCGGCGAGCATGCAGATGAGCGGGCGGTGGCGCTTGCCGGCATTGGCCGTAAATGCCGAGAGCGGGGTATACAGGTAACGCTCGATATCGGCGGAAGTTGCCTGTCCGTCAAAGAACGTGGCCAGATAGTCGTTAATCTGGTCAAAGTGCTGGGCTAAAAAGCTGGTAAACGGACTGGACACGGGTTCTCGCATTCTTTCTTAGGTTGCACCGTTGCATTATGCAGACTACATATTGCCACATTGGGGCGTCGAGCGCGGCGGTTGAAGACGATTGAGTCTTGCGGTCGCAAACGCGGCAAGGGGCTCGGCTAGATAAGCCCAAAGTGTTCGAGCGCGGTGACGACGCCGTCGTGGTCGAAGCTGTCGGTTACGTAGTCGGCCTTTTCCTTGAGGAAGTCCGGCGCGTTGCCCATGGCGATGCCAACATCGACCGCCTCCATGAGGGCGATGTCGTTGCTCGCGTCGCCAATGCCATATACGGTGCCGTGGTCTGGTCCCAGGGCGTCAAGCACAGCCTTGATTCCGGCCCGTTTGGTGCACTCGCGCGGCGAGATTTCTGTGACCTCGAGCTCGAGCTCGTTGAGGCAGAGCAGAGGTCCAAGCTCTTCATCTTGGGCGATGCGGTTGGCAAGTGGTGTGGACATAAGAATTTTATAGGCGTTGTAGTGCTCAAGTTGCGTGACGGCGTCGCCCACGGTGCGTGCGTAGCCGTACGTCTCGGGGGCATCTGCACTCATGCGCACGACGCGATCGATGCCCTCAAAGCGAATGACCTCGCCCGATTGCTCGAGATAGGGGGCGAGGCGCTGTAGCAGACCAGGGTTTATGGCTGCATTTCGCACGATACGCCCCTCGAGTTCGGCGTAACCGCCCGCGAGGCACACGACGCCTGCCCACGGCAGCTCGAGCAGCGTGGGATGGATGCAGCTGAGGGTGCGCCCCGTACAGATAAAGGCTTTGTTGCCGTTGGCGACAAACGTGCGAATTGCCTGTGCAACCGTCTCGTTGGGATAGGGGGAGAGGTCTCGCTCGCCCTCGGGAAGCTCCTGGGCAAGTCTGGGATCTTGCCAGGCGAGCGTACCGTCGATGTCGAAGAAGCAGACATTGCCATGCTTTTTAGTGGCGTCGGCGGCATGAGAAGGCGAGGCGGCGAATGCAAAACCCGGTTCGAGGCCCATGATCTGGTCAAAATGCTCTTTAACGCGGGGAACGGAGATGCCGATGATCACCTGGGCGGCCTTGCCCGTAATGATGAGGCCCTTGGCGCCCGCCGCGACAAACGCCGCGTTATCTGCAACGATGGAAGGGTCTGCGACCTCGACGCGCAGGCGCGTGGCGCAGTTGGTTGCGCCCACAATATTGCCAACGCCACCTAAAAGCTGAATTACCCGCTCAGCGAGGACGTGATCTTGATCGGATCGACTATTGACCTCGTCATTGGGAGATTGCTCTTTGGCAAAGCCGCTTCCCGTTAAATGATCGATTGCCGCGCGATTGGCGACATGATCCTCGCGGCCCGGCGTCTTAAGGTCATAGATCAAGATGAGTGCTCGAAAACTAACAAAAAAGATGAGGCTAAAGGCAAGGCCGATACCGAGCGCCAAAAGGTAGGAGCCGGCATGCGTCCGCATGAGCGGAATAAAGTTGAAGGCTGCCATCTCCATGAGGCCGCCCGAGAAGATGCCGACGATGCCAAAGAGATTCATGGTTGTGGCAAGGCAAGACGATAAGACGGCGTAGAGAAAAAAGAGCCCGGGGTGGGTGAACATAAAGAGAAACTCGAGTGGCTCGGTAACGCCGCAAACCACCGAGGCGATGATGGCGGGAACAAGGATGGCCCTGAGGCCGGCGCGGCGCTCTGGTTTTGCGGTGGAGTAGAACGCGGCTGCGATGGCGGGAAGGCCAAAGAGCTTGACCCAGCCGGTGGCGGTAAAACCGGCCCACGGCGCAAGTTCATTAAGGGGGCGCGTGCTATGGGAGAGGATGGGGAGCAAGCTGCTCCACGTGGCGTAGATGCCGTCGTTAATGACCAGGTTGTCGTAGTAGATCGGCATGTAGAGCAGGTGGTGCAGCCCCATGGGCTCGAGCGCTCGCTCCAAAAGCACAAAGATGCCCACGCCAAAGGGGCCGACGCCCGCAAGTGCGTGGCGCAGTGTTTCGGTCACAGCGTATACGGAGGGCACGATGGCGGCCGAGATAGCGGCAAGGACAAACACGGCAAAAAAGCTGATGAGATAGACCAGCGAGGAGCCCGAGAAGGTGCCGAGCCAATCGGGAACCTTGACATCGTAGAAGCGGTCATGGATGGCGACGACGGTTGCCGATACCGCTAGCGGGCCGATAATGCCGGTGTCGAGCGTCTTGATGCCGTCGATGATGGTAATGCCGCTAGCGGGGGTCAAAGACGACGGGTACTTAAGTCCAAGGTTGTCCCCGCTTAGCTTGATGATCTCGCTCAAAAAGAAGCAATAGGCAAAATAAGCCACGAGCGCCTCGAGGCAACAACGTGCCGGTTGCTTTTGGGCAAGGCCGATGGGCAGCGCTACGGCAAAAAGGAGCGGAAGTCGTTTAAAGACCGTCCACGAGCCGCGCTGAATGATAGTCCAAAAAACGTACCAAGGGGTTCCGTATACGGCGAGGTCGCCGACGATATCCGCAGACGTTGCGAGGGCGGAGACGCCGACCATAAGGCCCGATATGGAAAACAGCATGGCGGGCGCGAACATTGCCCCGCCAAAGCGTTGGATTTTTTGCAGCATGTTCTGCCTCCCGAATATCGAGGCGCGTTGCGCGTGGTGGAACGTTTAAACAATGGATTCATTGTAGAGGACCAGACGATTGTCGTACCGGCAGTTTTGATCGAAACCGGTTTGGGCGGGATAGAAACCGTCAACGGTTAAATCCTGTCGCTTTGCCGATAATCGGTTTAAACAACTTTAAGAAATGCTATCGTGCCTAACCATACATATTCATCAGAGGTGAAGTCATGCCAAAAGCGATTTACGAAGGAATCTACCGCGAGATCCGTTCGCGCATCATTAACGGGACTTATGCGTTTCAGGAGATGCTGCCAACCGAAGCCGAGCTGACCGCGGAGTTTGGCTGCACGCGCAATACCGTTCGACGCGCCTTGAGCATGCTGGCCGACCAGATGTTTGTGCAGCCTATACACGGCAAGGGCGTGCGCGTTATTTGGCTCAAGGGCGAAACCGACATGCTGGGCGCACTCGAGGAAGTCGAGTCGTTTGGCGAATTTGCAAAGCGCAACAATGCCGTCGCATCGACCGAGGTCAAGTCTTTTGAGCATTTGATTTGCACCGAGCAACTCTCTCGTCGCCTGGGCTTTAAGGTGGGCGAGGAGTTGATTCGCGTGGTGCGTGTCCGAAGCCTTAACGGCAATGCGCGCCAAGTAGACCATGGTTACTTTTTGGAGTCAATCGCCAAGGGCCTGACGCCCGAGATCGCCGCAAAGTCAATTTACGACTATCTGGAGCACAAACGCGGCGTCAAGGTGATGGCGAGTCGCCGTACAGTGAGCGTCGAGCTTGCCAACGATGAGGACTGCAGCTATCTTGACCTCGGCAAATACAACTGCGTTGCCGTCATGGAGAGCCAATCGTACACCTCGGACGGCATCTTGTTCGAGGTCACGCATGCCCGCACGCATCCCGAGATCTTCCACTACCGCGTCAACTCTAAGCGATAGCCGGCTAGCTCGCAGCCTGACGAGACCCATGCCCTCAAAGCGAAAACGCCCGGTCAAACCGACGAAGCATCGGCTTGACCGGGCGTTTTCTCTGCATTCGATAACAAATAATTGTTTATACAAAACTTGTCAAGTATCAAGTTGAAATTACCGTTCACCGAAGTTTTTCTACCGCTCTAGTAATACTTGTTCAAACAAGTAGCCAAATAGCGTATCGTACAAATCAGCAAAAGGGGCAAAGTCCCCGAGCCAATCTCCGAAGGCGGCGGCAAAGGGTGCCGCCACGGTGTGAAAGGGTGGATTGTAATGAAGAACGAAATGAGCAGAAGGCAGTTCCTGGGCTTTGCTGGTTCCGCGGCTGCGGTTCTTGGTCTGGGTCTCGTGGGCTGCGGTGGCTCCGCCGGCTCCGGCTCCTCTGCTTCTGGTGACGCTGCCGAGGTCTACTTCCTCCAATTCAAGCCCGAGGTCGACAAGGAGTGGAAGGAGATCGCCAAGGCGTACAAGGAGGAGAAGGGCGTCGAGGTCAAGATCGTGACCGCCGCCTCCAACACCTACGAGGAGAAGCTCAAGTCCGAGATGTCCAAGAGCTCCGCTCCGACCCTGTTCCAGGTCAACGGCCCCACCGGTCTTAAGAACTGGAAGGATTACTGCGCCGACCTGTCCGATACCAAGCTCCGCGGTGAGCTCATTGACGACTCCCTGGCTCTGCAGTCCGATGGCAAGGATCTGGGTATCGACTGGGTCCAGGAGAGCTACGGCATCATCTACAACAAGCAGCTGCTCGAGAAGGCTGGCTACAAGGCCGAGGACATCAACTCCTTCGACAAGCTGAAGGCTTGTGCTGACGACATCCAGGCCCGCAAGGACGAGCTTGGCGTTGAGGGTGCCTTCACTTCTGCCGGCATGGATGACTCCTCCAGCTGGCGCTACACCACCCACCTCGCCAACCTCCCGCTCTACTACGAGTTCGAGAAGGAGCACAACCAGGAGGACGACGAGATCAAGGGCGAGTATCTCGACAACTTCAAGCAGATTTTCGACCTGTACATCACCGACTCCACCTGCGATCCTTCGCAGCTTGCCTCCAAGACCGGCGACGACGCCACCAACGAGTTCGCAACCGGCAAGGCCGTCTTCTATCAGAACGGCTCTTGGGCATACGCTGACCTCACCAAGGCCGGTATGACCGACGACCAGCTCGGCATGCTGCCGATCTACATCGGCGTCGACGGCGAGGAGAACCAGGGCCTGTGCTCCGGCGGCGAGAACTACTGGTGCGTGAGCTCCCAGGCTTCCGAGGATGCTCAGAAGGCCACCGAGGACTTCATGTACTGGTGCGTCACCGCTGACACCCCGACTAGCATCATCGCCGACAAGATGGGTCTGACCGCTCCGTTCAAGAGCGCCAAGGAGACCACCAACGTCTTCTCGCAGCAGGCCGTTGCCATGGCCAAGGACGGCAAGAAGACCGTCGCTTGGGACTTCGTCTACATCCCCTCTGAGGAGTGGAAGAAGAACCTCAAGCAGGCTCTGATCGCCTACGCTGCCGACAACACCAAGTGGGACGGCGTCAAGAACGCCTTCGTCGATGGCTGGAAGACCGAGAAGGCTGCTTCCGAGTAAGCAGTTGCTGCCCAAGCTATCTGATTAGCGACAGGGGGCGGGCAGACGTAGGTTTGCCCGCCCCCTGCATATTGAAAGGACCCTTCTATGGGCAAAGCACTCAAGCGCTGGTGGCCGCTCTTTATGCTGCCCACGTGCCTGGCGTTTATGATCGGGTTCGTGATCCCCTTTATCCAGGGCTTCTATCTCTCGTTCTGCCAGTTTATTACCATTAACAACGCGCACTTTGTCGGTATCGCGAACTACGTGCGCGCGCTGTCCGATCCGCAGTTTGCCACGTCGTTCTTCTTTACCGTGGCGTTTGCCTTCCTGTCGACGGTGCTTATCAACGTGATCGCCCTGGCCATTGCGCAGGCGCTCACCCGCAAAGCACTCAAGGGCACCAACATCTTCCGTACGATCTTCTTTATGCCTAACCTGATCGGCGGCATCGTGTTGGGCTACATCTGGCAGATCCTGATCAACTGCCTGCTCTCCAACGTGGGCGCCCAGCTCATTGCCCTTAACTCCGCTGCCGGCTTCTGGGGCCTTATCATCCTGACCCTGTGGCAGCAGGTCGGCTACATGATGATCATCTACATCGCTGGTCTGCAGTCCATTCCGTCCGACTACATCGAGGCCGCCAAGGTCGACGGTGCCACGGCATGGCAGACGTTTTGGAAGGTTAAGATCCCTAACCTGATGCCGACCATCACCATTTGCCTGTTCCTGTCCATCACCAACGGCTTTAAGCTGTTCGACCAGAACCTCGCCCTTACCGGCGGCGCCCCCGCGCACTCCACCGAGATGCTCGCCCTGAACATCTACAACACGTTCTATTCGCGTGCCGGTATCGCGTGGCAGGGCATCGGTCAGGCCAAGGCGGTTATCTTCTGCATCCTGGTCGTAGCCATCTCCATGATTCAGCTTAAGGCCACGAGGTCCAAGGAGGTGCAGCAGTAATGAAACGCGATAAGGTTATCAACCGCGCGCTCTCGATTTTCTTTACGATCCTGTCGCTCGCGTGGATCTACCCCGTGTTCATGATTGCGCTCAATTCCTTTAAGAAAGCGACCGCAATCAGCACCACCACGGCGTTCGATCTGCTCACGCCCGAGACGTTCAACGGCCTTGCAAACTACTTGCACGCTCTTAACGAGCAGGGCTTTGCCTCGGCATTTATGTACTCGCTCATCATCACGGTCACGTCGGTCGTGCTGATTTTGGTGTGCTGCTCCATGTGCGCTTGGTATGTGGTTCGTGTCAACAACAAGATCTCGAACTTCTTCTATTACCTGTTCGTCTTCTCGATGGTCGTGCCCTTCCAGATGCTCATGTTCACGCTGTCCAATTTGGCGGACCGCATCGGCTTCAACACGCCGTTCAACATCTGCTTTATCTATCTTGGCTTTGGCGCGGGCCTGGCGGTCTTTATGTTCGCCGGCTTTGTAAAGAACATTCCGCTCGAGATCGAAGAGGCGGCCATGATCGACGGCTGCAACCCGGTCCAGGTGTTCTTTAAGATCGTCCTTCCCATCATGAAGCCCACCTATCTTTCGGTCGGCATTCTCGAGACCATGTGGGTCTGGAACGACTATCTGCTGCCCTACCTTACCCTCGACTCCACCAAGTACAAGACCATTCCTATCTTGATCCAGTACTTCCGCGGCGGCTACGGCCACGTCGAGCTCGGTCCCATGATGGCCTGCATCATGATGGTCGTTATCCCCATCGTCATCATGTACATCCTCTGCCAGAAGTACATCATCGACGGCGTGGTGGCAGGTGCCGTCAAGGGCTGATGCCGTAACTGTTTTGCAAGTTTCTGCGGCGCCCCTCAGCGCGGCGCCGCATATCGAAAGGTAAAGACATGGCCGAGATCGTTCTCAAACATGTTCAGAAGGTGTATCCCAACAACGAGTCCAAAAAGAAGGGCTTCTTTGGCAAAAAGAAGAAGACCGAGGAGAAGAAGCACAACCTCAAGGTTACCGAGGATGGCGTGCTCGCTGTAGAGGACTTCAACCTCACCGTTCACGACCAGGAGTTCGTCGTTCTCGTTGGTCCCTCTGGCTGCGGTAAGTCCACGACGATGCGCATGGTCGCCGGCCTGGAGGACATTACCTCGGGCGACGTGCTCATCGACGGCAAGCGCGTCAACGACGTGGCGCCCAAGGACCGCGACATCGCCATGGTGTTCCAGAGCTACGCTCTGTACCCCAACATGACGGTGTACGAGAACATGGCGTTTACGCTTGAGCTCAAGAAGGTCCCCAAAGACGAGATCGACCGCAAGGTTCGCTCCGCTGCCGAGATCTTGGGTATCACCGAGTACCTCGACCGCAAGCCTAAGGCGCTCTCGGGCGGCCAGCGCCAGCGCGTCGCCATCGGCCGCGCCATCGTGCGTGACCCCAAGGTCTTCCTGATGGACGAGCCGCTGTCCAACCTGGATGCCAAGCTTCGTAACCAGATGCGTGCCGAGCTCATCAAGCTGCGCCACGAGATCAAGGGTACGTTCATCTATGTTACTCACGACCAGACCGAGGCCATGACTCTCGGCGACCGTATCGTGGTCATGAAGGACGGCGTTGTCCAGCAGATCGCCACGCCGCAGGAGGTCTTCAACCATCCCGCGAACATCTTCGTCGCCGGCTTCATCGGCGTGCCGCAGATGAACTTCTTCGATGCCCAGCTGGTGCGCTCGGGCGACGGCTTTACCGTCAAGACCGAGGATATGAACGTGGCGCTCGCTCCCGAGACCTGCGCTCAGCTTGCCCTCAACTGGGACGGCGGCGACGTGAAGGAGATCACGGCCGGCGTGCGCCCCGAGCAGATTCTGCTTGCCGACAAGGACGAGGAGGGTGCACTCCAGGGCACCGTCGAGGTGACCGAGCTCATGGGTTCGACCGAGCATGTTCACGTGACCGCTCCCGATGGCCAGTTCGTCCTGATCATTCCCGTTGTCGACCTTGAGGCCAAGGGTGCGCTCAAGGCGGGCGACTCCATCTGGTTCAAGTTCGAGAAGAACGCGACCCATCTCTTCGATAAGGTGTCTGGCAAGAACCTTATCTAGGCCCGGTGCATCCGGACCCTCCCTTTGGGCGACTGCGGTATTGCCATCCTTTTGCCGCGGTCACATATAAGGCTCCCCTCCCGTCCACTAGGCGAGAGGGGAGCCTTTCTTTGTGCTGGGGCCGTTCATCTGCCAGTTTGTCTCGATCTGTAACAGGTAGAGGTTCGAATTGGGCTTAGATGTTACAGAACGAGATTGAGGTGAGCCGCCCGTCCTTCCGTCTTGATCTGTAACACGAGAGGCTGATTTCGGCAGCTACCTGTTACAGAACGAGATTGTTTTAGCCGGCTTATCCATTTGTCTCGATCTGTAACAGTAAGGGCGGATTTCGGACGTTAGATGTTACAGATTGAGATAAACCCAAGGGGAGGGGCCGGTATGTCTCAATCTGTAACAGCTGGGACCGTTTTGGTTGAGTAGTTGTTACAGATCGAGATTGTTTGATCGAGTCGGGTCACAGAGTAACGTGCGGGCACAAAAAACGGAGTCGTGTTGCCACGACTCCGTATCTCAAGAGGATGGGTAAGGGAGGCGAAATTAGTTCAGGTGCCAGATCTCGTCGTTGTACTGGGAGATGGTGCGGTCGGACGAGAAAGTGCCGGCGTTGGCGATATTGATGAGCGCCTTGCGCATCCAGGCGTCCTGGTCCTCGTAGTCGGCCAGCACGCGCTCCTTGGTCTGGATGTACTCCTCAATGTCGAGCAGGGCCATAAACCAGTCCTTGCCCTTAATGTCGTCGTGCAGGCGCTGCAGGCGCTCGGCATTGCCGGTCGCCATAAAGGCCGGGTTGGTGATGAAGTCCACCAGCAGTTTAATGCCGGGCTTGCGGTAGAGCACACCGGCGTCATAGGTGCCGTCGGCATAGAGCTGCTCGACCTGTTTGGACGAGGCACCAAAGGTATAGATGTTCTCATCGCCCACGAGCTCGGCAATCTCCACGTTGGCGCCGTCGAGCGTGCACAGGGTTAGGGCGCCGTTGAGCATGAACTTCATGTTGGAGGTGCCGCTCGCCTCCTTGGAGGCCAGGCTAATCTGCTCGGAGATGTCAGCGGCGGGGATCACGCGCTCGGCGGCGGTGACGTTGTAGTTCTCGATCATGACAACCTGCAGGTAGGGAGCCACGTCGGGGTCGTTTGCAATCCACTGCGACAGCGTCAGGATCAGATGGATGATGTCCTGCGCGATAGTGTAGGCAGGCGCCGCCTTGCCGCCAAAGATGATGGTGACGGGGTGTTTAGGTCTGTTGCCGTTCTTGATATCGAGGTACTTCCAGATGATGTAGAGCGCGAGCATCTGCTGGCGCTTGTACTCGTGGATGCGCTTGACCTGGACGTCGATGATGGCGTTGGAGGGAATGGTCACGCCCTGCTCGAGCGCCATGAACTGGCGCATGATGGCCTTGGCCTCGACCTTGGTGGCGGCCAGGCGCTCAAGAACGTCCTTGTCGTCGGCGAACTTGGCGAGTTTGCTCAGATCGCCGGTGCTGCGCCAGTCGGTGCCGATCACATCGTCGAGCAGGCTGGCGAGCGCGGGGTTGGCCCCATGGATCCAGCGGCGGAAGGTGATGCCGTTGGTCTTGTTGGAGAACTTCTCGGGATAGATCTCGTAGAACGGATGAAGCTCGGTGTCCTCCAGGATCTTGGTGTGGAGGGCGGCTACGCCGTTGATGGAGAAGCCAAAGTGGATGTCCATGTGGGCCATGTGGACGGTGTCGTGCTCGTCGATGATGGCGACGCGCGGGTCATCGTACTCGGCCTTCGCGATCTCATCGAGCTTGACGATAATGTCGGCGATGGCAGGGGAGACCTTCCGCAGGCTGGTGAGCGGCCACTTCTCGAGCGCCTCGGCAAGAATCGTGTGGTTAGTGTAAGCGACCATGGAGCGTACGATGGTCACGGCCTCGTCAAACTCGATGCCATGCTCAGTGGTGAGCAAGCGAATGAGCTCGGGGATGACCATGGTGGGGTGCGTGTCGTTGATCTGGACAACGGCGTAATCGGCCAGATCGTGCAGGTTGCTGCCGCGCTCGACGGCCTCGTCGATCAGGAGCTGGGCGGCGTTGCTCACCATGAAGTACTCCTGATAGATGCGAAGTAGGCGGCCCTGCTCGTCGGAATCGTCGGGGTAGAGGAACAAGGTGAGGTTCTTGGCGATCTCGGTCTTGTCGAAGTCGATGGAGCTGCCGGGGACCAGGCCGTCGTCGACGCTCGCCAGGTCGAACAGGCGCAGGCGGTTCTTGGTGGGCTGGCCGTAACCGGGCACATCGATGTTGACGAGCTTAGAGGTAACGGCAAAATCGCCGAACTCGACGGTGTAGGAGCGGCCATCGTCGACTAGGATGTCCTGCTCACCGAGCCACTCGTCGGGGACAGCCTTCTGCTGGTTGTCGACAAAGCGCTGACGGAACAGACCGTAGTGATAGTTGAGGCCCACGCCATCGCCGGTCAAGCCCAGCGTGGCGATGGAATCCAGGAAGCACGCGGCCAGGCGACCCAGGCCACCGTTGCCGAGCGACGGCTCGACCTCGAATTCCTCGATCTTGTTGAGGTCGTGGCCTGCGGCGGTGAGCTGGTCCTTAACCTCGTCGTAGATGCCGAGGTCGATCATGTTGTTGATGAGCAGCTTGCCGATCAAAAATTCGGCGGAAATGTAATAGAGCTTTTTCTTGCTGTTGTTGAGCGGGCAGGCAGCGGAGCGCTCCTGCACGAGTTTGACCAGCAGCTTGTAAATGCGACGGTCGTCGAGCTGCTCGAGCGAGGTGCCAAAAGACTGCTCTGCGAGTTCCATGAGGTTAATTTGGGGCATGTTTTCTCCTGTGATGGGTTGTTTCATGTCTGCAATTCATAAGAAGCCCGCGCGAGGGGATTGGGATGGCCTCGCGCGGGAAAAGCAAGCGCGTCCGCACGGTGGGGAGGGGCCGGGCGCGGTAGCTCCTATTGAGGAAGCTCGATTTCGGCTTCCGACGGGATGCG
Source organism: uncultured Collinsella sp. (assembly GCA_937980385.1). GTDB lineage: Bacteria > Actinomycetota > Coriobacteriia > Coriobacteriales > Coriobacteriaceae > Collinsella. The sequence continues at coordinate 13,114 of CALJPV010000090.1, read as the reverse complement.
GAAGTAGGTCTCGGTCCAGTCGGTGAGTTTGTGCTCGAGCTCGCGGGTGATGGCGCCGTCGAGCATGCGCCAGGTCCAGTTGCCGCCCAGCGTGGCAGGGGTGTTGATGCGCGCCTCGTTGCCCAAGTTGAGCAGGTCCTGCATGGTGTAGATGCACGTGTCGCTCACGCTGGCGGCGATGGTGCGATTGAGTGCATCTGCCATGGGTTCGCCGGCCTGCTGATGGGTGTACAGGGCCGCCTGCTCGCGCTGACGCGGGGTGGCCGTTCCCTCAAACCAACCGCGCGCCGTCTCGTTATCGTGGGTGCCCACATAGGCGACGGTGTTGGCGATGTAGTTATGCGGCAGGTAGTACGAGTTGGTGCCCTCAAAGGCAAACTGCAGGATCTTCATGCCGGGGAAGCCCGAGTTGTCGCGCATGTCGATGACGCCGGGGGTGAGGAAGCCCAGGTCCTCGGCGATGATGGGCAGCGTGCCGAGCTTTTCCTCGAGCGTCTTGAAGAACTTGAGGCCGGGACCCTGCGTCCACGAACCGTAGGACGAATCGGGCGAGGAGAACGGCACCTCCCAATAGGCCTCGAAGCCGCGGAAGTGATCCAGGCGGATGACGTCGTACATGTCGAGGGCGGCGCGAATGCGGCCCTCCCACCAGGAGAAGCCGTCGGACTCCATGGCGTCCCAGTCGTAGATGGGGTTGCCCCAGTACTGGCCGGTGGCCGAGAACTGGTCGGGCGGCGTGCCAGCGACGCTCACGGGATTGCCGGCGGTGTCGATCTTAAAGAGCTCAGGCGTCGCCCACATCTCGACGGAGTCACGCGAGACATAGATGGGCAGGTCGCCGATGATGAGAATGTCGCGCTCGTTGGCATAGGCCTTGAGGCGGCTCCACTGGCGATCGAAGAAGTACTGCGTCATCTGGTGGTAGAGCATACGCGCCGGATGGTCGGCACAGACCTTGGCGGAAGCTTCGCCGCGGGTGCGGAGTTCCGCGGGCCACTCCCAAAACGCCTTGAGACCGCACTCCTCTTTGACGGTCATGAACTCACAGTAGGGGATGAGCCAGTCCTCGTTGGCCTGGATAAAGTCATCGAAATCGGCCGGCTTGTCGGCGGCAAAGCGCTCAGCGGCGCGGTCGAGAATCTGACGGCGGCCGCCAAAGATAGCACCGTAGTCGACATTGCTGGGGTCGGATCCCAGATACACGCCATCGATATCGCGCTGCTCCAGATACCCTGCCTCGATAAGCTCGGCAAAGTCGATAAAGTTGGGATTGCCAGCGCGGGCCGAGAACGACTGATAGGGCGAATCGCCATAGCTGGTCGTCGTAAGGGGCAGAATCTGCCAGTAATGTTGTTTGCACGAGGCGAGAAAATCGACGAAGTCGTAGGCATTCCAGCCAAAGCCGCCGATTCCGTATGGTCCGGGCAGAGATGAGACGGGCATGAGGACGCCGCTTGCACGCTCCATGAATGCGCTCACCAACCTTCTTGTTGTGGGGTCGGCCTGCCGATGGATGTGCAGTCCGCCTCCGATGTTCTGATCCGATACGCCTATTGTAAAACATGTTGTTTAAACATGTACAGGCAAGATAAAAAAGTTGGTCGATTTTCGGCGAATGGTTACATGCCATGAAAAAGCCCCGACCTCACAACGTGAGATCGGGGCAAGAGCGGTATGTAGGTTTTTGCTACTCGGCGTCGGCGAAGCCGTTGGGGTTGTGGCTCTGCCAGTTCCAGCTATCTCGGCACATGTCCGCGATGTCGTACTGGGCCTTCCAGCCCATCATGCGCTCGGCCTTGGAGGCATCGCACCAGTTGGCAGCGATGTCGCCGGCGCGGCGCTCGCGGATCACGTAGGGCAGCTCCTTGCCACAAGCCTTGGAGAAGGCGGCGACGACCTCGAGTACCGAGGTGCCGGTGCCGGTGCCCAGATTAAAGATCTCGACGCCGGTTTTGCCGTTCATCCAGTTAAGGGCGGCAACGTGACCAGAGGCCAGATCGCACACGTGGATGTAGTCGCGCACGCCGGTGCCGTCGGGGGTGGGGTAGTCGTTGCCAAAGACCTGAACGGCCTCGAGCTTGCCCACGGCGACCTGGGCGACATAGGGCACCAGGTTGTTGGGGATGCCCTTGGGATCCTCGCCGATCAGGCCCGACGGATGAGCGCCGATGGGGTTGAAGTAACGGAGCAGCACGACGTCCCACTCGGGGTCGGCAGTGTGGACGTCCATAAGGATCTGCTCGATCATCCATTTGGTCCAACCATAGGGGTTGGTCGCGGGCTTCTTAGGATCCTCCTCGGTGACGGGCGGGTTGTCCGGGTCGCCGTAGACGGTCGAGGAGCTCGAGAAGATGATGGACTTGCAGCCATGGTTGCGCATGACGTCGATGAGCACCAGGGTGTTCTCGATGTTGTTGTGGTAGTACTCGACGGGCTTGCTTACCGACTCGCCGACGGCCTTAAAGCCGGCAAAGTGGATGACGCGGTCGATCTGATGGGTATCGAAGATCTTGTTCATCGCATCGTGGTCGAGCACGTTGGCCTCGTAGAAGGTGAGGTTCTTGGCGGCCTCGTCGCCCACGATGGTCTTGACGCGGTCGACGGCGACGGCGCTGGAGTTGGAGAGATCATCGACGATGATGACCTGGTAGCCACCCTCGAGCAGCTGAACGACGGTGTGCGAGCCGATAAAGCCGGCGCCACCGGTAACGAGGACGCAGGTGTCTTTGGGGTCGAGTGCTTTGGACATGTAGTCTCCTATCGAATCAGGGACACTTCTTCAGGGGAGTATAGCGCAGGCAGGGACGCCCAAATCGTGCGCTGTAGGAAAAGCAGAGGATTATGCTAGCGTACTCATAACAGAGCTCGCGTACGCATAACCTGATCTTTGGCATTTGCCTACGAGCCGCCGACCTTGCAGTTTCCTGCCGTTCGTGGAAATCGTTGGGACGCGCCATATGTACGCTAATATGTATGAGTTGAGCGACATATAAATAAGCATGTAACGGAGTACATATGTCACCAAACAGCGATTCCATCCTTTCCCAGGAGCTCTCGCGTCGCACTGCCCTCAAGGCCCTGTTCGGCGCTGCTTCTGCGGCAGTTCTTTTTGGCCTGCCCACTCGCGCCCATGCGGCAGAGGCTTCCAAAGAAACAACCGATAAACTGAATGCCGCCCAGGCCCAGCTCGACGAGGTTCAGGCCCAGCTCGACAGCATCGCAAATGAGTATGCGGCGCTGGCCAACAAGAATGCCCAGACCCTCAACGACATCGAGAATGTCCAGGGCAAGATTGACGACACACAGGCCCAGATCGATGAAAAGAAGGCCGAGCTCAAGAAGAAGCGCAACGACCTTTCCGATCGCGTGGCCGCCAGCTACAAGTCCGGCGGCACGAACATCCTGTCGCTGCTGCTGGCCTCTGGCTCGTTTGAGGAACTCGTCGCCAACGCGCATTACGTTGAGAAGATCAACAAGAGCGACCGCGATGCCATCGAGGATATCCAGACGATTCAGGCTGAGCTCGACGCACAGAAGACCGAGCTCGAAGCACAAAAGGCCGACCTGGAGAAACTCAAGGACCAGCAGACGGCTCAGATGCAGGATATGCAGGCCAAGCAGCAAGAGGTCCAGACCGTGCTGAATGGTCTATCCGACGACGTCAAGGAGCTCATGGCTCAGCGTGATTCCGAGATCCTCGCTGCCGCCCAGGCTGAGGAGGCTGCCAGGAAGGCCGCCGCTGCCGCTGCCGCCGCGAACAAGAACAATTCCTACTCGGGTGGTTCAAGCTCGGGTGGCGGATCGTATGCGCCCGGAACCCCGCAACAGAATGCCGGCTCGGGCAAACAGCAGGCCGTCGTCAACGCGTGCTACTCCACGCCTTCGCCGGGTCAGAACTGGTGCGCGGCGTGGGTTACCAATGTCTTCCGTAACGCCGGCGTGGGCTATTTTGGCGGCAACGCGTGTGACATGTTCAACGCCTGGTGCTATAGCTCCGACCGCTCGGCGCTACAGGTGGGCATGATCGTGGCCGATTCCTCGCACAGCGGCACGGGTGCTCCGGGCCTTATCTACGGTCATGTGGGTATCTACGTTGGCGGCGGCATCGTTATGAGCAACGAGGGTGCCATTACGTCTAAGTCGCTTGATTCGTTTATTAGCTTCTATGGCACTGGCTCTGGCGTGCGTTGGGGCTGGCTCGGCGGTATTGCGCTGTCGTAAAGCCGACTGGTCCGCGTGTCCGCCCGCAATATATTTGATTGCCTGCTCGGGCAGTCCTACGCAAGACGAAGGCTCCTTTCGGGGCCTTCTTTTTTATTGGAGGAATTCGCCTACTCGGTGGACTTCGGGTTCGAGGTCTACGTCGAACTGCTCTTTGACTTTGGCTTGGATGCCGCGGATGAGTTCGTCGACATCGGCGGCGGTGGCGTGGTCGGCGTTGACGATGAAGCCGCAGTGCTTTTCGCTTACCTGCGCGCCGCCGACAGCATGGCCGCGCAGGCCGGCATCCATGATGAGTTTGCCGGCAAAGTGGCCCTCGGGGCGTTTGAAGGTGGAGCCGGCGCTCGGCATGTCGAGCGGCTGCTTGTCCTCGCGACGCTGACGGTAGTCGTCCATATCGGCCTTGATCATCGCGGCGTTGCCCGGGGCGAGATTGAAAGTGGCCGAAAGTACGATGAAGGCGTCGTCGGCGATGCGGCTCTTGCGATAGCCCAGGTTAAGCTCGTCGACATCGAACTCGATGATGTTGCCGCTGCCACGGGTGCCGTCGTCGAGCTGGCGAGCGGGTTTGTAGACGCGCACGGACTCTAGCACATCGGCCATGCAGGCACCGTAGGCACCGGCGTTCATGTAGCAGGCGCCGCCGACCGATCCGGGAATGCCCGAGATGGGCTCCATGCCGGTAAGGCCGGCCTCGGCTGCCGCGGCAGCGACATCGGAAAGCAGCGCACCGGCGGCTGCCGTAACGTGCGTGCCATCGACGGTGATGTCGGAGAGGCCCTCGCCCAGCGCCACGACGACGCCGCGGATACCCTTGTCGCCGACGAGCAGGTCGGAGCCGTTGCCCACGATGGTGAGCGGCAGATCGCAGCGATAGCAGGTGTCAAGCGTGGCGACGAGTCCCTGCTCGGTATCGGGCGTGACAAAGACATCGGCCGGGCCGCCGATCTTAAACGTGGTGTGCTCGCGCATGGGCTCGCTCATGAGCACGTTGTCCTCACCGGCAACACCGGCAAGCGCGCAGAGCAGGTCCTCGTTAAAAAAGTCATTTTCGTGCATACGAATATCCGCCTTATGGTGGTCGTTTTCATCAATCGAATGCAATATACCCCACCCAGATGGATTTGGTGCAAAGTAACCTGGCCCCAACGCACCACATGCTGCAAAGGGGCCAGGTTACTTTGCACCAATCGCGGCGATAAAACAGCCGTCTACCGGATTGGTAAAGTGTTTATCATCGAGGTGGAGGGACGGTCGCTATACTTACAAGAGATTGCGCGAATACTCGGAAGGAGCGAGATGGGAAACAAAGCTACTCTCAAGCAGATTGCCCAGGAGGTGGGGCTTTCCCCCTCGTCGGTCTCGCTTGTTCTCAACAATCGGCCTTGTCGCATCTCGGAAGAAAACCGCAAGCGCATCAAAGAGGTCGCGGCGCGCAACCACTATGTTCCCAACCAGATTGCGCGCAGCCTGGTCATGCGCGAGTCGCGCACGCTGGGCCTTATCGTTCCCAACATCGAGAGCCGTTTTTTTGCCTCGCTCGCTGGCAGCCTGGAAAAGCGCTGCCGCGAGGACGGCTACGCGCTTTTTATTACCAGCTCGGGCGGAAGCGCCGAGGACGATCTAGAGCTCCTGCGCCAGCTGGTGACGCGCGGCGTCGATGGCGTGTTTTTGGTCGTGGGCGACGAATTCTCGGACGACCGCGCTTTGCGCGAAGAAGTCAGCCATCTGCCCATCCCGGCGGTAATGGTTGACCGTGCCATTGAGGGACTCGAGTGCGACAAGGTGATGTTCGACCACGAGATGGGCGGCTACATGGCTACCCGCTATTTGATTGAGCAGGGTCACTGTCGTATTGCCTGCCTGGTTAACGCGCGCCGTTCCAATACGGGTCGCAAGCGACTTGCCGGCTATGAGCGCGCGCTTCGTGAGGCGGGGCTGCCCATTGATGCACTTCTTGAGTTTGAGAGCGAGTATTACATTCCGAGTGCCTACGAGGCCTCGGAGGCGGTGCTCGCGACCGATGCCACCGCCGTGTTCGCAAGCTCGGACAACATTGCTCTCGGCCTGCTCAAGCGCCTACATGAGATGGGGAAGAGCATTCCGGGCGATATCTCGGTGGTGAGCTACGACAACTCGGCTGCTGATGTGCTGTTTGAGCCGGCACTGACCGCGATCGAGCAAGATCCGAGCGTGCTGGCCGAGCATGCCTTTAGCTGTATGGCAAAACGCTTGGCCGGTAAGGGCGGCAAGCGTGCCGATGAAGTCGTCCTGGAGCCTGTGCTCATCGTGAAGGACAGCGTGCTCAAGGTTACAAAACACAACTAAACGCGTTTGTCGATTTGCATATCAGGAATATGAAGAACTTGTGACAAATAATGTCGCAGGCCAATGTCTGGTTTTGTCAGGTTAATGGCGAACCGGAATGATAAAACGTTTTTTCATACTGATAAAACGTTTTAGCAAATATACTTGTCCCAACGAAAGGTCGCCATATCGGAGGGTGACCATGCAGCGAAGGGACATAAACAATGGCTAAAACTCTGGGAACGCCATGGCAAAAGCTGAGACACGAGGTGCCGGCTTCCGAGCTCGAGGGTGTCGATCTGTATTGGCGCGCATCGAACTACCTGTCCGTCGGCCAGATCTACCTTCGCTCCAACCCGCTGATGCGCACCGACTTTGTCGACGAGAAAACCGGTGAGGTGCGCGACTTTGGTCGCCCGGACGTTAAGCACCGCCTGGTCGGTCACTGGGGCACCACGCCCGGCATCAACTTCCTGTTCGGTCATGTCAACCGCCTCATCGCCGATCACAACCAGAATGCTATCTTCTTGATGGGCCCTGGTCACGGTGGCCCCGCCGGTACTGCTCAGTCGCTGCTCGACGGTACTTACCGCGAGATTCGCCCCGACATCACCAATGACGAGGCCGGCCTACAGAAGTTCTTCCGCCAGTTCTCCTATCCCGGCGGCATCCCGAGTCACTTTGCGCCCGAGACGCCCGGTTCCATCCACGAGGGCGGCGAGCTCGGCTACACGCTCAGCCACGCCTACGGCGCCGTCATGGACAACCCGAGCCTGCTGGCCGTGGCCGTGGTGGGCGACGGCGAGTCCGAGACCGGTCCGCTCGCGACCTCTTGGCAGTCCAACAAGCTCGTGAATCCGGCAACCGACGGTATCGTTCTGCCGATCCTGCACCTCAACGGCTACAAGATCGCCAACCCCACCATCCTCGCCCGCGTGTCCGACGAAGAGCTCACCAAGTTCTTTGAGGGCATGGGCTATAAACCGCATTTCTTTGTCGCCGGCTTTGACGACGAGAGCCATGCGAGCATTCACGAGCGTTTCGCCGCCCTGTTCGAGCAGGTCTTTGACGAGATCTGCGACATCAAGGCCGCCGCACAGGCCCAAGCTGCCGCGGGCGAGACCGTGGTCCGCCCGGCCTATCCCATGATCGTGTTCCGTACGCCCAAAGGTTGGACCTGCCCCAAGCAGATTGACGGCAAGAAGACCGAGGACTCCTGGCGCGCCCATCAGGTGCCGCTCGCGAGCGCCAAAGACACCCACGAGCACTTCCGCGTGCTGCGCGAGTGGCTGCGCTCCTACAAGCCCGAGGAGCTCTTTACGCCCGAGGGTCAGGTGCGCCCCGAGGTGACGGCCTTTATGCCGACCGGCGAGCTGCGCATCGGCGCCAACCCCAACGCGAACGGCGGCAAGGTGCGCCGCGAGCTCGAGCTGCCCGATATTCATGCCCACGAGGTCCCCGTCGCAACTAATGGTCATGGCTGGGGCTCCACCGAGGCCGCCCGCGTCTTTGGTGAGTACACCGCCGACGTCCTGGCAAATAACATGGACGACTTCCGCATCTTTGGTCCCGACGAGACCGCTTCCAACCGCCTGCAGGATGCCTACAAGGTGACTAAGAAGCAGTGGGACGCCGGCTTCTACGAGGACGAGGCCAACGACGAGCTGCTGGCAGGTTCCGGTAAGGTTGTCGAGCAGCTGTCCGAGCACCAGTGCGAGGGCTTCCTCGAGGCCTACGTGCTCACCGGCCGCTCCGGCGTGTGGAGCTCCTACGAGAGCTTTGTCCACGTGGTCGATTCCATGGTCAACCAGCACTGCAAGTGGCTCGAGGCCACCAAGCGCGAGATTCCGTGGCGTGCCCCCATCAGCGGCCTCAACATTTTGCTGTCGAGCCATGTCTGGCGCCAGGACCATAACGGTTTCTCTCACCAGGATCCCGGCTTTATCGACCTGCTGCTCAACAAGGCCAACGACACGCATATCGTGAATGCTTACTATCCGGCTGACGCCAACATGGCGCTTGCTGTGGCCGAGCGTGTTTACCAGTCCACCGACTGCGTCAACGCCATCTTCTGCGGCAAGCAGCCCGCCCCCACTTTCCAGACGGTCGACGAGGCCCGCGCCGAGCTCGCCGAGGGCGTTGCGACTTGGGAGTGGGCATCGACCGCCGACTCGCTCGCCGAGGCTGACGTCGTGGTTGCCACGTGCGGCGACGTGTCGACGCTCGAGGCTCTGGCTGCAACCGACATGCTGCGTGAGCTGGGCATTAAGGTGCGGTTCGTCAACGTGGTCGATCTGCTCAAGATCCAGAACGTCTGCGAGAACGACCAAGCCATCAGCGATGAGCGCTGGACTGAGCTGTTTGGCTGCGGCGATAAGCCCGTGCTCTTTGCATTCCACGCCTATGCTGGCACGATTCGCCGTCTGATTTGGAACCGACCCGGCCACGACGCCTTCCGCGTCCACGGCTACGAGGAGAAAGGCTCCACGACAACGCCGTTCGACATGCTGCGCCTGAACAACATGGACCGTTGGGCACTGGCCGCCGACGTGCTGCGCATGGTTGACGCCGATAAGTTTGCCGAGCAGATTGACGAGTGGGAGGCATTCCGCACCGAGGCCTTTGAGTTCGCGTGCGATGAGGGCTACGATCACCCGGCCTTCACCGACTGGGTCTGGCCCGACGCCGCAGCCGCAACTGCTGCCGACGGCGCGCTCTCCGCAACGCAGATGACCGCAGGCGACAACGAGTAGGTAGGCATCCGGGACGGTCTCGCGCTGGGGCCGCCTCCAGGCGGGTTGCCTTGGTCTGAGAAGTGGGCTTCGCGAACTTCTCAGACCAAGGCAACCCGCCCGGAGGCGGCCCTCTCGACCGTTTCGATATGCGGGGGCTGATTCTTTTTTATGTAATGGGGATTTTGCTTACGCTGCCTTGGAAACTGTGCATCTAACTATGGTCAGCCAAGACTACATTGCCGGGTGGGGTGCTTGGTTTTGGAAGTTCGCGAAGCCCACTTCCAAAACCAAGCACCCCACCCCACCCCGGCCCTCGTCCGTATGTTCTTCCGCTGGGCGAGCCATAGGCGCCGCGCACCGATGCGGTAAAGTGACGGCTTGAAATTGGTGCTATATTCGGCTTGAGTTGTTTAATGCTAGTACGGGAGGCTGATATGGGGCTGTTCAAGAAGAAAAACCCGCAGGATGCCTTTGATCCCGATGTGTTTACCATCACGGATACGATTTTGGACCCGCCGCGGTTTACGTTTTTGCCGGCTATCTACCAGGATGCCACGCGTCGCAAGTGGGCCGTGCATCAGCGCGGCGGCGAGCCGAAGATTTTTGACTATGCGGACGTGGTGCAGTGCGAAGTGGCCGAGGCGGGCGATCCGGAGGCCGAGGAAGTGGTTTCAAAACAGGAATTTGCCCAGCGTATCCTGGCAAATCCTGCCAAGGCGGCGAAAATAAACGCTGCCAAGCGTAATATGTGTCTTGGTATGGGCGTTGTTGTGGCGGTTCAGACGGGAAAAGACGAGGTTTCCAAATTAGAGATTCCCGTTATGACCGACGAAGTCAAACGCGATTCAAGTCTATATAAGTCGTATCGGAATGTTGCCGAGAAGATCAAGGCCGAATTTGATGCCATGGGAGGGCTGGTCTAATTTTGGCGGCATACGTTTCTGAATGAGGAGTCTGTGCAATGGCAGGCGAATCTTATGCAATTCCCCCCAAAGATCGTGCTGTTGAGGGAATTCTTTGGTATATCCAGCACCACCAGCTTGCCGGCGGCGATCGCCTGCCGGCCGAGCGCGTGCTGTGCGAAGAGATCGGCGTTTCGCGTACGGCGTTGCGCGCCGGTATCACGCGGCTCATCTCGTGTGGAACGCTCGAGAGCCGTCGCGGATCGGGTACGTATGTGTGCCCTCCCAAGCCGCTGAACATCTTCCAGGAAACGTATAACTTTTCCGATGCTGTGCGGACTGCCGGCCTGCACTCCTCTTCTCGTCTGGTTTCCACCGGGACCATCGAGGCGGATGAGGCGCTTGCCGACAGGCTTGGGGTGTCTGTAGGCGCTCCTTTGCTACGCATGCAGCGCGTTCGACTAATTGAGGGCGAGCCGGCGTCAATCGAGACGGCTCACGTTAACCTGTCCCTGTGCCCATCGCTTACCGAGCACGATTTTGAGTGCGAGAGCCTTTACGATGTCTTGCTCAAAGAAGGTGGCGTGCGTGTTGAGCATGGACGTGAGCATATCTCCATCTCGCGTTTGAACGTCGAAGAGGCCGAGCTGCTCCAGCAAGAAGAGGGAACGTCGGTGTTCTATGAGAGCTCGATCGAATTTGATAAGGACATGCGTTTTGTGGAGCATTGCAAATCGGTGATTTTGCCCACAAAGTTCCGCTTTGCCGATAACGGCGAAGAGAACGGCATGAGGAGCGTGGCAGGTGAACAATGGCTGAAACAGTAGATGCCACCCCGGTTTATATGCGCATTCGACGCCGCATCGAGGAACGTATCGAGCGCGGTATATATCCCACGGGTTCCATGATTCCGCCCGAAAAAGACCTCGCCGAGGAATTTGGTACGACACGCTTGACCATCCGAAGCGCTGTCGATGAGCTGGTTCGGCGCGGGCAGATTCGCCGTGTTCGGGGAAAAGGTGCCTTTGTGGCGCAGAAAGTACCTGCTTTTTTTGAACGCACGGTCGGTTTCCGTGAATCGGTCCGTGCTTCGGGCGGCGAGCCGTCCGTCCGTATTCTCGCGCGTTCCAAGCGTTATGCGGGGCCATATTACGCCGACCTGTTTGGCATCGCCGAGGACGACCTGCTCTATTCCGTTCGACGCCTGAACTGCATAAACGGTAGCCCCGTATCGATTGAGACGGCGCTGATTCCCTGCCTGCTGTTCCCAACCATCGAAGATATTGACGTGTCGGTCTTCAGTTTGTACGAGACCTATGAGATGCTGGGCCGAAAGCCAGTCATGGCACAGGAAAAGCTCGATATCGAAGCGCTGGGCGCACGAGATGCCGGCCTCCTTGGACTGGAACAGGGCGATCTTGTTTTGCTTTTGGAATGCGTGAGCTATGACGCGAGCGGTCAGGCTATCGAGTATGTAAAGTCCTTCAATCGTGGCGATACGGGCGGCTACACCTATACGTACTAGCTGGTATTTTGTGAATAACGGCTGGGAAACTAACCAGTTTTGATCGTTGGGTCAGCTGTATATACAACCTTACAGGGCTCAAAATCGACCGTTCGCCGATGGGGATAAATTAATCGACAAAGAGGTATCAAAAAGCCGTAACCTGTAACTGTGATTGGTATCAAATACTAATGATTTGTTACGAGGTGAGACGATGAAGATGCTCGATTACGTTCAGCTTGCCCATGTGCGTATGGGGGAGAACCTCGAGCGTTCGTCTGAGCTGGTAGCGCAGCTCGTTGATATTTTCCAGTCCGGTTCTTTTGACGCGCTGCGCATCGTTGCTTCGGGTTCGTCGCGCCATGCCGCCGATTGCGCCCGCGATTACCTGCAAGATGCCCTGCAAATGCAGGTGTCCGTTGTGACGCCCGAGGCCTTCGTTGATTTTGAACACACCTATCCGCAGCATGCGCTCAACATTGCCGTTTCGCAGAGTGGCTATTCGACCAATACGATTGCGGCGCTCGATTACATGCGCGCACACGATATGGCTGCAGTTGCGCTCACGGCAAACGTCGAGGCACCCATCAAGGAACACGCTGACATCGTTCTTGACTACGGTGTGGGCGTCGAGTCGGTGGACTTTGTGACTCTGGGCGTCGAGGTGCTCGTTGAGTACCTGGTGCTCTTTGGTATTTACGGCGGTCAGGCGCGCGGAACGATTGACGCCAAGGGCGTTGCCCAGCGTCTTGACGACCTGCGCGAGGCCATCCAGGCCAATGCCGTGATGTGCAAGACCGCCGAGGCATATGTCCAAGACCACATGCTCGAGCTTTCTGAGCACACGCCCGCCATGGTCGTCGGCAACGGCCCCAACTATGGCGTTGCCGAAGAGGCGGCCCTCAAGCTGAGCGAGACCATCAAGATTCCTGCCATGCATCACGAAGGCGAGGAGTTCGTCCACGGTCCCGAGATGCAGATCGTTCCGGGCTATCTGGTGTTTATCGTCGACGATCCGCAGGGGTCGGAGCGTCTTGCGAATATCGCTGATGCGCTATCGAACGTTACGACAAAAACGGTGCTGCTCACGGACCATCCCAAGGGTAGGGCTCACGAGGTTGCGGTGCCTCAGGTGGCTCCGCTGCTCAGCGCAATTCCCAATCTTGTGTTCTTCCAGATGATTGCGGCCATGATAGCCGAGCGTCTGAAGTCATGGGACGTGCACCCGTATCTTGATGCCGTCTCCAAGCAAATGGAGGTCAAGGCAGAGGGCTACGAAGAGTCAGTCAATGCGCTTAAGGCCAAAGCGGCCGAGTGTTACGGAATGTAAGCGGGTTTTGATGCCCGTTGGCATGGGGGATGTGGAAACAACCCCAGAAAGGAGAGACAAATGAAGGAAACCGAGAAGATCGAGATCATGCATTTCGACCAGGAGGGCTATCTCG
>CALJPV010000089.1:0-17789 GCA_937980385.1 uncultured Collinsella sp. | reverse complement strand
CGGAATTGGTCAAAATGGTTTGACTATTAGTGGCTAAAATCGCCCGGCGCTAACAGGATGCCCTCAAAGATCTCGCGGATAAGTTTTGGCCCGGGGATGCCGTAGGAGATGGGACCGTGGGCGTAGATGCTCCCGTCATCGGCGGCGTGTCTGTCGGCGAGGCGCGCGAAACTGTCGTACTGCAGGCAGGCATATCTGTAGAGGCATACCAGAGGGGCCGTACTTCTCAGGGATGTTATGCTTGCATACTTAATAAAGACAATATAATTGGTGGCAATTATTAAATGCAACGAACGTTTGTGTTTGCTATCGTCGCTATTCATACATGGATCGGAGATTGATCGCGGATGTCTGATTTCAATTTCTACTACGATGAAAGTCAGCATAGTCGCTCACTCAATCTCGAGACCATCAAAGCCGATGAATTCTACGATGGATTTGTTGTTGCAATAGTAGGGTGGGACTCCCAGCGGGAATCCGATTTAGCTACCAAGTATTGTGAATTCGAGAAAAAGTATCTTTCTCCAAACGCTAAAGAGTTAAAGAGCACTGTTCTTAAAAAGAGCCATTTCAAATATGGATTTAAATCTCTATCTCAACACAACGCGCGCTTGATCAGTGATTATCTCGACCTGATTGATAGAGAAATGTATGTCTATTGTTCCTTCTCAAGTAAGGTTGAATTGCTTGTCGATAGACTGTTCAGCCAATATCAAAACCAACCTTGCTTTAATGCCGATTTAATGAAGTACTCTCTTGCAAAGCTATTGGTTCAATATAGGCCCCTCGAAGTAGTTGAATCGATATTCAAATCGCCCGACGATTTACTAGACGCTTTACGGGGCTTTCTCCTAAATAGAATCGAAGATGACAAAGCAAATCCAGAGCTTAAGTGGACCGAAATGGATCAATGCAGATCGATCTTGGAAGTTATGGACCGCGTGATGCCGCTGGATGATTATCGGTGGGAATACTATGCGCCCCTTGCGGGATTTGGTCTATATCTGAGTGAGCATAATGAGGTCGATAGCTGCACGCTTGTCATTGATCAAGAAGAGAATACTAGAGCTGCTGCAGAACGGCTTGGTTTTGATAGGGTGCGTGAAGCTGATTCTTCTGAGTGCTTTGGTGTCAGAATGGCTGACATGCTTGTTGGAATAGTGGCAAAACTTATGAAAGCTATTCGTGATGAACTTACCTATCAGTCGCGAGAGGATGAGATTAAAAAGAACCTTTTTGATGTAGAGTGGTTCAACCTAAATGATGAGCGGCTCGAACTGTATAAAAAATTTTGTCGAGTGTTGAATCAGTATGATAAATGCTGGTACAAGGTTTATGGAAGCGGTTTCTCTGATGACCTTGTCGTTTTAATTGCGCTGCTAAAGTGCCTCAACAGTTTCGAAAGTGCCGCTCAGCTCCATGAGCTTGGCGCTAATAATGCGGAAAGGTTCAACGCCTTCTGCTGCTACAGCCTTGCGGAGCATTTTCAATTGCTAAGCGATGACCCTTTGGGTACGGGCGATTTGCGCGATCCTAAAAACCTTTTCCGCCCCCGTCTTAGGATCACCGATCGGCCCAAAACCTATAAGGTGATGGATGTTATGTTCGCAGATGATGGGTCTCCTATGGCTTTGATATCTGAGAATGGTTGCGAAACTGCTTGTCTGCTACCTGCCGATCTTGCCGGATGGGTCGGTATGGTGCTTTCCAGGGATGACTGCAAAAATTTATTGTTCCCAGGAAACGTGAGATTTCAGTATTCTCAAGGTCGATTCTGCGCCGATTTTTTATAGAAAGAGAGATTAGCGTTTCTAAGAGCTTAAGAAGGGAGTCATGGCTGATTAAACTGAAGAGCCAATGTGTGCCAGCGCCCTGAATTTTATTTGCTCACTAGGACAATTTTATTGCGTAGGGGGTTATGCCTGCCTATGCGTTTTGCTGGGCGGGCCTTCTTATGCTGTGGGTGCGGATGGCCTTACCATCGCGGTGCAGACCTACGACGAGCCGGGTGTCTCGGGCCCCGGCTGGGCGGCGTGCATGTTGTTGCTGCTAGCAGCAGATCGGGCGAGGACTGCCGCTTCTTTGGCATGTACGCCTCCGATTGCCAATTTGTTGTGGACGCTTCCTGGGTGGACGCCAGTGGGGCCGTTGCTTAGCATATGGTAATTGAACCCACAGGCGCCCAGTCGTCGGCGGGGAAGACCCAGCCCGGTACCTGTGAGCCCACTGGTGGCAATCCCGCGGGGGATACAAAGCCCGGTAGCGAAGAAAAGCCCGGTGATGAGACTAAGCCCAGCGAAAACCCGCCTCCCACGCCTGATTCGTCGCCCAAGTCGGACGCCAAGCCCGCGCCCGCGTCCATCAAGACGCCTGCGACCAAGACCACCAAAAAGACCAAGCCCGCAACAACTCAAGCCGCCGCGCTCCCTAAGACCGGCCACGGTGACTGGGCGGTTGCGTGCCTTGCCTTCGTCTTCCTAGGTATGTTGTTGGTCACCATAAAAGTTCGGGCACTTCGCGGGGGCCTTATTTGCCAATGTAGTTTCTGCCGCTTCTTTCCCACATTTCTCTGAGTTAAATAATGCAGATTGCTTGAACTCGGCATGGGGCTTGCCCTGTATTTGAATTTGACTAAACTTAACTTATAAGTTAACCACATTTGGTTTTATCTGAGGCGGAGGGGGTGGCCTTTGGTTAGTGACTATGAACTTGTCGAATATGCTGATCCCGAGGGACGACCTTTTTGGGAACTAACCACCTCCCCTGAGAACTCTCAGTTTCAGAAGATGATGTCTGATCCTAAAACGAAGTTTACCGCCCGTAAAATGATCAATCAGATTTCAAAAATCTATGACTACGGGCTAAAGGATGTCAGTGGAACGTCAAAGCTTCGATGTATCGAGCCTAAGATTGGACTATACGAACTCAAGGGTTTTGATGGGGTTAATCGAGAAATGGTCTACGCGATTTGCCAAGGCGTGGACAAGATTGTTTTGCTTTTTTGGTTTAAGGGCCATCAAGGCTCGGGAAATATTTCCAAAGAAATTAAACGCGCAAAACAGTTGGCCGCGATAGCAAAGCAGCTTTTGGGGTCATAGCGTCGGCTTTTTTGCCCGCTTACGAAACGGAGACTTGTAATGGTTAAGGTCGATTTATCAGACTTTTACGCGGAAACGGAAACGAGCGAAACCCGTGCCTATGAGCACGCACTAGATATTGAGTTTATTGTTCATCGCGAGATGCAGCGCTCGGGCTTGAGTAAAAGCGAGCTGGCAAAACGTATGGGCGTGAGTCTTCAGTCGCTTTCGAAATCGTTGAATTCTCAGCCCAACATGACGCTGAAAACAATCGCAAAGTTTGAGCTTGCGTTGGGTATCAAAATCATTCCTCAAGTCATTTCCAGTTATTCGAATGAGGCGCCGTTTTCTTCGTCTAATAATTCTGTCCGAGAACAATGGTCTTCATTTAACAGCGACTGCTCGGCGAAACGATTGAACTTTGAGATGATTCCGGGAGGTTTGGCTGCATGAGCAAGGATTTCATTGCGCCTATTCAGGTTGTTCATTTGTTTGTTGTCGACTCAACTTTTCATATTGAGAATGAGCCCTCCCAGAATATGGATTTAAAAGTTGACGTTAGCTATCAGGACGTCCATCTATTGAGGAACAAGGCGGGCGAGCGTGCAGACTTAAAGCTGTATGTGTGTGGCAGTCTGATTGATAGAGACGATGCAAAGGAAAAAATGCGCGCTGATGTGACGGTTGCTATTTCGGTGTCAACAAAAATGCCGTTCGACATTTCAGACGATGAAGCGCGCCGTTATCTTCTCTCTAATGCGATTTCCATGGCGTATGGTCACGCTAAGAGCTATCTGATGGTCGTTACTGGACTTTCGCCCATGGGGGCTTTGACGCTGCCGGCAATTCTTCCTTCGGAATTGGCAGCGGACAGCGATGCGTCTTTCCAAAGTGAGTAAGTTGTTCTCGAGTTGGATTTTGCCTGCCACTGTGTGCAAATGTAACGGGGTGCCGAATCGGTAGTTTGACTGATTCGGCATTTATATTTCGAAGTTTCTAGTTGAAGCCCTGCGATGCCCGTGCTACGACAGCTAAATTGACCGTGACGTCCTGTCTTGCGACACGCATGTAGCTCCGCACGGGTATCATGGTGAAAGCGATTTCAACGACAGGGGTGCTCGTGGTAAAGATGAAAGATGTGGCCGAGCTGGCCGGCGTTTCGAGCGCCGCCGTCTCGCGCTACCTCAACGGTGGATATATCTCGACGGACAAGGCCGAGCGCATTAAGAAGGCGATTGAACTGACCGGATACGTGCGGTCCAGCCAAGCTCGCGCGCTGCGCACCGGTTCCACCAAGCTCATCGGCGTCATCGTGCCCAAGATTAACTCGGAGTCCGTGAGCCGCATTACCGCCGGCATTGGCCAGGTGCTCGGTCGCCGTGGCTACCAGATGCTGCTTGCCAACACCGACAACGCGGCCGATCGTGAGCTCGAATACCTCGATTTATTCCAAAACCACCCGGTCGATGGCATTGTGCTGGTGGCAACTATGATTACCGACGAGCACCGTCGGGCGATTGAATCGTGCCGCGTGCCCATCGTGCTGATCGGCCAGAATGTTGAGGGCGCGGCGTGCGTCTATCACGACGATTACGAGGCCGCCTTTGAGCTGGGCCATGCACTTGCGGGTCGCGTGGACGGCAAGATTGCCTATATTGGAGTTACCGAAGAGGACCGCGCGGCCGGTTATGACCGCCGTCGCGGTTTCGAGGCTGGCTTGCGCGCCGCGGGTGTGGCACTTGATCCGAGCCTGATTCGCCAGGGGTCCTTTACGCTCGATTCGGGCTATGGTGCGGCGCGTGAGCTGCTTTCCGTCGCTCCCGATGTTTCATTTATCGCCTGCGCGACCGACACCATGGCGGCGGGCGCGCTGCGTGCCATCGATGAGGTTCGCGGCATGGGCGAGGGCATACACCGCGTGAGTGGTTTTGGCGACAATGCGTTTTTGCGCGCGCTGACGGGCGGCATTCCCACCGTGCATTATGGCTACCTGACCAGTGGCGTCGAGGCGACCAATATGTTGCTCAATACGCTCGATGGCGAGGAGGGGGAGAGCGGTCTCAAGACGCTCAAGCTCGGCCATCAGCTTATGAATGTATAGGTTTTGGGCACGTCTGTCTGCCTCTAAGTCGCCTTGTTTTGCCGTAAAACTACCATTCACCGGCTTTTTCCTACCGTTCAACCTACTATGAAAACGATTGCAGACATATCAAACTGAAATCGATTACAGTGTAAGTGTCAAAGATGGCCGGGTGTAAATGCGCCCGTTGGAGGAAAGGGAAGTCATGGACTACCGCAAATCAGCCCAAGAGGTGCTCGACAACATCGGTGGCGCCGACAACGTTGTTTCGGCCGCGCACTGCGCCACGCGTCTTCGCCTGGTGATAGCCCATAACGCCAAGGTCGACAAGGAAGCCCTTGAGAATATAGACGGCGCCAAGGGCGTCTTTGAGGCCCAGGGCCAGCTGCAGATTATTTTTGGCACCGGCACCGTCAACAAGGTCTACGAGGAGTTCATCGCGCTCAGTGGCGTCGAGGCTGCCACCAAAGCCGAGGTCAAGGAGGCCGCGGCACAGCAGCAGAACATCTTTATGCGCGCCATTAAGGTGCTCGGCGACGTCTTTGTCCCCATCATCCCCGCCATCGTGGCCTCGGGCCTGCTGCTGGGCATTATGAGCGCCCTCAACTTTATGGCTTCCAACGGCTTTATCGCGCTCGACACCAATAACTTTATCTACAAGATCGCCGACCTGGTCTCGGGAACGTCCTTTGGCATTCTGCAGATCCTGATCGGTTACTCCGCCGCTAAGGCCTTTGGCGCAAACCCGTATCTGGGCGCCGTCGTCGGCGGTGCGTTTATCAACTCCTCGCTGCAGAGCGCCTACACGGTTGCCTCCGAGGGCGTGCAGACCATGGTCACCGTCATTCCCGGCGTGTACAGCTTTGAGTGGGTCGGCTATCAGGGCCACGTGATCCCCATCGTTATCGCCTGCGCCATTCTGGCCTTCCTCGAGAAGCGTTTGCACAAGATCGTTCCCGAGATGTTCGACCTCTTTGTGACCCCGCTCGTCTCGGTGTTCGTGACCGTGCTCGTGACGCTCGTTGCCGTCGGCCCCATCTTTGTTTGGGCCGAGAACGCCATCCTCGGTCTGATCCAGGCTCTGCTGACCCTGCCCTTCGGAATCGGTTCCTTTATCGTCGGCCTGTTCTATGCTCCCACGGTCGTTACCGGTATCCACCAGATGTACACCGCTATCGACCTGGGCCAGCTCGCCCAGTACGGCGTGACCTACTGGCTGCCCATCGCTAGCGCTGCCAACATCGCCCAGGGTGGCGCCGCGCTCGCCGTTGCCTTTAAGACCCGCGATGCCAAGATCAAGGGTTTGGCACTTCCTTCGGCCCTGTCCGCCTTCATGGGCATTACCGAGCCTGCTATCTTTGGTGTGAACCTGCGCTTCTTTAAGCCCTTCATCGCCGGTTGCATCGGCGGTGGCTGCGGCGCCCTGGTCTGCGCGCTCACTTCGCTGGCTGCCTCCGGTACGGGCGTTACCGGTATCTTCGGTATCCTGCTGTGCCTGGCCCAGCCCGTGCAGTACGCGATCATGTTTGCGGTCGCCGCGCTGGTTTCCTTTGGCGTCTCGTTTGTCCTGTACAAGGACGAGCCCAAGGCTTCCGAGCAGGCCTAAGAGCTTTTGATTGAGGGGATGCCCGCGGGTTGTATGCTCGCGGGCGTTTCCCGTATCTGGTGTCGATCTCTGGCGCCTTGTTACTTTCGATCCGTTAGGACTTTGATATGTCTAATGCACTTGGCCGCGACCTTGCAAAGCTGGTTGCCGCTGTTGACGCTGCCGCCTCTGAGTGCGGCCATGGCGCGTATGGCCAGCGCTTCCATATTATGCCGCCGGCGGGCTGGCTCAACGACCCCAACGGTCTTTGCCAGGCAGGCGGCGTGTTCCATGCCTATTTCCAGTATGCGCCGTTTGATGTCGAGGGCGGCGTTAAGGTCTGGGGTCATGCGACGAGCCGCGACCTTATGACGTGGGACTACGTTGGCGCTCCGCTACTGCCCGACGAGCCGTTCGATTGCCACGGTGTGTATTCGGGCTCCGCGCTTGCCGAGGACGGTCGCATTCGCGTGCTTTATACGGGCAACGTTAAGCTTTCCGATGCGGACGGCACGTACGACTACGTCAATAGCGGCCGCCGCGCCGATACTGTTTATGTCGAGAGCGTCGATGGTCTTGCCGGTCGGGAGTTTAGCCAAAAGCGTGTGGTGCTGGCGTCCGAGGATTATCCCGAGGATTTGACCTGTCACGTGCGCGATCCCAAGGTGTGGCGTGACGCGGACGGGCGTTATCACATGGTTCTGGGCGCGCGTCGACGCGTGGATGGGCCGCATGTCGAGAGCCGGTTTTGTGCGATGCACGGCGAAGGTGCTGGGCGCGATGTGGGCGAGATCCTGGTGTATGGCTCGGCCGATATGCTGAGCTGGGAACTCGAGAGCCGCGTGTCTACGCCCGAACGTTTTGGCTTTATGTGGGAATGCCCTGGCTATATTGAGCTCGATGCGAATGGCGATACCGCTGCATTTTTGTCGTTCTCGCCCCAGGGGCTCGAGGGTGGTCGTTGGGACCGCGGCAACGTATACGCTGCTGGCTACATGCCTGTAACGGGCGACATTACCGGCGGCAATGACGCTTATGAGCTGGGCGAGTTCCGCCTGTGGGACGCCGGTTTTGACTTCTATGCTCCGCAGGAGTTTACGTCCGAGGACGGTCGCCACATTCTGATCGGCTGGATGGGCATGCCCGATGAGCCGACCTATGGCAACGCACCCACCGTGGTGTGCGGCTGGCAGCACTGCATGACGGTGCCGCGCGAGCTTACGGCCGGTGGCGGCGGCGTGGTACTGCAGCAGCCGGCGCGCGAGATTGAGCACCATTATGTCTCGGTGCGTGTAGGGGAGGGCTCGTTGGAGGTTGCCGGCGATACCTGCTTTGACGTTGTTGTCGACGGTGTTGACGGTGCGTTCACCGCGACCGTTGATGGCGAGCTGAAGCTGGCGTTTGTGCCCGCCGAGGGCGAACTGTCCGCGCGCTTTGAGATGCGATTTACCGATGGGGGTCGCACTTCTGCCGGTTGTGGTCGTACCGTGCGCTGGGAGCCCGTCGACGAGGTTCGTAACGTGCGCATTGTCGGCGATGTCTCGTCGGTCGAGGTGTTTGTGAACGATGGCGCGCTCGTGTTCTCGGCGCGCATCTATCCCGATACCTATGGCGTGACCGTTGACGCTCCGGGTGCGAGCGTGACCTATCACACGCTCAACATCTAGGCGATTCGTCGCATATCGGCGCTATACTGCAGCCGTTGCCCACGATGCGGGGAACACCCGCATCGTGGGTTTTTGCTTATGAAGGGACGGTGCCGCGTGGATGTACAGCAGCTAGAAGAGACCTGGGCTGTAAGGGCCGGCGCGCGTGAGACGCGTCTTGTTGCGGCCCCGCATGTGCCAGCAGCGTTGTCGCAGCTGGGGATTGTGCGTCCTGGTGACCGCCTGGTGGCCTTTGCGGACGACTTTGCCGATACGTTTACGCGCGGCTTTGATGGCTGCGATGTCGCGCTGGTGGGCTCGCCATCCGTCGAGACGTTTGTCGCCGCGTCCGAGAACTTTGATGCTTCGCTTGATGCTGAGGGGCCGCACCTATGGTGGTTTGTGAACTCCATCGGCGGGTTTGGTCTGCGCGTTCCCGATCTTCGTGCGTTAGGCCGCGCAGCGCGTGAGGCTCAAGCGTTGCTGGTTGTGGACAACACCGTGGTGTCAGCTTTTGGCTGCGATCCGCTGCGGCTGGGTGCCGTGCTGTCGCTCGAGGCGCTCGACCGCGTGTGCGCCGGTGATGCTTCACGCAAGTTGGTTGCCGTATCGGTTGCGCGCTCGCAGCTCAAGCGCCATCGTGTGGATGCTGCTGCCGAGTGCGCGCATACCCTGCTTGAGGGGTGCGGCTCGTCGGCACTCGACCTTTCTGCCGAGGAGGCCGACGTGCTGGAGCGCGGGCTTTCCTCGCTTAACGCCCGCATGCAGGCGCATTTCGACCGCGCCCGTGCGCTGGCCGAGTATCTGGCCGCCAACGAAATGGTGCGCAACGTGCGCTATCCCGGGCTGAGCTCGCATCCCGACCATGCGGTTGCAACGGGAATCCTCGAGCATGGTTTTGGCCCGGCAGTTGAGTTTGACCTGATGAATTGCACCGCGGGTGAATTCTTCAGCATCCTGCCGGATGAATTCCGCACTTCACCCGCCGGCGGCGCAACGACGCGTCTTTCGGCCCCACGCGGCAGGCAGGGGAGCACCATCCGCCTCTTCGCCGGCACCGACAACCCACTGGTTGTAGCGTCAACCCTTGACAACGCCCTTCGCAACTAGCTAAATCATCCTCAACTCCATAAGTTGCGGTGAAATAGGGATTGATTTACGGCTTTATCGGCATAAACAGTCCCTATTTCACCGCAACTTATGAGAAGGTGTTGTGCAGCTAAAAAAGCCCCGTCCCAAATTAGCTACTTTTTGATGCTGGCGATGAGGCCGTTGGCTTTGGTGGCGATGACGTTGTTGATCTCGCTCTGCAACGTCTCGTAGACTTCGATGGCTCGCTCGCCGGCGGGGGTGAGCGTGGATCCGCGGGCGCCGTCGCGCTCGATGAGTTTGCAGCCCAGCTGACCTTCGGCCTCGTTCACGATGCGCCAGGCCTTGGAATATGCCATGCCCATGCTTTTGGCGGCACGGTTGAGTGAGTGCTCGCGGGCGATACCTTGCAGCAGCAAGACGCAGCCGTGGCCGAAGACGCCCGGCAGATCCTTGTCGCACGCTTGAATGACCAGCTTTGCTGTCGTCTTGTACTTCATACGCTCCACGTCTCCCCGCTAAAGTGTTTGCTGGGCAAACGCAATGCCAGCGTCAAACCCTCGTGTGCTCTTCTTAAATCATGCATTGTAGCAGTCAAAGTGCGTTAAGATACTTCCCCAGTATTGGGCGCCCAAGGTTGGGCTGGGTCCTACGAGGCCTGCAGCCGACCGGTCGCATGGAAAAAGGAGAAACATGGCTACGTTCTTTCCCGGTGAGTCCCACACGTTTTCGGAGTATCTGCTGGTCCCTGGTTACTCGTCCTCGCAGTGCATCCCCAACAACGTCTCTCTTAAGACGCCGCTAACCCGCTTTAAGCGCGGTGAGAAGCCGGCAATCACCCTGAACATTCCCATGGTTTCCGCCATCATGCAGTCGGTCTCGGGCGTCGACATGGGTGTCGCGCTCGCTACCGAGGGTGGCCTGTCCTTCATTTACGGTTCCCAGAGCGCCGAGTCCGAGGCCGCTATGGTCAAGGCCGTCAAGGATCACAAGGCCGGCTTCGTTCAGTCCGATTCCACGCTGACTCCCGACATGACCATGGAGCAGGTCATCGAGCTCAAGGAGAAGACCGGTCATTCCACCATGCCGGTCACCGACGACGGCACTCCCAAGGGTAAGCTCCTGGGCATCGTCACCAGCCGTGACTATCGCCCCAGTCGCGATGACCACCAGACGAAGGTCTCCGAGTTCATGACCCCGCGTGAGCAGCTCATCGTGGGCGACAAGAACATCAGCCTCAAGGTTGCCAACGACGTCATCTGGGACAACAAACTCAACGCTCTGCCGATCGTCGACGATAACGATCACCTCATGGGCATCGTCTTCCGCAAGGACTACGACAGCCACAAGACCAACCCCAACGAGCTGCTCGACGGCGACAAGCGTTACATGGTCGGCGCCGGTATCAACACCCGCGACTATGCCGAGCGCGTGCCGCTGCTCATCGAGGCCGGTGCCGATGTCCTGTGCATCGACTCTTCCGAGGGCTTCAGCGAGTGGCAGAAGCGCACCATCGAGTGGATCCGCGCCAACTATGGCGAGGACGTCAAGGTCGGTGCCGGTAACGTCGTCGACGCCGAGGGCTTCCGCTTTTTGGCCGACTGTGGTGCCGACTTCATCAAGGTCGGTATCGGCGGTGGCTCCATCTGCATTACCCGCGAGACCAAGGGCATCGGCCGTGGCCAGGCCACTGCGCTGATCGACGTCTGCCGCGCCCGTGACGAGTACTACGAGGAGACCGGCGTCTACGTGCCCGTGTGCTCCGACGGTGGCATCGTCTATGACTACCACATGACGCTCGCCCTTGCCATGGGTGCCGACTTTATGATGCTGGGCCGCTACTTCGCCCGCTTTGACGAGAGCCCGACTGAGCGCGTCAACGTCAACGGCCAGTACATGAAGGAGTACTGGGGCGAGGGTTCCGCGCGTGCCCGCAATTGGCAGCGCTACGACCTGGGCGGCGCCGCGAAGCTCAGCTTCGTCGAGGGCGTCGACTCCTACGTTCCCTATGCCGGCTCCCTCAAGGACGGCGTGGGCGGCACGCTCTACAAGGTCAAGTCCACGATGTGCAACTGCGGTGCCCTCTCGATCCCCGAGCTCCAGGAAAAGGCACGCCTGACCCTGGTGAGCTCGACCTCGATCGTCGAAGGCGGCGCCCACGACGTTGTCGTGAAGGATTCTCAGCAGAGCGTTTCCTATCGATAAGCGGCTTTCCCAAGCACCGCACCTTGCCGTTCAAACCGTCGCTCGCGTACCAAAGTACGCGTCGCTCCTCTTTCGCGGCAATCTGCGGCACTTGGAAAACCCGACCATACATGGGCGGGTAACAATTAGCGGTTGATTCACAACCACGTTATTTAGATAAAGCGAGATGCCTGCAAGTCGCAGGCATCTCGCTTGTCGTATTTGCTATCATCATGCGAGTTAACGATGTGGCGGGGCGTTCTTACCTTTGCTCGCTGCAAGTTCCGCACGAGCCGAAGAGCACTTAATGTGCTCTTCGTGCGAGCAGGACTGTCCGCAGCAGTGAGTAAAGGTAAGAACGCCCCGCCCCAACCCAGCTAACAAAGGAGCTGATATGTGCGATTGCACAGATCATAAGGACGAGATCCCTGCCTACGACGCGCAGGCCATTGAGTCCAAGTGGATGAAGGCCTGGGAGGACTCCAACCTCTTTGCCGTCGACACCGACGACAGTAAGCCCAAGAAGTACGTGCTCGAGATGTTCCCGTATCCGTCGGGCGACCTGCACATGGGCCACGCTCGCAACTATACCATCGGCGATGCCATGGCCCGTCAGGCCCGCATGCGCGGCTACGACGTGTTGCACCCCATCGGCTTTGACGCCTTTGGCCTGCCTGCCGAGAACGCCGCCATCAAGCACAATACGCAGGCTGCTGCCTGGACGTATAAGAACATGGACCAGGCGCTCGCCACGATGAAGCGCATGGGCTTCTCCTACGATCTGGATCGCATGGTCAAGACCTGCAGCCCCGACTACTACCGCTGGGGCCAGTGGATCTTTGAGAAGATGTGGGAAAAGGGCCTGGTCTACCGCAAGAAGAACCCGGTCAACTGGTGTCCCAACTGCAAGACCGTTCTGGCCAACGAGCAGGTTACCGAGGGTAAGTGCTGGCGCTGCGGCACCGAGCCCGAGAAGCGCGACCTTGAGCAGTGGTACTACAAAATTACCGAGTACTCTCAGGAGCTGCTCGACGACCTGGAGAAGCTTCCCGGCTGGCCCGAGCGCGTCAAGCAGATGCAGGCCAACTGGATCGGTCGCTCCGAGGGCGCCGAGGTCGACTTTACCCTGTGCGACCAGGATGGCGAGCCCATTGAGGGCGACGAGGGCAAGATTACCGTCTTCACCACGCGTGCCGACACCCTCTTTGGCGTCTCCTTCTTTGTCCTGGCTCCCGAGTACGCTCGTCTGCACGAGCTTGTCGAGGGCACGGAGTACGAGGAGGTCGTCACCAAGATCGTTGAGGACTCCAAGCATATCTCTGCCGTCGAGCGTGCCCAGGGCACCCTCGAGAAGCACGGTGCCTTTACCGGCCGCTACGTGGTGAACCCCGTCAACGGCGAGAAGGTCCCCGTGTGGGTTGCCGATTATGTCGTGGCCGACTACGGCACCGGCGCCGTCATGGCCGTTCCCTGTGGCGACCAGCGCGACTTTGAGTTTGCCCGCAAGTACGACCTGCCGATCGTGCCGATCATCCTGGACGATGACGATCGCGCTGCCGTCGAGGCCAGCGGCGAGACCATCGATACCTTCCATGCCGAGACCGTCGACTGGGATTGTGCCCACGCTGCCGAGGGCACGCTCGTCCAGTCCGGCAAGTACACCGGCATGCGCGGCGGTAAGCACTCCGAGGGCGAGGCTGCTATCGTGGCCGACCTCGAGGCCATGGGCTGCGGTCGTCGCAAGGTCGAGTTCCGTCTGCGCGACTGGCTCATCAGCCGCCAGCGCTATTGGGGCAACCCCATCCCGGCCATCCACTGCGAGCACTGCGGCATCGTGCCCGTGCCCGAGGATCAGCTGCCGGTGACGCTGCCCGAGAACCTGGACCTGGGCGCCGGCGAGACCCTCGCCGAGTGCAAGGAGTTCTACGAGACTACCTGCCCGGTCTGCGGTCGCCCGGCTAAACGCGAGACCGATACCATGGACACCTTCACCTGCTCCAGCTGGTATTACCTTCGCTATACCGACCCGCACAACACCGAGCTGCCCTTCTCCCGCGAGGCGGCCGACCGTTGGATGCCCGTCGATAACTACATCGGTGGCATCGAGCACGCCATTCTGCACCTGCTCTACAGCCGCTTCTTTACCAAGGCGCTGCGCGACCTGGGCCTGCTGAGCGTAGACGAGCCCTTTACCAACCTGCTGTGCCAGGGTATGGTTAAGGACGAGAACGGTGACACCATGTCCAAGTCCAAGGGCAACGTCGTGCCCCCGAGCTCGGTCATCGAGCCCTACGGCGCCGACACCATGCGTCTGGCGATCCTGTTTATCGCTCCGCCTGAGAAGGACTTCGACTGGGATCCCAAGGCCGTCGAGGGCGCCAACCGCTTCATCAAGCGCGCCTGGCGTATCGTGTGGCAGCTCGTCCAGTCGGGTGACGCCAACGTGGCCTTCGACAAGTCCGTGCTCGACGAGACCGCGATGAAGCTCTACCGCGAGCGTCACCGCACCATCGCCAAGTGCACCGAGGACTTCGATCGCGGCCAGTTCAACACCGCGATCTCGGCCGTCATGGAGCTCGTCAACGCAGCGAGCGCCTACCTCAACGCCACCGAGGGTGCTGACCGCGACAAGGCCCTGTGCTACGGCGTGGCCAAGGACATTGTGAGCGTCCTGGCGCCCATCTGCCCGTTCTGGGCCGACGAGCTGTGGCACGAGGCGCTCGGCTGCGAGGGCAACGCCTACACCGCCGCCTGGCCCGAGTTTGACCTGGCCGAGTCCATCGAGGATACGGTGCAGATCGTCGTCCAGGTGCTCGGCAAGGTCCGCGGCCGCATCGACGTGCCCCGCGATGCTTCCAATGAGGAAATGCAGACTGCCGCCGAGGCCGCCGTCGCCAAGTGGCTCGAGGGCAAGACGGTCGTCAAGGCCATCTGCGTGCCTGGCAAGCTGGTCAATCTGGTGGTCAAGTAAGCACTGCGAGCATAACTGACGCATAAAAGACGAGGGGCGATCCGATGGGGTCGTCCCTCGTCTTGCGTTATATGCCCCGCTTGGCTTGTGCCCAGCGCCACCCTCTACGGAATGTGTACCAAGTCCCTAAAGTAGACGTTGCCCGTCTGCTCCTCGAACATCCAGATGTTGAGGTAGATGTCGTTGAGGTCGTTGTTCACGTCAAAGTCCGGATCGTCGAAGGTCCCTACAAAGGTGAGCATCGCGGTCGCTTCTTCGCCTGCGGCGACGGGCTGGCGCATGCGCACGTCGCGGACGACACCGTTGACGTAGGCATAAGCATCGACATCGCCAAACATCATGTCGACATCGGTGTTGTTTGTCACCGCAAAGACCAACACGGCGTCGCCGTAGCCATCCGTGTCCTTGCCCACGCAGGTAACATGGACGTTCTCGTCTGCCTCAAGGTCGATGGGGAACTGTTCTTGAGGGTCGGGACCTAAGCCCTGGGGGTCGACTATATCTTCGTCTATTTTGTCGAAGCGCTCCGAAGGTGTCGTTTTCTCGATTGCTTTGGAGCTGCCGAGATCCGGCTCGCTTGGTCCGGTTTTACCATCGATGTTGCTGCAGCCCGCCAGAGCGAACGAGCAGGCAGCGACGACGAGCGCGGTCGCGCAGAGGGTGCCTAGGCGTTCCATTGATCCTCCTTGCCGTAGAGATACTGGAAGGTTGTGCGGTCAATGCGTGCGGCATGCTTTCTCGCTACAGAATGCCTCTCAGCTCCAGTCTGACCGATGTGCGCCCAGGGATGGAATGTCCATAGGGCCCGATTCGGTCGGCGCGCTGGGACGCATGGCTCGTTTTGGGGCTTTTGGGGAGCACCACACAGGAGTCCTCGCCTAATTGTCCTATTCTTGTGGAGAAGCTGTGGGCGCGCTGACCTGCGAATTTCCATTGCGCTTGCACGTTTTCGCAGGTATTGGTATAGTTTGCTTGCAAATGAAGTAGTAATTGAAAGAAGTGGGGTTTCGACCCCGCTTCTTTTTTGTATGGATGGAGGTGCCGTAATGGTCAAGACCAAGACCGAGCAGGCGATCATCGACGCGCTCGAGGCCGTCGCTCCCCAGCACGATGTCGATATTGTCGACGTTGAGCTCGTGGGCGCCACCAAGGCCCCCTGCGTGCGTGTGCGTATCGAGGGTGCCGAGGGTCAGAGCCTGTCGCTCAACGACGTCACGGCCAATACCAAGTGGGTCGGCGACGTGATCGAGGAGCTCGACCCTATTTCTTCGAGCTACACGCTCGAGGTGTCGAGCCCGGGTATGGCGCGCCCGCTGCGCCGCCCGCGCGACTTTGCCCGCTTTGTGGGTGAGGACTGCGAGCTCACCTCCACCGCCACCGAGAGCCGTCGCAAGTACTCCGGCAAGATTGTCGCCGCGACCGAGACGAACGTGACCCTCGAGCTCGAGGACGGCGAGTCCGTTACCCTCGATTTCTCTGATGTTAAAAAGTGCAAGTTGAAGCCCACCTATGACTTCAAGCCCGCGAAGGAAGGAAAGTAAGATGGCAGCATCCGACATGATGTCCGCCCTGATGGAGCTTTGCCAGGAGAGGCACATCGACCAGCTCTACCTGATCGACCGCCTGGAGCAGTCGCTCGCCAAGAGCTATGCCGAGATCCTGCATCTTGAGTGGGGCGCCAAGGTGACCATCGACCGCACCACCGGCAAGATCTACGTCTACCGTCTGGAGCCGATCGACGATTCCATGGACGAGGAGGGCAACTTCACCGAGTTCGAGGAGATCGACGTCACTCCCAAGAACACGAGCCGCATTGCCGCCCAGCACGCCAAGGCCGAGATCAACGCCATCGTGCGCAACTCCGCCCGCGAGCAGATCTACGAGGAGTTCTCCGGCCGTATCGGTGATCTCATCAGCGGTACCGTGCTGCAGTCCACGCCCGACTTCACGATCGTCAAGATCCGCGATGGCGTCGAGGCCGAGCTGCCGCATTTTGACCAGCGTCGTTACGAGAACGAGCGCAACGAGCGTCCGATGGGCGAGCGCTATCTGCACAACCAGCACATCAAGGCCGTGATCATCGACGTCCGCGACCCCAACTCCAACCTGCAGCCGGTTCGCGGCGAGCACAGCCGTCCGCCGATCGTCATCTCCCGCACTCACCCCGAGCTCATGCGTCGTCTGTTTGAGCAGGAGGTGCCCGAGATCTATGAGGGCACCGTTCAGATCAAGTCGATCGCCCGCGAGCCCGGTCAGCGCTCCAAGGTCGCCGTCCACTCGCTCGACGACCGCCTGGATCCCGTGGGCGCCTGCGTCGGCCCCAAGGGCAGCCGTGTCCGCGCCGTCGTAGGCGAGCTCCGCGGCGAGCGCGTCGACGTCATCCTGTGGGATGCCGATCCGGCCGTCTACGTTGCCAACGCCCTGTCGCCTGCCAAGGTCACCCGCGTCCTCATCGACGAGGAGAAGGCCTACGCCGGCGTCATCGTGCCCGACGACCAGCTTTCGCTCGCCATCGGCAAGGAGGGCCAGAACGCCCGCCTCGCCGCTCGCCTGACCGGCTGGCACATCGATATCAAGTCCGAGACCCTTGCCGCCGACATCCTCAAGAACGTCCCCGTTCACGAGGAGCCCGCCGCCGACCTGATCGGTGACGAGGAGGACGACGACGTCCGTCGCTGCGAGTACATGTCCGAGGACGGCGTGCAGTGCCGCAACCAGGCCCGCCCCGGCTCCCGTTTTTGCGGTGTCCACGACACCGACGCCTTCGATGATGCGGAGGACCTGATCTAGCGCGCGGTCGCGTCGGGCAGGTCCCGGCGCATCTCCCACGCTCGTTCAGTCTCTAGGCACCCAAGGTGCCAGAAAGGGTAGGTGAAGTCATATGGCAAAAGTCCGTGTGTCCACCCTGGCCAAAGAGTTCGGCATGACCTCCAAGGAACTGATGGGTCATCTCGCCGAAATGAAGATTCCCGCTAAGTCCGCTTCCTCCGCGCTGGAGGACGCCTACGTCGCCATGGTCCGCAAGCAGCTCGCCTCGGTGATCGAGGCCCGCGCCAAGGAAGTCGAGGCCGCCAAGCAGGCCGAGGAGGAGGCAGCCGCCGCCGAGGAGGCAGCGCGTGCTGCCGAGGCCGAGCGCGAGCGCATCGCCGCCGAGAAG
>CALJPV010000088.1:0-1245 GCA_937980385.1 uncultured Collinsella sp. | reverse complement strand
GCGCGGTCAGCGAGGTGGCGGCACAGCTGGGCTCCTCGGAGGCGACCATCTACCGCTATCTGAGCAAACTGAAGGATTGATACTTGCACTCATACGCTCCTTCGCGTATAATGGTAGATGTATTATTATGTCTACCATAACGTGAAGGAGCGTATTTTATATGAAATTAGGTATCGTCGGCCTGCCCAACGTCGGCAAGTCCACTCTGTTCAACGCCATCACCTCCACCAAGAACGCGGAGGCTGCAAACTACCCCTTCTGCACCATCGAGCCCAACAGCGGCATCGTGGCCGTGCCGGACAAGCGGCTGGATAAGCTGGCTGAGATCTGGCAGACCAACAAGAAGACCCCCGCCATCGTGGAGTTCGTGGACATCGCCGGCCTCGTCAAGGGCGCAAGCCAGGGTGCCGGCCTCGGCAACAAGTTCCTCGGCCACATCCGCGAGTGCGATGCCATCGTCCATGTCGTGCGCTGCTTCGACGACGACAACATCATCCATGTCGTGGAGGACGTGACCAAGGCCGAGGCCGTGGACCCCATCGCCGACATCGACGCCATCGACTACGAGCTCATCCTCTCCGACCTCGAAGTCGTCCAGAACCGCGCAGGCCGCATGGCCAAGGCCGCAAAGAGCGGCAACAACAAGGGTGCTGCCGCCGAGGCCGCATGGCTGCAGCAGCTGGCCGCCCATCTGGAATCCGGCAAGCCCGCCCGCAGCTTCGACTTCGACGAGAACGACGCCGAGCAGCAGACCGTGCTCCACGAGATGGGCCTGCTGAGCGCAAAGCCCGTCCTCTACGCTTGCAATGTGGGCGAGGACGACCTGATGGAGGGCATCGAGAACAACAAGTACGTCCCGCTGGTGGCTGCACGCGCCAAGGAAGAGGGCGCACGCTACATTCCTATCTGCGCCAAGACCGAGGAGGACATCGCCGACTACAGCCCCGAGGAAAAGAAAGCCTTCCTCGCCGAGATGGGCATTGAGGCAAGCGGCCTCGACAACCTCATCACCGCCAGCTATGATCTGCTGGGCCTCATCTCCTTCCTGACCGACGGCAAGAAGGAGTGCCGCGCCTGGACCATCCGCAAGGGTACCAAGGCTCCGCAGGCTGCCGGCAAGATCCACAGCGACTTTGAGCGCGGCTTCATCCGCGCCAGCGTCATCGCCTACAGCGACCTCGAGGCCCACGATTTCGATTACGCTGCCGTCAAGGCCAAGGGCCTGCAGCGCACCGAGGGCAAGGA
>CALJPV010000087.1:0-1856 GCA_937980385.1 uncultured Collinsella sp. | reverse complement strand
TCAATGCTTATAGCGTTGAGATTCCCATCGAACTCTACGACTCCGAATGCTCGAGGATCTTTGACTTGATATCCGAAAATAACCGCGCCACCCTTTTCTTCTATTTGACGACGCGCAGACATAAGTGCTCTGGTTAAATCTTGACCGTGAAATAAATTGTCACCTAATACAAGAGCGCATAAATCACCATCGAGATAATCTTTTCCAATCATGAAAGCTTGAGCTAAACCATCTGGCTTAGGTTGTTCTGCATATTGAATATGCATCCCTAAAGCAGCTCCATCAGATAGCAATTGCTTATATGAGGGCAGCGACACAGGATCCGAGATAATAAGGACTTCCCGGATTCCCGCCAGCATGAGAGTTGAAAGGGGATAGTAAATAAGAGGCTTGTCGTAAACCGGCAGCAACTGCTTGCTTACCGCCTTCGTAATGGGGTACAAACGCGTACCAAGCCCGCCCGCAAGAATAATACCTTTCATGTGATGCCCGCCTTTGAAATTGTTCGATTACATGACCGACTCTCGGATTATTTATCCTGCGTCTTACCGAAAGCAAGCTCATCTAAATTAAGCGGTACAACCATATCGGCACCGTTTACGTCTTTTACGGATATCGCGTCAAAGACCTCTTGGAGCCGCACTCTAAGCGTCTGAGAATCAGGAGCCTGAAGCTTAATCTGCGCCCCAATTTGCGAGAGCGTCGAGGTCGCAAGTTTCATCTCATCACCAACACGCCTTACCTGCTCGACCTCATATACACCATCGATGTTAGCTACGTCATCGAGGCCGCTAAATTCACCAATAATGCCTGGCCCTAGGATAGATCCGACCTGAATAAAAATCGGCCAGTCCGAGCGATAGTGGAGCTTACCTGCATCCTCCTGGGTCCCAAATGTCCCCGTCAGTGCATGAGCAATGTAGAACTCAACGTCACTCGCCCCAGTAATCATTTTGGCAACCTCATGGTCATTTGCCCCATCTATACGGAATGTGGGGTCATGCACCATAACGCGATCGTCTGTTACAAAGCATTGCAGTCCGATATACCCGTTTTGTATTCCCAGCGAGCGAATAAGCCGAACGAATGCCTCGTCGCATTCGCGACGAATTCGCTCAATTTGGTGTGATGGGAATCGATTGGCAACGTGATACGGCATGCCTCGCTCGCTATCTCGCATCGTCGCTATTTCACTCGCCATAGAGAAGGTGGGCACTCCATTACGAACGATGTAATAGACAAATACCTCTAAACCCTCCACAAATTCCTCAATCTCGGGAGTTGAGGCATCAGAGAACTGCATGGCCTTGGCAATGCCCTCCGACAATTCCTCCCTATTTCGGCAAATACTCATTCCTCGTCCGCCGGCATTGTCGACAGGCTTAACTACCACGGGAAAGATTATGTCGCCATCCACGTCAAACGACCTTGGAACATCAACACCCGCATTACGGCATGCCTCCTTGAAGAGACTTTTGTTGAAAATCGTCTCGAGGTCGGCACCATCGGTATAGAACGGCATACCCAGCTCATGTGCCAACCGACCTGCGCACATGACCTTGCGCTCGCTGAATCCCGCAATCACGCCATCTATGCCCTTCTCGCGGCACAGGCGCGCTAAAGTCTCCGTATCAGACCAGCTAATATCCCATGCCTCATCAGCTTCAAATTTGGCAGGAACTTTATTCCAATCTGCTTGACTATCTGTAACTATCGCATATAGCCCCATTTCGTGGGCATAACGAACAAGATCAACTTCGGTTGTTTGATCCCACTTATCGCCACCTCCAAGAATTAAAAGCTTTTTTCCTTTAAAATCTTCCATCACATTCTCCTTTCCATCTCAATAATCCATA
>CALJPV010000086.1:0-7155 GCA_937980385.1 uncultured Collinsella sp. | reverse complement strand
CACAAAAAACGACTCGAAAAAAATTGACAAGGGAGGTGAAAATGGTAGACTTCTCGGCACGCCAACACGGCGACGGGATGAAAAGCCCGGCGGCAGGAGGGACTCGGAAGAGGGCCTGAATGAAGCCGGGGCCGGCCACCCGGAAGAGCCTCATTAAAGGGGCCGATAAGAAGATTTCAAGGGAATGACTACCGAACCCGCCGAGGGTTTTCCTGAATGCGTCGAGAGACGTGTGAGGGAGAAAAAACCCAAAGGAGCGACCTAGCTCCGAGAGGGGCGGATTGGTAGAAGCAAGGGGAAAGAAAAAAGGTCGTGACGCGCGCCGTGCTTGGCAGAGCGAAGAGGACCTCAAGAGACACAACTTGAGGGAAGAGCTGACTGAAGCATGGCGCAGATGAAATCGAAAGATTCCATTTGGTCCAGCAATTTCAAAAATTATATTTGATGGAGAGTTTGATTCTGGCTCAGAACGAACGCTGGCGGCGTGGATAAGACATGCAAGTCGAACGGGAGAATTGCTAGCTTGCTAATAATTCTCTAGTGGCGCACGGGTGAGTAACACGTGAGTAACCTGCCCCCAAGAGTGGGATAGCCCCGGGAAACTGGGATTAATACCGCATAAAATCGCAAGATTAAAGCAGCAATGCGCTTGGGGATGGGCTCGCGTCCTATTAGTTAGTTGGTGAGGTAACGGCTCACCAAGGCGATGACGGGTAGCCGGTCTGAGAGGATGTCCGGCCACACTGGAACTGAGACACGGTCCAGACACCTACGGGTGGCAGCAGTCGAGAATCATTCACAATGGGGGAAACCCTGATGGTGCGACGCCGCGTGGGGGAATGAAGGTCTTCGGATTGTAAACCCCTGTCATGTGGGAGCAAATTAAAAAGATAGTACCACAAGAGGAAGAGACGGCTAACTCTGTGCCAGCAGCCGCGGTAATACAGAGGTCTCAAGCGTTGTTCGGAATCACTGGGCGTAAAGCGTGCGTAGGCGGTTTCGTAAGTCGTGTGTGAAAGGCGGGGGCTCAACCCCCGGACTGCACATGATACTGCGAGACTAGAGTAATGGAGGGGGAACCGGAATTCTCGGTGTAGCAGTGAAATGCGTAGATATCGAGAGGAACACTCGTGGCGAAGGCGGGTTCCTGGACATTAACTGACGCTGAGGCACGAAGGCCAGGGGAGCGAAAGGGATTAGATACCCCTGTAGTCCTGGCAGTAAACGGTGCACGCTTGGTGTGCGGGGAATCGACCCCCTGCGTGCCGGAGCTAACGCGTTAAGCGTGCCGCCTGGGGAGTACGGTCGCAAGATTAAAACTCAAAGAAATTGACGGGGACCCGCACAAGCGGTGGAGTATGTGGCTTAATTCGATGCAACGCGAAGAACCTTACCTGGGCTTGACATGTAATGAACAACATGTGAAAGCATGCGACTCTTCGGAGGCGTTACACAGGTGCTGCATGGCCGTCGTCAGCTCGTGTCGTGAGATGTTTGGTTAAGTCCAGCAACGAGCGCAACCCCTGTTGCCAGTTACCAGCACGTAAAGGTGGGGACTCTGGCGAGACTGCCCAGATCAACTGGGAGGAAGGTGGGGACGACGTCAGGTCAGTATGGCCCTTATGCCCAGGGCTGCACACGTACTACAATGCCCAGTACAGAGGGGGCCGAAGCCGCGAGGCGGAGGAAATCCTAAAAACTGGGCCCAGTTCGGACTGTAGGCTGCAACCCGCCTACACGAAGCCGGAATCGCTAGTAATGGCGCATCAGCTACGGCGCCGTGAATACGTTCCCGGGTCTTGTACACACCGCCCGTCACATCATGGAAGCCGGTCGCACCCGAAGTATCTGAAGCCAACCGCAAGGAGGCAGGGTCCTAAGGTGAGACTGGTAACTGGGATGAAGTCGTAACAAGGTAGCCGTAGGGGAACCTGCGGCTGGATCACCTCCTTTCTATGGAGAAAGTGCATGAAAAATGCACAGGTCGGATCTCTTCCCGAGGGAAGAGAGAGCGGAACCCGCGAGGGCCCGCAACGAACCAAAGATGTGTAAACAGCCAGTTCGCTTGGAGCGAAACTAGGCACGACGTGCGTGACGACCTTTTTTCAAAAAGAACCGCAACTGGGGGTATAGCTCAGTTGGTAGAGCGCCAGCTTTGCAAGCTGGATGTCCGGGGTTCGAGTCCCCGTGCCTCCACCAGTTTCGGTAAGAAGGCGGCAACGGAGAACGGTAAATGGCTATTAACTATTGCCTGTTCACTGTTAACTGCCTCTGCGAGACCCAAAACCGGGCCTGTAGCTCAGTTGGTTAGAGCACGCGCTTGATAAGCGCGGGGTCACAGGTTCAAGTCCTGTCAGGCCCACCAAAAAAATCGATTATTGAGGGAAAGCGAAAATTGACATCTGCGTGGCAAAGAAAACAATTGCTGAGAAGCAATTGCTTTCCAACAAAGTGGGTAGTTGAAAAACAACTACAATACACAATTTAAAACATGCATACCAAGAAATAAGACAATACAGTAAGTCACGAAAGGGCTTTGTGGTATTGTGGAAGTGGTAAAAAACTTTTGCAATATGATGAAGTAAGTAAGGGCGTACGGTGAATGCCTTGGTGCCAACAGGCGAAGAAGGACGCGGCAAGCTGCGAAAATCCTCGGGAAGCTGCAAGCAAGCGATGATCCGGGGGTATCCGAATGGGGTAACCTGATCGAGGCAATACTCGATCGTTCATACCTGAATACATAGGGTATGAAACGCGAAACCCGCTGAAGTGAAACATCTCAGTAAGCGGAGGAAAAGAAAGAGAAATCGATTCCGTAAGTAGTGGCGAGCGAAAGCGGATGGAGCCCAAACCGAAGGTACTCCTTCGGGGTTGTAGGACCACGACATATTCGACCATACTGGATAGTAGAACAGCCTGGAAAGGCTGGCCGTAGAAGGTGAAAGCCCTGTAGACGAAATCCAGCGTGGGAATTAGTGGGATCCTGAGTAATACATCACACGTGGAACGATGTATGAATCAGCGCGGACCACCGCGCAAGGCTAAATACTAGTTGGCGACCGATAGTGAACAAGTACCGCGAGGGAAAGGTGAAAAGAACCGCTGTGAGCGGAGTGAAATAGAACCTGAAACCGTATGTCTACAAAGTGTCAGAGCAGAGCAATCTGCGATGGCGTGCCTTTTGTTTAATGAGTCTGCGAGTCAGTGTTTGTGGCAAGACTAAGGGCTTCCGGCCCGGAGTCGCAGCGAAAGCAAGTCCGAATAGGGCGAATTAAGTCGCAGGTACTGGACCCGAAGCGGAGGTGACCTACCCTTGGCCAGGTTGAAGCATGGGTAAAACCATGTGGAGGACCGAACAGGTGAACGTTGAAAAGTTCTCTGATGAGCTGAGGGTAGGAGTGAAAGGCTAATCAAACCCCGTGATAGCTGGTTCTCTTCGAAATGCATTTAGGTGCAGCGTCACGTGCTGATGCGCGGGGGTAGAGCACTGACAAGGCTAGGGGGCACACCCGCTTACCAAACCTTATCAAACTCCGAATACCGTGCAATGGAACGTGGCAGTGAGACAGTGGGGGATAAGCTTCATTGTCGAGAGGGAAACAACCCAGACCAGCAGCTAAGGTGCCTAAATAACGCTCAGTGGAAAGGATGTGGGATTACACAGACAGTGAGGATGTTGGCTTAGAAGCAGCCACCATTTAAAAAATGCGTAATAGCTTACTCATCGAGTGATCCTGCGCCGAAAATGATTGGCGATCAAGCGTTATACCGAAGCTCTGGACTTTACCTTACGGTAGAGTGGTAGAAGAGCGTTGCATGCGCGTTGAAGGGTGATGGCGACTGACCCTGGAGCACATGCAAGTGAGTATGCAGACATGAGTAACGTAAAGCCGGGTGAAATCCCCGGCCGCCGTAAACCCGAGGTTTCCAGGGCAACGTGTTTCGTCCCTGGGTTAGCCGGGACCTAAGCCGAGGCCGAGAGGCGTAGGCGATGGATATCAGGTTAATAATCCTGAGCTCGCGACCCTTAAACTGGGGGGACGCATGAGAAAAGATGACTAGGTTATTGAATTCCGAGTTGAGTCCACGGACTCAGCGCATCATTGGATCGAGTGCCAAGAAAAGCCCCAGCGTATGCTAAGCGACCCGTACCGCAAACCGACACAGGTGGGTGGGTAGAATATACCAAGGCGTAAGAGTGAAACCTGGTTAAGGAACTCGGCAAATTAGCCCCGTAACTTCGGAAGAAGGGGTGCCTGCAGCGATGCAGGCCGCAGAGAAATGGCCCAACCGACTGTTTATCAAAAACACAGCACTCTGCAAAGACGCAAGTCGAAGTATAGGGTGTGACACGTGACCAATGCCGAAAGATTAAGGCAAGGGGTTAGCCGCAAGGCGAAGCTCTGAACCCAAGTCCCGGTGAATGTCGGCCGTAACTATAACGGTCCTAAGGTAGCGAAATTCCTTGTCGGGTAAGTTCCGACCTGCACGAATCGTGAAACGAGTTGGGCACTGTCTCAACCAGGCGCTCAGTGAAATTGTAGTGGCGGTGAAGATGCCGCCTACCCGCAGAAGGACGGAAAGACCCTATAGACCTTAACTGTAAGCTGTCATTGTTTCTTCGGTTTTAATGCTCAGAGTAAGTGGGAGACGCTGAAGACGCCCTTTAGGGGGCGTCGGAGTCATCAATGAGACACCACCCTTTGAAACTGGAGGATCTAACCCTGAGCCGTGAATCCGGCCAGAGGACCGTGTCAGCCGGTCAGTTTTACTGGGGCGGTATCCTCCCAAAGAGTAACGGAGGAGCGCGAAGGTGGGCTCAGCCCGGTTGGCAACCGGGTGTCGAGTGCATGGGCATAAGCCCGCCTAACTGTGAGACCAACAAGTCGAGCAGATGCGAAAGCAGGCCCAAGTGATCCGGCGGTAGAAAGTGGAATTGCCGTCGCTCAACGGATAAAAGGTACCTTAGGGATAACAGGCTGATCACGCCCAAGAGTTCATATCGACGGCGTGGTTTGGCACCTCGATGTCGGCTCGTCGCATCCTGGGGCTGGAGAAGGTCCCAAGGGTCCGGCTGTTCGCCGGTTAAAGCGGCACGCGAGCTGGGTTCAGAACGTCGCGAGACAGTTCGGTCCTCTATCCTCTGTGGGCGTTGGAAAATTGAGGGGTTCAGACCTTAGTACGAGAGGACCGGGTCTGACGCACCACTGGTGCATCGGTTGTACTGTCAAGTGCATGGCCGAGTAGCTAAGTGCGGACGGGATAAGCGCTGAAAGCATCTAAGCGCCAAGCCCATCCCAAGATGAGTTTTCCCTATAGGTTCGTGGAAGACCACCACGTTGATAGGTCGCAGGTGTAAGTGCAGCAATGTATTGAGCCAAGCGATACTAATCACCAATAGACTTCATCATATTACATCACTCCCGTTCGTGAATAACAACTTGCTGTTGTCTTGTTCATTGGATGTATGTTTAAAAGTAACACCACCAGCCACGCAGATGTCAGTTTACGCTGATTCCTTCCCCTCGTAACGAGAGGAAATCTTCTTAGCCACACACACAACAACCCTTAAAAAATCCCCCTCGAAGCCCCCCAAGGGCTCCCGGGCAGGCAGGATGAAGAAAATGAAAAACTCTTCCCCCTGAAGCCCGGTGGCCAGAGCGCAGTGGTCCCACCCGGTCCCGTTCCGAACCCGGAAGTGAAACGCTGCCGCGCCAATGGTAGTCGGACGATAGGTCCCGCAAGAGTAGGTCGCCGCCGGGATTTTTTTCATCAGGCCCCGCCAGTTCCTCAACTGGCGGGGCTTGTTCTTTTCTTGATGGAACGATCTTGAATCTCTCTTCTCTTCCTCCGGCTAAGTGGAACATTTGGTGCATGCCGCCTGTCCGAGCCGTCGCGCCTTTGCCTCCTCCAAGCTCTTCGGTAAAAAATCAATAAGGGAGCTATGCTGCCCATCGGGAGCATAGAAGAAGAACTGGTCTTTTCCTTTTCCTCCTCCTTCCGGCTCCCATATCTGGCAGTTGACGATTGAAAAGGAAAATTCCGGCAGTTATAGTTGTGTTCCTGCAATTGTAACTCAAATGACCTATCTGCTGTCCTTCCTGTT
The DNA here is from genome assembly GCA_937980385.1 of uncultured Collinsella sp. Classification (GTDB taxonomy): domain Bacteria; phylum Actinomycetota; class Coriobacteriia; order Coriobacteriales; family Coriobacteriaceae; genus Collinsella. The sequence goes on along the minus strand of CALJPV010000086.1, from coordinate 1,049 downwards.
CCTGTGCCTTGTTTCGGTATGCTCCGCAAAAGAATTGAAGATTTTTTTGCTGACGGGCCAATCCAATTCCCTGGGAGCCGTGAAGGGCAGTCCCGCTTCTCCGGAGTTGTTGAAGAAGTATGAGCCGAAGAAGACGTTGTACTGGCATGAAAACTTCGGCCAGAGGGAAGGGGTGTTTCCCGGGGCCTCCACGTCCTGGGAGCAGGTACGGCCCGCCATGCCGCGCTATAACGGCAGTTTGTGCATGGGTCCAGAATACGGGTTTGCCTTTACCCTGGAGAAGAACGGATGGTTCAGGGATGCGGATGTGGCCATTGTGAAAGCCTCCCGCGACGGCGGCGGCAATTCCCACTGGCAAAAGAACGGCCAGGCTTACAAGGCGCTGGTGCAGGCCGTCAAAAACGCCTGTGCCACGGTAGACAAGTCCAAATACTCCAAAGTGGAGTTTGCCGGGCTGCTGTATTTGCAGGGGGAAAGCAATATCGGCGCTTCCGTTCCGGAAAGCGCTTCCCGTTTTCTGGAGCTTCTGGGCAATCTGGCGGCGGACTTGAAACCGTACGGGGATACGTCCGCCCTGGCCGCACAGAGAGCCGTCATTGGCGAGAATGCCAACTGGGCCGGAAAGAATGAAAGCGATCCGGAGACGGGCAATGTCACCGGAGGCCTGAAGGGGAATGATACCGAAGTTCAGGGAAAAACGACCCACCAGGTGATGAAGGAGCTGGCCGCCTCCCGTCCGTCCCTGGGCTATGCCCCTACCAGGGACCTTCCCAAGCTGACTGCCGGCGACCAGATGGGGGTGCATTACAACGGCCAGTCCCAGATCAGCATCGGCGCGCGCTTTGCTTATGAAGCCGCCCGTCTGGCCGGGAAGGACACCGGGTCCGTCCGCAGCGGCCGCTATGAGGTTCCTCTCGGTTCTCCGGATGCCTGGATGAACCGGAAAATGCCGGGGAAAAACGTAGGCGTGTGGAACTTGGCTTCTTCCGTAAAACCCAGCATTGTATCGGGCGTGGTGAAGCTGTTCGGCATCCGTGTGGAGGACCCCG
>CALJPV010000085.1:0-16710 GCA_937980385.1 uncultured Collinsella sp. | reverse complement strand
GGCGATGCTGCGGGCGCTGCCGTCGCCCAGTCCGCTGCGGCTACCGGCTCCGATGCTCAGCACGATGAAGCTGCTGCCAAGGCCGCACTTAAGGCTGCCGAGATGGAGGCAAAGCTCGCCGCCATGGATCCCGAGAAAGCGGCCAAGGTCCGCGCGGCGCTTGCTGCCAAGGCCGCCCGCGACAAGCAGAAAAAGGAGGCGTAAGGTCCATGGCTCATCGCTCCGTAATTCCGTTTGGCCCGCAGCACCCGGTGCTGCCCGAGCCGCTTCATCTGGACCTGGTGATCGAGGACGACCGCGTCATCGAGGCAATTCCGCAGATCGGTTTTGTGCACCGCGGACTCGAGAAGCTCACCGAAAAGCGCGATATGCATCAGTTTGGCTACATCGCCGAGCGCATCTGCGGCATCTGCGCCGTGGGCCACAGCTACGGCTATGCCAGCGCCTGCGAGCGCATGCTCGACATCGAGGTGCCCGGTCGCGTGCAGTATATCCGCACCATTCTGCATGAGCTTTCGCGCATCCACTCGCATCTGCTGTGGCTGGGCCTGCTCGCGGATGCCTTTGGCTTTGAGGCACTGTTCTATCGGTCGTGGACGCTGCGCGAACAGATTCTCAAGATCTTCGAGAGCACTTGCGGCGGGCGCGTGATCCTTTCGATTAACGAGATCGGCGGCCTTAAGCACGACATCGAGGACTCCGAGCTGGCGGGTATTGTCCAGACGCTCGATGCCATGCGTCCCGACTACGAGGCCCTGGTGCATACGTTTTTGGACGACGCCAGCTGTGGCGAGCGCCTGCATGGCGTGGGCGTGATCAGCAAGAAGGACGCGCTGGATTTGTCGATGGTCGGCCCGTTCGGTCGCGCTTCGGGCGTGGATTACGACGTGCGCATGTTCGGCGACGGCGCCTATGCGGACCTGGCCGCGTTTGAGCCTATCGTTGCTACCGACGGCGATTGCTATGCCCGCTGTCAGGTGCGTTGTGCCGAGGTCACGCAGGCCATGGACATCATCAAGGAGCTTGTGGGCAAGATCCCGCACGACGGTATCGGTGGGCGCACCAAGCTCACGCCGGCCGACGGCGCGCGCGGCGAGGTTGTGATTGAGCAGCCGCGTGGCGAGGCGTATTACTATGTGCGCGGTAACGGCACCAAGAATCTGGACCGTTTTCGCGTGCGCACGCCGACGTCGCAGAACCTGGCGGGTCTGACGCATGCGCTGCAGGGCGTGCTCCTTGCCAACGTGCCCATGATTATCCTGACCATCGACCCCTGCATTAGCTGCACGGAAAGGTAGGCGCGGCATGAGTTTACTGACATTTGCCAAGACGGCCTTGGGTTCTATGGCCAAGCAGCCGGTGACGGTGTGCTATCCGCAGGAGGAGCTCGCGGCGCCCAAACGCTTGCGCGGGCACATCGTCAATGACATGGACGTGTGCATTTGCTGCGGCATGTGCGCGCGTCGCTGCCCGGCGGGCGCGCTCGCGGTCGATCGCAAGGGCGGTACCTGGTCGATCGATCCGTATGCCTGCGTGGTATGCGGCGAGTGTATCGAAAGCTGTCCCAAACACTGCCTGACTATGGACACCGCCCGCACTCCAGTTGCGGCGAACAAGACTCCCACGGTAGAAACCAAGTCGGAATAGCGCTGGAATAGAACTGGAATAGGGGCCGGTGGGGCAAAAATGCCCCACCGGTCCCGCGCTTAAACGCGCGGTTGGGCCGCCACGAACAAAACCATGCCGGTTTACGGGGCTGGATAGCGAACTTCCGACCATACAGAAAATCGCAAAAACAAAACCGCAGGTAAATAGCCTGCCGTTTTTGAAAAAATGAATGTATGGATGAGGGCCCCGACTTTAGCCCCGTAATCCGGCGTAGTTTTGAAATGCCACCATGTCAGTACCAGCCCCTGATCCCTCGGGGACGGAGGAAAACGGATCATTTTGGCCTTGCGATGGCTGTCGCGTGACCCGTCTGCCACGAAATGGGGCCATCTACTACGTTTAGGCTGCTACCCTCAACCATGGCGAACAGCGCAAAAACAAAACCGCAGGTAGAACGCCTGCGTTTTTTCATGAAACTCGGTTATGGTCGGGGGTATCGGATCAAACGTAGTAGGTGGGCCTATTTCGTGGCGAGCGCCGTCAGCCGATCTCCGCGGGCAGAAGAAAACGGATCATTTTGGTCCCGCGAGGCTTGCGGAGGCACTCGTGCAGGGTCGCCCGAACAAAACTATGCCGGTTTACTACGATGAATTCGGCATTCCCGACCATGACTGCATTTTTCTAAATATTGCAAGCGTTCTACCTGCGGTTTTGCAAGCGCGCAATTTACCATGGTCGAAGGTGGGCGATTCGTCGTAGTAAACCGGCATAGTATTGAAATAGCATTAAATCGGTAGCGGCCATTTTGTTATGCCGGGTCGTTCGTTCGTTGGGCAACTACCCTCGCAGGTAGGCGATGGCGATCTGCGTGCGGTTGCGCAGGCCCATTTTGGCAAGGATCGAGCTGATGTGGTTGCGCACGGTGCCTTCGCCCATATAGGCGGTGGCAGCGATCTCCTTGTTGTCGAGACCGCGGGCGATGAGCTCGGCGACTTCGAACTCGCGGTCGGTCAGGCCGGCAAAGGCCGCGGGCCGGTGGGGCGTGCCCGCCTCGATACCCGTTCCGTCAAAATCGATGTCCTCGATCGCCTTGCCCTCGAGCACGCGTTTGCCGTCCATGACCTGCTCCAACGCCGGTGGAATGGCGGCGACATCGGTCTTGATCAGGTAGCCGCGGGCGCCCAGTTTGAGCGCCGACACAATGTACTCGTCATCCGAGAATGTCGTCAGAAACACCACGCGCGCCGAAGGGTCGCGCTCAAGGATTTCGCGTGCCGCCGAAAGTCCGTCGCGCTCCGGCATCTGGATGTCGAGCAGCGCGATATCGGGCGCGTGCTCAGCGTAGAGCGCGACCGCGTCGTCGCCATTGGCGCCGGTGCCCACTACCTCGATTTGCGGCTGGGCGCTCAGGATAATCTTGAGCGAATCGACCACCAAGCGGTCGTCGTCGACAACGATGAGCCTCATCGGCCCTCATCTCCTTGCTGTTTGGGAACGGTGGCAAACACGCGCCAGCCGCCGGCGCTGGCACGCGGGCCGGCGGTGAAGGTGCCGCCAAGCGCCTCGATGCGCTCGCGCATGGAGGCGAGCCCCATGCCCTCCGCGGCGCCGCGGCTGCTTGCTTGGACCCCGCCCGCGCCATCGTCGGTAACGATGAGCTGGTAAAACGACGGATGCTCCATGCATCGTACGGTGACGGTCTGGGCGCAAGCGTGGCGCATGGTGTTGGAGAGCGCCTCGCGCAGGACCGCCGCAAAGCAGTTGGCGACGTTTGCGGGCGCATGTTCGGCCAAAACTTCAAGCTCAATCTGCGGGCCGCCGTCCGAGCGCGCGCCTTCAACAATACGTTCGAGCTGCACGGAAAGGTCGACGGCGTTGTCGTTGAGCGCGTGGACGCTGGCGCGCACAAGCTGGAGCGCCTCGTCAACCGTGCGTTTGACGTCGGCGAAATCGGCGGCGACGCCGGGCTCGTCGGCATGGACTACGCGCAAGGCTTCGGCCTGCAGTGAGGCGCGCGTGAGTTGGTGCCCGACGTTATCGTGGATCTCGCGCGCGATGCGGGCGCGTTCGGCGAGCGTCGCGAGCTCGACTTCGTAGTCCTGGCGGTCGGCAAGATCGCGGTTGCGCGCCTCGAGCGCGAGGGCTCGTTCTTGCAGCTCATCGCGGATACGGCGCATGCGCTGCTGCTCGCGCTCTAACTGGGCGGTACGTAGCGATAACAAGATGGCGGCAACCGAAAGGATGGCGGTCAGCAGGAGCGTTCGGGCGGGAAGCATGCCGGCGCGGAAATCCGCAGCGAGTACGAAGGCAAAAATGGTGGCCACACCCAGCGCAGGCCAGGCACGCTCACGGTGCACGCGTCGCGCGATGTCATAAAAGGCGAGGGGCGCAAACGGCACAAACGGCGGCACGAAGACAGCCGCGATGATGTAAACGTAACTCGCGGCCTCGCTTGTGCGGCGTGTGCGTTCCCCCTGTGCGACCTCGGCCAGCGAGGTGGCAATAACGCCAAGGCAAAACGCCGCGACCAGGCGAGCGTCCACAGCAAGGCCCAGAGCGGCCGCAATGCAGCACGCCAGCACGATCGATTTGTCGAAAAGCCTGTTCATACGGGTATTGTACGCGATGCTGCGCGCGGGGGAGGCGCCGCCCGGGGCAACCGTGACATTCCTCCCGCGCGGCAAAGCGGCGCCGATCGCTCGCGCGAGCGGGGGTTTCGCCTCCGCCCCCGCACTCGTGACAAAGCTCACTGGCGCGCGCCGGCGGCTCCTGCGATGATGCAATCGTACCGGGCCGCAATCAACGGAAGGGCCGCCTCATGACAGACATCGTCCACGTCGAAAACCTCGTCAAGCGCTACGACGATCTTATCGCGCTCGACCACTTTAACCTGAGCATCGCCCCCGGCGAGATCTTTGGCCTGCTGGGCCCCAACGGCTCGGGCAAGACCACGTCCATCAACTGTATCCTGCAGCTGCTTGCCTACGACAAAGGCACCATCGAGCTGTTCGGCGAGCCCATGACGCCCGCCCGCTACGACCTCAAGCGCCGCATCGGCGTGGTGCCGCAACAGGTGGCGGTATTCGACGAGCTCACCGTGCGCGAGAACATCGATTATTTCTGCAGCCTCTACGTCACTGACCGCAAGCGCCGCCGCGCGCTGGTGGACGAGGCCATCGACTTTGTCGGGCTGGGCGACTTTGCCAAGTTTCGCCCCGGCAAGCTCTCGGGCGGCCTGGCACGTCGCCTCAACATTGCCTGCGGTATCGCGCACAAGCCCGAGCTCATCTTCTTTGACGAGCCCACGGTGGCGGTCGACCCGCAGAGCCGCAACGCCATCCTGGAGGGCATCTGCCGCCTGCGCGACGAGGGCGCCACGGTGGTGTATACCAGCCATTACATGGAGGAAGTCGAGCAGATTTGCAGCCGCATCATGATCATGGACGGCGGCCGCGTGCTGGCGCAGGGCACCAACGACGAGCTCAAGCGCATGATTCAGATGGGCGAGCGCGTGACCGTCGAGGTCGGCGCCGTCGAGCCCGCCACGGTCGAGCGGCTGCGCGCCCTCGAGCACGTGCTTTCGGTTGAGTTGTCTGGCGGCGAGCTCGTCTGCACCTGCGAGGCGAGCCCGCACAATCTGGTCGACATCCTCGACACGCTGCGCGCCGCCGACGTGGCGCTCGGCCGCGTGTGGAGCGAGCCGCCGACCCTCAACGACGTGTTCCTCGAGATCACCGGCCGCGAGCTGCGCGACTAGGGGGCAGCCATGTTCAACACCATCATCACCACGGTCAAGACCCTGCTGCGCCGGCCGAGCACGTGGGTCTGGGGCGCTCTCTTTCCCATCGCGCTTTCCACGATGTTCATGTTTATGTTTGCGAACCTCAGTTCCGATGGCACGGTCGACCCGGTGCCGGTGGCCGTCGTAGCGGATGAGGCTTGGGACGCCTCGACCTTTAAGGACGTGGCGACGTCGCTTGCCAAGGAAGGCGACGACCAACTGCTCGAGATCCACGAGTGCGACGACGCAGCCGACGCGAGCCGTGCGCTTAAGGCCGGCGAGGTCGCGGGCATCTATACGGTTGACGCCGAAGGCGTACCCAAGCTTACGTTGCTTTCGAGCTATGACGGCTCACGCGCGTCGTCGGTGCTCACCGACCGCAGCATTCTGGAGACGGTGGCAAGCTCGTATACACAAAATACCGAGCTCATGCGCCAGATTGCCCAGGACAATCCGGCGGCGCTCGCCGACCCGGAGGCGGTTGCGCGCGCCCTGTCGCTCGAGGGCGGCACCCGCCGCGTAAGCCTGACGCGCACCACGCCCGACGGCACGGTCATCTACTACTACGCGCTCTTTGGTCTGGTCGCGATGATGTCTGCCGAGTTTGCCGCCTTGAGCGTCGTCGACCTGCAGCCCAATCTGTCGGGCCTTGGTGCGCGTCGCTGCGTGGGCGGCCTTTCCAAGACGGCGTCGCTGGCCGGTATCTTTGTGGGCTCGTGGCTGGTTTCCTTTGCCTCGATGACGATCGCGATCGGCTACGTGCGCCTGGTCGTGGGCGTCGACTTTGGCGGGCGTGAGGGGCTGTGTCTGGTGGGCGGTGCCGCTTCCGCGCTTGCCGCCACGGGCCTGGGGCTCTTTGTGGGCACGCTTCCCGTTAAGGGCGGCAAGGCGTCCAAGTCCGGCATCCTTACGGGCTTTGCTACCACGTGCGCCCTGTTCGCCGGCCTCTACGGCGAGCCGGCGATGGCGCTTGCCGACGACGTCGCCCGCGCCTGCCCGGCCGAGTGCTGGCTCAACCCCGTCAAGCTCATCTGCGACATGTTCAACCGCCTGTATTTCTTTGAGGACCTGAGCCCCTTTGCCGTTCGCGCCGGCGCGCTCGTCCTGATGGCGCTGCTGTTCGTTGCCGCCGCCACGCTGATCTTTGGAAGGAGCCGCTATGAGCACCTTTAAGACTGCGCTTCGCATGGCGCTCGCACACCCGTTCTACCTGCTTATCTACACGGTGTTCATTTCGCTGATGGGTGTGTTTATCGCGGCATCGGTGAGCTGGAACTCGTCGCAGCTCACCGAATATAAGCCCTACGATGCCAACGTGATCGTGGTCGACCGCGACGACAGTGACCTTTCGCGTGCGCTTACCAAGCATCTGGGTTCGCGCTTTGAGCTGGTCACGGGCGTCGGCGACGACACCTACGACCTTGCGGACGCACTCTCCAAGAGCAACAGCGCCAAGGGCAGTGCCGACTGCGTGTTCTTTATCCCGGAGGGGTTTGAGGGCGACCTCGTTGCAGCTGCCCGCGCGGGGGAGTCCCTGCCCAAGCTCGATGTGACCTACGGTGCCGGCACCATGGCGGCGGCGCTTTCGTCTGCCGAGGCCTCGCGTTGGATCTCGCTCGCGGGTGCTGCGGCGGCGCTTGAGCCCACTGCCTCCAACGGCGACGTCGCCAAGGCGGCCGAGCATGCCGCCGCCAAGCGCGCCGAGGTCGAGATTGAGCAGGTCAAGGTCGACTCGACTGCCGCCGCCACGCTCGAGTCGTACTTCAACTTTGGCGCGTACGCGATTATCTCGTCGGTCATCGTGTCGGTGGGACTGGTGTTCTCGGGCATGAACGAGCCCGAGCGCGTGCGTCGTATGGATGCCGGTCCAATCTCCGAGCGCCGGCGCTCGCTTGCCGTGTTTGCGGCCGCCGCCGTGATTACCGTCTGCATCTGGTTTGTGTCGAGCATGATGGGCGTTGTGGGCTTTGCCGGCGCGGTCGCCGAGGTCGGCGTGGGCCGTGTGTGCCTGGCGCTGGCAGCGACGCTTGCCCTAGCGTGCACGCCGCTGGCCGTTGGCTTTGCGTTGTCGAGCCTGGGTGCGCGCGAGGAGCTGCTCAACGGCGTGGGCAACTTGCTCGGCATGCTCATGACGTTTTTGGGCGGCGCCTGGATGCCGCTGTCGCTCATGGGCTCGGCCGTGCAGACCGTGGCGCAATTTGGGCCGACATATTGGGTGAACGATGCGATCGGCAAGGCGCTTGCCTCGGACCTGACGTCTGCCGTGTTGGGCGACATCGCCTGCGACCTAGGCGTCACGGTGCTCTTTGCCGTGGCCATCGCCGCCGCAGGCCTCGCCCTCGCACGCGCTAAATCTCGCGCCTAGCCACCTAGTCATTTAAGAGCGTCCCCAATGGCTAGTCTGAAATAAATTTCAGGCCTCGCCCCAAAATAGTTCGCCAAGGTTTACTATTACGTTCATAAAGTAGTACAAGGCTAACAATGGGGGATACCATGGCAACGCAGGAAGCCTACGTCCAGGTTAAGGATCTCAAAAAGCACTACGGCGATGGGGATGCACGCCTGACGGTGCTCGACGGCATCGACACGTCCATCAACCGCGGCGAGATCTGCGTCATGCTGGGGCCCTCCGGCTCGGGCAAATCGACGTTTCTTAACCTGATCGGCGGCCTGGAGGATGCCGATGCCGGCTCTATTCTGGTGGACGGCTGCGACCTCACCACGCTCAACGCCGGCGACCTGGGCGAGTATCGCCGCCGTGAGCTGGGCTTTGTCTTCCAGTTTTACAACCTGGTGCCCGATCTCACCATCAAGGAGAACATCGAGGCCACGGCGCACCTGTCCAAAAAGCCGCTCAACATTGACGACCTGCTGCGTTCGCTGGGTCTCTACGAGCACCGCAACAAGTTCCCGCGCCAGGTCTCGGGCGGCCAGCAGCAGCGCTGTGCCATCGGCCGTGCGCTCGTCAAAAACCCGGGCCTGCTGCTGTGCGACGAGCCCACGGGCGCGCTTGACTACAAGACGTCCAAGGAAATCTTGCAGCTCATGGAGGATGTCAACCGCACCTACGGCTGCACCATCATCATTGTCACCCACAATGCCGCCATCGCGCGCATGGCTAATCGCGTGCTGCGCCTGCGCGACGGGCGCATCGTCGAGGATGAGCTCAGCGAGTCGCCCGTCGCGGCCGCCGAGCTCGATTGGTAGGCGGCGCCATGACACCTCTCGCAAAACGTCTCCCGCGTGAGCTGCGCCGCAATATCGGCAAGTACCTGGGCATCTTTTTGCTTATGTGCGGAAGCATCGCCCTTACCTCGGGCTTTTTGCTCGCGGCGCATTCCATTGGTTGCCTTATCGACGACATGCGCGATGCGTACACGATTGAGGACGGTCGCGTGACCACCTCCTTCGAGGCCACCAAAGATCAGCTCAAGGCGGCCGAGGATGCAGCCGGCGACGTCGGCGGCGTTACGCTCTACAAGAATTTCTCCATCGACGCCATCATAAAAAAGACCGCCGGCGACGATGGCACCAAGCGCACGTTGCGCACCTATGCGCACCGCACCAAGGTCGATATCGCGTCCTACTGTGAGGGCAAGGAGCCCAAGGCGGACGATGAGGTGGCCATCGACCGCGTCTTTGCCACCAATAACAACCTGTCCGTGGGCGATAAAGTCGAGCTCGAGGGTCGCACCTACACCATCTGCGGCATCATGACCCAGCCCGATAGCCAGGCGTTGTTCCTCAACAACTCCGACTTTACGATCAACACCGTCACCTATGGCGTGGCCGAGGTCAGCGATGCCGGCTTTGCCGCGCTCGAGGACGCCGGCGGCGCGCCCGCCTACACCTACTCCTTTACCTTTACCGATCGCGACCTCCCCACCGCAGACCGCACCGATGCCGAGCAAGATATGGTGGAGGCGCTCGCCGATGCCGATGCACGCGTGGATGACCTCATCGACGCCGATTCCAACCAGGGCATTGGCTACGCACGCGACGACGTGGACGGCGACTCCATGATGTGGATGACGCTGCTCGACATCATCATCGTGATCATGGCGTTCGTCTTTGTGGTCCTTACCGACGCCACCATCGAGGAGGAGAGCGCCATCATCGGCACGCTGCTCGCCAGCGGTTATCGTCGACGCGAGATCGTGCTGCACTACCTTGCGCTTCCCGCCATCGTGGGCGTGGTCGCGGCGCTTTTGGGCACTGCGCTCGGCGTTGTGTTCTTTACCGAGCCCATGCGCAGCCTCTATTACGGGTCATACAGCCTGCCGTCCTTCCAGGTGTACTGGAGCTGGGAGATCTTTGTGAAGTGCGCCGTGGTCCCCGCCGCTGCGCTCATCCTCATCACGCTGGTGGGTCTGCTTCGCAAGATGGGCAAGACGCCGTTGCAATTCCTTCGTCACGAGGCGAGCGGCAGGTCGGGCACCAAGCGCGGCCTGCAGCTGCCGGAGCGCATGGGTTTTGTCTCGCGCTTCCGCCTGCGTATCTTCCTGCGCAACCTGGGCAACTTCGCCACGCTCTTCGTGGGCATTGCATTTGCCTCGCTGCTGCTGCTCTTTGGCCTGGCGATTCTGCCCACGATGACGCACTACGCGGACAACCTCGAGACGAGTCTGGTCGCCGAGCACCAGTACACGCTCAAGGCGCCGCTGGAGCTCGAGGGCACTGCCGAGGGGCGCGAGCAGTGGTCGGCACTCGAGCGCTTGCAGTCGGTTGACGGCGCACTGCTTTCCGCCGCCCAGGATGCCGATGACGAGCTTGACGACGCGGCCGATGCGGCGCAGGCGGCAGCCGATGCCGCGACCGCATCTCCGTCTGCCGAGAGCCTGACCGCAGCGCAGGACGCGCTTGCCAAGGTTCAGGACAAGAAAGATGCGCTCTACGCGCGCCTTGACGATCTTGCCGATGCCCTCGGCTGCGACCGTGACGAGGCTATCGACCTGATCGACAAAGCCTCCAAGATTGACACTGACAACGACGATATCCACCCGGTCAATACGACTGACAACGGCGCGGGCGCAATCGCACAGGCCGAGAAATATGCCGTCTATCAGCTGCAATACGACCGCGGCGACGGAAATGGGCAGGAGACGATTTCCATCTACGGCATCTCGCCCGATTCGCGCTATTGGAAAGACCTCAACGTCGGCGATGGGCGCGTCGTCTTTGGCGGCGGTCTGCTCGACAAGTTTGGCTGGAGCGAGGGTCAGAAGGTTAAGCTTCGTGACAAGTACGAGGGCAAGCATTATTCCCTTGAGTACACGGGCAAGGACTGTGCCTGGGGCTCCAAGTCGGACATGAATATCAATATGAGTATCGACGACTTTAACGAGCTGTTCGGCAACGATGCCGCCTACTTTAACGGCTATGTGAGCAACGAGAAGCTCGACCTCGATGCTCGTTACTTTGCCGGCGACACCACGCCCGACGATATGCGCGCCGTGGGCGACCAGTTCATCGGCATGATGAGCAAAATGATCGGCATGATGATCGGGCTCGCGGTGTTTATCTTCCTGCTGTTTATGTACCTGCTGACCAAGGCTGTGATCGACCACAGCGCCCGTTCGATCAGCTACATGAAAGTCTTTGGCTATCGCGATAGCGAGATCTCGCATCTGTACATCCGCTCGATCACGCTGTGCGTGGTGGCGTCGCTCGTGCTGAGCCTGCCGGTCATTATTGGCTCGCTCACGGCCATCTTCCGCTCGATGCTGCTCGCCTACAACGGCAATATCGAGATCTACGTGCCCGCTTGGTCCATGGCTGCATGCGTGGGCATTGGCTTTGCGACCTACCTGGTCGTGGCGCTGCTACACACGCGTTCTATCAAGCGCGTCAGCCTGGCCGAGGCCCTTAAAGTCCAAGAGTAGTCATTTAAGAACGTCCCCAACGACTCGGTTTCGCGCTTGACTTTGACCCTACTTCAACGGGTACCATCCTCTATGTCTGTAACGCCATATAGACCGAGGGGATATAACTATGACCGCAACTGCACCCGCAGCACCCGCTAAGGTATACTTCACCAACTTGCGCACGCATGCTCGCGAGAGCCAGCTCGACAAGCTCAAGCGCCTCATACGTCACGCCGGTATCGAGCAGATCGACTTCGAGAACAAGTTCGTCGCTATCAAGATTCACTTTGGCGAGCTGGGCAATCTGAGCTTTTTGCGCCCCAACTACGCCCGCGCCGTCGCGGATGTCGTGAAGGAGCTGGGTGGCAAGCCCTTCCTCACCGACTGTAACACGCTCTACGTCGGTAGCCGTAAAAACGCGCTCGAGCACATCGATACCGCCTATCAGAACGGCTTTACCCCGTATGCCACGGGTTGCCAGATCATCATCGCCGACGGCCTCAAGGGTACCGACGAGGCACTCGTCCCGGTCGAGGGCGGCGAGTACGTGCGCGAGGCCAAGATCGGTCGGGCACTCATGGATGCCGATATCGTGATCAGCCTCACCCACTTTAAGGGCCATGAGCAGGCCGGCTTTGGCGGCGCCATGAAGAACCTGGGCATGGGCGGCGGCAGCCGCGCCGGCAAGATGGAGCAGCATGCCGCCGGCAAGCCGAACGTCGCGACCGAGCACTGTATTGGCTGCCGTGCCTGCGAAAAGGTCTGTGCGCACAGCGCTATCTCGTTTGACGACACCCGTGAGCGCGAGCTCGCCAACGGCAACACCCGTACGGTTCACGTTGCCGCTATCGACCATGATCGCTGCGTGGGCTGCGGCCGCTGCATCGGCGTGTGCAACCAGGACGCCATCAAGCCCGGCTATGAAGCCGCGGCCGACGTGCTCAACTGCAAGATCGCCGAGTACACCAAGGCCGTTGTCGACGGCCGCCCGCGCTTTCACATTTCGCTCGCCATGGACATCAGCCCCAACTGCGATTGTCATCCCGAAAACGACACGCCTATCGTCAACGATATCGGCATGTTCGCGAGCTTCGACCCGGTCGCCATCGACCAGGCCTGTGCCGATGCCGTCATGGCATCCGAGCCGCTGCCCAACACCGAGCTTACCGATAGCGCGGCCAAGATGGAGCACAACCACGAGCATCTGGAGGGCGATCAGGCCAAGGACCCCTTCTGCATCACGCATCCCGACACCGACTGGCGCGTGTGTATCGCGCACGCCGAAAAGATTGGCCTGGGCACGAGCGAGTACGAGCTCATCGAGGTCAAGTAGCGCCTAGCTATTGGACAAAACAAGCGCCTTTGTAGCGCAAGTTGAGCAAAAGCCGCCCGTGAGCACAGCGCTCACGGGCGGCTTTCCGGAAGTATGCGGCAAATTTCGAGACCGCCGAGCACACGACGTTTTTTGGCAACAAAACCCCAGATAAATTGTTGGTAAAACTGCGGTCTGGTCGGCAGTTCCAGATTTTGCCGCATACTTCCGAAAATAGGGGGTCAGATAAAGCCTAGGACGTTGCTATTTGCCTAAAAATACTCGTCGAGGAAGTTGTCGACCGTGTTCCAGTAGAGCTCGGGGTCAACTTGCGCACTCTTGGCGTGGGTGGCGCCATGGATGGTGAGCTTTTGCTTGACTTTGCTGGCGCACGCGTCGTAGTTTTGGTCGAGCATGCCGTACGGCACAAAGGTGTCCTGGTCGCCGTGGATAAACAGCATGGGAACCGTCGCGTGTTTGAGCTGCTCCACACTGCTCGCCTTATGGAAGTCGTAGCCCGCGCGCACGTTGCACACCAAGTTTGCTACATCGAGCAAGGGAAAGCTGGGCAGGCCGAACACGTCCTTGAGCTGCAGAGAAAACTCGTCCCAAACACTCGTATAACCGCAGTCCTCGATAATGCACTTCACGTTTGCGGGCAGAGATTCTCCCGCCACGTTCATGGCGGTTGCCGCACCCATCGACTCGCCAAAGACCAGGATGCGCGCCTCGGGGTCAGCCTGAACAATTCGCCCGATCCATGCGATAACATCGAGTCGCTCGGGCCAGCCCATGCCGATATAGTCGCCGCCGGAGCGCTCGTGGGCGCGGGCGGCAGGCGCGAGCACGTTCATGCCGCGGTCGTGGAAGCGCTTGGCGTATCGGGCCATGCCGATGGGCTCGTTGGTATATCCATGCAGGCAGACGGCGTAATCATGGGTGTTCTCCGAGGCGGCAAAATACCAAGCGGCAAGTTCGGTTCCGTCATCTGCGGTGAGGCTGCTGCTCTCGCGATTCTCTTTAAACCATGCCCGCGCCTCGGTTTCCTCGGCATCCGGCTGCTCGCCTTCTTTGTCGTTCTTGCTACCCTGCATCATCTTCATGGTGTACGGCGCTTGGGGATTCAGCGCGAAGTCAAACAGAAAGTTGCCGGCAAATCCGAGCAGCGCAACGACAACCACCAGTGCAACGATGCCGGCTATCTTGAGCTTTCGATGGGAACGTGCGTTTTGAGCCATGTGGTATTCTCCTATAAGATGTTAATACATCAACATTTAATGCAAGCGCATTATGGACGTTCGCCGTTGATGCGTCAACAAGCAAAGAATGGGTAAACAAAGGGTCACGTATGGTGCAAATTTCGCACGTACCTAGACGCTTTGATATAGTGTTGAGAACTCTTTACGTTGGAGGATGTAACCGGCATGTCCGATTCGAGCGACAGTTCTAAGCCGCGACCCAAGACCGCGGCCGTTCCACACTACACGGTGGGCGAGGAGATCATGAACTCCGTCACCCATGGTGTCGGCTGCCTGCTGGGTATCGCGGGTCTGGTGCTCCTGATTGTATTCGCCGCCCTGCGCGGCGGAGGCCCGGCCCACATGGCCGCGGCGATTGTCTATGGCGTCAGCATTATTCTCGAATACCTTGCCTCCACGCTCTACCATGCGATTCAGCCCGCGGGCGCCAAGCGCGTGTTTCGCATTATCGACCACAGCTGCATCTACCTGCTCATAGCCGGCAGCTATACGCCGTTTTGCCTCATCACGCTCGCAAACGACGGCGGCGCTGTGCTGTTCTTTGCCGTGTGGGCCATCGCCATCATCGGCATCGCCCTCGAGTGTTTTATGCGTGAGCGTCAACCGCACTGGGTAAGCGGCCTGGTTTACCTGCTGATGGGCTGGCTCGTCGTTTTTAAGCTGCCCGAGCTCGTGGCGCTGCTCAACCCCGTGGCACTTGCCCTGCTCGCCGTCGGCGGCGTGTGCTACACCGCGGGCGTGCCGTTCTATATCGCCAAAAACGTGCGCTATCTGCACAGCGTGTTTCACCTGTGGGTACTCGCCGGCAGCATCTTCCAGTTCATGGCGGTGATCCTCTTCGTAATCTAGCGACCATGCCTGCGCGTCCGCGTCCCCGTTTGGGCGTCGGTGCAATTGCTGTATCTGTCATCAACGTTTTACCCTAACGTCCCGAATCTTGGAGGTTCGAGAAACTCCCGATGGACATAACCATCTCCCTTATCACCACCCTCGTTTTAACCCTCATCAACGGCTACTTCTCTATGTCCGAGATGGCGCTCACCACGGCAAAGCGCGCTGTGCTGGAGCACGAGGCCGAGGAAGGCGACAAACGCGCCGAGCGCGCCATTAAGCTGGCCGCCGATTCCGACCAGCTGCTCGCCACCATCCAGGTCGCCATCACGCTCGTAGGCTTTGCCTCGTCCGCCGTCGCCTCGACGAGCCTGTCCGACCCGCTTGCCACGTGGCTCATGAGCTTTGGCATCGCGCCGCTCTCCGCCATCGCGCGCGGCCTGGCGCCGGTCATCATCACCGTCGCCGTCGCCTTCGTGTCCATCGTGATCGGCGAGCTCGTGCCCAAGCGCATCGGGCTCGCTAACGCCGAGGGCGTGTCCAAGCAGGTCGTGGGGCCGCTTTCGGTGTTTCAAAAGATCGCCCGTCCGCTCGTGTGGCTGACCGGTGCCTGCTCCGACGGCCTGGCCCGCATCCTGCGCATCAAGAGCGCCGATGACCGCCAGAACGTCTCGGAGGAAGAGATCAAGTACATGGTCTCGGAGCAGGACGACCTGCTCGACGAGGAAAAGCGCATGATCCACGAGATCTTCGACCTGGGCGACACCGTTGCCCGTGAGGTCATGGTGCCGCGCGTGGACACCACCATGTGCGAGGACGACGAGACGGTCGCCGACGTGCTGTCCGCCATGCGCCAGACCGGCTTTAGCCGCATCCCCGTCTATCACGAGGATCCCGACAACGTCGCCGGCATCGCGCACATCAAGGACCTGATCCAGCCTTCGCTCGACGGCAAGGGCGACCAGCCCATCGCCGACTTTTTGCGCGACGCCACCTTTGTGCCCGACACCAAGGACATCCTGCCGCTGCTGTCCGAGATGCAGACCTCGCACGACCAGATCGTGGTGGTCGTGGACGAGTACGGCGGCACGGCCGGCATCATCACCATCGAGGACATCGTCGAGGAGATCGTGGGCGAGATCGAGGACGAGTTCGATCCCGACAACAAGTACCTCACGCGCCTTTCGCGCCGCGAGTGGCTCGTCGATGGGCGTTTTTCGTGCGATGACGCGATTGAGCTTGGTTGGCCGCTCGAGGAAAGCGATGATTATGAGACCATCGCCGGCTGGATTTTGGAGCTTTGCGACTCGGTGCCCGACATCGGAGAGGTGTTTGAGGTTGCGGGGTACAAGTTTAAGGTGCAGTCGATGCGTGGCCAGCGCATCTCGCTCATTCGCGTGATCGCTCCGGCCGAAACCGATAAGAAGGATTCCGAGCCCTCGGCAGATAAGCCGACGGCGTCAGGTGCGGGCTCTGCGGACCCGCACGACGGCGACGAGTAGGGCAAGGAAGAGTAGGGGAGAGTTATGGCAGGCCTGTTCAACATCCTTAAGGTCACCGTCAGCGAGGACAAGATCTGCGCGCACGTGCTGGTGAACCCCGGCATGCCGCTCATGACCTCGGAGGACATCGAGGCCACGGCGCGCGTGTACTACCTGGTACCCGCAATTGCCAAGCACCTGTGCCTGGGCGATTCCGGTCGCGAGTTCCAGGACTGCATGGGCCAGACCGAGCTTTGCCATCTGCTGGAGCACGTGACGGTCGAGCTCATGAACGAGACCGGTCTCGCTGGCAGCATTTCGTGCGGCCGCACCCGCGTAAGCGAGCACGATGAGCGTGTCTTTGAGGTCGAGCTTTCGTGTCCCGACGACGCGCTGGCCATCGGCGCGCTGTCTTCGGCGACCTTTATGATGGATTGGGCCTACCTGCATGCCGACCAGCCCGCTCCCGATGTGGACGGTACGGTCGCGGGCCTGCGCAACCTGGTGCTGGGCATGCGTGCCGAGGCCGAGGGCAAGGACCCGCACGAGGCCGTCGCCGCCGCGAACGCCGAAG
>CALJPV010000084.1:0-24906 GCA_937980385.1 uncultured Collinsella sp. | reverse complement strand
GGGTGCCGAGGGCGACGCGGGTGCCGCGACCGATGCCGCGCCTTCTGCAAAGGATGCCGCCGACGCCGTCGACGCCGCCGACACTGCGCTTTCCGCAAGGGACGACGACAAGTGATAAAGCACGTGCTTCGTGTGATCAACGTGCTGGCGACCGTGGTGATCCTGGTCGCCTTTGTGGTGCTGCTGCGCACGGTGTTCACGCCCGCCGGCGAGATTCCCACCATCATGGGCTACGGCTTTATGCGCACGCTGACCGGCTCGATGGAGCCGGCGATTCCCGTGCATTCGTTTATCGTCGTCGATACCGACAACAGCCAGGTCTACCAGGTGGGCGATATCATCACCTTCCATTCGTCCGATGACGCGCTGGAGGGTTCGCTCAACACGCACCGCATCGTTGCCGTGGAGGATGCGGCCGACGGCACGCCGGTCTACCGCACCAAGGGCGATGCCAATCCGGTCGAGGACGCCGCGTCCGTACCCGCCGCCGATGTGGTGGGCCGCGTGGTCTTTGTGTCGGCAGGCCTGGGCGTGGTGGTCTCGTTGCTCACCAACCCGCTTCTGTTCTTCCCGCTTATCGTGGTGCCGCTGATCGTGCTGCTGGTGCTCGAGATTCGCCATATGGTCAAAACCACACAAGAGGTGGCACGCGCCGAGGACGAGGCCGCCCTGCGTGCTGCCGTGGAGCAGATTCGCGAAAAGCGTCGTAGCGAGCAGGAAGGCCAGGACGACGCTAAGGAGCAGAGCGACGGCGAGCATGCTGGGGGAAGTGTGGAAACCGATCCCGGCGCCCTAGACGATTCCAATCGATCGGCATAGCTCTTCGGTGCCTTTCGTCCCTGCAAATTGGACGCCCGTAGATGTTCCGAATCGTCTGCTTTTTCATACCAATATTCGTGCTACAGTTTGAGCGCTTTGTTGCCAATTGATTTCGGGGGAGTGGAATGGAGCAGGAGCGCTCAGCGCAGCGTGCACGCAAAAAGGCTTCGGTACCGATGACGGCGGCGTCCGATTTTGTCGTGCCCGAGGGAACTGACGAGCTCAGCCGCAGCACCCGCCGTGCATGGCGCGAGCGCCTCAACGATGCGTCGTCGCGCAAGATGATCACGGGCGTTTTAGCCACGCTGGTGGGCGGTTCGTTTTGGGGTTTCTCGGGTACCAGCGCGAGTTTTTTGTTCGATACCTACCATGTCGATACGCTGTGGCTTATGAGCATACGGCAGATTCTCGCCGGCCTGCTCTTTATGGCTGTGGTTGTCACGCGCGACCGCGCACGCCTGGTCAAGCTTTGGACGACGTCCGCTGATCGCAAGCAGCTGCTGCTCTTTACCGCTTTTGGCCTGCTCTTTAACCAGTTTTGTTATCTTTCGGCCGTGCGCCTGACCAATGCTGGAACTGCGACGGTGCTCCAGTGCCTGCAACTGGTCATCATTATGGGCTACACCTGCGTGATCGACCATCGCATGCCTCGCGTGCGTGAGGCCGCTGGCATTGGGTTGGCCTTGGGCGGCACCTTTTTAATCGCTACCGGCGGCGACCCGACCAGTCTGAGCATATCGCCGCTTGGCCTGGTCGCAGGCCTTATGTGTGCGGTTAGCGCCGCCTGTATGGCGGTGATTCCCGCCAAGATTCTGCCCGAATACGGCAGCCCCATCGTTACAGGCTCTGCCATGCTCGCAGCGGGCGTGGTCTCGTGCGTCTTCGTGCAGCCGTGGGCTCATATGCCGGTGCTCGATGCTGCCGGTATCGAGGCGCTCGCGGTGTTTGTGGTCATTGGCTCGTTTTTTGCCTACATGCTGTATATGCAGGGCGTCAAGGATATTGGCTCCGTACGTGCGAGTCTCATCGGAACCGTGGAGCCGATCTCGGCAACCATTACCAGCGCCGTTATGCTGGGCACGGTGTTTTTGCCGACCGACTTGATTGGCTTTGTCATGATCATCGTGATGATGTTCCTGACGGTATAGCTTGCGCCGCTGCCTAGACGGACACGGTGTTGCACCACAATTCCGCGAATTGGTGCCTGCATCTGGAGTTTAACTGACGATGCCAATTATGTCATAAACTAATAGCGTTATTGACTTTTAGTATTGCGAGGACTCCTCTATGGCTGGTAACCACTTTAAGAACGGCGACGGCGAGCGCTCTGCAGTTCCGCCGCGTTCAAATGGGACTGGAAACGCTGGCGTACCGAGTGGATCCAGCCAAAACGGTGCTGGCAACCGTACGTCTCCGGGCGAAACGGCGATGTTTGCCGCTCTGTACGAACAGTCTCAAAAGGCAAAACAGGCTGGTCGCGTAGGCAGGCAGGCATTTCCGGGCGGGTCGGGCTCTGCGGCTTCGTCGGCCGGGGTCCGTCCGGCGCCAACGGGCGGTGCAAATGTCGCCGGCTCCACTGGCCCCGCTAACAACGCTCATCGCGCCCACAACGCCAGCCCCATCAGCTCTGCCAATCCCGCCAATAGTGCTTCTTCTGCTGAAGACGCAGGGCTTACGGGTAACCTAGGCACTATCTATACGGGCGCTTCCGAAACCGGCACGTTTGCCCGTCTCAATGACGACGGTGCCGAGTTTAAGGGCTCGGGCTCTAAAGAAGATTATTACGATTTTGGCTTGAACTACGGCGGTGATTCCTCGACGAGCCCGACCTCGAACGGCCTGGTTCGCCATCGCCATCGCAAGGGCGAGCGCAAGAAGCGTCGCGTTGCAGCCGTTGTCGCTGCCATCGTCGCGGTGGTTCTTGTCGCTTTTGGCGTGAGTGGCTTCATGCTGTTTAACTCGGCAAAAACCGTGAAGAGCCAGGCAAAGGAAACTGTCGAGATCGTCGGCGGCCTTAAGGACAAGGTCACGTCGGGCGATTTTTCGACCCTGCCCGACGATGCGAAAAAGATCGACGAGCTCTGCAGCAGCATGAAGAAGGAGACCTCGAGCCCGGTGTGGACGATGGCCTCGTTCATTCCCGTGTACGGCGGCGACATTAATGCCGCCCGCACCATGGTCGACGCTCTGTCCGATGTTTCGAGCGGCGCGCTGGTCCCCATGGCCGATAATCTCGCTCAGGCAACGCCCGGCAAGCTGTTCCAGGACGGGACAATCAACGTGTCCGCGCTGCAGGCGGTCGCCGATTCGCTCTCCGATAGCTCGAAGGCGTTCAAGAGCGCCAACAAAAAGGTGCAGGGTATTGGCGATACGCATATCGCCCAGGTGACCGAGCTGGTCGATAAGGCAAAGGACGGCTTTGCCACCCTGGACGGTGTAGTCGACGCGGCAGAGAAGATCGCCCCCGTTCTGCCCCAGATGCTCGGCGCCAACGGCCAGACGCGCCATTATCTTGTGCTCGCGATGAGCAATGTCGAGATCCGCGCCTGCGGCGGTTTCCCCGGTTCTCGCGGCGTGATGTCAGTGACTGACGGTAAGCTCGAACTGGGCGATTTTGTCAAAGTCGACATGATGAAAGAGCCTTTGAGTCCGCTTCCCATCACCGATGAAGAGGCAAACTTGTTCACGACCGGATGGGGCCTGACCGGTTTCAACACGCTCGGATACACGATGGGCGACGTTACGATGACGCCTGATTATCCGCGTGCGGCTCAGCTTGCCAGCGATATGCAGAAGGCCATTGTCGGAGATGACATCGACGGCGTATTTGCAGTCGATCCGGTATTTTTGCAGTATATGCTCGGCATTGTAGGTGGCACGCAGCTTCCCGACGGCACCGTCGTCGACGGAAGCAACGCTGCAAAGGTGCTGCTGCACGATATTTATTGGAATTACCCGGTAGAGGAACAGGACGCCATTTTTGCGGCGGTTGCCGGATCGGCTTTTAACAAGATCGTGGACGAACTGGGCTCCAGCGATATTACTAAGATCGCTGCCGCCATCGAAAAGGGTGCTTCCGAGGGTCGCATCCTCATGTATTCGAGAAACGATGACGAGGAAAAGGCCGCGAAGGCTCTTGGAATATCGGGCGCCCTCCAAGCCGATACGTCGGAGGCTCCGATCTTGGGCGTCTATGTGAACAACTACAGCTATTCGAAGATGGATTGGTTCCTTGATAAGCGAGTCACCATCGATTCTTCGGTTGAAAATGCCGATGGCTCGACGACGTATCGAGTGACCACCACGCTCAAGAACACGATGACCCCCCAGGAGAAGGCCGAGATGCCTGGTTATTTCCAGGGCCATAACGGCATTAGCCAGGATATTGATGACGAGGTACTGAGGCTCTATCTCTATGCTCCCGCGGGAGGCAGCATTTCGGACATTAAGACTTCGGGCTCCGGTTCTATCGAGATGAACGAAGCGACGCACGATGGTCTGAAGGTTGCATGGGGCGGCGTCCACATGCTTCTTGGACAAGACATAAAGGTCGAGTACACGGTTACGACTTCGAAGGACTCTGGGCACAAAGCGCTTAAGGTTCGCACCACGCCAACCGCTCAAACGTTTGAACAGGATAAGTAAGATATGAAGTACTTTGGCACCGACGGCTTTCGCGGCGAGGCCAACGTTGGGCTGACGGTAGAGCACGCTTATAAGATCGGCCGCTTTGTGGGCTGGTATTACGGCGCCAACCGCGGGGCCAAGGCGCGCGTGATCGTGGGCAAGGACACGCGTCGCTCGAGCTATATGTTCGAGGCGGCGCTGGTGAGCGGCCTGGTCGCGAGCGGCGCGGACGCCTACATGCTGCACGTGATCCCGACGCCGGGCGTGGCGCATCAGACCGTGGAGGGCTGCTTCGATTGCGGCATCATGATCAGCGCGAGCCACAACCCGTTTTGCGATAACGGCATTAAGCTCGTCAATAGCGACGGCTTTAAGATGGACGAGGACGTGCTGGAGCTCATCGAGGACTACATCGATGGCAAGAGCGAGGTGCCGCTGGCAACGGGCAACCACATTGGTGCCACGGTGGACTACATGCAGGGTCGCAACCGCTATATTGCCTCGCTCATCGCGAGCGCGAACTTTTCGCTGCAGGGCGTCAAGATCGGTCTCGACTGCGCCAACGGCTCGGCATCCTCGGTGGCCAAGCCGGTGTTCGACGCGCTGGGCGCCGATGTGCGCGTGATCAATGCTGCGCCCGATGGCTTTAACATCAACGTCGACTGCGGCTCCACGCATATGGAGCGCCTGCAGCGCCACGTGGTGGAGCAGGGCCTGGACGTGGGCTTTGCCTATGACGGCGATGCCGACCGCTGCTTGGCCGTGGACGAGCGCGGTCGCGTGGTCGACGGCGACCAGATCCTGTACGTGTGCGGCGTGTATCTAAACAAGCACGGGCGCCTTTCGGGCGGTACCGTGGTGCCGACGATTGCCAGCAACTTTGGCCTGATCAAATCGCTGGAGCTTGCCGGTCTGAGCGCTGTGACCAGCGGCGTGGGCGACCGTCACGTGTATGCCAAGATGCGCGAGGGCGGCTACAGCCTGGGCGGCGAGCAGACGGGCCATACGATTTTTGGCGATATCGAGCGCACGGGCGATGGTATTATGACCTCGCTGCGTGTGATGGAAGTGATTCGCGCCGAACGCGAGACGCTCTCGCAGCTTACGGCTCCGTGCAAGCTGCTGCCGCAGGCGCAGGTTGCCGTGCGCGTGGCGGATAAGGACGCCGCGCTCGAGAACATGGGCGTGCAGAATGCGATCGCCGAGGCCGAGGCCGCGCTGGCGGGCGAGGGCCGCGTGCTGGTGCGCAAGAGCGGAACCGAGTCGGTGATTCGCGTGCTGGCTGAGGCTCCGGACCAACCGGCCGCCGACGCCGCCATGAAGCGCATCGCCGCTGCACTCGAAGCCCTTTAGTTACGCGGTTTTACCAAACCGCGTAACCGCTCGACGCTGCAAACGGCTCCAAGCGGCAATCTGACGTTCAATTTCAAGGGCGCGACCAGAAGGTCAGCGCCCTTTCGTTTACGTCACCTTGTTCGCTTGCCCGGCACTTGGGGACGTTCCTATTGTGCCGGCAAAAAAGGAACGTCTCCAAGTGCCGGGTCTCTGGCTTAGGTGGAAAAGGGGCGCCGCGGATAGATCCTGCGGCGCCCCTTTGCGTTGGCGAGTTGCCTAAGCTTTACAGCTCGTAGAGCGTGGTGAACTTGTCCTGCAGGTAGCTGCAGTAATAGCGGGCGTCAAAGGCTATGCCGCATGCGCCCTTGATGAGCTCAGGCGCGTCCTTGGCGCGGCCCCACTGCCAAATGTGCTCGCCCAGCCAGGCGCGGACCGGTGTCAGATCGCCGCTCGCACAGGCTTCGTTGAGGTCGACGCCGTCGCGGCACATGGCCGGCACAAACATGGCATCGTAGGCGCTACCCAGCGCATAGGTGGGGAAGTAGCCAAACGAGCCGCCGCTCCAGTGCGTATCCTGCAGGCAGCCGTGCGTGTCGTCGGGAACGGGGATGCCAAGGTACTCGTCCATAAAGCGGTTCCAAAGCGCGGGGATATCCTTGGCCGTGGCCTCGCCGGCAAACAGCATGCGCTCGATCTGGTAGCGCACTATAATATGCAGCGGGTAGGTGAGCTCGTCGGCCTCGGTGCGGATCAGCGACGGCTGCGCGATGTTCACGGCGCGGTAGAGCGTGTCCTCGTCGACGTCGCCGTAGACCTCGGGCGCGTGGCGGCGCAGCACCTCGAGCAGCGGTCCCATAAAGGCACGGCTGCGGCCAACGGTGTTCTCAAAGAAGCGGCTCTGGCTCTCGTGGATGCCCATGGAGGTGCCGCCCTCCAGGCACGTGCGCGCGTAAGCGGGGTTCACGCCCAGCTCGTACATGGTGTGACCGGCCTCGTGGATGATGCTGTAGACGTTGGAGATGCAATCGTCCTCGTAGATGTGCGTGGCGATGCGTGCGTCGCCCACGGCAAAGCCCTCGCTAAACGGATGCTCGGTAAAGGCAAGCGTGGTGTCGTCCAGGTCCAGGCCGACGAGCTTCATGAGGTCGAAGCTCATGGCGCGCTGGGCGGCCTCGGGCACGCGGGCGTGCAAAAAGTCGGCTTCGGGCTGCTGGCCGCGCTCGCCGATGGCGTGCACGAGCGGCACGACCGTGGCCTTGACCTCGTCGCAAAACGCGTCGAAGCTCTTGGTGGAAAGGCCGCGCTCGTACTGGTCGAGCCAAACGTCGTATGGGTCGCGCTTGGGGTCCATGAGCTCGGCCTGATGCTTAAGTTGGGCGACGATTTTATCCACATAGGGCTCAAAACTCGCCCAGTCATTGGCCGTCTTGGCCTTGTGCCACACGGCATCGGCCTCGCAGGTGAGCCTGGTCCAGGCCTCGGCCTCCTCGGTGGGGATGGCGCTTGCCTCGCGCTGGTCGCGGCCGAGTACGCGAATCTCGTCGAGCAACTGCGGGTCGTCGATCTCGCCGCCGGCGACGGTCTCGCGTGCGAGAGAGCGCACGAGCTCAACGGATTTTTTGCTGGTCAGGAGCTTGTGATGTTCGCCGGCAAGGGTGCCCATAGCATCGGCGCGGGCCGCAGCTCCGTTGGCGGGGGCAATGGTCGCGCCGTCAAACTCGGCAATCTTGAGCAGGTACTCGCGGGTCCACAGCTTGCCCTCGAGCTTGCGGAATTTTTTGACGGCCTTATCGACCTTCATGCTTTTGGGCGTCTTGCCCGCTGCGGGCTTGGCCTTCTTATCGTGTTTCTTTCCCATGCCATATCCTTGATCTCGCGAGCCGAGCGCCACGGATGGGCGCACGGCCAGTTTGCACAGCTACCTGCCTTGTACCCAGCGCGAACAAAACGGAACGCGGCGATATGCTCGCAGAATGTGTTATCCTATAGCCCAATGCGTTGACGGAGAGGGTTTTGCCCGCCGCGTCGCCGGCAAGAGAGGGAAGGTCATGGGCTGCAAGCCTTCCTGCGGCGGCAAGGGCCAAGCGTTCACTCCCGAGCAGCGACCTCAACGGGCGCGCGGCCAGCGGCGGCGAAGCCCCAGTAGGGAAGCCGTGTGCCTCGCGACAAGGGGCAAAGAGTGGGCGCGGCGGGCCAGACATCCGCCGGGTCAAACAAGGTGGTACCGCGGAATTCAACCGTCCTTGGGCAATGCACATGCCCGAGGGCGGTTTTTTGTTACCGAACCGGGCCGCGTTCTCGCAACGTCAGACGGCGGCAGCCGCCCCGGCAAGCGGGGAGCGCGAGAGACGAAAGGGAAGACATGAGTCTGATTGATGATCTGGTCAAACTCGAGGAAGAGGCCAAGGAGCTCGTCGCAGGCGCCGACGACGCCGCCAAGCTCGAGGCTGCGCGCGTTGAGCTGCTCGGTCGCAAGGGTCGTATTACCGGCCTGATGCGCATGATGGGCAAGCTCGCCCCCGAGGATCGTCCCGTGATGGGCAAGCGCGCCAACGAGATGCGCCAGCTGATCGAGGGCATGCTCGACGAGCGCGCCACCGAGATGAAGGCCGCCGCCCTCAAGCACGCACTCGAGCACGAGGCCGTCGACATCACGCTGCCGGGCATCCGTCCGCAGATCGGTCACCAGCACCTGATCAAGCAGATCATCGAGGAGGCCGAGGACATCTTCTGCGGCATCGGCTACACCGTCGAGTCCGGCCCCATGGTCGACACCTCCTATTACAACTTCACCGCGCTCAACGCCCCCATGGATCACCCGAGCCGTTCGGCCCGCGATACCTTCTACGTGGTCGACAACAACCCCGGCAGCGTCGCACACCCCGAGGCTCACGCCCACGGCGAGTCCGACGTGCTGCTGCGCACCCAGACTTCGGGCGTGCAGATCCACACTATGGAGTCGCAGAAGCCGCCCATCTACATGATCTGCCCGGGCACCGTCTACCGTCCCGACACGGCCGACGCCTGTCACCTGCCGCAGTTCAACCAGATCGAGGGCCTGGTCGTCGACGAGGGCATCACTTTTGGCGATCTTAAGGGCACGCTCGACTACTTTGTTAAGTGCATGTTTGGCGAGGATCGCAAGACGCGCTATCGCCCGCACTTCTTCCCCTTCACCGAGCCGAGCTGCGAGGTGGACGTGAGCTGCCACGTCTGCGGCGGCAAGGGCTGCAACTTCTGCAAGCACAGCGGCTGGATCGAGATCCTGGGCTGCGGCATGGTCGACCCCAACGTCCTGATCAGCTGCGGCATCGACCCCGAGAAGTACACCGGCTTCGCCTTTGGCATTGGCGCCGAGCGCGTCGCGGCCCTGCGCTACGACCTGCCCGACCTGCGCACGTTGATGACAGGCGATATGCGCTTCCTGAACCAATTTTAGGCTTGCCCAGGCACCCCATCTTGGCGTTCAAACCGTCGCTCGCGTACCTTTAGTACGCGTCGCTCCTCTTTCACGCCAACCTGGGGCACCTGGACAACCCTAAGGCGAACGTCTTCATTTGATATTCCTTCCTTTGCGGAGATTAAGAACTAGGAGAGCTACATGCGCGTTTCTTACGACTGGCTCAAGACCATGATCGATATTCCGGAGGATCCCAAGACCCTTTCGGACGAATATATCCGTACCGGTACCGAGGTCGAGGCGATTGACACCGTGGGTGAGTCCTTCGACCACGTGGTGACCGCCAAGGTGCTCACCAAGACCCCGCACCCCGATAGCGACCACATGTATGTGTGCTCGGTCGACGTGGGCGACAAGAACCTCGACGCCGACGGCAACCCCGCCCCGCTGCAGATCGTCTGCGGCGCGCAGAACTTTGAGGCCGGCGACCACATTGTCACGGCCATGATCGGCGCTGTGCTTCCCGGCGACGTCAAGATCAAGAAGAGCAAGCTTCGCGGCGTCGTGTCCATGGGCATGAACTGCTCCGCGCGCGAGCTCGGCCTGGGTGGCGACCACTCCGGCATTATGATCCTGCCCGAGGATACGCCCTGCGGCATGCCGTTTGCCGAGTACGTGGGCTCGAGCGACACCGTGCTCGACTGCGAGATCACGCCCAACCGTCCCGACTGCCTGTCCATGATCGGCATGGCCCGCGAGACCGGCGCCATCTTCGACCGCGATTTCCACGTTGAGCTGCCCGCCATCAAGGCCGAGACCGGCCGCGCGACCGACGACGAGCTTTCCGTCGAGATTGCCGACGAGGGCCTGTGCGACCGCTATGTCGCCCGCATCGTGCGCAACGTGAAGGTCGGCCCCTCGCCCGACTGGATGGTCAAGCGCCTTAACGCCCTGGGCGTGCGCCCGCACAACAACATCGTCGACATCACCAACTATGTGATGATGCTCACCGGTCAGCCGCTGCACGCCTTTGACCTGGACACCTTTGCCGAGCGCGATGGCCACCGTCGCGTGGTGGTTCGCGCCGCCCAGCAGGATGAGAAGTTTACGACCCTCGACGGCGAGGAGCGCACGCTCGACGCCGGCATGGGCCTTATCACCGACGGCGAGCGTCCCGTGGCGTTGGCCGGCGTTATGGGCGGCATGGATTCCGAGATTGAGGACGACACCGTCGACGTGATGGTCGAAAGTGCCTGCTTCAACGCCGGTCGCACCTCGCACACCAGCCGCGATCTGTCGCTGATCTCTGACGCCTCCATTCGCTTTGAGCGCCAGGTCGATGAGACCGGCTGCGTGGATGTGGCCAACGTTACCTGCGCGCTCATCGAGGAGATCGCCGGCGGCGAGGTCGCTCCCGGCTACGTCGACGTGTTCCCCGCGCCCAAGACCATCGACAGCATCAAGCTGCGCCTGGCCCGCGTGCATGCCATCTGCGGTGCCGACATCGAACCCGACTTTATCGAGCGCTCGCTCACCCGCCTGGGCTGCACCGTCGAGCGCGACGGCGAGGACTTTATGGTCACCCCGCCGAGCTTCCGCCCCGACCTGCCGCGCGAGATTGATCTGATCGAGGAGGTCCTGCGCCTGTGGGGCATGGGCCGCGTGACGGCGACCATCCCGGCTGCCAAGAACCACATCGGCGGCCTGACCCGCGAGCAGAAGCTCACCCGCAAGGTCGGCGAGATCCTGCGCGCCTGCGGCCTCAACGAGACCACGACCTTTGGCTTTGCCGCCCCGGGCGACCTGGAGAAGATCGGCATGTCCACCGAGGGCCGCGGTTGCCCCGTGGTGCTCATGAACCCGCTGGTGGCCGAGCAGACCGAGATGCGCCGCTCGCTGCTGCCGGGTCTGCTGCAGTCTGTGGCCTATAACGAGGCCCACGGCACGCCCAACGTGCACCTGTACGAGGTCGGCAGCCTGTTCCACGGCCGCGAGAATGCCAGCCTGCCCAAGGAGACCAAGTCCGTGGCGGGCGTGCTCTCGGGCCAGTGGAGCGAGCAGTCTTGGAACATGAAGTACCGCAAGCTGCGCTTCTTCTTTGGCAAGGGCATTGTCGAGGAGCTGCTCGCCCAGCTGCGCATCGAGAAGGTCCGCTTCCGTCCCGCCGAGGGCGAGGGCTATGCCTTCTTGCAGCCGGGTCGCGCCGCCGAGGTTCTGTCCGGCGGTACCGTGCTGGGTTGGGTCGGCGAGATCCACCCCGAGGCGCGCGAGGCCATGGGCATCGACGAGGTCGTCGTTGCCTTTGAGCTCGACCTGGACAAGCTGATCAAGGGCGCCCGCAATCAGGAGAACTACCGCGAGTTCTCGCAGTACCCTGCCGTTGAGCACGACCTTGCTATCGTGGTCGACAACTCCGTGACCTGCGAGGATCTTGAGCGCCGTATTACCAGCGCCGGCGGCAAGCTGCTCGAGGGCGTGCGCCTGTTCGACGTCTACCGCGATCCCATCCGCATCGGAGCGGGCAAGAAGTCCATGGCCTTTGCGCTTACGTATCGCTCCGACGACCACACGCTCACCAGCGAAGAGGTCGAGAAGGCGCACCAGAAGATCGTCACCAAGGTGTGCAAGGGCGTAAACGGCGAGGTCCGCGGCTAGGTTCTACGCTGGGGTATGGGTCAGCGGTGGCTGCCGCCGAGTCCTACGTGACTGCTATGCTCGGTATAAGGCACCGTTGAGCCTGCATATATGACACGCGCATTACATAACGGCGTGCTGCTTTGTCGGCAGTGCGCCGTTTTGCTATGATAGCCCGCGGCGTGTTACGAATTTGACAATACGTAACACTGGCAAGGTGATTTAAGCGGCGTTGCAATTCCGTGCGCCGACAACCGGGAGGCGTACATGCACATTCCAGATAATTATCTGTCCCCGCAGACCGATGCCGTCATGGCGGTGGCAATGGTGCCCGTTTGGGTCCACTGCATCAAGAAGGTGCGCGCCACGCTCGATCGCGAGCACATGGCTTTCCTGGGCATCTGCGCCGCATTTTCCTTCTTGCTCATGATGTTCAACGTGCCGTTGCCCGGCGGCACCACAGGCCACGCCGTCGGCGGCGCACTCATCGCGTTGCTGCTGGGCCCCGAGGCCGCGGCTATCGCTGTCTCGGTCGCGCTGGCGCTGCAGGCGCTGCTATTTGGCGACGGCGGCGTTCTGTCGTTTGGCGCCAACTGCTTTAACATGGCCTTTGTGCTGCCGTTTGTCGCTGCTATCGTGTTCCGTGCGCTCAACAGCCGTCTGTACGACAAGAGCTGGGGCACCTCGGTTTCTGCCATCGTGAGCGGCTGGGTCGGCCTGTGCCTGGCGGCCCTGTGCGCGGCAATCGAGTTTGGTATTCAGCCGATGCTCTTTACCAACGCTTCAGGTGCGCCGCTGTACTGCCCCTTCCCGTTGTCTGTGGCTATTCCGGCCATGTTGATCCCGCATATGCTGGTCGCCGGCGTGATTGAGGGCGTGGCGACGGCCGCCATCTACGGTTTCATTAAGAAGACGGCGCCGAGCATTATCGTCGGGCCCGAGGCCGTCGATGGCCAGCTTGCTGCCGAGGGCGCTGCTGCCAAGAAGACCTCGCTGGTCCCCACGCTCATCTTGGTTGCCGTGCTTGTCGTGGCCACGCCGCTGGGCCTACTGGCCACGGGTGACGCCTGGGGTGAGTGGGACGCCGAGGGCGCCGCGACCGCCGTTCAGGAGGCTGGCGACGACAGCCTGCAGGCTTCAGTCGGCCTCGATACCCCGACCTTTGCCGATGCCCTGCCCACGGGCGATTACCTGCAGGCCTATTCCGAGGAGCAGGGTCTTGGCTTTGCCGGTCAGGCTGCCATGTATATCCTCTCGGGCGTAATTGGCGTGGCGGTGCTCACCATCGCATTCCGTCTGATCTCGCTTACGGTCAAGGAAAGCGGTGCTCATGGCAATAGCCGAGCTGCCTAGCTGGCTTGCGACCGAGGAGCGATACGAGCCCGCGGGGGCTCGGCATCGTGTGATGCAAAAGAATGTCCTGCACCTGGCGAGCCTGCTTGAGCGGGTTCGCCTGGGGGGAGGCGCGCACGAGGGCGGGTCGATGGTCGACCGCGCCCTTTCTTGCGTTTCGGCTCCGGTGCGCCTGGTGGGGATGTTCGTTTGCGTCCTGTGCGTGTGCCTGACACAAAGCCCGCTGTACCTGATGCTTATGGCGGCGATCGCGTTGGTGCTGGTCGCGGTGCGCCCCGCACGTGGGTTGCGCGCGACTTTTGTACCGGCGCTTGGCGCCACGGGGCTTGCGGTGGTTCTGGCGCTGCCTGCCCTGCTGTTGGGCGCGTCTGCCACGGGCGCCATGCTCAAGATCGCGCTCAAGACGTTTATTAATGTGTCGCTAGTGCTGGGCGTTTCGTGGACGCTCACCTGGAGCCGCATGTCGGCGGCGCTTAAGATGTTGCGCCTGCCCGACGAGGTTATCTTTACGTTTGATATGGCACTCAAGCATATCGAGGTGCTGGGACGCACGGCGCACGATCTGTGCGAATCGGTCATGCTGCGTAGCATCGGTTCCGCGCCTGCGGGTTTTTCGCGCACCGACTCGCTGGCGGGTATCATGGGCATGACGTTTATCAAGGCGATGGAATGCAGCCGCGCGATGGACGAGGCCATGCTGTGCCGCGGCTTTGCCGGTGCGTATCCGGCTCCCGCGCGGAGCGGCTTTGGCTGGCGCGATACCGTTTACGCAGCCGTTGTGACGTTGCTCGCCGTGTTGTGCGCGATGTTGTAGCGCGGACGGTCGAACCGTCGATGTGAGTAGGGAAGGGCGACGTTTTGGCAAACGATACGAATAACGCGATGGGTGTGAGCGGTGTTGCCGGCGCCGAGGTCACGCCGCTCATCGAGTTTCGCGACGTGGTGTTTTCCTATGCGGGTCATACGGTGGTCGACGGCGTTTCATTGCAGGTGAACCGTGGGGAGCTCGTTGCTCTGCTTGGTCCTAACGGCTGCGGCAAGACGACGATCATGCGTCTTATCAACGGCCTTGAGCTTGCGGACGCGGGTGCGTACCTGTTCGACGGGTATGCGGTCGATGCCGCATATCTCAAGGATTCCGCGACGGCCCAGCGGTTCCATCAGCGCGTGGGCTTTGCGTTCCAAAACGCCGATGCGCAGCTCTTTTGTGCCACGGTCGGCGAGGAAGTCGCGTTTGGCCCGGCTCAAATGGGGCTGCCGGCAGACGAGCTCGAGCGCCGCGTCTGCGATGCCATGGAGCTGTTCCAGGTTGCCGATCTTGCCGACGTCTCTCCCTATCAGCTCTCGGGCGGGCAAAAGAAGCGCGTTGCGCTGGCTGCGGTGGTGTCGATGAACCCGGATATCCTGGTGCTCGACGAGCCCACCAACGGACTTGACGAGGACTCGTGCGACATCGTGGTCAACTTTCTACTGGCCTATGTTGCTGCCGGCAAGACGGTCTTGATGAGCACACACCATCAGGATTTGGTGCGGCGCATGGGTGCCCGCGCCATCTATATCGATCGATATCACCATGTGGTTGAGGCGCCGGTGTCGTCGTATGGAACCGAGAGCGGCGCTGCGGAATAGTTGCTGCGTAGAGCGTGCGTAGCCGCCCGCGCGGCTTTGCCGTGATGGTATAGTTATCCAGGTTTTTATGGGGGTGGCTATGCCAAGCTGGAACATTCATATCGCTCAGACGGAGCGTTTGCTGGAGCGCACCGGTGCGCTTGCCAATAGCGTGCGCGACCGCAATGCCTTTTTGTTTGGCTGCGTGGTTCCGGATATCTTCGTGGGCTATATGGTCCCTGGCATTGCCGATCCCATCCCGTACCGCATTACGCACTTTGCCAAGCCTGAGCCCATCCCTAAGCCTCGTGAGCATGAGTTCTGGGATACCTATGTGGCGCCGTTGCTCAAAGGCGCACCCGCGGGCGAACCTGCTGAGGCCACCTCGATTGTCGAGGAACGCGAGCGACTCAATCGGGTGCATTATCCCCAACGTTACAAGGACGCCGAGCCGGTTGCCGGCCCCGGCGCCTGTGAGTTTTCGCTTGCGTCCGAAGATGTGGCGCAGTCGCTGCTCGATCTGACGCTGGGCGTTTGGTCTCACCTTGTGGCCGATACCGTGTGGAACACCCGCGTGAACCAGTACCTGGAGGCGCACGGCGGCAAGCCGTGCGAGGAATTCCGCATTAAAAAGCAAGGCGACTTTGACTGGTTTGGCAAGACGCTCGGCATTGTTTCGATTCCGCGCGCGACCGATCGCCTGTATACTGCGGCGACGCGTTTTGGTCAGTATCCCATCCATAAGGAGTATGTGCTCAAGACCATCGGCGTTATGCACGAGATTGTACGCGAAAACCCCGGCGAGCCCGATCATCCGCCGTATCGCTTGCTAACCGAGGAGTTTTTCGATGCAACGTTTACCGAGGTCGTCGAGCTAACTGAGGTGGGATTTGCCGCCCGCGTCGCATCACCCGGTGTGCCCGCTCTGCCCCTGATCGCTAGCTGCTAGCTGGCCGGCCCGGCAGTGAACAGCTCGTTCCAATCGACAAGTAACTCTCGTCGTAAGGTATCTTCGGCAGTGCGCTCCTGTTTGGTCTTTGGGACGTGGGGAAGCCCGGCCTTTTTATGGATGAGCTGGGCTATGTGGCCGAAGCTCTTTTTATCCTTAATCTGGTCGTAGGTAATCTGGATGACGTCGTAGCCCATGCTTGTGAGTGCGGTGGCGCGCTCGGCATCGGAGAGGCTCGCGGCTTCGCCATCGTGGGCGGAGCGGCCTTGGCATTCCAAGATGACGCCCATGCTGTCGGTGTTGCTCTCGATGAGGATATCGGCGTAACAGCAGGTTTTGTCATACAGTGAGCGTGCGGCGTCGCTGAGTGGGATGCGCACGTTGTTTACGATGTTGATGCCCATGCCGCCCTCGTCGCGGGGGAGCGAGACAAGCATGGAGGTCTGTACTTCGAAGGGCGAGGCGGTCTGCCCCGTCATGTGCTCGGCCGCCCAGCGCAGTTGTTTGACGCCGCGCAGGCCTGCGGCTTGCTTGGCGAACGCGGCGATATCCGTTGCGGTAAGAAGCGGCGTGCGCTTCCACAAGTTGGTTTCATTGCCCTTGGTGTCGTTAACTCGCTCCCAGCCGCAGCTGGGCGGAATGAGCTTAAGCGAAATAGCTTCATCGAGTTGTTGTCGCGTTCGCTCGCAGGGCTTAAACACTGCAAAGGAGCCGCACATCTCGTAGCAAGCCATGAGTAACTGGCTGCGTGAGACCTGCGTGGCAAGGCTGAGCAGCGTGAACTCCGGTGAAGTGACATCAAACCCATGCTCAGTCTGCCTAAACGACCCAGGAGGCGGCTCTTGGGTTAGCAGACGGCTATGAAATAGCTTTCCGTTCGCGCGCTGTTTTCTTTCGCCCACGAATCTCCAAACTGGTGTGCCGAGCAAGTCTTTAAATACTGGTTGTTTTGAGTAGTGCACCAAGCGATGGTCATGGTCGGGCGGCAGGATTGCCGGATAGAGTCCCAGTATCTGGGGCGGGATGCGATAGTACTGAAAAGCCGTGGGTCCGCAGGCAAGAAATGACATAGCGATCCGATCGTTTGAGCGTAGTTTGGGCTAGAAAAGCTATCGGTTTCGGAAGTGCGGGGAAAAAGACAAACAGGCAAAGCACAAGCGGTATTTGAGCCAACTTTATCAGGGGTTTTGTTGAAATAAAAGGGCTTGTACTCGGAGGTAAGCAATTTTTCCCCGCACTTCCGAAAACCAGGTCGATCTGACTCTTGCTAAAACGATTTAGCAGTGTCGGTTAAGGTGTGGGTTTGCCACCGGGCGAACACTTTTAGCGCTTGGGACTTTATTTTTGGGCCTCGAAGGGTGGATTTCGCGCTTTTGGTAAAGAAATGAGTGCGTGTTTTGCCGTGCGCCGGCATTGGCACAGAAAAAGGGCCCGGAAGGCAATGCCTTCCGGGCCCTTTGCAATGCAAGTGTGCTTGCAAGTGCGTTTTAGCGCACCTGAGCGACGTAAGCAACGTTGGTCGAGGAGACCTTGTCCTCGAGCTGGACGCTCATGCGGGGATCGCCGGCGGTAGCGACGGTCAGGTCGCCGGCCTCGACGTAGCCGAGCTCCTTGGCGGTCTCGATCGCCTTGACGATCGTGCCGTTGACGGTGCCCTGGGTAATCTCGGCCTGGTGCGGGATAACGCCCCAGTACATGATCATCTGCTGGACAGCCCACTCGTGGCGGGAGAATGCGCAGATCGGCATGTTGGGACGGAAGTGCGAGATCAGGCGAGCGGTACGACCGGTGGTCGTCGGCACGGTGATGCACTTGGCGCCAACGGTGGTGGCCATGTTCACAGCGGACATACCCACAACGTTGTTGACGACGCGGGTGCCGTGAGCATCGGCCGGAACCTCGAGCGGAGCGTGAGCCGGGAGGTACTTTTCGGTCTCGAGAGCAATGCTGGCCTGCATCTTGACGGCCTCGACCGGGTACTTACCGGCAGCGGACTCGCCGGACAGCATGACGGCATCGGTGCCGTCGTAAATGGCGTTAGCAACGTCGGCAACCTCGGCGCGCGTCGGGCGCGGGTTCTGCTGCATGGAGTCGAGCATCTGCGTAGCGGTGATAACGGGCTTGTAGGCCGCGTTGCACTTGGCGATGATCTCCTTCTGGATGTGGGGAACGAGCTCGGGCTTGATCTCGATGCCCAGGTCGCCACGGGCAACCATGATGCCGTCGGAAGCCTCGAGGATCTCGTCGAAGTTCTCGACGCCCAAGGCGCACTCGATCTTCGGGAAGATCGTGACGTGCTCGCCACCGTTCTCGCGGCAAAGCTTGCGGATGCCGCGGACGGACTCGCCGTCACGGATGAAGGAAGCGGCGATGTAGTCGATGTTCTCGGTCAGGCCAAAGAGGATGTCCTGACGATCGCGCTCGGTGATGGCGGGCAGCGAGATGTTGACGTTGGGCATGTTGACGCCCTTGCGCTCGCCGATCAGGCCGTCGTTCTTGACGACGCAGGTCATGTCCTGGCCGTCGACGGACTCGACCTCGAGGGCAACCAGGCCGTCATCGATCAGGATGAGGGAGCCCTTCTCGACCTCGGAGGGCAGGGCCAGGTAGTCGAGGGAGATGTGCTCAGCGGTGCCGTGGAAATCCTCGGTCGTGGGCTGAGCGGTGACGACGATCTTGTCGCCGGTCTTGACGGCAACCTTCTTGCCGTCGACCAGAAGGCCGGTGCGAACCTCAGGGCCCTTGGTGTCGAGCAGGATGCCGACGGGCATACCGAGCTCCTTGGAAATACGACGGACGCGCTCGATGCGACCGTGGTGCTCGTCGTAGGAGCCGTGCGAGAAGTTAAAACGGGCGACGTTCATGCCCGCCTTGATCATCTCGCGGATGGTCTCGTCGCTATCGCAGGCGGGACCCATGGTGCATACAATCTTAGTGCGCTTGTACATTCAGACCTCCATCTGACATCGTCTTGCGCTGATAGATAAACCATAAGAAATAAAACTGAGATGATTATAACGAAATGACGACCGAATACCCCCAAAAATCGACCGTATGCCGAATTAGAAGTTCATTTTTTGCGGAAAAACGGTATATGCAAAAACTTTACCAACCGTTCTAACCGCTGCTATCTGGGCGATATTTCAATTTGATGATGCGCCGAAGAAAAAACGTTTTATCAGTATTGAGCATCACACGGTCTGCACCGTTGCTTATGGACCATATTTCCAAATGAATTGTTTTGGCTAGACGCGTTGCTTTGGGGTACCATAGCTCCACTATCAACTGCCGCTCAGCACGGCAGCCTTGATGAGCCCTTGCCCTTCTCCTGGGAATTATGATCGGGCATCAATCTGCTGAGTGGCCCGAATCCCAGGAGGGGACTCTATATGCAAAAGGAATACCTGTCCGCCGCGGCGGAGGTGCTCAGCGACCAAGGTGTCGATGAGAACCTCGGCCTGAGCGACGACGAGGCGTCGTCGCGCCTCGCTAAGACAGGCCCTAACAAGCTCGAGGAAGCCGAGAAGACGCCGCTGTGGAAGCGCTTCTTTGAGCAGATGGCAGATCCCATGGTCATCATGCTGATCGCAGCCGCGGTTATCAGCGCGCTCACGGGCCTGGTCAAGGGCGAGCCCGACTTTGCCGATGTCGTCATTATCATGTTCGTCGTTATCGTCAACTCGGTGCTGGGCGTGGTCCAGGAAGCCAAGAGCGAGGAGGCCCTCGAAGCCCTGCAGGAGATGAGCGCGGCGCAGTCCAAGGTACTGCGCGACGGCAAGCTCGTGCACCTGCCGAGCGCCGAGCTCGTGCCCGGTGACGTGATCATGCTCGAGGCGGGCGACTCCGTCCCGGCCGACTGCCGCGTGCTCGAGAGCGCCACGATGAAGATCGAAGAGGCCGCACTCACCGGCGAGTCCGTGCCCGTAGAGAAGCACGCCAACGTGATCGAGCTTGCCGCGGGCACCGATGACGTGCCGCTCGGCGACCGCAAGAACATGTGCTACATGGGCTCTACCGTGGTGTACGGCCGCGGCCGCGCCGTCGTGGTCGGTACCGGCATGGATACCGAGATGGGCAAGATCGCCGGCGCCCTGGCCGAGGCCAAGGAAGAGCTCACGCCGCTGCAGGTGAAGCTTGCCGAGCTCAGCCGCATCCTTACCATCATGGTGATCGTCATCTGCGTCGTGATCTTTGGCGTTGATATCCTCCGCCACGGCGTGGGCAACGTCCTTACCGACCCGACCGCCTTGCTCGACACCTTTATGGTCGCCGTCTCGCTCGCCGTCGCTGCCATCCCCGAGGGCCTGGTCGCCGTCGTGACCATCGTGCTGTCGCTTGGCGTGACCAAGATGGCCAAACGCCAGGCGATCATCCGCAAGCTCTCTGCCGTCGAGACCCTCGGCTGCACGCAGACCATCTGCTCCGACAAGACTGGTACCCTCACTCAAAACAAGATGACCGTCGTCAAGCACGAGCTCGCCGCGCCTAAGGAGAAGTTCCTAGCCGGTATGGCCCTGTGCTCCGATGCCCAGTGGGACGAGGAACTGGGCGAGGCCGTGGGCGAGCC
The DNA here is from genome assembly GCA_937980385.1 of uncultured Collinsella sp. Taxonomy (GTDB): domain Bacteria; phylum Actinomycetota; class Coriobacteriia; order Coriobacteriales; family Coriobacteriaceae; genus Collinsella. The sequence goes on along the minus strand of CALJPV010000084.1, from coordinate 4,614 downwards.
GACTGAGTGCGCGCTCGTCAACGATGCCGGCAAGGCTGGTCTCACTGGCCTGACTGCCGAGCACCCGCGCGTGGGCGAGGCCCCGTTCGACTCGGGCCGCAAGATGATGTCCGTGGTCGTCGAGACCCTGGACGGCGAGTACGAGCAGTACACCAAGGGCGCGCCCGACGTGGTGATCGGCCTGTGCACCCACATCTACGAGGGCGATAAGGTCGTCCTCCTGACCGAGGAGCGTCGCGCCGAGCTCGTGGCCGCCAACAAGGCCATGGCCGACGAGGCCCTGCGCGTGCTGGCGCTGGCAAGCCGTACCTACACCGATGTCCCGAGCGACTGCAGTCCCGCTGCGCTCGAGCACGACCTGGTCTTCTGCGGCCTGTCCGGCATGATTGACCCTGTCCGCCCCGAGGTCGCCGACGCCATCCGCGAGGCCCACGATGCCGGTATTCGCACCGTCATGATCACGGGCGACCATATCGACACCGCCGTGGCCATTGCCAAGCAGCTGGGGATCGTCACCGATCGCAGCCATGCCATCACCGGTGCCGACCTCGATCGCATGAGCGACGAGGAGCTCGACGCGCACATCGAGGACTACGGCGTGTACGCCCGCGTCCAGCCCGAGCATAAGACCCGTATCGTCGAGGCTTGGAAGTCGCGCGACCAGATCGTGGCCATGACAGGCGACGGCGTCAACGATGCCCCGTCCATCAAGCGCGCCGACATCGGCGTGGGCATGGGCATCACCGGCACCGACGTTACTAAGAACGTCGCCGACATGGTGCTTGCCGACGACAACTTCGCTACCATCATCGGTGCTTGCGAAGAGGGTCGCCGCATCTACGACAACATCCGCAAGGTCATCCAGTTCCTGCTTTCGGCTAACCTTGCCGAGGTGTTCTCGGTGTTTATCGCCACGCTCATCGGCTTTACCATCTTCCAGCCGGTGCAGCTGCTGTGGGTGAACCTGGTCACTGACTGCTTCCCCGCGCTCGCGCTGGGCATGGAGGATGCCGAGGGCGACATCATGAAGCGCAAGCCGCGCAACGCCAAGGACGGTGTCTTTGCCGGCAATATGGGCCTGGACTGCGTGGTCCAGGGCTTGATCATCACCGTGCTGGTGCTGGCGAGCTTCTTTGTGGGCGTGTACTTTGACATGGGCTACATCCACATCGCCGATATGATCGCCGGCAATGCCGACGAGGAAGGCGTGATGATGGCCTTCATCACGCTCAACATGGTCGAGATCTTCCACTGCTTCAATATGCGCAGCCGTCGTGCGTCGCTGTTTAGCATGAAGAAGCAGAACAAGTGGCTGTGGGCTTCGGCCGCGCTGGCGCTGGTACTGACGGTTATCGTGACCGTTCAGCCGACGCTTGCCGAGATGTTCTTTGGTCCCGTGACGCTTGAGCTCAAGGGCGTCATCGCCGCGCTGGGCCTTGCCTTCCTGATCATCCCGCTGATGGAGATCTACAAGGCGATCATGCGCGCAGTGGAGAAAGAGTAACGTGCCTGTCCGGGCCCGACCGCCTGCGGGGTTTTCCACGGGCACGTCCTCGCCGCTTTGCGGCTGCGGGATGTGCCCTTAGGAAACCCCTCCCGGCGGGCGGGCCCTGCGGTATCCTTGCTGGCTTTTCTCCTGCGCGGATGATAAAGGGCTGAGGGAAAGTTTGTGAGCTGGTCGGGCTTTGCCCGGCCAGCTCTTTTTGATTTAAAATACCTGCTCAGTTGTGTGGTTTTGTGCTGGGAGGCATCTGTGGGCAAGGCTAAGGCTAAGGCGAAGAAAAAGACGACGGGGGCGCGGGCTAAGCGCGATCGTCGTCGGAAGCTTGCGACCGAGGCCCCCGCGTCTGCCGAGAAGCTGCTGGCAAGCGTGCCGGGGCTCGACGCGCTGCAAGATGTTCCTGCGTTCGACGATCTGCCGGTCGATGATGCTCAGCAAGCGGCATTTGACGACTTTTGCGCCCAGGCCGAGGAGCCCGAGCAGATGCAGCTGGGTGCCGTGGTGCGCCTGGATCGCGGGTTTCCGCTGGTGGCGACTGCCGATGACACCTTTCGTGCCGAGCATGCCGTGGGGTTTGCCAAGTCGCGTGGCGAGGATGAGGTTCTGCTGCCCGCCGTGGGAGACCGCGTGGCGGTGCGCCGTGCGCCCGGGCACGACATGGGCGTGATCGAGTGTGTGTTGCCACGCCGCACGAGTTTTGAGCGCTGGCGCGGACGCGCTCGCGGCGAGCGTCAGGTGCTTTGCTCCAACGTGGATAGCGTGCTGATCGTGCAGGCGCTTGGCGCCGGCGAGGTACTGCTCGACCGTGTGGCGCGGTCGCTGGTGTTGGCACTCGACTGCGATGCCGAGCCGGTGGTGGTACTCACCAAGGCCGACCGCTGCGAGCCAGATGAGCTCGAGCGCGATCTGGACCGCGTGCACCGCTTGGTGGGTCCGGACGTGCGCGTAATCGTGACGTCCTCTGCCGAGGGCCGTGGCCTGGACGAGGTGCGCGCCTGCGTTCCCGCCGGGAGCTGCGCCATGATCTTGGGCGAGTCGGGTGCCGGCAAGTCAACGTTGCTCAACGCGCTGTTGGGCCACGATACGTTGGCTACTGGCGGTGTGCGTGAACGTGATGACCAGGGTCGCCACACCACGGTTGCGCGCGTGATGGTGGCGCTGCCAGGTGACGCCGGCGTTATTGCCGACGCCCCGGGCCTGCGCAGTTTGCCGCTCGTGGGGCATGAGCGGGGCTTGGCGCGCGCGTTTCCCGAGATCGTCGAGGCGTCGCGTGCGTGCCGGTTTGGCGACTGCACACATACTCACGAACCGGGCTGCGCCGTTCGCGAGGCCGAGGATGCCGGGCAAATCGACAGCCTGCGCCTGGAGACGTTCCAAAACCTGGCGTCATCCATGCGCGTGAGTGCTCAGATGCTCGATCCCGATGTTCATCTGTAATTGAATGTGGCTATGACAACCGTCTCCCAACGGTACGGGAGGCGGCTTTTTTTATTGCCGATGCGTCCTTAAATGTGCGTTTTGCCGACGTGCTGACCAAAACCTTGCCACGAGCTTGACAGGTCGGTCAGCTTTTGGTCGGCAATTGGTTTGACGCTTAAAACCAAGATTGCGATCGCGTCGTTTTGCCGCTTGCCCGCTCGGACAATGGTGGTACGGGCATCCGCCCGGTGCTACCTTGAGAGGAGCGGCCGTGAACAAGAGCAAGCGCATCGCCATCAGTCTGATCGCGGGCGTGCTCGCCGCGCTGCTCTGCATGGTCTACGCATCGTCGATCCGCTCTCGGGCCGAGCAGGCCCAGGCCGAGACGCTGGCCAAGTATGGCGGCGATCGCGTCGAGGTGTGCGTCGCGGCGCGTGATATCGATGCGGGCGAGACGCTCGACGAGACCAATGTCATAACCCAGGAATGGCTGGCGAGCCTGCTGCCGCGCGATGCGGCGACCGAGCTGCGCCACGTGCGCGGTGACGTGACGACCTCGCGCATCCCTAAAAATGCCGTGATTTGCGATGTCTACACCAAAACCGAAAGCCACACGCTCGAGGTGCCCAAAGGCAAGGTCGCCGTTTCGGTGGCGGTCGATGCCGAGCATTCGGTCGGAGGCGCCACGGGCGTGGGCAGCTACGTGGATGTGTACGTGCAAAAGGACGGCGTGACCGATCGGCTGTGCGGTGCGCGCGTGATCGATACCAGCGAAGAGGCCGGTGCCACGCGCGAAGGCAAGATCGAATGGGTGACGCTGGCGGCCGACCCCGAAGACGTTAAGGAATTGCTGGGGGCCTCGGGCAAGGGGACGGTCAGTTTGACGATTCCCGCCACGGTGCGCGGCAAAAAGAGCGGAGGCGACGAGTGATGAAGGCGATCTGGCTTGCATGCTGCGCGTGTGGTGATTACGGATTGCTGCAGCGGGAAGTCGAGGGCCGCGATGCGGACGCGCAGGTGCTTCGCGTGGGTGACCTGGATGGGTTGGTGTCCATGGCGCGGGCGTTTCCGTCGCGCCGCGGGGCGGCGATTATCGCGGCAGCCCTGTTCGATGCCGAAGACGTGCGAAAGACCGTTGCGCGTCTGACGGCCGAGGGCCGCGTGAGTCGCGTGGTCGTACTGATAGAGACGCTCGATCCTTCGGATATCGAGAGGCTGTTTCGCGCGGGGGCGACCGAGGTTATCGCTGCGCGCAGCATATGCGGCAACGGGCGCGCGGGCGAGGGAACGGTTGATTACGACCGGTGTCTGACGATTGAGCCCGATGCTTTTGTTGATAGGGAACCCGGGGCGCCTCGCGCTACAAGAGGCCCGCGTGTTGATGATTGTGGAAAAGCGGAAGCCGAGCATGGTCGGTGCCCCCGGGATCCCCTTGCATACGATGATGCCGGAGAGCCGGTGCCGTATGGCGAGGAGCTTCTGGTTGTAGATATGGGATACGTGCATGGCGTGAGCCTGGTCGATGAGCTCGACGAGGTTGAGGGGCTTGCTGGGAACGACAATGTTCGTGTCGATGCGGCCGTGAAGTATCCAGACTCGGCCCCGCGGGCCGAGCAACCTGCCATGCCGGCTTGGGCGCAGCATATGAGCGCTGCCGGGGAGACGGGAACGTTGCCGCCCGTGTCGGCGCCGCC
>CALJPV010000083.1:0-25188 GCA_937980385.1 uncultured Collinsella sp. | reverse complement strand
GGCCCGAGAGCGGGTCGCGGATGGCGCCGCCCACGCAGGTGGCCGCGCCGCCGAAGGGCTCGATCTCGGTCGGGTGGTTATGGGTCTCGTTCTTAAAGAGGAACAGCCAGTCCTGGTCCTCGCCATCGACATCGACCTTTACCTTGACGGTGCAGGCGTTGATCTCCTCGGACTCATCGACATCGGTCATGACGCCGGTCTTCTTGAGGTACTTAGCGCCGATGGTGCCCATGTCCATGAGGCAGACGGGCTTGGCGTCGCGACCGAGCTCGTGGCGCATCTCCATGTAGCGGTCGAAGGCCTGCTGCACCACGGCGTCGTCGATCGTCACGTCATCTAGGACGGTGCCGAAGGTGGTGTGGCGGCAGTGGTCGGACCAATAGGTGTCGATCACGCGGATCTCGGTGATGGTGGGGTCGCGATCCTCATCGCGGAAGTACTGCTGGCAGAAGGCAATGTCCGCCTCGTCCATGGCAAGGCCGCGATCGGCGATAAAGGCGGCAAGGCCGGCCTCGTCGAGCTCGCGGAAGCCGTCGAGCACCTCGACGGGTTGGGGCTCGGGTGTCTCCATGTACAGCGTCTCGGGCAGGTCGAGCGAGGCGATGCGCGCCTCGACGGGGTTCACCACGTAGTGCTTGATGGCCTCGATGGCGGCCTCGTCCAGGGCGCCCGAGATCATATAGACCTTGGCAGAACGCACGGCAGGGCGCTCGCCCTGGCTGATGAGCTGCACGCACTCGCTGGCGGAGTCGGCGCGCTGGTCAAACTGGCCAGGCAGGAATTCGACGGCAAAGACGGCGCCATCGCTTGCGGGGAGCTCGTCATAGGTCACATCGACCTGGGGCTCGCTAAAGACGGTCGGCACGCAGGAGCGGAAAAGCTCCTCGTCGATGCCCTCGACGTCGTAGCGGTTGATGATCCTCAGGGCCTCGATGCCCTTGATGCCGAGAATCTCGGTCAGCTCGCCCTTGAGCTGCTGAGCCTCGACGTCGAACCCGGGTTTCTTCTCCACGTAGATACGAGAGACCATTGGTTCCTGCCTTCCTGATCGGTTGGGCGTACGGTACGGTATGCGGCAGCGGTCGGTTTACGGGGCAAGCCTCGCGGTCGCCTTGAGCCACATGTTTGTAAACCTCACTATGATACGACAGCTCGCGGCGCGTAGAGGACGACGAGGGTGCTACAGTGAAGCGCAAACAAGAGAAAGGCATCACATGGCATTCGTTTCGCTCGCCATCATCGCGCTCGTGGCCTTTGCAAGCCCCTTCATCGCCTCGGTGATTCCTGGAAAACCCGTTCCCGAGACGGTCTTTTTGCTCGTGCTCGGCGCAGTGCTGGGCCCGCATATGCTCGGCCTTATCCATGTGGATGCCGAGGTCTCGCTCGTGTCAGAGCTCGGCCTGGCCTTTTTGTTCCTGCTTGCCGGCTTTGAGATCGACCCTAAGAACATTACGGGTGTGGAGGGGCGCTACGGCTTGGCGACGTGGGCCGTCACGTTTGGTATTGCCTGGCTTGCCGTGCGCTTTACCCCGTGGTTCTCGGTCAGCCATTTCGACGGTATCGCCGTGACGCTCGCCTTGACCTCGACGGCGCTTGGGGCGCTCATGCCCATCTTGCGCGAGCGGTTGCTTGCCGGAACGCGCGTCGGTGATTCGATTCTTGCCTATGGTACGTGGGGCGAGCTCGGCCCCGTGCTCGCCATGTCGGTACTGCTGTCTGCCCGTACGGGCATCGAGACGCTGCTGATCTTGGGCTTATTTGCCGCCGTGTGCGTGCTGCTTGCCGTGGTCCCCAGCCGCTCCAAACGCGTCGGCAGCCGCTTCTTTGCGTTTGTCGAGGAGCGCGCCGATACCACGTCGCAGACGTTTGTACGCCTGACAGTGCTTATTTTGGTCACGCTCGTGGCGTTCTCGGCCGTCTTTGATCTCGACATCGTGTTGGGTTCTTTTGCCGCCGGCTTTGTCCTGCGCTATATCATCCCCGAGGGCAACCATACGCTCGAGACCAAGCTCGACGGCCTGGCCTACGGCTTTTTGATTCCGGTGTTCTTTACCGTGTCGGGCGCAAAGATCGATCTGACGGCCGTGGTGTCGCGCCCCGCGCTACTCGTGGGCTTTATCGTGGCGCTGCTGATCATTCGCGCGGTGCCGATCCTTGTCTCTATGAGCATTTGTCCCGCGACGCGCGACGTTTCGGCGTATGGCCGCATTACCGTGGCCCTGTACTGCACCACGGCCCTGCCGATCATCGTTGCCGTGACGAGCGTTGCCGTCAACGCAGGCGCGCTGTCGCAAGATATTGCGTCGGTCATGGTTGCCGCCGGTGCCATCACGGTGTTCTTGATGCCATTGCTCGCGCAGCTCTTCTACCGCGTGGTCGACGCCGCACCGGTCGCCGCCGTGGCAGAGGTTGCCGAGCATCCATCTGATGCGCTCGACATCCTGCGCGCCCATCACGATTTGGCGAGCCTGCTTGCACGCGAGCACGAGCTGCTGACCTCGCATGGTCACGGTCGCGTATTCGAGGGCCTGCCTACGCTCGATACGATTGCCGAGCGTCTTTCCGCCGAGGCGGCGAGCGGCCACATCGATGCCCGCATCGTGGACGCGGCGCGTCTTCTTGCCGATAAGACCTATGGTGATGAGGTTGACCCGTCCGAGCTGACTCCGCGTGAGCGCCGCCGCCTTGAGCGCGCCAAGCTCGCCGTACACGAATACCGCCGCCGCATGCTGGAGCTCTACGCGCGCGATGAAGCCCAGGACGACGACGGCAAGTAGCAAGGAATGTCGGGATACGGGTTCCGTCCAAATAATAGAAGGCGCGCTGCCTGCGGTTGATGCGGACAGCGCGCCTTTTGCGTTGAACTCTGTTGAGGTTCGAAGCCGAAACTTTCGACCTTTAGGAGCGGGCTGCCCCGTCGACGGGGAGGATGGCGCCCGTGACATAGGAGGACATGTCGCTCGCAAGGAAAACGAAGGCGTTGGCAACGTCCTCGGGCTCGCCCATGCGACCGAGCGGAATAGTGGCGATGATGGGCTTGATGACCTCTTCGGGCAGGTTGGCGACCATATCGGTCTTGGTTACGCCTGGGGCAACGGCGTTGACGCGAATGCCCATGGGGGCGAGCTCGCGCGAGAGCGACTGGACCATGCCGTTGACGGCAAACTTAGACGTGGGGTAGCCGACGCCAGAGGGCTGGCCGTACTTGGCGACCATCGAGCTTGTGGTAGTGATGGTGCCGCCGTGGCCGGCCTCGGTCATGATCTTGGCGGCAGCCTGGTGACCGTTAAAGACGGCGACGACGTTGAGGTCCATAACTTTGGCGAACTCCTCGGCTGTATAGTCCAAAAGGGGTGAGCGCTGGGAGATTCCGGCGTTGTTGACGACCGTATCGAGACCGCCCATATCGGTTGCAGCCTGGGTAAAGGCCTCGGTCACGGCTTCGAGTGAGGTGAGGTCGCAGGAGCGACCCCAGACCTTGGCGTCGGGATAGACGGCTGTCAGCTTCTCAACGGCCGCATCGGCGGTCTCCTGACGCGAGCCAAAGACGGTGACGGTGGCACCCTCCTCGATAAAGCGGCAGGCGATGGCATAGCCGATACCGCGCGTGCCTCCGGTGATGATTGCTTTCTTGCCCTCGAGCAACATGGTGCCTCCATTCTTCGGGGGTGGACGTACGCAGCACAGGATAGCGGCGGACAAAAGCAAACATGCCTGCTTATCGGTGAGCGGTATCCCTGGTTGACACCGAACGGTCAAATTGTTCAAACGCGGATCGCGTCAATGCGCCCCGAGCGTGCAAATAAAAGGGCTCCCGTCCAAGACCAGACGGGAGCCCTTCGAGCAAATGCGTTGTGGGGTGTAAACCGAACTAGTTGGCCATGACGCCTTCGGTCCAGGCCTCAACGTCCTCGATGCGCAGGACGTTGGCGACCTCGGCCACGCAGTCGACGCTGGCAAGCTCGGCGGCGGCAGCCTGGACATCCTTCTCGAGCGCGCGGTGCGTCAGGAAGATGACCGAGCAGGCATCGCTGACGCCCGACTTGCCGTCCTCGACTTGGTTGATGAGCGAGATCGAAATGTTGTGCTTGGCAAAGATGTCGACCGTCTCGGACAGGGCGCCCACGCGGTCGGCGACCTTCAGGCGCACATAGTACTTGGTCTGGAGCTCGTCCATGGGCTTAAAGGCGAGGTTGTGACCATAGGGCTCAATCTCGGGCAGCGGAGCCACGCCCCGGCTGATCTGCTCGGAGAGCGACAGGATATCGCCCACGACGGCGCTCGCGGTGGGGAAGGAGCCTGCGCCGGCACCGTAGAACATGGTCTCGCCCACGGCGTCGCCCACTACGTAAACAGCGTTCATGGCGCCGTTGACCTTGGCAAGCATGTGGTCGGCGGGGATCAGCGTGGGATGCACGCGGACGTCGACGCCGGCGTCGGTGTTGCGGGCGATGCCGAGCAGCTTAATGGTGTAGCCGAGCTCGCGGGCCTGGGCGATGTCCTCGGCGCCGATGGTGCGGATACCCTGCTGGTACACATCATCGGTGGTAACGCGGGTGCCAAAGCCGATGGAGGCGAGGATGGCCGTCTTGCTGGCGGCGTCGAAGCCGTCGACGTCGGCGGACGGGTCGGCCTCGGCATAGCCCTTGGCCTGTGCGTCGGCGAGCACGTCGGCGTAATCGGCGCCCTCGGCGTCCATGCGCGACAGGATGTAGTTGGTTGTACCGTTGAGGATGCCGGCGATAGTCAGGATCTTGTTGCCCACCAGGTCGTGCTCAAGCGTGCTCACGATGGGGATGCCGCCGCCGCAGCTGGCCTCGCATTTAATCTGCACGCCGCACGCACGCGCCTTCTCGGCAAGCGTCTCGACGTGACGGCCCAGCAGGGCCTTGTTGGCGGAGACGACGTGCTTGCCGTGCTCAAAGGCAGTGGTAAAGATCTCGGTTGCGGGATGCTCGCCGCCGATCAGCTCGACGACGATGTCGACGGCGGGGTCGGTGACGACGTCGTGCCAGTCACTCGTAAAGGCCTCGCGCTCAATGCCTGCCGCCTCGGCCTGCTCCCAAGCAAGCGCGCAGGCGCGGGTCAGCTTAAGGTCGATGCCGTAGGCTGCCAGGTACTCATCGTGGTGGCTCTTGATCAGACGGGCCACGCCGCCGCCGACGGTTCCCAGACCGATGAGGCCGACGTTCACGGTGCGCAGGGGTTCGCTCATAGATAGCTCCTTCGTGCATCTTATGGATGGATTAACCGCTTAAAGGTTGAGTGCATTCTAGCGTGAACCGAGGGCGCGTGCTCGCCAGTTAACAGGAGTCGCACAAAACGGCACCCCCGAAACGCTGCGGAAACATTGGAAACACGCTCGCTACAAACGAACTTCCGTAACAAACTGTCAACGTTTGCACCATAAGGTTTGCCCTGTGCGACTGGGGCATGCAGGCGCTCGTCGGCCCCGTCACCACCGGTGCCGCCGTCGCCGTCTCGGGCGAGATCGCCGATGCCTTTGCCGAGCAGGCCAAGGCATCCAAGCTCGACATCGACGATACCGAGACCTTTAAGGACGACTCCTCCACGAGCTTTATCAACCAGCCGACCAAGGCCATGCGCAAGATCAAGATCGAGGGCCTGACGGGCGAGCTGACGTGGAACGACAAGGGCCAGGTTGAAAAGCCCGCTACGGCATATGTGATTCAGGGCGGCAAGTACATCGCCGCCTAGGTGCGTACAAAACGCGACCGGTGAGGCTGTTTTAATCAGGGCAGGGGCGCTTGTAACAGAATGGAAATATTACTTTCACACAATAAAGTGGCTAAACTGTATAAACCGATAGAAATACGCATAATTATGGATAAATGGACAAAGCAAAAGAAAAGTTGAAATAATCGCCACTTTTCTCAACTAAAGCGTCTACTATTTTGCGAACGCCGAACACGGCGAAGGATGGCCTGTCGGGTACCCGAAACCCGACGAGATTTGAGAGGAGAGCCGCATGTCGAGCCTCACCGGTAAGTCATTGAACCCTGTTATGAATCGCAGGAGCGTTATCGCGAGCGCAGCAGGTCTGGGGGCGATGTCCATTCTAGCTGGCTGCTCCTCCAACGGCGGCGACAGCGGTTCCGCGTCGGGCGACGCTTCGTTTAAGATTGGCACCATCGGCCCGCTGACCGGCGCCAACGCGTCCTACGGCAAGTCCGTTACCCAGGGTGTCGAGCTTGGCTGCAAGGATTTCTCGACCAAGGAGCTGCCGCTTGCCAGCAAGGCCGAGGATGACCAGGCCGACGGCGAGAAGGCCGTCAACGCCTTCAACACCCTGCTCGACTGGGGCATGCAGGCCCTCGTCGGTCCGACCACCACGGGTGCGTCGGTTGCCGTTGCCGCAGAGTGCGGTAACGACCCCAAGACGTTCATGATCACCCCGTCCGCGTCCTCCGAGGACGTCACCGACGGCAAGGATTGCGTCTTCCAGGTTTGCTTCACCGACCCCAACCAGGGTGTCAACGCTGCCAAGTTCCTGGCAGAGAAATATGCGGACGAGAAGTTCGTGCTGTTCTATAACTCCGGCGACGCCTATTCTTCGGGCATCGCAGATTCCTTTAAGGCCCAGGCCGCTGAGTCCAAGCTCGAGATTGTCGACGAGGAGACCTTTAAGGACGACTCCGCCACGAGCTTTACCAACCAGCTGACCAAGGCCAAGCAGGCCGGCGCCACCATGATCTTTGCGCCGATCTACTACACGCCGGCGTCCGTCCTGCTCAAGAACGCCAAGGACATGGGCTACGACGTCAAGATGATGGGCTGCGATGGCATGGACGGCATCCTGGGCGTTGAGGGTTTCGACACCTCTCTTGCCGAGGGTCTGCTGCTCATGACCCCGTTCTCCGCCGACGACGAGAAGAACGCCGACTTCGTTAACGCTTACAAGGATAAGTACGGCGATACCCCCGACCAGTTTGCCGCCGACGCCTACGACGGCGTGCACGCGGTGGCCGAGGCCGTCAAGGAGGCCGGTCTTGGTGTCGACGCCGATCCGACCGAGGCCGCCGAGAAACTGTCGAAGGCTATGCTCAAGATTACCGTTGACGGTCTGACCGGTAAGCTCACCTGGAACGATAAGGGTCAGGTCCAGAAGGAGCCCACGGCGTACGTCATCACCGACGGCAAGTATGTACAGGCCTAATAGGCCGCCTTACATAGAGCGGTTTTGATCCCAAGCAGGGGAGGTTTTGGCCTTCCCTGCTTGCTTGGTATCTAGGGACGATGTAACGTCCCTGTTTCATACATCAACTGGAAACCTATTCGAAAGGGGGATGTGGAACATGACGGTCTTTATCCAATACCTGGTCAACGGCCTGTCCATGGGCAGCGTCTACGCCATCATCGCGTTGGGCTACACCATGGTCTACGGTATCGCCAAGATGCTCAACTTCGCTCACGGCGACGTCATCATGGTCGGTGCCTATGTCTCGTTCTGCGCCACGTCGTATCTCGGCCTCCCGGGCTGGGCATCTGTAGTTCTCTCTTGTGTGGCCTGCACGGTTCTCGGTGTTCTCATTGAGGGTCTGGCCTATAAGCCGCTGCGCCAAGCAGGCCCGCTGGCCGTTCTGATCACGGCTATCGGCGTGTCTTACTTCCTGCAGAACGCCGCGCAGCTTCTGTGGGGCGCCACGCCCAAGAACTTCACTTCGCTCGTCACCTTCCAGGTGCCGGAGTTCTTGGCCAAGTTCAACGTAAGCGCCGTCTCGCTCGTCACCATCGTCGCCTGCCTGGTTATCATGGCCGGCCTGATGTTCTTTACAGGTAAGACCAAGATGGGCAAAGCCATGCGCGCCGTGTCCGAGGACAAGGCCGCCGCTCAGCTCATGGGCATCAACGTCAACCGCACCATCTCGATGACGTTTGCCATCGGCTCTGCCCTTGCCGCCATCGCCGGCGTGCTGCTGTGCTCCTACTCGCCGGTGCTGCAGCCCACGACGGGTGCCATGCCTGGCATCAAGGCCTTCGACGCTGCCGTTTTCGGCGGCATCGGCTCCATCCCCGGCGCCTTTGTCGGTGGTATTCTCATCGGCATCATCGAGGCGATGGCGCAGGCCTACATTTCCACGAGCCTTGCCAACTCCATCGTCTTTGGTGTTTTGATCATCGTCCTGCTCGTCAAGCCTGCCGGCCTCTTGGGCAAGTACGTCCCCGAGAAGGTGTAGGTGAGCGTTATGAAGTTTCTTAAAGACAAGCAGACGCGTCACGACTTTGTCACGTACGCCATGTGCCTTGTGGCGTTCGCCATCGTGTTCTTTATGCAGTCTAACCACATGATCCCGCGCATGATTGCCGGCCAGCTGGTTCCCATCACAGCCTATATCGTCATGGCCATTTCCCTCAACCTCGTCGTCGGTATCGCGGGCGACTTGTCGCTGGGCCACGCGGGCTTTATGAGCGTCGGTGCCTATACGGGCATCGTCACCGCCGTCGCGCTGGAGGGCGCCGTTCCGTCCGACCCGATGCGTCTGATCATCAGCATTGTGGTCGGCGCTATCGCCGCTGCCATCTTGGGCTTCTTGATCGGTATCCCGGTCCTGCGCCTGAGCGGCGATTACCTGGCTATCGTGACGCTGGCCTTTGGCGAGATCATCAAAGAGATCGTCACCTGCCTCATTGTGGGTGTCGACTCCCGCGGTCTGCACGTGATCTTTAACATCACGGGCAACTCTACAATCGACGACCTGCACCTGCTCGAGGACGGCACCGCCATCATCAAGGGCGCGCAGGGAGCATCGGGCGTGTCGACCTATTCGTCCTTCCTTGCCGGCGCCATCCTGGTTATGGTCGCACTCGTGATCGTGCTCAACCTGGTTCGCAGCCGTACCGGTCGTGCCATTATGGCCGTGCGCGACAACAAGATCGCTGCCGAGTCCGTGGGCATCTCCGTCACCGAGTACCGCATGATTGCCTTCGTGGTTTCCGCTGCCCTCGCCGGTGCTGCCGGAGCCCTGTTCGGCGGTAATTTCTCGCAGCTCTCCGCCACCAAGTTCGACTTCAACACGTCCATCCTCATCCTGGTGTTCGTGGTCCTGGGCGGTCTGGGCAATATGCGCGGCTCCGTCATCGCGGCGGCGTTGCTCACAGTGCTCCCCGAGCTGCTCCGTCAGTTCTCGGACTACCGCATGCTCATCTACGCCATCGTGCTGATCCTGGTCATGATCTTTACCAACAACCCGCAGCTCAAGGCGTTCTTCGCACGCATTAAGGATCGCTTTGCTCCCAAGAAGGAGGCGGCAGCCGATGCCCAGTAAGTTTGAGTTCAACAAGGGCAAGATGGTCCCGTATCCTTCTGGTGCCATCGTTCCCGACCGCGACCTGGGTCAGCGCCCGGCGCTCGAGTGCATCCACCTGGGCATTGAATTCGGCGGCCTTAAGGCAGTCGACGACTTTAGTTTAACCATCGGCAAGACTGAGATCGCCGGTCTCATCGGCCCCAACGGTGCCGGCAAGACCACGGTCTTCAACCTGCTCACCAAGGTGTACCAGCCCACGCACGGTACCATCCTGCTCGACGGCGAGGACACCTCGGGCAAGTCGGTCTATCAGGTCAACCGCATGGGTATTGCCCGTACCTTCCAGAACATCCGCCTGTTCAATACCATGACGGTGGAGGATAACGTTAAGGTCGGCCTGCACAACCAGGAGCGCTACTCCGGCTTTGAGGGCGTGCTGCGCCTGCCGACGTATTGGAAGCACGAGAAGGCCGCCCACGAGCGCGCCATGGAACTGCTGTCCATCTTTGATATGGAGCACCTGGCAAACGAGCAGGCCGGATCGCTGCCTTACGGCGCCCAGCGTCGTCTGGAGATCGTTCGCGCGCTTGCCACCAACCCCAAGCTACTGCTGCTCGACGAGCCTGCCGCCGGTATGAACCCGTCCGAGACCGCGGAGCTCATGGAGAACATCGTCAAGATTCGCGACACCTTTGGCATCGCCATCATGCTTATCGAGCACGATATGTCGCTCGTTATGAACATCTGCGAGGGCATCTGCGTGCTCAACTTTGGTAAGGTCATCGCCAAGGGCACGGCCGAGGAGATCCAGAACAACGACGCCGTTATCGAGGCGTATCTGGGCAAGCAGGATAAGGGGGAGAACTAAATGGCAGAGCCGATGCTTTCCGTCTACAACATCAACGTCTGGTACGGCGCTATCCACGCCATCAAGGACATCTCCTTTAACGTCAACGAGGGCGAGATCGTGGCTCTGATCGGTGCGAACGGTGCCGGTAAGTCCACGACGCTCAAGACCGTCTCGGGCCTGCTGCGCTCTAAGACCGGCTCCATCAAGTTTATGGGCGAGGATATCACCCATACGCCCGCCGACAAGCTGGTTGGTAAGGGTCTGGCTCAGGTTCCCGAGGGTCGTCGCGCTTTTTTGCAGATGACGGTCGAGGAGAACCTGGAAATGGGTGCCTATACGCAGCCCAAGTCCACGGCGGCTCCGGGCCTTGAGCGCGTTTACGAGCAGTTCCCGCGCCTGAAGGAACGCCGTCGCCAGGTCGCCGGTACCCTTTCGGGCGGCGAGCAGCAGATGCTCGTTATGGGCCGCGCTCTTATGAGTAACCCTAAGCTGCTCATGCTCGATGAGCCCTCTATGGGCTTGGCACCGATTCTGATTGAGCAGATCTTCCAGATCGTCGAGGATCTGCATAAGGCCGGAACCACGGTGCTCCTGGTCGAGCAAAACGCACAGATGGCGCTTTCCATCGCCACACGCGGCTACGTGCTCGAGACCGGCAAGATCACCATGGCCGGCACCGGCCAAGAGCTGCTGCACGACGATAACGTGCGTAAAGCATATCTTGGTGGTTAATTCATTCAACGAAGGGGCGCTGACTATCCCGGTCGGCGCCCCTTTTTAAATGATCCCTTGGGGACGGAGGAAAACGGATCGCCGGGTCAAATCGACTCACTGGGCGATCCGTTTTCCTCCGTCCCCAAGGGATCATTGTGCGGGTTGGTATTTAAAGTGCGACAATGCCGTGTGGAAATAGAAGTTCGTCTGGGGGTCTATCTATGCTGTACGAGTTTTGTGCCGAGAACTTTGAGCGGGTGCCGGCGGCTATCGATGCCGGTGCAAGGCGCATCGAGCTGTGCGACAACCTTGCCGTCGGTGGTACCACGCCCTCGGCCGGCGTTATCAGCGCTGCGGTCAGCTATGCTCACGAGCATGATGCGCGAGTGATGTGCATGATTCGCCCGCGTGGCGGTGACTTTCATTACAACCAGGACGAGCTGCGCATGATGGAGATGGACTTGGGCCTTGCCGTGAGCGCCGGCGCCGACGGCTTGGTCTTTGGCTGTTGCAAGCCTTGTGCCGGCGGATGGGCGCTCGACGAGCTTACGTTGGGCGCCCTCGTGATGGCCGCGGGCTGTGCGACCGAGGAGTGCAAGCGCGGGCCCATCGATATTACCTTCCACATGGCGTTTGACCAGCTCTCGCCTGAGGCTCAGTTGGATGCCATTGACACGCTCGCCGACTGCGGCATCACGCGTATCCTGACGCATGGTGGTGCTGCCGGAACGCCGATCGAGGACAATCTGGAGCATCTAGCTCGCCTAATCGAGTATGCGGGCGACCGCCTGACCATCCTTCCTGGCGGCGGCATTTCCACGGCCAACCGCGATACCGTGGCGGCGGCATTGGGCGTCTCCGAGCTCCATGGCACCAAGATCGTGCCGGTGGAGGCGTAACCCGTGGCGCTGGTATTTGACGTTCAGCAGGCGAGCGGTAAGCCCGACGACAACCGGCGCCCTGGCACCGCGTGCCCCTTTTGCGATACCGAGGGGCTCGCCAATATCATTCGGCGCGACGGTGACTGCATCTGGCTCGAGAATAAGTTCAAAACCCTGCGCGCCACCCGTCAAACCGTGCTGATCGAGTCGGCCGACCACGACGCAGACCTGGTGACCTATGAGTCGGATGAACTCCACCATGTAATGAGGTTTGCCCTGGGTTGCTGGCAGCAGATGATCGATTCACAGCAGTACCGCAGTGTGCTCATGTACAAGAACAAGGGTCCGCTCTCGGGCGGCAGTCTCGTTCATCCGCACATGCAGATTGTGGGTTTGGAGCAGGAAGACGGCTATACTTCGCTGACTTCCGCCAATTTCGAAGGCATCAATGTCTGGCAACAGGGGAGAATCGCGGTCAACATCTCAACCGAACCGATCATGGGATTCTTTGAGGTCAATGTTTCAGCCCCGCAGGGAATCGCCGCCAGCGATGACATGCGAGATCAAGCCGAGACGGATCTCTTCGCCGATGCGATCCAGGTAGCTCTGCGCTATATCCTGAACGAGCACCACGGTGGTCGCGCAGAGTCGTACAACTTGTTCTTCTATCACCTGGGCGGTCGGACCATTGCCAAGGCACTGCCGCGTTGGGTGGTTTCGCCCTACTTTGTCGGCTATCGTTTGGCCCAGGTCAATGCCGAGACAACGCTCGATATCGATGCCGAGCGCCTGCGTGCGCACCTGGAAACGCTCGTATAGCAAGACTAACACCCGCGTAATGCGGACGGTCTAGCGTGCCGTGGCGTCGCGGCCGGCCTCGACGCGCTTGCGCTGGGCGGCGCGCTCCTCGCCGGTTAGACGCTCAAAGAGATGCCCGATAAACGAGGCGAGTACCTGCTGAAACAGCGTTCCGCACATGACGGGAAACACGACTTCGCCCGGAAAGTACTGCGTGGCGATGACGGCGCCCGAAGAGATGTTACGCATGCCGCAGGTAAAGCACATGGTAGTCGTCTCGCTATATGGCAGATGCAGCGCACGGGCGATCAGAAAACCGACGATAAAGCCGCTGATGGCGAAGGTCAAAATAAAGAGGGCGACTTCCAGGCGCGTCGCGTTCATGTGCAGAACGTACTCACTCATGGCGGTGGAGTTGGAGGCGATAACGCCCATCATCATGAACTTGCAGGCGGGCGAGAGCGCGGGGGAGAGCTTCTCGTGTCCCCATCCACGTGTGAGCTCGTTGATCACGATGCCGAGCACGGCGGGGATGGCGATCATAAAGGCCATGTCTTGCATCATGCTTGGCACATCGATCGAGACAGTGGCACCCAGCAAGAGCTTAAGCGTGAGCGGAATCGTCACAGGGGAGATAACCGAGGACGTCAGGATGATGGTAAGCGCGAGCGGGCCGTTGCCGCCGAACATGCTAATCCACATAAAGGCAGTGACCGCCACGGGTACGCTGTACTCGAGCACGATGCCGCAGACAAGATTGGGGTTGGAGCCAAAGAACAGCGATCCCATGGCATAAGCTGCTATGGGAATAAACACCGCCGAGACGAGCAGCGCCAAAATCAGGTGCAGCGGACGGCGGAACACCTCAGCTACCTGGTGGAAGGTGTTACTGAGCGCGCCTTGGAATGTCATAAAGGCGAAGAGAGCGGGAACGATGGGCTTGAGTACGCCGATCTGCTGGGGAAAGAGCACGCCGAGCGTTACGCAAATCGGAACGATGACCTGCATATGCCCCGCGAGGAACTTTCCCAGTCCAACCCATTGCTTCATAGGCTCTTGTGACTCCCTTTGCTCGTGAACCCGTTTTGAATGGATATGCTAGACGCTCGCATGCGTCCGTGCGTCAGAAACGCTCGATTATTTCGAGGCTATTGCCGGCATCGTTTACCGAAACCACGGCGTGCTGCGAGGCTCTGCGTCCGTGCCGCACGGTATAATAAATCCGTTCAACAGATCTGCCTGCCGAAGCGGGCATACACAGAGGACTCATCGCTATGAACCGTGAGAGGTATCGCGGCGACCTGCCCCTATCGGGGGTGGGTGCCTATGTCATCGCTTAAGACGACGCATCGCTGGGCGGTCGCTCAGCAAAATCCCGAGCTCGAAAAGGAGCTTTCGGCTGGTCTGGGCATACCCGGGCTGGTGGCACGCATTATGGTTGCGCACGGCATTGCCTCGGTTGAGGAAGGACAGCTATTTTTGACGCCTTCGCTCGACCGTGATTGGGCCGATCCGCTCGTCATTCCGGGCATGTCGGTTGTTGCCGATCGTGTCGAGCGCGCCATTCGCAACCACGAGCGCATCGCCGTCTTTGGTGATTTTGACGTCGACGGCATTACGTCGACTTGTCTGTTGACCGAGGCGCTGCGGACGTTTGGCGCCGATGTCACACCATTCATCCCGCACCGCTTTGACGAGGGATATGGCCTTTCGCGCGCGGCGCTCGACCGCGTCAACAAGCTCGCCCAACCCAATCTGATCGTGACCGTCGATAACGGTATCGCGGCCAAGGATGAGGTCTCCTATCTGGAGAGCCTGGGAATCGATCTGGTGGTTACGGACCATCATGAGCCGTCCGACCAGGTGCCGCAGGGCGTGCCCCTGACCGACCCTAAACTCGAGGACAAGGGCCCCTCGCGTGAACTTGCCGGTGCCGGTGTGGCGCTCAAACTGGTGCAGGTTTTGGGTGAGCGTTTGGACAAGCCGTCGTATTGGCGTTCGCTGATTGAGGTTGCGGCGCTGGGCACCGTGTCCGACATGATGCCGTTGACGCCCGAGAACCGCGCGCTGGTCGCTGAGGGCATCCAACAGATGCGCGTGACGGCTCGTCCCGGCTACATTGCGCTTGCAGCGCTCGCCAAGGCCGACCTTTCTACCATTACGGCGGACGGTCTATCGTTCTCGCTCATTCCCCGCTTAAACGCCGCCGGCCGCATGGCCGATCCCAAGCTGGCGCTCGACTTGCTGCTTGCCCGCGATCCTATCGAGGCAAGCGCGCTGGCGGCCGAGCTCGAGGAGATCAACCGCCAGCGTCGCGAGATCGAGGCGGAGCTCACGCGCGATGCCATGGCAAAGGTCGAGGAGACTTATGACGGCGGGCGCGCAATCGTCGTGGGCGGCGAAGGTTGGCACGAGGGCGTTAAGGGCATCGTGGCGAGCCGCCTTACCAACCGATATCACGTGCCGGCGCTGCTTTTCTCTATCGAGGACGGTATAGCACGTGGCTCGGGCCGCTCGGTAGGCAAGGTTAACCTGTTCGAAGCCGTCGAGCGCTGCTCCGACCTGCTGATTCGCCGCGGCGGGCATGCCGGTGCGGTGGGCGTGACCATCGAGGCATCTAAGCTCGATGAGTTTCGTCGACGTCTTTCCGCCGTGTTGTCCGAGCTTCCCGCCGAGGACTTTGAGGACACCGACGAGGTTGCCGCCACGGTCGACCTTTCCGAATTGAATATCGAGACCATCGAGCAGATTTCCCGCCTTGAGCCGTTTGGCCAGGGTAATAAGGTGCCGCTGCTGGCTGCCGAGGGCGTGACGATGTGTGATCGCGCCGTGGTGGGTAAGACCGGCGAGCATATGCGCTTCGTGGCGACGGATGGAGCCGCGAGCGTGCCGGCAATCATGTTTCGCGTACCGCAGATCGACAGGCTTATCAATTGCGACAGCGCCGTCGACTTGGTGTTCGAGGCCGTTGCCGAGCATTGGCAGGGGCGCGTGAAGCCCAAACTCATGATCAAAGATGTCTTGGTGCGCGATGCCACGGCGCCCAATATCGACGATCCGGCATGTGAGCTTCGCCGCGGCGTACAACCGGCGGATTCTGGCCTGCGCCTGGAGTCGCGTAAACGCGAAACGCTCGCTCAGCTTTCCTATACCGAGCTCACGCGCTCGCTCATTCACAGCTTTATCGGATCGAACCAGCCGCACCGCGCACAGGTCGAGGCGCTTGACGCCCTGGCCGACCACCAGAGCGTTTTGGCCGTTATGGGAACGGGTCGCGGCAAGTCTCTGATTTTTCATGTACATGCCGCACGCGAGGCGGTCCTTCGCGGGCGTGCGAGCATCTTTGTCTATCCGCTGCGTGCACTCGTTGCCGACCAGGCCTACCACCTTTCCTCGACGATGGCCGCGCTCGGCATTGGCGTTGGCGTGCTGACCGGCGAGACCGTGGAGGCGGCGCGCGATGACGTGTTTGCCGGCCTGGCTTCGGGCCGCACCGGCATCGTTCTCACGACGCCGGAGTTCCTGTCTATCCATCGCGATCGCTTTGCACGTTCTGGACGTATTGGCTTTGTCGTTATCGATGAGGCACACCATGCCGGTCTTGCCAAAGGCGGCGACCGGAGCGCCTACCTCGACATGCCCGATATTCTCAAAGCCCTGGGCGACCCCGTTGTCATGGCGGCAACGGCTACCGCGACGGCCCCGGTCGTGGCGGAGCTTGCTCGTGTATTGCCGATTACCAGGACGGTGGTCGACGAGACCGTTCGCGAGAACCTGCAACTCGAGGACGACCGTGACCTTGCGAGCCGCGAAAATCGCCTGGTGTCAATCGTGGCGACGGGGGAGAAGACCGTCATCTACGTCAACTCGCGCGACCAGTCCGTGGCGCTTGCCAAGACGTTGCGCAAACGCGTGCCCGACTGCGCGACCCATATTGCGTTCTATAACGCCGGGCTTGCGCGCTCCGATCGCCGCCGTGTCGAGGAAGCGTTTCGCGACGGAAGCCTCAGTTGCATCGTTTCGACCTCTGCCTTCGGTGAGGGCGTCAACCTGCCCGATATCCGTCATGTCGTGCTCTACCACATGCCGTTTGGTGCGATTGAGTTTAACCAGATGAGTGGCCGTGCCGGCCGCGATGGACAGCCCGCCGTGATTCACCTGCTCTATTCGTCGCGTGACGCTCGTATTAATGAGCGCCTGCTCGATTGTTACGCGCCCGAGCGCGATGAGCTTGTCACTCTCTATCGAGCGCTGCAGACCATGTGGCGCTCCAACCGTGGCAAGACGGGGGACGATTCATTCTGCGCGAGCGATATCGACATTGCGCAGATGTGTCTTGCCATCGATGCCCGCACGCCGGTCGACGAGCGCTCGGTGGAAAGCGGCCTGGGAATCTTCGAAGAACTCGGTTTCTGCCGCGTTTCGGGGTTTGACGATACGCGTCGCATCGCGATGGCGGAAAACCCCGGTCGCGTGCAATTAAGCAGGTCAATTCGCTATTTGGAGGGCTTGCGCTCGCGCATGGAGTTCACGGCTTTTCGGAGCTGGGCACTCGATTCGTGCGCTTCTGATATGCTAGCCAAAGTTAACCGCCCGATCGTACCGCGGGCCTAGGGGAAGGGGACCTCGATGGACGCCGCAGCCCGTACCGCCCATGATTCCACCCTCCAGCCGTTTTCGGAGATGGAGCACTATAAGCATGCCGATGAGCTGCCGCCCGAGATTATGGCGGACAGCTACGACAAGCTGGAGCGTCTGTGCCTCAAATATATGAACGAGGACGACTTCTCCAATGTGGAGCAGGCCTACTGCTTTGCTGCCGAGAAGCACTGCAACCAAAAGCGGCGCTCGGGTGAGATGTACATTAACCATCCCGTCGAGGTAGCTATCATTCTGGCTGACCTCAAGATGGACTGCGATGTGGTGTGCGCCGCGTTGCTGCACGATACCGTCGAGGACACCGAGACCTCGCTTGCCGATGTTTCGGGTCTGTTTGGCGAAACCGTGGCAGGGCTCGTCGACGGCGTGACCAAGCTCACCAACATTGAAGTCGACAGCATGGACGAGAAGCAGGCGCTAACGCTGCGCAAGATGTTCCTCGCCATGTCCAAGGACATCCGCGTCATCATCGTCAAGCTCGCCGACCGCCTGCATAACATGCGCACGCTTGCCGCTCTGCGCGAGGACCGCCGCCTGTTTAAGGCACGCGAGACCATGGACGTGTACGCGCCTTTGGCCGACCGCCTGGGCATGAGTTCAATCAAGTGGGAGCTCGAGGACCTGTCCTTTTTCTACTTGGAGCCCGATGCCTACCAGCGCATCGCGCGCATGGTATCCGAGTCGCGCGAGGTTCGCGAGCGTTATCTGGCCGAGACCATCAAGACGCTCACCGATGAGCTCAATCGCATTGGTCTTGAGGGCTTTCAGATCAACGGTCGTTCCAAGCACTATTGGTCCATCTATCAAAAGATGAAGCGCAAGGGCAAGGAGTTCTCCGAGATTTACGACCTGGTGGCGCTGCGCGTCATCACTCATTCGGTGCGCGATTGCTATTCCACGCTTGGTGCCGTGCATACCCTGTGGCATCCCATGCCCGGTCGTTTTAAAGACTATATCGCCATGCCCAAGGTCAATAACTACCAATCGCTTCACACGACGGTTATCGGCCCCACGGCCCGTCCGCTCGAGATTCAGATTCGAACCTACGAAATGCACGAGCAGGCCGAGTATGGCATCGCTGCCCACTGGCTGTATAAGAAGTCGGGCGGATCGTCTGCCTCCAAGACTAACGATGCGCAGCGTCTGGACGACCAGATCAACTGGCTCAAGCACTCACTCGACTGGGCGGCGTCTGACGAGATCACCGATGCCAAGGAATACCTGCATTCGCTGAAGGTCGACTTGTTCGACCAGGAAATTTTTGTCTTTACGCCCAAGGGCGAGGTCATGGCGCTTCGTGCCGGCTCTACACCGCTCGACTTTGCCTACGCCGTTCATACCGAGGTCGGTAACCACTGTGTCGGCGCCAAAATCAACGGTGCGGTGGCGCCGCTCACGCACGAGATCAAGACGGGTGACCGTGTCGAGATTCTGACTAACAAGAGCTCTAAGCCGTCGCGCGATTGGCTCAAGATCGTCAAGACACCTTCGGCCAAGTCAAAGATTCGCCGTTATTTCGCCGCCGCGACCAAGGATGACGACGCTGCCGCCGGCCGCGATATACTGGCCAAGGACCTGCGTAAGCGCGGGTATGGCATCTCTACGCCACGATCCACGCGTGCGCTCAACGCCGTGGCGGAGCAGTTTAACTTCAAGCAGCTCGAGGACCTTTTTGCAGCCGTTGGCGCGGGCAAGGTCGCCCCGCGCGCTGTGGGCAATAAGGTCGAGCAAATCTTGGACCCCAAGCCCGAGGAACAGCTCACCAAGGCCGAGGCTATCGCCGAGGTCGTAAAGCAGCCCGCTCGCGGCTCCAACCGCAAGCCGCAAAAGCGCGGTAAGAGCGCCAGTAACGGCATTATCGTCAAGGGCGAGAGCAACAGCGGCCTGCTGGTCCGTCTGGCTCATTGCTGCAACCCCGTGACGGGCGACGACATCGTCGGCTTCATCACGCGCGGTCGTGGCGTTTCGGTGCATCGCGCCAACTGCCCCAACGTCAAGGGCCTTATGGAACATCCCGAGCGCATGATTGACGTAGAGTGGGATGGTGCTGCCGATACGCTTTTCCAGGTCGAGATTGTGGTCGAGTGCCTGGACCGCATGGGCCTGCTCAAGGACGTCACCATCGCCATTGGCGATGCGGGCGGCAATATCCTTTCTGCCGCCACGTCGACCAACCGCGAGGGTATTGCAACCTTGCGCTTTATGGTCGAGATCTCGGACGCGAGTGGTCTGGATCCGCTGCTGGCCTCTATCAGCAGCGTCGACTCGGTCTACGACGCGCGCCGCCTGATGCCCGGCGAGGGTGGAGCCCAGCTTAAGCGCCGCGTTTAGTCGCGACGAACGTGTCACATTATCGATATTCGCTACACTCGAGGCATCGTTTGATGCCTCGAGTTCTATAGAGAGGAGAGGGACATGAGTGCTGTGTCCTTGGATTTAACTCCCAAGGGATCGGTCGAGATTGAGACGCTCGTAAACGGTCCCATTCAGACCAATAGCTATGCTGTTATTTCGGACAATGAGTGCGTGATTATCGACCCCGCATGGGAAGGCGAGCGTTTGGTGGAGCATATTCGAGCCGAACATGCCGGTGTACGCGTGCTTGGCGCCGTATGCACTCATGGCCATGCCGATCATGTTGGTGGTGTTGCCGGCGTGCGAACCACCGTTGGCGAGGGCTGCCAGTATGAGCTGTGTGCCAAGGATGTGGCGGTGCCGCATGCGAACATCGAGGAACAGCGAGCTATGTGGGGCATTGAGACGCCTGACCCCGGGGAGCCGACGCGCCTGCTCGCCGAAGGCGATGCTATCGAGGTGGGCGATATCTGCCTGCAGGTGATCGAGACGCCAGGGCATACGCCGGGCGGGATCGTCTTGTTTGCTGCCACCGAGCAGGGGAACATTGCCTTTGTGGGCGACACACTATTCCCGGGCAGCCACGGCCGCACCGATCTTTCTGGAGGAGACGAAGCGGCGATTCTGCGCTCGCTCTCCAAGCTCGCCCGGCTTCTCCCGCCCGATACCGTTTGCCTAACCGGCCATGGCGATTCGACCACCATGGCACGCGAGCTCATGCAGAACCCTTTCATGCAGGTGTAGCTTTATAGTCAGCTCCTGAAGCACGAGAAGCGTCCAAACGTCAAGCTATTTTTCCCCAACGGGTCGATTCCGTAGGGCAAACGGTCAAAAAAAGTCTGTTTGGACGATATTCGTGAACAAACGAACGTTTATGCTCGGGTACGCCGTGGTAAAATCTCAGGCGTTATCGGAGCAACCTTACAGGAGGTTTCTTTTATGCTCGTCAACGCAGCAGACATGCTCAAGAAGGCCGAGGCCGGCAAGTACGCTCTCGGTGCCTTCAACACCAACAACCTCGAGTGGACCCTGGCTATTCTCCAGGCCGCCGAGGAGGCCAAGTCTCCGCTGATCCTTCAGTGCACCGCTGGTGCCGCTAAGTGGATGGGCGGTTTCAAGGTCTGCGCCGACATGGTCAAGGCTGCCGTCGAGGCCACGGGCGTTACCGTTCCCGTCGCCCTTCACCTCGATCACGGTTCTTACGAGGACTGCTTCAAGTGCATCGAGGCCGGCTTCACGTCCATCATGTATGACGGCTCTCACGAGGAGACCTTCCAGCTTAACCTCGACCGCACCAAGGAGCTCGTTGAGCTTGCCCACTCCAAGGGCATGTCCATCGAGGCCGAGGTCGGCGGCATCGGCGGCACCGAGGACGGCGTGACCTCCAACGGCGAGCTCGCTGACCCTGCTGAGTGCAAGCAGATTGCTGACCTGGGCGTCGACTTCCTCGCCTGCGGCATCGGCAACATCCACGGCGTGTATCCCGCCGACTGGGCTGGCCTTTCCTTCGAGCGTCTGGGCGAGATCAAGGCTCAGACCGGCGACCTGCCCCTCGTTCTGCACGGTGGTACCGGCATCCCCGAGGATCAGATCAAGAAGGCCATCTCCCTGGGCATCTCCAAGATCAACGTCAACACCGACCTGCAGCTCGTCTTCGCCAAGGGCGTCCGCGAGTACATCGAGGCTGGCAAGGATCAGCAGGGCAAGGGCTTTGATCCCCGCAAGCTCCTCAAGCCTGGTCGCGACAACATCGTTGCCCGCACCAAGGAGCTCATGGAGGAGTTTGGCTCCGTCAACAAGGCGTAAGCGTCGCTAAACTTCCCGCCGGAAGCCCCGTCCCCCTACACTGTTTCCTTTGCGCTCACCTGGCTTCGCCAGAAGTCGCGCCAAGGAAACAGTTCCGGGAGACGGGGCTTCCTTCGTCTACAGCCGCAGGGTTACGAGTCTGAATTAAGATGGCTACTGGCTTTGCCAGAAGTCGTGCAATGGGAAAAGCTTCGGGTGAACGGGGCCTCCTTTGTTAACTCGCTACAGGGTTACTGGGCTGAATTTATTTATTTATTGACTACCGTTCAGCGGTGTTGATGGCTCCTTTGTTGGGGCTTTCTTTTTTATCTCGCTACAATGGGCTTCAAGGGTTCTAGTGACTTGGAGTTTTGGTATGGCTGTTATTAATGTGCTGCCTTCGGATGGGAAGGTTGTTGACGAGGGTCCTGTTGGTTGCTCTGTTGATGTTTGCTGCGATGACTTTCGCCATCTCGATATTGGGCTACCGCCTGAGATTCTTCGTCTTAAGGATGCCGGGTATTTGACGCAGGCTGTTGTCGCCTGCGATTGCCTTTTGGAGCAGAACCCCGAGCCTTCGCTGGCTGCTTGTGTTCGTGCCGAGCGGTATCGCATGCTCGAGACACCGCTTCATTTTTCGGTGTCGCGCGATCAGGCTATTGCGATGATTCGCGAGGAGTGGCCTGAGTTTACCGAAGAGCAGTTTGATGACCTGATTAATCGTAAGCGAATTGACTGGCGCTTTATCGATGGCGAGCTGTTTGTTCTCGATAACTTCCTCGATTCGCTTCGCGTGTACCCTAAGGAGGTTCCGGGCCTGCGTCCCGATTCTACGGACGGCGTCGCGCTGCGTAACCAGATGCTCAGGGAGATGGAGTCGCAAAACGGGTTGGCTCGCGTCATCATGCTTAAGGCATCCGTGTCTGTCCCCGGTGCTCTGGAGGGAGAGGCTGTTCGCGCGTGGCTACCCGTTGCCGCTGCCTGCCGCCAGCAGTCTCATATCGAGGTTCTCGATATGACGTCGGAGGGGAATGTTGCCTCTGAAAACGTTTCGGCTCGTACTGCCTCTTGGGCATCTTCGACTGAACATTCATTCTCGGTGACCTATCGCTATCACATTGATGCCGCCTATTGCGATATCTATGGTGGCGCGCTCCCATCGCATCCCTGTATGGACGCGCCTCTGCCCGAGGACACCTCCGAGGACCGTCCGCACATTGCGTTTACGCCGTACCTGCGACAGCTGACGGAGCGTGTTATTGACGGGCTCGAGGATCAGCTCGATCGTGCTCGGGCTATCTACGACTACTTGACGCATCATATTGACTATCGCTATCAGCCGCCGTATCTGCTTCTGGGCTCCATCGCCGATGACTGCGCGCATTCGCTCCGCGGCGATTGCGGCGTTATGGCACTCACGTTTATCACCATGTGTCGCATTGCCGGTGTGCCCGCCCGTTGGCAGAGCGGCCTGTATGTTGCGCCCGATTCGGTGGGGCCGCACGATTGGGCTGAGTTCTATACGCCGCAGACCGGTTGGCTCAACGCCGACGTGTCATTTGGATCTTCTGCTCGCAGGATGGGGGAGGAGTGGCGCCGCCGTCACTACTTTGGCAATCTCGACCCGTGGCGCATGGTGGCCAACAATCGATTCCAGGCCGAGTTTGTGCCTGCTTTCGATGGCATGCGCGAGGATCCCTATGACAACCAGATGGGCGAAGTCTCGGTTAACGGACGCGGATGCCGTCGGCGCGAGATGCTCCGCACGGTCGAACTCATTGAAATGCTCGAAGTTCCATTTTCGGACTAATCGGTAGAAAGCTGTGATAAACTAACTCACGCATTACGTGCCCGAGTGGCGGAATTGGCAGACGCAGTGGACTCAAAATCCACCGTTGGCAACAACGTGCGAGTTCGAGTCTCGCCTCGGGCACCATACATGCAAGCGAGCGTTCAAGGGGGTCGAGGCCCCCTTTTCGTGCCGAACTCGCGTGAGCGCGCGGAGCGTTAAGCAAACAGGCCTGCGGCCTGTTTGTAGCGGAGCGTGGCGACGGCGCCGTGCGCCCGAAGCCCGGGGCTTCGCGAAGCGAAGACCCTTCGAGTCTCGCCTCGGGCACCATACATGCAAGCGAGCGTTCAAGGGGGTCGAGGCCCCCTTTTTCGTGTACGTAATGTGATAACGCGCGGTACGTGTTATTATTCGCAAGGCGTTGTTCCCGCAATGCCCTAAAGAGGAACCCGAGGGTTCCCACCTTTTGGCGCCAATGAGCAGCTGACTGGTCATACAACCTAGATTCCCTTCCTCATACCGAGGATGTCTATGTGTACGACCTGGTTGCAAAGAAGCGCCGGGTTATTTTTTTATGAATGGAGGTAGGGAAAATAGCTAAGTCTGATGACACCCGCATCAACGACGAGATCACTGCATCTTCGTGCCGTTTGATTGGCGTCGATGGCTCTCAGCTCGGCCTGTTCGCCATCCGCGATGCCCAGCGCGTCGCTGACGATCAGGGTCTCGACCTGGTCGAGATCGCTCCCAACGCGGAGCCGCCGGTCTGCAAGGTCATGGACTACGGTAAGTTCAAGTACCAGCAGGCCATGAAGGCCAAGGCCGCTCGTAAGAATCAGTCCAAGGTCGAGGTCAAGGAAATGAAGTTCCGACCCAAGATCGACGTTGGCGATTACGAGACCAAGAAGGGCCACGTTCTGCGTTTCCTCAAGAAGGGCGCGCGCGTTAAGATCACCATCATGTTCCGCGGTCGTGAGATGGCTCACCCGGAGCAGGGTCTTAACGTTCTCGAGCGTCTCGCCGAGGATCTCAAGCCTTACGCTACGGTCGAGTCCAAGCCTAAGATGGAAGGCCGTAACATGCTTATGCTGCTCGCCCCGATTAAGGGCGCCTTTGATGAGGATAAAGCGGCAAGCGATACCAAGTAACTAGTGTTCTGTAACCGATTAAGGAGTATTTCATGCCTAAGATGAAGTCCCACAGCGGCACCAAGAAGCGTTTCCGCAAGACTGGTACCGGCAAGCTTATGCGCGCCAAGGCTTTCAAGAGCCACATCCTGAGCAAGAAGTCCACCAAGCGTAAGCGTGGCTTCCGTCAGGAGACCGAGATCGCCGCTGCCGACCGCAAGGTCATCAAGTCGCGTCTCGCCTAAGTTCGCGTTCCCGTTTTTCGTTTTACCGTCTAGGAGTTGATAGAACATGGCACGTATTAAGCGCGCTGTTGCCGCCAAGAAGAAGCGCCGTACCGTTATGCACCGTGCGAAGGGTTACTACGGTGCCGCTTCGCGTACTTACAAGCATGCTAAAGAGCAGGTCCAGCACTCCCTGCAGTATCAGTATCGTGACCGCCGCAACAAGAAGCGCGAGATCCGCTCTCTCTGGATCACCCGCATCAACGCCGCCGCTCGCCTGAACGACATCTCTTACTCTCAGTTCATGCACGGCCTGAAGGTTGCCGGTATCGAGCTCGACCGCAAGGTCCTGGCTCAGATGGCTTACGAGGACATCGAGTCCTTTAACGAGCTGGCTGCCATTGCCAAGAAGGCTCTCGAGGCCTAATAGATTCTGTTGAATCGCTAGGGGAGTGTCGCACTGTGCGCGGCGCTCCCTCTTTTTATCTAAAGCGCTGGTTTATATAGCAAAAGCGCGGGTAGATAGACACTTACAGGTGACCGATCTTTATATATCTCTTAACCGAAGGGTCATCATCTGATACGTGCGGTCTTGCTGCACTCGACTTTCTACTTCCAATATAGAAAGCCATAGATTGTGTAGGACTTGTGAAGAGTGGAATTGACGTCCCACACGGCTTCGCGGTCTGGCAATATATCTCCTTGCCGCGCGGCCCGGTGGAACCGGATGAGCCGCA
>CALJPV010000082.1:0-5957 GCA_937980385.1 uncultured Collinsella sp. | reverse complement strand
GACGGGTGCGCTCGCGGGCGCGTTACCGTCTGCGGCGGCAGGCGCGGTTTCGGCGGCAGCAACCTGACGCTCGGCACGATCCCACACACCCGAGCGGCCACCCTCCTTGTGCAGCAGGCGCACGTCGACGATCTCCATACCGCGATCGACCGCCTTGCACATGTCATAAATCGTTAGGCACGCGGCACTCGCGCCGGTCAGGGCCTCCATCTCGATGCCCGTTTTGCCCGTCACGCCGGCCGTGACCAGCACGTGAAAGCCAACCTGTCCGTCCATGCGCGCCGGTGCCCAGCCCTCGGGCAAATCCTCGACAGGCGTCCCCGCCGGAGCGATGGGCGCAATGTTGCACTTGCTCTTGGTAATAAGCAACGGATGGCACATGGGAATGATGTCGCTCGTGCGCTTGATGGCCATGATGCCCGCCACGCGCGCGCAGGCAAGCACATCGCCCTTTTTGGCGCGGTCCTGCAGCACCATGGTCTGCGTCTCAGGGTGCATGAGAATGGTGCCCTCGGCGATGGCGATGCGATGCGTCTCGGCCTTGTCGGACACGTCGACCATGCGTACCTCGCCCTTGGCGTCCACGTGCGTCAGCTCGTCGCGACGGGCGTCGCGGGCGGGCTCGATGGCAGCACTGGCAGTCGGCTGCGCGGACGCGTCGGCGTTGCCAGCATTCGTCGCGGCTGAGGCTTTGTGGGCAGACATCGCGGCCCTGCGAGCGGCCTTGGTGGCATCGACGTACCTGCTCTTGGCCATATGATCATCCTCCGATTTGGGACATAAATCGTTGCGTGCCCTCAATTATCGCGTGTTCCTGCGGTTTGTGGGCCACGGCATCGCGCCAAATCGAAAGTACCTGCATATCATCACCACGGCGCAGGGCGTCGCGCACCGAATACTCGGCATCGCTGAACAGGCACGGACGCACGCTGCCATCGGCCGTCAGGCGCAAACGGTTGCAGCTCGCGCAGAAATGATTGGACATGGCGCTAATAAAGCCAACCGTTCCCGCCGCGCCCGGAAAGTGCCAATAGCGCGCGGGGCCCGCACCAGCAGGAGCGTCGGTGATCTTAAGCGGTTCGAGCTCGCCCAGGCCCGCCGCGGCGGTGCCGGCATTGACGCGCGCCCGCAGCTCGTCGCTCGGCACGGTGTCGCTCGCGTCCCACAACTCGGGATTGAGCGCGGGCGCATGCGGATCCACAGCGCAATGCGAACTCGTGTGCTCGTCGCCGATGGGCATGTATTCGATAAAGCGCAGGTGGATGGGGCGGTCGACGGTCAGTCGTGCGAGGGCCGCCACATCCTGGTTGAGCCGGCGCACAACAACGCAGTTGACCTTAACGGGCTCAAAGCCCCAAGCCAGCGCCGCGTCGATGCCGGCCATGGTCTGCTCGAGCCGCCCCAGGCGCGTAATCTTTCCAAAGAGCGTAGGGTCGAGCGTATCGAGCGAGATGTTGACGCGGTTAAGCCCGGCATCTTTGAGCTGCGGCGCCAGCTTGGGCAGCAGGGCGCCATTGGTGGTAAGCGAGATGTCCTCGATCTGCGGGATCGCGCTGATGTCGCGAATGAGCGGGATGATACGGCGGCTGACCAGCGGCTCGCCGCCCGTCAGGCGCACGCGGCGAATGCCTTCCCCCGCCACCAAGCGCACAAAGCGGGCGATTTCCTCGGCACTGAGTAGCTCGTCGTGTGCACGGGGCGCCACGCCATCGGCCGGCATGCAATAGATGCAGCGGAAATTGCACTTGTCGGTAACGGCAATGCGCAGGTAGTTGATATCGCGGCCAAAGCCGTCATGTTGCACGTGCCCGTCCACGCAGCCCTCCCCTCGCGCGGCGTTTTATTCTTCGGAAAACATAATACCCCACGGGAAGAATGGGTCGACAACCGTACGACAGGACAGGCCGCTTCGAGCACAACGGACTTTCCAAGCCCATCCTCAACACGCAAACCATCACAGTGCCCCGCAGAAGGGCCAGAACGCCCCTAGAGGTTACCATTCCAGTGCCGAATCACGAATTCTCGCAGGTCGTTCTGCCGCTTCTGGAACACCTCGCTTCGGTCGCACTTGAGACCCATAGCGAGCGCGATGGCATTCATCGCCCGGTGCAATTGCAGCTGATGGGCAAACTGAGTCCCGGTGAGAACGATCATCCTAAAGCCCAGCGCGCTCAGCACGGTCATACGCTCCGCATCCGACGCGCTGCGCTGTTTATCAAGATGGTCCGAACCGTTGTATTCAATCCCCGCACCGCTTGCAGGCGCATATACGTCGATCTCGAAATACCCGGCCTTAGCGAGATATTTGAACTCGTTGGGAACATCGACCCGATGGTTGAACTCGACCCTGGTGTACCCTAGCCCGCCCTGAGAACGCTTCGCGACGACCATGATTGCGGTGGCCGTCTCCATGGGCGACCGCGCGCCATCGTGCACGCGCCTGAGCACGGCGGCCGCGCGTATGGCCCCCTGACGAGATCGGTTCTCATTGCAATAAGCAATCAAATCGGCAACGGTATACCTCTGCCCTATCTCGATATAATCGCCTGTCGACAGATGATTCAAATGGTATCGGGCGCAGATTTCATACCCATATTCCAGCTGCTCGGGCTCACTCATCCACGAACCCGCTTGGACAAAGCACATGGCCTCATCAACCACTAGAAGGCCCTCTGCCACCTCGATAAGATGACCTGGAGGTACCGGCGCTCCAAACACGTGGCACCTAAATCCAGCCGGCGTCGAGCGCTCAAAATCGAAGTTGACGAGCATATCGATATGATCGAGCTCTTCTCGTGGAATACCAAGCGAGACCAGATAATCGGCAACGATCCCAACTGCCGTTGAAGCCCTCAGCCCTTTGGCATCGAGTCCCAATTTGGGCAGGCCCGCAGGCGGCTCCGCCTCGTTAGCAAGCGAGTCCTCATCGTATAGGCTGCTTGCTCGCGAAAGCGGCTCGGACGGGCGCGCCACGTTGTGGTACAGCCAGGCAGTCTTATGGGACAGGACGATTGGCAGGTCCATGATCCCTCCAATGGAGTCGGATAACCAACCTTATTCCCTTGCCCACGGGTCCGCACACCTTCGTGCACAAGAAAGCGGTTCCACCCGATCGAGTGGCAGAAAAACCATCACAACATTCGATGCTTTTCCCGATTTTGGCAAAAAACGTCGAATGTTGTGATGGTTTGAGGCGAGGTGAGAGGCGCGGAGGGCCAAAGCATCGTGCTTGGAGCGTGACTATTTTTCGCCCCGCTGCCAACACAAACCTTGACTCTACAATCGTTGTAGGGTTTTCACTACACTGGTAGCTAAACAAACCAAACCAGAAAGCGCCCGCCCATGGAACACGACCTCACACGCGGCAATGTCCTTAAGACCATCGCGGTCTTTGCCCTGCCTTATATGCTCTCGTACTTTTTGCAGATGCTCTACGGCATGGCCGACCTGTATATGATGGGGCAGTTCAGCGGCGCCGCCGGCATCACCGCCGTGGGCAATGGCGCGCAGACGCTCTATATCATTACCGTGACGCTCGTGGGCCTGGCCATGGGAACGACGGTCATCGTCGGCCACGCCGTGGGCTCGCGCCGCTTCGACCGCGCCGAGACCGCCATCGGCAACACCATCACGCTCTTTATGGGCGTCTCGGTGGTGCTGGCCGTCATCTTGTTTGCACTGTGCCCGCAGATTGTAGAGCTCATTGGCACGCCGCCCGAGGCGGTCGAAGGCACCGCCGCCTACCTGCGTATCTGCTTTGTCGGCATTCCCTTTATCGCCGCGTACAACATCCTCTCGGCCATCTTTCGCGGGCTGGGCGATTCACGCTCGCCCATGTACGTGATTGGCGTGGCATGCATCATCAACATCGCGCTCGACTTTCTGTTTATCGGGCACATGGGGCTCGGCCCCGTGGGCGCGGCGCTCGGCACGGTAACCGCCCAGACGGCAAGCGTTGCCCTCGCACTCGTGTGGCTCAAGAGCCGCCGCACGAACATCCACGTAAAGCGCAGCGACCTGCGCCCCCAGCTCGAGGTGCTTGGCAGCATCCTTAAGATCGGCGTGCCCGTGGCCGTGCAGGACGGCTGCATCCAGGTGGCGTTTATGTTTATCACCGTCATCGCCAACCATCGCGGTCTGGTCGACGCCGCCGCCGTGGGCCTGGTCGAAAAGATGATCAGCTTTTTGTTCATTGTCCCGAGTTCCATGGGTGCCACCGTCAGTGCGCTCACGGCGCAAAACGCCGGCGCGGGCAAGGGCGACCGCGCGCGTCAGGTGCTCAAGGACGCCATGACGATCTCGGTGGTGTACGGCTGCCTGATCACGGTGCTGATGTGGCTGGTGGCACCGGCGTTTATTGGCTTTTTTGCCAAGGACCCCGCGGTGGTCGCGGCCGGTACCGGCTATATGCACAGTTATATTTTCGACGCAATCTTCGCCGGCATCCACATTTGCTTTAGCGGCTTTTTCGCTGCGTACGGCAAGAGCTACATCGGCTTTGCGCACAACGTGCTGGCCGTGGCGCTCATTCGCGTGCCCGGCGCCTGGCTGCTGTCGAACGCCTATTCCGATACGTTGTTTCCCATGGGCATCGCCTCGCCGTGTGGGTCGATTCTGTCGGCAGTCATCTGTGTTGTCGCGTTTACCGTGCTCAACCGGCGCGGGGCTTTTGACAAGTTGGTAGCGTAGCGGATCGTTTGTGTCATACGACGGCCGCGCCGCACGACCTCGGCGCCCCTTCCCCGCCCATTGAAAGGAGCGGTCCTGTGACCGACGTGCCAAGTGAACATACTGAGGGCCTGCTCCGCATTGGCGAGGTGGCGCGCTTGTTTAACCTGAGCGTGGGCACGCTGCGCCATTACGAGCAGATGGGCCTACTGGACCCGGCGCACATCGATCCGGCGAGCGGGTACCGCTACTACGGATCGCGGCAGCTCTCCACCCTCAACACCATCAGTCATCTGCGTGTTCTCGACTTGCCGCTCGCACAAATCCGTGAGTTTGTGACCACGCGCGATGTGGACCTTATGCAGCGGCAGCTGGCTCAGCAGCAGGAGCTCATCGAGCGCAAGCGCCGCGAGCTCGAACGCGTGTCGCGCAAGATCGATAACCGGCTTGCCCTGTTGCACGATGCCCTGAACACCGAGCTCGATACCATTTGCACAATCGATGCGCCCGAGCTTCGCTGCGCCGTGTTGCGCGAACGCGTCAACCCCACCGACGCCTATGCGTTGGAGTGGCAGATTCGTCAACTGCAGAAGGGCCAGCACGAGACCTTTGTCTTTCTGGGCAACTTGGGCGTTGGGATTAGCGCCGAGCGCCTCGCCGCCGGCGACTTTGATGGCTACGACGAGGTCTTTCTACTGCTCGATGACACCGATGATTACGTGGGCGACCTCGAGACGCGGCCTGCCGCGCGCTGCCTGACCATTAGCTTTCGCGGCACGCACGGGCAAGCAACCCCACGCTATGAGCAGCTGCTCAGCTATATGCGCGAGCGCAACCTGACACCCGTCGGCCCCTCGCGCGAGATCGCCCTCATCGACGACATCATCAGCGACGACCCCGCAACCTACGTGACGCAGATCACAGTGCCGGTTGCCCCGTCCAAATAAGAACCGTCCGGAAGGCATCATGCTTCCCGGACGGTTCTTCAATTAGACTATCAATGCACTAAGCCTGGGGCACCTCACCGGTAGCCAAGATCTGCTCGAGCGCGTCCTCGTCCAGCACGGGTACACCCAGCTGCTCGGCTTTGGTGAGCTTGGAGCCCGCTTTGGGGCCGGCGACCAGATAGCTCGTCTTCTTTGACACGCTGCCCGAAACCTTGGCGCCGAGCACCTTGAGCGCCGCGCCCGCCTCGTCGCGTGTGCGGTTGACGAGCGTGCCGGTGAGCACGAAGGTTAGACCCGCAAGCGGCTGTGCGTCGGCGAGCTCGCCCGCCACGCCAGCGTCGG
>CALJPV010000081.1:0-9824 GCA_937980385.1 uncultured Collinsella sp. | reverse complement strand
TGTGCGACAAGCTGGCCGCGCGCGAGGGTGTGGCCGAGCTGGTGCGCGACACGACGGGCCTGGTACTCTCGCCCTACTACCCGGCGGGCAAGATGGCTTGGATCCTCGCGAACGTTCCCGCTGCTGCCGAGGCCGCGGCGGCAGGCGAGCTGTGCCTGGGCACCATCGATGCCTGGGTGGTTTGGACGCTCACGGGCGGCGCGGAGTTTCGCTGCGACTGGTCCAATGCCAGCCGCACGCAGCTCTTTGACCTGCGCCGTGGCTGCTGGAGCGAGCCGGTGTGCGAGGTCTTTGGCGTCGATGTGGCCTGCCTGCCACAGGTGACCGATTCCGATGGCCTGTTCGGCATGACGGACCTGGGCGGCTTTTTGCCGACACCTGTGCCCATTCACGGTGTGCTGGGCGACAGCCACGCGGCCTTGTTCGCTCAGGGCTGCCACAGCCGCGGTATGGCCAAGGCGACCTATGGCACCGGCAGCTCGGTCATGATGAACGTCGGCGACGAGTTCGTTGCCAGCTCGCACGGGCTTTCGAGCTCGCTCGCATGGCGTATGGACGGCGTGACCGAGTATGTACTCGAGGGCAACGTGAGCTACGCCGGCGCCGTCAAGACGTGGCTGCGCGACGATCTGGAGCTCATCAATAACCCCGAGGAGGTTACCGACCTGTGCTACGCCGCCAGTCCGGCGAGCCGCGTCTACTTTGTGCCGGCGTTTACCGGTTTGGGCGCGCCGCACTGGGCGAGTGACGCCGAGGGCTGCGTCTTTGGCATGACGCGCACCACGGGTCGCGCGGAGTTCGTGAAGGCTGCCGATGAGTCGATCGCCTATCAGATCTTTGACGTGATCGATGCGATGGTCGAGGATTCGGGTGCAACGCTGGCAGAGCTTCGCGTTGACGGCGGTCCCACGCGCGATGCGTACCTGATGCAGTTTGAGAGCGACTTGGTTGGCTCGCCCATCCGCATCGCGAGCAACGACGAGATGAGCGGCCTGGGTGCGGCCTGGGCCTGCGGCATTGCGCTGGGCATGTACACGCGCGATGTTGTCGACGTCTACGGCGCCCGCGGCATCGTGGAGCCCGTGATGCCCGCCGACGAGCGCGCCAAAAAGATCGCCGGCTGGCGCCACGCCGTAGCCGCCACCATCTCGTACACTGCCTAGCATGATTTTTCTGGGGCGGGGATTAAAAACTCATCGATCCCCGTCCCAGGTAGCTTATTTGGGACGGGGCTTTTTTGACTGGTATGATTGGTGCGACCATTCGAACCAGCTAAAAGAGCCCCGTCCCAAATTGACTACCGAGAGGATCTGCCATGGAGCGCATCGCGAGTTTTTCCGTTGACCATCTGCTGCTCGAGCCCGGCGTGTATGTGAGCCGCATCGACCGCGATCCGGCGACCGGCGCCGCCGTCACCACCTTTGACCTGCGCCTGACCACGCCCAACAAGGAGCCAGTCATGAACACGGCCGAGTGCCACACCATCGAACATCTGGGCGCGACGTTCCTCCGCAACCATGCCGAGTGGTCGAGCCGCATTGTCTACTTTGGCCCCATGGGCTGTCGCACGGGCTTTTACCTGGTTGTCTTTGGCGAGCTGACGAGCGAGGAGATTCTGCCGCTCGTCCGCGAGCTGTTTGAGTTTGTCGCCGGCTTCGAGGGCGATGTCCCCGGTGCCGCCCCCGAGGAGTGCGGTAACTATCTGGACCAGAACCTCCCCATGGCTAACTGGCTCGCGCGCCGTTACCTCGACCGCGACCTGGCCGATATCGACGAGAAGCACCTGCACTATCAGCAGGCGTAAGGGCTTTATCGTCCAAAACGCGCGCATTGGGCGCCTTCGCTTATGCGGGGGCGCCTTTTTGTTGAGTGGTCGGGACGAGCGTTCAAAATCGCTCATGTTTGTTCTAGAATGTTCGTACTGTCACATAAACGAACAGGAGCGAACATGCATATCTACTCTGTATCAGATCACGAGTTCAAATCTTATGGCCGCGTGTGGAACGACGTTCCGTCCAACCTGACCGCTCCGCTCATCGAGGCGCTCGCGGCTACGCCCATCCCCGAGGGCAGCAAGTACGTAGCAAGCGCGCCGGAGCTCGAGGGCGTCAAGGATGCCGATAAACTGGGCTTTCTCATGTACGGCGGCCGCCCCTTCCAGCTCGGCTGGTGCAACGGCCACAACACACGCCTCAACTGCCTGGAGTATCACCGCGCCAGCGAGTTTAACCTGGGCGCCCGCGACTTTATCCTGCTCGTGGCGCATCGCTGGGAGATCGAGGACGGCAAGCTCGACACCGCGTGCGTTAAAGCGTTCCGCGTGCCGGCGGGTACGGTCGTCGAAGTCTTCAACACCACGCTCCACTACACGCCCTGCATGGTCGACGACGGCGGCTTCCAGGTGATGGTGGCGCTGCCGGCGGGCACCAATGGCCCGCGCCCCGAGGCTGCAGCCGACATGCCTGCCGCCGGTGACAGCTACTGCTACTGGAAGGCCGACAAGTGGGTCCTCTGTCACGCCGACAGCCCCAAGGCAGCCGAAGGCGGCTACGTGGGCCTCGTCGGCAAAAACCTCGACATCACCTGCGACTAGGGGCTTCCTGTTTGTCTCGATCTGTAACATCTAGCGGGCTAAATCGCCTCTACCTGTTACAGATTGAGATAAACCGCAGAGGGTGCCCGAAAAATCTCGATCTGTAACACCAGGCCCGGTTTTGGCGGTCTACCTGTTACAGATCGAGACAAACCTGCCCAAACCACCACAAAGGTGCCTGTCCCCTTTGTGGTGGTTTGGGGCGGCGGTATCAAAAAGTGTCAGGTGGGGTGGCTGCCGGGCGCCTGCACGCGAAAAGAAGTGTCGACCCGCGCTGTTGTCGTTGAGTGACACCCCGTTTGCGGGGATCCTGAAATTAGGACAAGCAGCGTATGAAAGGATTGATGCATGGCTTTCCGTAATGACTTCCTGTGGGGCGGCGCGACGGCTGCCAACCAGTGCGAGGGCGCCTACAACGTGGACGGCCGCGGCCTTGCCAACGTGGACGTGGCTCCGCACGGCCCCGAGCGCTATGCGGTGGTCTCCGGCCAGCGCAAGATGCTCGACTTCGAGGACGGCTATTACTATCCCGCGCAGACCGGCATCGATTTCTATCACCACTACAAGGAGGACATCGCCCTCTTTGCCGAGATGGGCTTTAAGACCTTCCGTATGAGCCTGGCTTGGACCCGCATCTTCCCCAACGGTGACGAGACCGAGCCCAATGAGGCTGGCCTGGCCTTCTACGAGGACGTGTTCCGTGAGTGTCAGGCGCACGGTATCGAGCCGCTCGTGACTATCACGCACTTCGACTGCCCGATTCACCTCATCAAGGAGTACGGCGGCTGGCGCAACCGCAAGCTCATCGACTTCTACAAGAACCTCGCAACCACGATCTTCACCCGCTACAAGGGTCTGGTGAAGTACTGGCTCACCTTCAACGAGATCAATATGATCTTGCACCTGCCGTTTATGGGTGCCGGTCTGGTCTTTGAGGAGGGCGAGAACAAGGAGGCCGTCGAGTACCTGGCCGCCCACAACGAGCTCGTCGCCAGCGCTTGGGCAACCAAGATTGCCCACGAGATCGACCCCGAGATCAAGATCGGCTGCATGCTCGCCGCAGGTAGCTACTACCCCTACAGCTGCCGTCCGGGCGATGTGCGCCAGGCGCAGCTCGACAACCAGGACAACTACTTCTTCGTCGACGTCCAGAGCCGTGGCTACTACCCGGCCTATGCCGTCAAGAAGCTCGAGCGTCTAGGCATCGATGTGGGTATGACGGACGAGGACCGCGAAATCCTGGCCGCCAACACCGTCGACTTCATCAGCTTTAGCTATTACAGCACCCGTTGCTCCGCCGGTGCCGATAACCCCGATGTCGAGCGCACCCAGGGCAACGCCTTCGCCGGCGCCAAGAACCCCTACCTGCAGGAGAGCCAGTGGGGTTGGTCCATCGATCCGCTGGGCTTCCGCATCACCCTTAACGACCTGTACGACCGTTATCAGAAGCCGCTGTTTGTGGTCGAGAACGGTCTGGGCGCCAAGGATGTTGTCGAAGAGGATGGCTCCATCAACGACGACTACCGTATCGACTACCTGCGCCAGCATATCGCCGCGATGCGCGACGCGGTGACCGAGGATGGCGTTGACCTGCTGGGCTACACTACCTGGGGCCCGATCGACCTGGTCTCGGCCGGCACGGGTGAGATGTCCAAGCGCTACGGCTTTATCTATGTGGATCGCGACGACGCCGGCAACGGCACCCTCAAGCGTTCCAAGAAGAAGAGCTTCGACTGGTACAAGCACGTCATTGAAACGAATGGTGAGGACCTTTCCTAAGGAAGCTGAGACACTCAACTTCATAGCCTCCTAATCAAGGCGCCCGGCGAGCAGTTAATGCTCACCGGGCGCCTTGCCGTCTGCGGATTTTGGGACATGTGGCCCGCTTTTTGAGCCTGCCTGTCGGTACACTAAAAGCACTATGGGTACCCGCGAGCGACATATCGGCCACGCGGCCGCCCGGACCGCGCCGGTTGCGGATCCCAGGGGTGGCAGGCTCTTCGCCATGCCGCGATTCCTTGTTGGCATAACACATCAGGTGTACCGTCACCGCGTCTTTGCTATCGCCGGCGCCATCACCGCGCTGTTCCTCATGCTTTTGGCGGTCTTGCCGGCGCTGTTCGCCTTCGACCCCAAACTTTCTAACGCCGTGCCCGCCTATAGCAAGGTGTCCGAAGAGGTCGTGGATGCGCTCGCCCATTCGAGCTCTCTCCCGCTGCTTGTCGCCGCAATTGTATTTTCGATCTGGGGCGTATCGGTCTATCTGCGCTGTTTGGACTATGTGTTGCGTCGCCGCCTTGTGGCCATCGCCACCATCTGCGCCCTGTGGATGATCGAAGTCATTCTCAAGTACAAGTCGTTCACGCCGTTCTATGCCACCGTGCTGTGGTACCTGTACTACGTGCCCATGACGCTCATTCCGCTGCTCTACCAGCTCTGCGGCCTGCGCCTTGCGGGCCTGGAGCAATACCGCCTGGGGCGCCGCTACTGCGCTGCGCTGTGGATTGCGGCCATCCTGCTTATCGGATTTGTGCTCACCAACGATTTTCATCAGCAGGTCTTCCGCTTTGACCGTACAAGCGACACCTGGAGTAACGATTACACGTACGGCTGGGGTTATTTTGTCGTTCTCGTGTGGACGGTCTTCGACTTCGTGGCCTTTTTTATCCTGGTTGGTCGGTCCTCGTCCTTTCGCATCCAGCGTTTCTCGGGTACGGCGGCGCTCGTACTGCTGGGTGGCGCATTCTTTGCCATCTCGTATGCGTTGCGCGTGCCCTGGGCATGGAAGCTCAACTTTTCGCTCGTCTATTGCGTTCTGTGCGTGGTGGCGATGGAAATCTGTCTCGATTGCGGTGTCATTCCGTCATATCACGACATTGCCGGCATCTTTGACACCTTGCCGCTTGACCTCAAAGTTCTAACGCGCGACCTGCAGGAAGTCTATGCCACGCCAGTGTCAAAGCCAATGCCGGTGGGCGTGCGCGAGGAGTTGCGGGTCCAGGAGCACGGCCGCGCCCATGCCTTTGCCGTGGCGTCCGATCCCGATGTAATGTACCGTGCCTTCCCACTGCTGGGCGGATCGGCCCTGCTTGCCCAAGACGTGTCGGAGCTCAACGAGCTTAACCGTGAACTGGCACATCGTCGCATGGAGTTGCAGCGTCAAAACGAGCTGCTCGCCGCCGACTACGACCTTAAGACGCATTTGGCAGATCAAGAGGCCGAGACCCTGCTGGTCCAAGACGTGGATCAAGCGCTTGCCCGCGCGCTCGAAGGGATGTACGACCTGCTGAGCTCGCTGCCGCCGTTGACCGACGAAGCGTCTTCGCACGAGCGTTACCGCATGCTGCAGCGCGCCAAGATGCTCGTCGCCTATTGCAAGCGCAAGGGGTCGCTCACGTTGGCACAGCACGGGGAGAGCGGTTTTGATCGTGACCGCATTCAACTCATTGCCAACGAGCTCGCAAGTGACCTGCGCACCATCGATATCGATTGCGCCTCGATTATCGCCATACGGCGCCCGTTGCACGCCAGTACGGTAAGCGCCCTGTACGACTGCGTGTATGACTTTGCGTTTTTTGCCTACACCACCGACCATCCGGCGCTTATGTATCACTTGGGCGACCATGACCGATGCAGTGTCGAGCTGCGCGCCACGCTTTTTTCCAACGATGATGCAGATCTTTCGCAGACGCCCGCTGCGCAAGAGCTCGAAAGCGCTTTGCAAGGGCGCAACGTGGCATATCGCCTTGAGGGCGGGCCCGGCCAGCTGCGCATGATCGTCTTAATGCCGAGGGCGGGTGAGTGACGATGCAGATTTCGCTCATCCTTCCCCAAATCGTTGCGCTCGATGTTGTCTTTGCCCTGGCTGCGTGTCTGCAGACGATCCACGTCCCGCTCATCGCATCGCGCCGCTCGTCCTATAACCGTAAGGTGATTTGCGCCTACGAGGCGAGCCTTGTGCTTCACCTGATGATTTCGGCGCTCATCTTATTCGCGTCGTCTGGCTCGTATCTGGTGGCGCCGCTTGGCGTTTGCGCCAGGGCAATGGGCGGAGCGTTGTGGCTGAATGCCGCGATCTTTGCCTATGGCGTGGTACTTATGGTGCACTATCGTCGCCCCGTCATGCTGGTCGAGCTGCTGCTTGTTGTCGCCGTTACACCACCGGTGGTTTTTGCCATGGGCTCGGCGTGGACCGTTGTCCTTATCGCAGAGGGAGCGTTCTTCCTGTTCCGCTCCATCGCGGCGCTCTTGATGGACGTCCGTAACCGCCAAGAGGATATCACCATGTTCTCGACGATCGAGACCATCAACGTGATTCCCGTGGGCATCCTGTATCTGGACCCGAGGGGCCGTCCGCTGCTCATGAACCGCTGCATGCGCAAAAACCTGGTGGAACTTCATATGCCCACCGACCTAGGCGACATGAGCAGCACATGGAACGACCTGCGCAAACTGAGCATGCAAATGCCCGAAAGCAGCAGGAACCGTGTGCGGATTAATCTGGACCGCTTTGGTGAGGCGCGTGCGGTGGTCGAGGTCTCTCCCGCCGAGATTCGCCTGTTTGTGCGCGATCGCGTTATGGTTTCGGGCCGTTCGTTCGAGCGCATTATCGGTCTTGATGTGACAGAGTACGCGCATGCTCATGACCGCTTGGCGCAAGCCAACCACCTGCTTGAGCTTGCGGGCAAAGAACTCCAGGCACAGATCGAAGAAGTCAAAAAAGTTGCTGACAATGCGGCCTACCTACGTATACGCGCTCGCGTGCACGACGTGATCGGGCAGCGCCTGTCCATTCTTCATCGCTATTTGGAGGAGGGGCGTCTGGACGATGAGTCGATCGAGCAGATTGATCCGTTGCTGCGCTCAATTGCTGCCGATCTGCGCGGTGGCGGTGCCAGCGAGCCTGCAGAACAGCTGGGTGATATCGTCCATGCTTTTGGTTTGGTGAGTGTGCAGATCGATGTTGAGGGTGCGCTGCCTGAGGACGCGCGTGTCGCCACCGCATTTTTGCAGATTATCCGTGAGGCCTCGACCAATGCCACCAAGCATGCGCAGGCGCATCGGGTCCACGTGCGTCTGTGGCAGGAGGGGGCGGATGCCGGCGCCGTCGCGCGCATGACGATTTCTAACGACGGGTCCCCGGCCCCCGTATCGTATCGCGAGGGAACGGGTATCCCAGGTATGAGGCATGTCGCGCAAGATCTGGGTGGCAGCCTAGAGGTCCACGCCGCCCCGCCCTTTACGCTTACGGTATCCATTCCGCTTACGCCCAACGCTGCTGTTCGGAGGAGAAGCTCATGATTCGCGTCCTTATAGTCGAAGACCAGGCCATCCTGCGCGAGAGCCTGGCGCGCTCCGTTGGCGACCAGCCCGATATGACCGTTGTTTCCGCCATCGCCGATGCCTCCGAGGCCTTAGGTGTCGCGCTCAAGGAGCGCCCGGACATGATTCTGATGGACGTGTGCACCGAACACGATTCAAACGGCATCGTGGCGGCGGCGCGCATCAAGGAGCAGCTGCCCGAGTGTCGCATCATTATCATGACCGGCATGCCCGAGATCACCTTTGTCGATCAAGCCCGCGAGGCGGGAGTCGATAGCTTTGTGTACAAGAACGTCGGTATCGACGAGCTGTTCGCCGTGATGCGCTCCACGCTGGCGGGCTATTGCACGTTTCCCAAGCCGCCCGAGAGCATTTTTTCGGGCACGGCGGCGCTCGACGATGTCGAGCTGTCGATTTTGCGCCTTGCCTGCGAGGGCAAGAGCCGCCGCGAGATCGCGGCCGAGCTGTTTATGAGCGAGGGCACCATCAAGCGCCGTATTTCGGAGATTCTGAGCATGACCGGCTACGACAACATCATGCGTCTTGCCGTGCATGCGGTGACCGAGGGCAGCATCGTTCCCAATATGGAGCGCCCGTAGTCGGTGCGCCGCCCGTGCTCCAACGCCATAGATAGGCCGCCCGCCGTTTTGCATCTAAAAACGGCGGGCGGCCTGCTTGTATGGGCAGTGCTGTCGGCATAAAGCGACGGGGCCGCAGGATTATCTCCTGCGGTCCCGCCTGGCAAGTGCGCGGATGTGTCCGCCAATCCGCGGCCATCGATGTCTGTCGCTACGCGATGGTTGCGCTGTAGGAGGCGACGTCCTCGTAGGAATCGGTCAGGTAGGCGTCGATGCCGATGGTCGTATTGACGAGGTCGTCAAGGCTGTCAAGCTCGCCGCTC
The DNA here is from genome assembly GCA_937980385.1 of uncultured Collinsella sp. Taxonomy (GTDB): domain Bacteria; phylum Actinomycetota; class Coriobacteriia; order Coriobacteriales; family Coriobacteriaceae; genus Collinsella. The sequence goes on along the minus strand of CALJPV010000081.1, from coordinate 1,008 downwards.
GAGAACGTGAATTCCTCGGTGGCGCTGGTGCCGGGCATCAGGTTAGCCGAGAACCAGGGTTCCTTCATGGTGCCGTTGACGTTGGTCTTGCCGGAAGGAGCGTAGAAGGTCAGGTCCTTGTCGCTCTTGTTGGTGATGTTGACGACAAAGCCGATGTCGCCCCAGTCGTCCTTGAACTTCTCGGTGATGGTGATGGTGCACAGATCGTCATCGGCGACGGTGACGGCAGGGGAGATTTCGACGTTCTGGACATCGTTGTCTTCGACGGCCTCATCGATCTCCTCTTCCTTCTCGGCCGCCTCGCGATCCTTCTTCACCGTACCGGACAGGTCCTTGTCGGACTTGGTAAAGACAAGATTGCCGTCATCTTCTTCGAGGATGAGTTTGCCGTCCTTGAGCTTCATGTCGTGCGACTCGTCTTCGGCGGTGATGGTTACGGTGGTGGCGTCCTTTGCCTCCCATTTAAGGTCGACGACTTCAAGGAACAGGTCGAGGGCGCCTGTGCCGTCCTCATCGAGAATCAGGACGCAGTGGACACCCCAATCCTCGAGCATCTTCATGTACTCATCGGTCAGCTCTTCGCCCTCCAGGGTTCCACCTGAGAGTTCCCAGCTGCCGACGAAGTTGGCCTTGGGGTCTTTGCCGCCGCCGCTGCAGCCCGTCAGGGCAAAGGCGAGCGCCAGGACGCATGTCAGAAATGCGAGTACGGACTTTTTGAACGTTGTCTTCATGGTGTCCTCCTTTATCGAACGAAACCCATAGAAGCAAATGCGGGGGTGGCGGACCCCCCGCCAATTACCAGATAGAGGGGTTAGGGCCTGGGCGTTCCGCAGTTGCTGCAGAACTTGCCGCCGTTTTCGCTGCCGCAGTTGGGGCAGAACCACTTGGCCGGCGCCGGGGCAGGTGCGGGACTGCCGCACTCGGAGCAGAACTTGCCGGTGTTGGTGGCGCCGCAGCTGCAGGTCCATGTGCCAGCCGCAGATGCGGCGGCAGGAGCCGGGGCGGGTG
>CALJPV010000080.1:0-15278 GCA_937980385.1 uncultured Collinsella sp. | reverse complement strand
TCAGCGTATCACCTTGGGGAAGGGCGCGTGCTCAAGACTTACCTGCGAAAGTAGCTTATTGGCTACTTAAGCGTATCACCTTGGGGAAGGGCGCGTGCTCAAGACGGCCGGACTTGGTCGTACCATCGACGACCGAGCGTATCACCTTGGGGAAGGGCGCGTGCTCAAGACCGACTGCAGCGTCAAGATGTAGTTGAATAAAGCGTATCACCTTGGGGAAGGGCGCGTGCTCAAGACATCGTAGGACTTGACTCTTTATGCAGTTCTAGCGTATCACCTTGGGGAAGGGCGCGTGCTCAAGACTATCAACGTGTTCGATAATATAGTGGAAAGAGCGTATCACCTTGGGGAAGGGCGCGTGCTCAAGACACAACGCTGGCGGGGTCGCTCTGCCATTCAAGCGTATCACCTTGGGGAAGGGCGCGTGCTCAAGACCTTTGTGATTGACGGATATTTACCCGCCCAAGCGTATCACCTTGGGGAAGGGCGCGTGCTCAAGACGCCGCGGGGGACGGGAAGCGGTTCATCGGCAGCGTATCACCTTGGGGAAGGGCGCGTGCTCAAGACAAGCCATCTCGGCGGTTGGCGAGCCCGCCGAGCGTATCACCTTGGGGAAGGGCGCGTGCTCAAGACAATCAGGAAAAACATCACATGACCACGATAAGCGTATCACCTTGGGGAAGGGCGCGTGCTCAAGACCGGGTCCGTGGATGGTTCGACCCTCGGCGCAGCGTATCACCTTGGGGAAGGGCGCGTGCTCAAGACTCGAAGTTCTCGTCGTTTTGGGAGCATATCAGCGTATCACCTTGGGGAAGGGCGCGTGCTCAAGACCGAGATTTTGTCAAAGGCTTACGACTTGGCAGCGTATCACCTTGGGGAAAGGCGCGTGCTCAAGACCTTTGCGCTCTGGGGGTTCGGCGACTCCTTAGCGTATCACCTTGGGGAAGGGCGCGTGCTCAAGACACAATGAGTGATGTACTGCTTCGAAACAAGAGCGTATCACCTTGGGGAAGGGCGCGTGCTCAAGACTTAGCGTTGTCGATAAAGGTCGTGAGGTTGAGCGTATCACCTTGGGGAAGGGCGCGTGCTCAAGACACTTGGTGTGGATGGTACGTCAATGAGATAAGCGTATCACCTTGGGGAAGGGTGCGTGCTCAAGGTCAGGCAATCAGGGGACATTTTGCTAAGCTAAGTCTATTGCCTTCGGAAGGATGTATGTGTAAGGCGATTCGCTACAGCCAGAAGACCCCGTCATAAACATTGCTGTAATGTGGAAATTGGAAATAGGTAAACGCATATCGGGAAGGGGCGATTTTTGGAAGTTAAATCGCCCCTATTGGCCTTAATTATCGAGAATGCTCTCGCGAATAATTATCGGTTGCAATTCGTTTGAGAGCATTCCAACCGAGGGGAATGCAATCTCCTTTTTCGTGAGAGCGTCAACAAAGGACCAATTGGCCGTTGCAATGTTGTAGCCATTGTAGCGACCGAGCTTATCCCCGACTTTAATGAGGTCACCCAGATATATTTCGAGTGGTTTTTGAGTTAAAGCGCTATTGGGAACGGCTTTCCAGACCTTCCGCCCATATTTTTGCTTCGCAATCCTGGGCACATACGTCCCATCCTTAAGTGCAGGAATATCCGCCTTATAGACGGGGTCTGCGTACCAAGCGCCCTGCCCCTTCTTGGCCTCCGGGTCATGCCAGAGCCTCAGACACAGCATTTCGCTCACCTTGATGACCGACTTCTCGTCTGCCGACACAACGGCGTTGCCCATGACGATGTCCTTATCGGAGCTCGCCTTGCGAGCAATGTCTTTGCCCTGTGCATTAACGCCGGCATAGCGATAGACCGTCTGCTCGAACAACTCGCCCTTTCCCTTACGCGGAACAAAGCGGGTGGGTACGACGAAATCGTGCGCCGCGCGTACTTCGTTCGCAAAGGTTTCCCAGGGCATAACACTTTCGAGAGCCTTCATGATGGCATCGCGGCGTTGGGTCTCGTTCATACCTCTGGTTATGCTCCAGTGTGTCTCTTGGTTGATTCGAGCGGTTTTAATCACGAGGCTTCGACTACATGCTGCAATCACACAAGCATCGGTGGCATGGTGACGATCGTCCGAGCGGTCTTTTTCGCCATTCGAACCAAAGTTAAGCCCCCACCTGCGACGCAGCCATGCGGTCGCTCTGCCAGTGGTAGGAACAACATGTGCCTTTGCGCCATCATCGGGGAACAGCAGGCAGTCGGCGAGGTAAGCGCATACTTCTCGCGACATATAGGCGGTGTCGGTGAAGCTGCGTGCTAAGAATTCGCCTTCCTTGGTATCAAGGTCTTTTTCCAGCAGGAAGTTCTTTTTGCGACGGCTGAGTTTCTGGTTTTCCTGAACGCGACGCTCAAAAGCATCCCATGAAGGCGCACCGTCGTGGGACATCCATTCGTAAGGTGTCTGTTCGCGTTTATCCTGATTGCTTTTGGCGAGGACCAGGACTTTATTGTTGCGCGAGTTTTCTCCCGTGCGAGAGAACGGCAGGATGTGGTCAATCTGCGTGTAGGTGTCGTCGCTAATTAGGCGATCGACTTCGATTTTAGCGCCCGTGTAAAGGTCGAAGCATTCCTGCTCTTCCCACAGGCGGTACTTCTCTATCTGTTTGCCCGTGACCTCATCTGCCGTGCAGCCACGCAGCTCAGCGATTTGCCCGGCAATGCGCTCGCGATTTTTCTCGTTCTTCTTATTGGCCTTGGCAATCTCGTCTTTTGCGCGCTGAGGCAACCTGAGCTCTCGATCAAGCTCAACGTGGATTTCGTTTGGCACGCCCCACTTGCGGCAGATGGCGTTGACCACTTTTCGCATTTGCGACATGGCGCGAATGACGACGGGATTGTTATTTGTTCGACCGGTACGTTCGATCCAGGTCTCATAGGGCATCAGGCGATCGGAGCGCTCGAGCTGGGTGCCAGCGATGCGCAGTCCCAGCAGACCGCAGTCATTTTCGGCCTGCGTAAGGTTGAGGACCTCAGGCTCCTCGAGGCAATCGAGCAGCATGTCGAGTGCTTTTTTGGAACGGTTGCCATAGCCGTTAAGAGCTTTGGATGAATAGGGAAGCCTACAAAGCGCCTCGATCTCCGCTTCCGAGAGCGGTAACCCCTGAAGCTGCTCTTGGAGTACGGGAAGGGCCGAGGAATATGCTACCGCCTCCATAACGGCATCGGCGAGATTGCGGTCATCGCGTAAACGCTGCAGGAGAATGGGGTTGGCTGCATTGAGGGTATTGCGGAGCACGCGCCATCCCTTGGGCTTGTACACCTCGCGCGTTTTTTCGTCGGCAGCTGGAACCCCTTTGAAGTAATCGCCTGAACTAAGGTCGAGCGCTTTTCTGAGGGCGCCGAATTTAACAGCACAATCTTTGTTGCCTCGAATTGGCTCGCACGAGAACAGGATTGCAATGCATTCATCGCGCTCCGTTGCGCTCAAGGCGCGAGAGGTCCCGTCATCGTGGATGATGGTGATGTTGCCGAGTGCGCCATAGGCTGAAACAAGTTCGCTCGTAAGCGTGCAGCGTGCGGCTCGTTTTTCTGTTGGGAAGTATGAGCAGTGTCCAACGAGGTCGTACGTGCGGCGGTCGAAGTCTTTGCGCGAACGCTCCCAATCGCAAACCTCGATATATGCGGCCTCAAATTCCGGCGAAGCGTATTTGGAGCCAAAGGAGCGTTGAGCATCAAATAGGATATGAGTTTCTTCGATAAGCTGGGCGTGCGTTACACACTTGTCGTAATTGCCGCCACGATTGCGACTTTGAGGCTGCTGAGCGAGCCATTCGCCAACGGTGCGGCACGAGGTCTCCGCAATTGCTTCCTTGTTGGCCGCAAGGGCAGATAGAACCTTGCCGCCTTCGCTTGATTTATCCTGATTGCCTTCTCCGTGGGGGATGTATCCACGGCGCTTGCAGAGGGAGTATAGGACTAGCGCCCACTCGCGATCGTTGAGCAGGCGGTCAAGCCCATCAACGCGAAGCTTGAGCGGCTGCTTGTCGCCTTTTGTGGTGTGGAAGTACTCTTTGGTGGCGTCTTGGGGGATGAGGCCATAAGCCTTGAGGATTTGGAGACAGTGCTTCAAGCGCGCCTGGGTACGGTCAATGTTTCGACGGGTAGAGCGGAAGCCCCTGCGAATAACCGCAAGACTTTGGCCCGTTTTAGGATGAGTTGGAGAGTCAAATAATCTGACGCCCAAATCCAGGATTTCACGATTGGCTGTGTCGATAAGTGCGAATCCGCAGCTTGCAATTCCTGGATCCATGCCAAGCACAAGATGCCTGGGAAGTCCGAGCTTCCCAATTTCGCGATTGATGGTGATCTCCATGGAGCACCCCTCTCTAATAAGAACTCTAGAGAACAGTACCATCGCGTGGGGACATGGGCCGAGCTTGTTAGCCGAGCGGTCATTTTGTTAGGCAAATGGAAATGATTTATACAGCCTTACATATCGGTTACCGGATGATGCCGTTTGTTGAAATTGAATCCCGACTGAATCCCGCCCTGAGATTGAATGGCGGGGCAGTTACGATGCTCGGCTTGCTTGCAGGTTTGTAGAGCTCCTTGCATTCCTTCTTAAAGTCGAACGCCATGTTGGCCGCCTTTCTACGTATTGGCCTGCTTAGATAGCTGAATCATATCATAGAAACGAACAACTGTTCGAATGATTTGGCTGACAGATTGAGATGCGTGTGTTGTGTTTGGCGGTCGGCCTGACCCCGTCGATGATTTCTCTGCTTCCCCGGCGCCTCATCTATAGCTGCCGTTTCCCCCATATGAACCCTGCCAAAATTAATCTGTCCCTTTTTGGTCGGTGCGAAATGGGTAATACTAAAGAGTTATCCGACCAGATGGGAACCGATCGATGGCCTATATCGAATTCAAAGACGTCATCAAAGCATACGGCGAGGGCGACGCCCGCATTCATGCGCTCGACGGCGCGAGCTTTACGGTCGAGCGCGGCGAGCTCGCCATCATTCTGGGTGCTTCGGGTGCCGGCAAGACCACGGCGCTCAACATTCTGGGCGGCATGGATACGGCGACCTCCGGCACCGTGACGGTGGACGGGCGCGACGTGAGCTCTGCCAACGAGGCGCAGCTCGTGGAATACCGCCGCGCCGACGTCGGCTTTGTCTTCCAGTTCTACAATTTGGTTCCCAACTTGACGGCGCTCGAAAACGTCGAGCTCGCGGCGCAAATCTGCCCCGATTCGCTCGATGCCGAGCAAACGCTTTGCCAGGTTGGCCTGGGCGAGCGCCTTGCCAACTTCCCCGCGCAGCTTTCGGGCGGCGAGCAGCAGCGCGTGTCCATCGCCCGCGCGCTGGCCAAGAACCCCAAGCTGCTTTTGTGCGACGAGCCCACGGGTGCACTCGACTACAAAACCGGCAAGCAGATCTTGCAGTTGCTACAGGACACCTGCCGCAAGCAGGACATCACGGTCATTATCATCACCCACAACTCCGCGCTGGCGCCCATGGCCGATCGCCTGATCCGCTTTAAGAGCGGCCGCGTGGAGAGCGAGACGGTCCAGCAAAATCCCGTGCCTATCGAGACGATCGAGTGGTAGCGCCCATGGACCAAGATTGCCAAAACAGCCAAAACCACGATACGGAGCACGCGGGCCGCGACCGGGAGTTCGCGACCTACCGTACCGCTCAAAGCTCAAACGATATGGTGCCGACGGTTTTTCGCCGTGGCATCTACCGCACGATTCGGGGCAGTCTTAAGCGCTTCCTATCTATCGTGGTCATCACTGCGCTTGGCGTGAGCGTGATGTGCGGCCTTAAGGCGGGCTGCGAGGATTTGTGCGATTCGGTCGACGCCTATTTTGACCAGCAGAATGTCTATGACATTAACGTGCAGTCGACCTATGGCCTTACGCGCGACGATCTCGCGGCTATCCAAGAGGTCGACGGCGTCGAGACGGTCGAGGGCATCTACACCGAGACCGCCTACACCGCCGTGGGCACAACGCGCGAGCGCGTGGTCGTGCAAAGTCTCTCCAAGGAGAATATCGATCAGCCGGTGCTGGTGAGCGGCGATTTGCCCGAGAGCGCCGATGAAGTCGCGGTGACTTCGAAGTTCCTGAAGGCTTCGGGCAAAAAGCTCGGCGATACGGTGAGTTTTGCCGCCAATGACGCGAGCTCGTCCAACCAAAGTGCCAAGGATCAGTTTGCCGCGGGCGATTACACCATTACGGCCGAGGTCCTCGATCCTACCGACGTGAGCTCCGACTCGACAGTCAACGCCTTTCGCGCTGCTTCGGCTGCGGACTATAAGTTCTATGTGAGCGAGGATGCCGCGACATCTTCTTCCTACTCCGCAGTCCACGTGATCGTCGAGGGAGCCAAGAGTCTTAACTCCTATTCAGATGCCTACACGACAAAGATCAACGAGGTCAAAGGCAACATCGAGAAGATCCGCGAGGAGCGTGAGAAGGCGCGCGTCCAGGAGTTGACGGTTGACACGCCGACAAGCTTGGATACGGCCGAGCGTCAGACCGCCATGCTCTTTGGGATCGAGCAGGATAACATCAACCGTATGGCCGAGGGCAGCGAGGAGCGCGTCCAGGCTCAGGCCGAGTTGGACCAGCGCCGCGCCGCCGCCGACCAGCATTTTGCCGATGCCCGCGCCGAGCTTTCCGATCTGGGCGAATGCACCTGGTACATTCAGGACCGCGGTAACATCGCAAGCTACTCGAGCGTCGAGAGCGACAGTTCTTCGATCGAGGCCATCGCCACGGTTTTCCCATTTATCTTCTTTGTCGTTGCTGTGCTCATCAGTCTTACCACCGCCACGCGCATGGTCGAGGAGGAGCGCACGCTTATTGGCCTGTACAAGGCGCTTGGCTATTCACGCGAGCGCATCCTGTCCAAATACGTGGACTATGCGCTGTGGGCATGTCTGATCGGCGGCGTCCTCGGCAACATCATCGGATTTGTGGGCCTGCCGCTGTTCCTGTTTACGGTGTTCGACGACATGTACTCGCTGCCCCAGATGCTGCTCTCGTACGACATCGTGTCCTCAATCGTCTCGGTGGCGCTGTTTGCCGTGGGCGTGGTGGGCGCTACGATTATCGCCTGCCGCCACGAGATGGCCGAGACCCCGGCCTCGCTCATGCGTCCCAAGGCCCCACGCGCCGGCTCTCGCATCTTGCTTGAGCGCATCGGCTTTATCTGGCGCCGCATGGGCTTTTTGAACAAGGTGGCAGCACGTAACCTGTTCCGCTACAAAAAGCGCGCTTTTATGACCATCTTCGGTATCGCCGGCTGCACGGCGCTCGTGATCTGCGGTATGGGCATTCGCGACACGTCGGTGGCGCTTTCGCCCAAACAGTACGGGCATATCACGCGCTACGACCTGCTGGCGGTCGCCAATCCCGACGATTTTTCGCAGACGTGCGCGGCATTGGATGAGCGCAGCGCGGCCAATGATTTCAACGTGACCGTGACCTCGACCCTGCCGATTATGACCGACAACGTCACCTTTACGTTTGGCGGCAAGAGCGAGACCGTGCAGCTGATCGTGGTGCCCGATGACCGCACGAGTGACTTGGGCGATTACGTGCGTCTGGAGGATGAGTCCAAAGAACCGCTGCCTTTGCGTGACGGAGACGTGTATCTGAGTAAAAGTTCACAGCTGGTGCTGGGGATTCAGCCGGGCGATACGGCTCACGTCCAGGATTCGTCGCTCAATGTTGCCAAGGTCAAAGTCAGCGACATTTCGCTTAACTATCTGGGCAACACGCTTTACATGACGCAGGGCACCTATGAGCGCGCGTTCGGTCGAAGCGCACGTCTTAACGGCGTCTTTGTGCTGCTTAAGGGTTCGTCGGCCGACCAGATTGCGTTTAGCAAGAATCTTAAGAGTGACGGTTGGCTTACGATTTCGAGTACGGCCGAGCATTGGGAAAACTATGAGGCGAACTTTACGATTATCAATTCGGTCGTGGTGCTCGTGACCTTTATGGCGGCGTGCCTATCGTTTGTGGTGGTGTTTACGCTGTCCAACACGAATATCTCCGAGCGCGAGCGCGAGCTGGCGACCATTAAAGTGTTGGGCTTCCGTCGCGGTGAGGTGCACCATTACGTCAACAAGGAGACACTGATTCTCACGGCGATTGGCGCTGCGCTGGGCGTGCCGCTGGGCGGCTTGCTGGCCGAGAGTTTTACGTACATTTTGCAGATGCCGTCGCTGTACTTTGATGTCGAGGTCGAGCCGCTAAGCTACGTTCTCGCCGTGGTGCTTTCCTTTGGCTTTACGTTTATCGTCAACCTCGCCACCAATCGTACCCTCAACAAGATCGACATGGTCGGCGCCCTCAAGAGCGCCGAGTAACCTGCCAAAAAGGGACAGGTTTATTTTGGCAGGTTTTATCTGGGCAAACGCCGGGCACCTACGGGCGACCCGGCGTTTGTTGCTTTGCTATATTCTGCTATCTTCTGCTCGCAAGCGTGGATGAGAGGCTCTCTTTAGCCTTCGAGATTGGGCTTGAATGGGTTGTATGCCACAAAACGGGCCTATCTACTACGTTTAATTGGATACCCTCAACTATGCCGGGAAAACGAAAAATAAAACCGCAGGTAGAAGGCTTGTCGATTTTCGAAAAAGGCGGTCATGGTTGACCCCATCGAGTTAAACGTAGTAGATGGCCTCTTTTCGTGGCGGACCATCAAACGAACGCCGACGCTTGTGCTGTAGCCGCTCCGATCATCCGTAAGTTGCGGTGGAATAGTTCCTAAATTCGACTACTCAAGGCTAAAACCGGAACTATATCACCGCAACTTAGGAGGGATGGGCGGGGAAGTACTAGTTGGGTGCCGCTGTCGGGCTGGGATGGTTTAGGCTCGTTCGCGATGCTTCCATTGTTTACGGCACCAACGCATGAGTGCTTTTACGACCGGGATGGTGATGAGGATTACCCAGGCGGGATGGGGTTGTTCCAGGCGGAGCCACATGTAGAGGAACCATGCCTCGGCACTGACTGAATAGACGACATCGATCAGCTTAGATAAGTGACGTTGGTCGATAAAGTCGCCAAGCGCGTAATAGACGGGAATCAAAAAGACGAGGAAGAGTCCCGTAGCCCATGTGCCGTAGACAATGCCGAGCACCAGATAGGCGAGGGCGACAAGCGCGGGGAAGGGGAATTTGTTCCATGTACGTCCGACCTTGGTGTGGAAATGCTTGCCATGATGGTCGAGCTTGTCGTGTGCTTCCTTCCAGCTGGAAAACGTCTCGCCGTCGATGGTGACGGTGCCGTCGTCATTGGTATGCACACTATGTCCATCGTCCTCAAGCGTATCGATATGCAATCCGCCTGGCCCCACATGGACCTCTTCACCCTTGCGCTTGTTAGCCACATGGATGCCACTCCAGCCAACATGAACCTCTTCGCCCTTGTTGGGATCAATAGCGTGGATGCCGCGCGCGAGGGAAATATCGACAAGTGGCTTATCTCTGCAATCAGCGTGCTCAGTAGAAGCCTCAGCCTCTTCAGCCTCATCTGAAGCTTTGGTGCCGGCGTCGCTGTCCTGTGCCTCATCATCAGCCTGCGAATCGTCAGCGCTATCCACCGCCTCCCCATACAACAGTTCATCCAGCGACACGCCATACAACGCGGCGAGCGCAATAAGGTTATCGGTATCGGGCGAGGATTCGCTGCGCTCCCATTTACTGACAGCCTGACGACTCACACCCAGCTGGGCGGCAAGCGCCTCCTGAGAAAGCCCGGCAGCCTTGCGGCGATCAACGAGCCGCTGCGCCATCGCAAGATCCATGACAGTTCCTTTCATGTGGTGACCGTAATCGAATGAGCCGAGTATGCCGAGAACAACCGGTAGCGACCACCATTTCTAGTTAGAATCTGCTCCAACCCTACCGCAACTACCGGTAGCAACCCCTAATGACCAGCCATTTGCGGGCTAAGCAGGAACTATTTCACCGCAACTGAATTTCAGGTCAGGCATCCGCAGCACGAAGATGAATAGCCCCGGCCTCCCTAGTTACCGCAGGAGGCCCCAGGGCTTACCTCCCAAATCTTTCCGCAGGGCGGAAGGACCCCGCCGCGCGAAGCGCACGGCGGGGTCCTGATATGTCCGAGGACGATTTGGGAGGTAAGCCCTGGGGCCTCCGATGGGGCGGTTTCGGCCGAGGCTATTCGTCGCCGAAGCTGATGCCCAACGCCTTGGCCTCGCGCACCAGATCGCTCTGGGGGTCGACATACTTGAGCTTGCCGGCGACATCCTCGAGCGGCATGTGGCACATCTTGCCGTCGCGCAGAGCAATCATGTAGCCAAACTCGCCGCGCAGGCAGCCCAGTGCCGCCTCAACGCCGCACTGGGTCGCAAAGATGCGGTCCTGGGCATCGGGCTGACCGCCGCGCTGCGTGTGGCCGGGGATGGCGACGCGGGTCTCGCGACCGGTCTTGGCCTCGATCTCCTTGGCGATGTCGTACACGATTGACGGGCTCGTGCGCTCGGCGAGCTTCTTCTTGTACTCCTTCTTGGACAGCGCCGCGTCCTCCTTGGAGATAGCGCCCTCGGCGACGGCCACGATGGTAAAGCGGCTGCCGGTCTCCATGCGATGCTCGATGGTCTTGATGACGTTATCCATGTCGTAGGGGATCTCGGGAATCAAGATGACATCCGCGCCGCCCGCGACGCCGGCATACAGCGGGATCCAGCCAACCTTGTGGCCCATGATCTCGATAACGAACACGCGCCCATGGCTCGAAGCGGTGGTGTGGATGTCGTCGATGCACTTGGTGGCGACGTCGATGGCGCTCGTAAAGCCAAACGTCAGCTCGGTGCCCCAGGTGTCGTTATCGATGGTCTTGGGCAGGGCGATAACGTTGAGGCCCTCTTCGCGCAGACGGTTGGCGGTCTTGGTGGAGCCGTTGCCGCCCAGCATAAACAGGCAGTCGAGCTGCAGCTTGTGATAGGTGTGGACCATCGCGGGCACCTTCTCGACGCCATCGGCCTCGGGAGTATCCAAGCGCTTGAACGGCGTACGGCTCGTGCCCAGGATGGTGCCGCCGCGGGTGAGGATGCCGCTAAAATCGGCGGGCGTCATGACACGGAATCTGCTGTAGATAAGGCCCTGGTAGCCATCCTCAAAACCATAGATCTCGATAGGTTCTTCGCTATTGGTCATAAGCGTTTTGACGATGCCGCGCATGGTGGCGTTGAGTGCCTGGCAGTCGCCGCCACTGGTAAGAAGACCGATCCTAAGCATGATGAATCCTTCCGGGCAAGTTATAACATGCGCATAAGTTTACCCCCGCACACTGTTGATACGGGGGTAAAACGTGTTAGCTCAAGCGTATAGAAATGTAAACAACGTCAGGCGGGCGTAAGGTTGACGGGCCCGGCTCCTTACGGTGCGAAGGCGTCGACGTCGCCCCAGTGGCGGCGCAGCGTAATAGCGGCGGCGGGTTCGGTATTGTCAAAGACGACCGACCATTGCGTATTGCTGGTGATGTCTTCCGGATTGGGCTCTTGTGCTGCGGCGCGCAGGGCCTTCCAAGCGACTGCCTCGTCTTGGGCACCGACATGGGCGTCAAGGACATCGGCGATTGCGACGGCGCGCTCTTTACCATGGCCCAGCTCGCCATTCTTTTGGTTGGGCAGCACTTCGTCGTCATAGCAGGCGTAGAAGTTCGTAACCTGGCGTACAGGAGTCGCTTTGAAAGCGCGGTCCGTATCGTGCGGATCCCACTCTGCTACGCGCGCGTCACCGGCGGCGTCGTTGATAAAGAAGTGGTAATCGCGTCCTGCCATGGCGTGCATGTCGTAGGCGGAAAGTAGGTCGACAGCTTCTTGCGTGGTGGCGGCACGGTCGAGCACCAGACGGATGGCGAGCGAGGTATTGATGACGGGGCGTTGCGTGTCCTGGTCACAGGGCTTGGAATCCAGGGTGAGTACGGCAATGGACACGCCACATTCGTTAACACCGTCGAGCTGGGCAAACGGGCCCATGAGTGCGGCGGCGCGTCCGGCGACGGAGTTAAGCGGAGTGTTATCGCCCAGGTTGTTAAGGGCGGCAAGCCCGATTGAGGCATAGCCGCCGTGTGGGTGATTGCGTACCAGTAGCGCCGAGGTGTCGTCCTTAAAGTCGTAATTGCGACCGGTGCGCACACGGCCTTCGGCATCTACGGCGACAAAAGCGCTGCAGGCAAACTGGGGCGCCTGGACATGCGCCGGCACACCGGGCAGCACCTGCGCCACCACGGCATCGATGTAGGCCTGGTCGTCGCGCACGCCAGCGGCGATGATGCGATCAAGATCGTAGTCGTAGGCGATGTCGATTGCATACAGGTCATAGCCATTTGCGTAGCCGGTCAAGCGTTTGAGCGACGCGGCGGACTTGATTTGCTTGCGGTAAACGATGCCGGCGGCAGCGGCAAGGCCGACGGCGATTCCCGCGACACCGCAGGCGATGGCAATGTTACGTGGCTTCATGACGGCTCCTCTCGTCCTGTTAGCGCAATTGTCGCAAAAGGAGCGCGGGCATGATGGCTCAACTTGGTGAGCGGCGCGGAATTAAGCACGGAATGAAGAGTGCGGTGCTGGCGTGGCGGGGTATGCTGGAGGGGACCATCAACCCAGCGAAAGGGGAGAGCATGACGGATCAGGAAGCGCCCGAGCGCGCGCACGTGACGGCCGACGATATCGAGGCTGCCAACGACCTTATCGACTTTATCGAGGCATGCCCCAGCATGTTCCATACGGCGGCGACCATTATGGCCGAGCTCGACGAGGCGGGCTTTACCTACCTGCCCGAGAACGCGGCGTGGGACATCGAGCCGGGCGGGCGTTATTACACGCAGCGCAATACCTCGAGCGTTGTTGCCTTTAAGGTGGGCGAGGACCTGGCCGCGACGTGGGGCGAGGACGGCGTTGCCGGCGACTACCATTTTCAGCTGACGGCGTCGCACAGCGATTCTCCGACGTTTAAGGTCAAGGCCGTGCCCGAACTCGACGGCGCGGGCGAGACACTGCGCCTGAACACCGAGGCCTACGGCGGCATGATCGACTACACCTGGTTCGATCGCCCGCTGGCGCTCGCGGGCCGCGTGTTGGTGCGCGAGGGCGACCGTATCGAGAGCCGTCTGCTTGCCACCGAGCGCGAGGTCGCTATTATCCCGAGCCTTGCCATCCACATGAACCGCGGCGTTAACGAGGGCTTTGCGCCCAACCGCGCCGTTGACCTCTGCCCGCTCATCAGCGCCGGTGATCTTAAGCAGGGCGACTTTGATGCTCTGATCGCCGACGAGTTGGACGTTGAGCCCGAGCAAATTTTGGGCCGCGATCTGTTCCTGGTCAATCGTCAGGATGCGCGTATTTGGGGCTGGGCCGACGAGTTTATCTCGACGCCCAAGCTTGACGACCTGGCCTGCGCCTACACCTCGCTGCAGGCATTTTTGGGTGCCGAGAGCGCGCACGACGTTTCGGTCTTCTGCTGCTTTGATAACGAGGAGGTTGGCTCCGAGACCAAGCAGGGCGCCATGTCGACGTTCTTGGCCGATGCGCTGCGCCGCATTAACGGCTCACTGGGCTTTGACGACGAGTCGTACCATCGCGCACTTGCCGCATCGATGCTCGTGAGCTGCGACAACGCGCATGCCGTGCATCCCAATTACGCCGAGAAGTGCGATGCCCGTAACCAGGTGGTGCTCAACGGCGGTATTGTCATCAAGGAAGCCGCCAACCAGCACTATTGCACCGATGCCTTTAGCCGCGCGGTGTTCCAGGCCATCTGCGATGACGCCGATGTGCCCACGCAGGCCTTCGCCAACAAGAGCGATATGGCCGGCGGCTCCACGCTCGGCAATCTGTCCAATATGCAAGCGAGCATGCATGCCGTGGACGTGGGCCTGCCGCAGCTTGCCATGCACTCGAGCTACGAGACCGGCGGCGTGCGCGACGTGATGTACGCCATCCGCGCCCTCACGGCCTTCTACGAGCGCGACCTAACCATCAATGGAGCCGAAAGCGTAGAGCTCTAAAATCGACCAAAAAGGGACAGGTTTATTTTGGCAGGTTTTATCTGGGCAAATGCAAAGGGTGAAACCGAACTAGATCTGTGATACGTAGCCGCCGAGGTGCAGTGTGCCTCGGCGGCTTTTTGTGTACAGAGTACGGCTAATGCTTATAAATGCTATACATGCTTTACGTATCTACCATAGAGTTTTATGATAGTTTTGAAGTATTAAGGAGGGGTCATGACCACAACAGCCGCTCAGATCAACGTGCGCCTCGATGCCGATCTTAAAAGGAGTGGGGACGCCGCTCTCTCCAGGGCTGGCATGACACCGAGCCAAGCGGTGCGTGCGCTCTGGCAACTTGCGGCATCTCTGGCTGATCGCCCCGGCGCGCTCCAGGACCTCCTTTCGCCCAGTCGTGTCCGGGCGGAACAGCGCGAGCGGGAGAAAGTCGCCAAGCACAAGCTCGAACTCATCGACCGGGGTTCGCAACTGTTCGCTGCTGCTTGCCGTGAATCGGAAATTGACTTGGCTAAGGCTCAGCCTTCGGGCGATGAAGAACTCAAACGGAACGCCTACGCGGATCGCTACGGCGAGGAGATGAGCTGGCTCTGTGAGTGAGAATCCAAAGCGCATCTTGGTTGACACCAACGTGTGGCTCGATTATTTCATTCCCCAGCGACGCGGTCGTTCGGCGGCGATTGAGTTTCTACGTGATGCATGTGCGGCTCAGGTTGATTTGCTGTATGCGGCGACATCGTCCAAAGATCTGTTCTATTTGATTTCGAGCGAACACAAGGCGTGGTATCGGCGAGAGCGCGGTTCGCTGTCTCAAGATGCTGCTTCGGCGGCGACATCACTCGCATGGGATTGTCTTGATGTGTTGTCGCAACTTGCTACGCCCGTGCCCTGCGACCTGAGCGACATATGGATGGCGAGTAAGCAGCGTAAGCTCCATAGCGATTACGAAGACGATTTAATCATCGCGGCAGCGATGCGCGCAAAGGCAGACCTTCTGGTCACCAACGATGTCAAGCTCTGCTCACACACACCCGTCGCAGCAATGAGTGTAGAAGACGCAAGAAACTATCTAACAACGCTTAAATAGCGCTTGACCCCTCTGGTCGAATAATGGTCAGCGAGAGTCCACAGGTAGGGCCGCGCCAGCAAAGCGCCGCAGGTTGAACAAAAGTCAGCGAGAGCCCGCCGTTTGAGCCAAGGTGCCGTGAAATGAAAAGGCGCTGACCTTCTGGTCGCGCCTTTG
>CALJPV010000079.1:0-23695 GCA_937980385.1 uncultured Collinsella sp. | reverse complement strand
CGCCTGCGGCGCCCTCCCCCGCAGCAGCAGCGGCAGCGGCCTTCTCGGCCGCAGCCTTGCGCGCCTTGGCCTCTGCGGTGGCACGGACCTTCATGGCTTTCTCGCGCGCGGCCTTCACCTCGGGTGTGATAACGCTCATGGGCTCGGCAGTCGAGACCTGGTAGAAAAAGCCCTTAAAGTCGATCTGCATGTCGGTAATGGCAAGCCCAAACAGGTCGTACGCCTCGTTCTCAAACGGGAACACCGCCGGATAGTACGAGCTGATGGACGGAATCTCCTGGTACTGGTCGATGCCCTCGACCACCAGGTTCTCGATCGCATAGCTGCCATCCTGAGCGATCTGCTCCTGTGCAGCACGAACGTTGATAAACGTATAGACCAGGCGATACGATCCGTCGTCCACACAGCGCTCGGCGTGCATCTGCACAAAGCGCGCGCCGACGCCCTTGAGCGCCTGGACATGCGACAAGAGCTCGTCGATCTCGACGGTGGTATAGATAGCCTTTTGCATTACTCGGCCTCCTTTGCAGCGGCGGGCGTCTCAGCAGATGCGTCGCCAGCGACGGGCGCGGCGGGCTTCCCGGCAGGCGCGTCACCGACACCATCAGTCCCGGCCCCCACAGCCACAAACCCGTCCTCGCCCAGCTCAACGCCACCGTCCCAGGTAGCGGCGCCGCCCACGGTAAGCGGGTCGCCGCCGGCACGCATCGCGGCCTCCTTCTGGTCCAGGATGCCGCACGCCTCAACGATGGCGTCGATCACGGTCTCGGGGCGAATGGCGCACCCGGGCGCGTACACGTCCACGGGAATCGCACGGTCCACGCCGCCGATCACGTTATAGGCATCGCGGAACACGCCGCCCGAGCACGCGCAGATGCCGCACGCCACCACGCACTTGGGCTCGAGCATTTGGTTGTAGATCTGGCGCACGACGGGCAGGTTCTGCGCGTTGACCGACCCCGTCACCAAAAAGATATCCGCATGCTTGGGGTTGCCGGTGTTGACCACACCAAAACGCTCCGCATCGAACAGCGGCGTGAGCGAGGCCAGCACCTCGATATCGCATCCGTTGCAGCTCGAGCCGTCGTAATGAATAACCCACGGCGAGCGCGACATTTTATGATCCATGGATGCCGCCTCCTAAATAAACACGTCGACGAGGATGGGCATAAGGTTGAGCAGGCCAAACACCAGCGCCACGCCCCATCCGAGCTTAAAGCAGCTGCGCCAGGTGCTGCGTGCGAAGGTATTGTCGATCAGCACTTCGACAAAGTACGTCGCGGCCATCACGACCAGGGCTACGACCCAGCTCACCGGGTTGTCCCAAACAAAGAACATGCCCACCCACATCAAAAACAGCACGGTCTCGCACCAGTGCATAAGGGTCATCTTTGCCAGCGTGCCGCCGCTCATCTCGGTGGCGACGCCCTGAACGATCTCCTGATGCGCGTGATGCGAGTACGAAAGGTCAAACGGCGACTTGCGCAGCTTGATGGTGAGCACCGCGAGCAGCGCGAAGAAAATGGGCGCGCTGTACACGATGATGGGGGCCGACTGCCCCGTCACGGCGATGGAATCGAAGCTATCGGTGGCAAGGTACAGACCCACGCTCATCAGCAGAACAGCGGGCTCATAACTCATAACCTGCAGCAACTCACGATCGGCGCCAACCTGGGCAAACGGGCTTTGCGTCGAGGCGGACGCCAACACCACAAAGATCGCGGCGAGCGTCACCATAAAAGCGCACAGCAGCGTGTTGGAACCCGACACAAAGATGCCGCCGCCCACCACGGTAAAGATGAGCGCACACGCCATGTAGGTATCGTCCATGGTGTTTACGCTGGCAGGGGCCTTGCGCAGCAGCTTGGCAACGTCGTAGAAGGGCTGCAGCAAGCGCGGGCCCACGCGGCCCTGCATGCGAGCCGAAAGCTTACGGTCAAGACCGTCGATCAGGCCGCCCACAAGCGGCGCCAGCAGGGCAAACGCCACGGTACCAATAAAGATGCCCACGACACCCGAGCCTTCGAAATACTTGCCGCGCAGCACCGAGGGCGCGCTCATGGCAAGTCTCTCGGGTCCAATCCACGCGCAACACAGCAGCGCAAACAAGATAATGCTGCAGCACACGACGCTACCCGCGGGGCCAATACGCTTCTCGCCAAGGGCGTCCTCCGAGTACCAATTGCGCTTTTCGGCCTTTACCTCGTGTCCCATCGAGCCGCGGAAATGGCGATATTTGTCGGTTCCCACGCCCGAAAGGTACACGTTGACGTGCGGTTTGTTGCTCACGCGAAATGAAGTCAGCAGCACCACGGCGATAAACGCCACGATAACGACCATCAGATACATGGCGTCCTTGCCGATAACGTACGGCACGCGGCCAAACACCATGGCCAAGTAAGGCGACACCAGGCCGCTCGAGATAACCGGGAACGCCACGCAGCACAGAATCAGCAGCGCGGCGATGGTGTTGAGCGCCACCCATTCGCTCTTATGGACATTGACCTCAACGTTTTGAGCCGTGGGGTCGACGCCCGAAAGTTTGGCAAGCCACTTGCCCCAGAAGTAAAACGTCGCGGCCGAGCCAAAGGCAAGCACCATGATCATGAGCACGTTGCCGGTCTGCGCGAACGCCACCAGGGCGCCCCACTTGGACACGAGCATGCCAAACGGCGCCACGAACATGCCCATGATGCCCAGCATCATCAGGCGCGTCAGGTGCGGCATGCGGCTGAACATACCGTCCATGTCCTCGATATTGCGGCTGCCGATATGATGCTCGGCGGTGCCCACGCACAGGAACAGCAGCGACTTGGCCACCGTGTGGAACAGGATCAGGAAGATGGCCGCCCATACGGCCTCGGGCGCGCCGACACCCAAGCAGGCGCTGATGAGGCCCAAGTTGGAAATGGTGGAGTACGCGAGTACGCGTTTGGCGTTGCTCTGCGAGATGGCCATGAGGGCAGCGAGCAAAAACGTGATGGCGCCCACACTCGTGACCATAAAGCCGGTCACGGGATAGATGGCATAGAGCGGGCTCAGCTTGACCATCAGGAACACACCGGCCTTGACCATGGTTGACGAGTGCAGCAGGGCGCTCGTGGGCGTGGGGGCAACCATGGCGCCGAGCAGCCAGGTGTGGAACGGCATCTGCGCTGCCTTGGTGAGCGCGGCGAGCGACAGCAGGACGACCGGCATCACCAGCAGCGCGGATTGCGCGGTTCCGGCGCCGGAAAGCTCGATCATGCCCGAGATGGTCAGCGGCATGCCGTTAACGTGCAGATACATGAGTCCGGCCAAAAACGCGATGCCGCCCAGCATGTTGAGGACGATCTGGGTGAAGGCGTTCTTGATGGCCTCGGGCGTGCGCGTGTAGCCAATCATAAGGAACGAGCACACGGTGGTGATTTCCCAGCCACAGAACAGCCACTCAAGGTTGTCGCTCGTCACGATGACGAACATGGCCGAGAGGAACAGGAACATGAGCGCCAGGAACTGCGGGCGTCGGTCGGGCGCGATCTGCCCGCGCAGCGCGGCCTCGTGCTCGTCATGAGCCTGGAAGTCCTTCATATAACCCAAGGCATACACGCAGATCAGGCTGCCGACAATGCCGACGGCGAGGACCATGATCACGCTCATATAGTCCAGGTAGAGCGGCGTTGCGGTGACGGCTTCGGCCGCGGGCAGCGTCATGGCTGCAAAGGCGAGCGAGCCCACCAGCTGGACTATACCGAGCACCGTGGTGAGCGCGTTCCTATATTTATACGCGTTGTATAGGATGACGGCGCACAGGATGACATCGATGGCGGAGCTGATGATCGAGAGCACATGCGAGGTGCCGGAGGCAACCTCAAAGCTCTGCGGGCCCGCGCCAAAAAACATGACGGCGACTACAACTGTCACCGCCATAATGATGCCGGAACCTATCAGCCCCACCGCATCGCGGGCGCGGTCACCGCGCGCGAGCAGCATGCCCAGCGCCGGTACCAGCGGAAACAGGGTAAGGAAATACAGTAGCGTCATACCATCACTCCCCCATGCAAAAACGCTGCAATTGTTTAACGTTATAGCTCAATTGAGGAGTAGCGGCGGCGGGTTTTCGGTCAACTGGGGAGTTTTAGGCGTACGGGGTAAGGGTACGTCCGCTTTGGAGCAGTGGCGCGGCAAGAAAAATGCGCCCCTGTGGGCGCACCATCCCGTTCGCTATTCCGCCTTTTTAACGCGCGGCTTGCGACCGCGCGGCTTATCGACCAGTGCGGACTCACCGCTCTCGCGGTACTGGCGGCACCAAGCCTTGACCGAAGACTCGCTGGGAATCTTGTGCTTGATCATAGCCTCGCGAACCGTCAGGCCGTTTTCCAAACGGTCCTTAACCACGGCGAGCTTTACGTCGTACGAATAGGTGTGATGACGAGCGCCCGCATTGAGCACGGCGTCGGCACCGCCCACGGCATATGCGCGGGCCCACTGACGAGCCGTGGCCTGGGGAATGCCAAGCTTTGCGGCGAGGGCGCGGTGACCGGCCCCCTCTTGGAGGATCTCGACGGCGCGCTGCCTAACCTCGGGCGCATGCGTGCGAGTCCTAGTTGCTTCCGACATACCTGCCACTTCTTAGCCTTAACCGTTAATCTGCTTTCTTACGTGCTTGTTAGATAGTAGCATTTTGCTGTTCCCGCGTAACAGTTAATTGAAAATCGTAACAGCGGCATCTGGGTATTTGCCATTCATTTGCAACAGTTCTTTAGGCTTTATTTACGCAGCTAGTTGGCTCACGGCTCATTGACGGTGTTTTACCAACCAGATGGGTATCTTTTTGTTTGGCTGGTATGGTTTATGCAATTATTAACCCCTCGTCAGTCCGCACCTAACATGTCAGCTTTCCACTTACTTTCCAGCTTTCCACCTTAGGTGGAAAGCTAAGTGGAAAGTTGGAAAGTTGGTGGGTAGCTGGGGCAGCAGCAGGCCAGGCGAACAAGAAAAAAGGGGCGGCAACCGGGTAATTGCCGCCCCTTTCACGGGATTAGTTGGTCTCGGTCTCGTGGGGAATGCCCTTGGTGTTGATGCGCGCCAGCGTGTACGTCACGTAGTCAGAGTTCGCATAGCCGGCGAGGTTGCTGGCGTTAACCGGCGTATCGTTGACACCGACGCCGGACATATGAGCCGTAAGCACCAAGCGGTAGTTGGCATAAGTTTGGCGCCTGCCCTCAACATCTGTGTTCACCTTAACGCGGAAGGCATGCTTAAAGGCAAGGCTGTTGCCGTCGCGCGTGGCGAACGCGCCGCCAGTCCCCTTGCTATCAGTAAATACGTAATTCTTGCCATCGGCGCTCAAAGAGCCGTTAGCCAACTTGTCGCTACCGAGCACCGTAATGTAGCTTGAGATGTTGTTGACCGCATCATAACGACCATCATCTTGGCGGCGCTTCTGCAAGCTCAGCGTGTACGTCACCGTGCTGGCATTGGAGATCATGGCCTCGGCACCCGCGAGCTTGGACAAATCATACGTTCCCACCAGAGCGATTTCGCCGTCGGCGGACTTGAGGTCATCGATGTTGATGCCCAGCTGCGACTTCTTTGAAGCCTCGAGCGCAATAGTCGAGGAGCCCACGTCCATGCGGTAGTATCCAGCTTTGCCGTCGATGTATGCCGAGTTGCTACTGGTGCTGAGCGTTTCGGCATGCGTAGAGAGGTACGCACGGTAGTTGGGCTTTGTGTACTTGTCTTTGCCGCTATTCTGCGAAGCGATAATACCGGCCTGGCACGCGGGCTCCGTCATGGTGAGACTCGCCTTCATGGTGATGGTGAACTCGCTGCCATGGTTCTTAGCGATTTCGCGAATGCCGGAAAGATCAATTGCCCCAAGACCTGCGTCGGCCAGCGTCAATTTCATGTCCGTACCGTCCGCGGTCCATACACCCGTAGCGGCGCGATGATCTTCAGCGGTGGCCTCCCCCCATGTCCACTTCGTCTTGCCGTTCACGGTTGAGGCATGCGGGACGTAGTACTTGCCCCCCACTGTCACGTAGAACGAATACGTACCCTGGGTTCCAGTCGGGTAGCCATGCGCACCCGCAGCACTGCCGTTCTTCCCGTAGTTCACGAGCGAAGAATCCAGCTGGTAGTACAGCGCGTCGGAGCTCGTGTATTGCTGGTTCGGGTCGAACTTCACGGTGTCGCTTACCTCCATGGTAAGCGGATAGGTGACATCGTGAAGCTCCATCTGTTTGATGCCGTCCTTGTTGTTATCGATAAGGCCGTGCGTGTAGTTGGATGTCACGCTATAGGTCGAGGCCGTATTCTGGTGCCCATCCTCGGCAGCCTTGTCGTCGGCTGCTATCTTGCCTCGCAGCAGGTAGTTGATGTGCTCGTTGAGGCTCGTGTCCACCGTAGTTGCGGTGTAGCCGTTGACACCCGCAGAGCCCGCCGGCGTGCGCACCACCAAGTAGAAGTCCTCACTCTTGGGCTCTTCCTCGGCAACGGAGAGGGTGTAGAACGTACCCATCGTGTCGGAAGATGTACGCGCGCGGTAGTACGCACCGCCGACCTTGGCGCCGGCCGCCTTCTCGAGCTCGACCTGGCTCTTGCCTTCGACCTCGGCATCGGTGAGCTTGACCCAGGCGCCGTCCTTGTCCTCCTTGGCCGCCACGCCCACGATTTCACTCAGCCACGGCTCGACGTAGGCATTGTTGCCGGCATCCACAAAGTCAGTGAGCTTGGCCGACGCCGCTCCGCCCGCGCCCACCGTGCAGTGATATTCACGGTTGTTATGAGCAGTGTCCACGAGCGTAAGCTGCGTGCCCTCGGGCAGCGTGGCGCCGAAGGTGATGCTCTTGTTGAGCGGGCCCATGGAGCCGCCGGCTTCGAGCAGCGTGTTCCAGCCGTAATCGACTGCCTCGCCCCGGGCGCTGCCATAGGTCCAGGTAAGGTAACCGGTCATGGTATCGCCGCTGCTCACAAGCACGTGCTTGTCGTATTTTGTCGCATAGTCGGCAGCCTTGAAGTTCGCACCTTCGGAGTAGGTGGCGGTAAAGTCGATCTCGAGCATGCGCTTAACGATGATGGGCACCTGCACGCGGTAGCTCTGGCCGGCCTCGCTAAAAGTGACCGTGAGCAGCGTGAAGCGGCCCCGCTCGTTGTCCCAGTCGGTACTCGCGCGGAATACCATGGAGCTCGTGCCGTTGTTGAGCACCTTGAGCGTGGGCGTTTGCGAGGCGATTGCGTCCTTGACGAAGGCGCCGTTATTGGCAAGCGAGAAGACCTCGGCGGTGGCGGTCACGTGCTTGGCGCTGCCGTTGAGGCGGCGGGCATCGGAAAAGCCGCCGTTAGTCACGATGTTCAGATACTTCTCGACCGTCGTCGTGTCGTTGCCGGGAATCATGAGTACAGGGAAGTCGGTTGCAACCTTCTTGCCCGAAGTAACGTTGTTGGTGTTGAAAGTGCTCTTTGAGTTGTCCGCACTGTAGGTTTTCTTGTTTTGGTACGTGCCGTCATCATTGATGCCGCTGATGTTGGTATAGGTATAGCGGCCGGGAACGCTTTCGCCCGCTTGGCTTTGGATGGTCGTCGCGGTGTCAATGGCGGCGCCGTCGCCAAACAGATAGCGATCGGTGGTGTCGTCGTTGGAGGCACGCACCGCCAGCGTGCTCACGGGGCTCGTGGTCACGTATGGGCTTGCCGCCGTGGTAGCGGTATCGTCCGCACCGTAGAGCGTGGTGTCCTTGCCGGGTACGTCGAGCCTGTCGTTGTAGTCTCCGAACGCGATGTAGGTTTTCTTGTTAACGGCGGCCGTATTGGTCGTGTAAACCATCGGCGGCAGGTCACTCGTGGTCTTGCCGTCGCCAGGCTTAACGTTCACGCCCGCTGCGGAGAGGCTGTACTTATTATCTCCTGTGTCAACCTCACCCAAGAGCACGCCCTGCTTAGAGCCGGATTTGTAGGTGTTGCTGTCCATGAGCACGTTTACCAGATGGAACTGGCCGCGCCCGTCGCCCATAATGCCGCCGTTGGACCTTTCGCTAAACGTGGTGTTGGATACCTTTGTGTTGGTGACGTCGATGACGACGGATCCGCTGTTACTCGCGTTATTCGCGCCCAGCAGACCGCCGCTCCAGTTACCCTTAATCGTAGCGTTCTCGATCGCGATGTTGTTGCAGGCTATATTCACATTGCTGAAGAAGTAGCCGATAAGCCCTCCCGAGCATTTACCGGTGCCGGCGATGCTGACATTCTTGACATTGCAGTCGTCGAACCAGTACTTGTTGAGGCTACCGCTACTCGTAACCTCACCAATCAGGCCGCCCGCATTGTAGATGCTATTGTTCGTTCCGGTCTCATCGCCGATGACGGCGTTCTCGGTGCCGACTCTGCCATCAATGCGCACGTTGCTCATAGAAATAACGCCGCCACGGGCGCGTCCGACCACGCCGCCGGCGCCCATATGGTCATCGGAGTTCGACCCGGTGGCTAGCACGTTTACCCCAGAGATGACTGCCGTGCTCGACGGGACTACCTCGGTGGTGCCGATTTTGGTGTTGACCGAGATATCGCTTCTTTCGACATAGCCGAGCACGCCGCCCACGTAGGGCACTGTCCCTGTGGCAGTTATGGTCGAGTTTTTGCCAACGGTCCTTTCACTCACCCCTGTGCCTGCGGTTGTCCACACGCCGCACGCCGAGGCAACCGTACCCACGTAGCCGCCAACGTTCTTCTCGCCCGTGACGTTAAGGTCGGTATATGAGCAGTCATAGAGATACGCGGTCGCTCGTGCGTCGCTGAACGCAACCATATAGGTTCTGTCCTTGCTTAAACTTCGGCTGGCGCGGCCCGAGCTGCCAAGAAGCCCTCCCACGCTCTTTGCGCCCGACACGGTGCAGTTATTCATCTGCACGTTGCGGTAGACGCCGCACGTGTTGCCATCGTAGTTAGCCGTTGCGCCCGCCAAAAGACCGGTGCCGATAAGGTCGTTCGATGCCGTTCCCGTTGTGGCGCCGCCGTTGGCGGCGATATAGGTGAGCGCTACATTGCAGCTGCTAAAGGTAAGGTCTTTGACCTGAGCTCCACCGTTCGCGGTGACGCTCTGCCCCACATTGGTGGAGGTGAACATCACGGTGCTGAACAGGCCGCCTACGCCCGAGACCTTATAGTCGTCGTCGGCGTATTCGACGGCGCCGTAGGCAACGTCTTTGGTGCCCACCGTGATGGTGGCTCCGTTGCCGTCGATCGTGGCCACGTGCGGCGTGATGCGGTCGCGATCGGTGGTCGTCTCGTTCGAGTTGCAGGCATTGGAATAGTAGCGGCCGTTGAGACCCACATATCCTGTGCCGTAGCCGGTCATATCGTAGGTGGTGCCCTGCTTGAACTCCAAGCTCATGCCGATCGATTTCGACGCGCACACATAGCCCGTTTGGTAGTCGGCAGCATAGGACGCCACCAGGTAGGGCGAGTTCACATCGCCATCAGGGTCAAGCGGGCCGTGCCACCCCTGCTTGCCGGGGGCTTTCTGGTCGTCGTTTTTGGCAGTCTCGAAATCGCCGGCAGCGCTCATAGGCTTGCCCACGCAGTCGTAGCTGGCATTTCGCACCTTGCCATATTCCTTGTTGCCAAACAGGTAGCCTTCTATCGCCGGATCTTGCGTATCGCTGCCCCAGTACGCCTTGGAGCCACGGAACACACCGTAATTGGCATAGTTAGTATGTGCCGCGCCAGCGCCCGCGCCCGAGCTAATGATGGCCGAGAGCAACAAAAGGCCTTGGGGATTTTCCACCGTAGTCACGGGCGCCTCAGCGTTGGTGCCGATGTACTTATTGTCGGTGCCCGTGGTGGTGACACAGGGGGTTCCCTTGTTTATGAGCTCGTTGATTTTGTAGTTGGCGTCACCGTTATCGACGTTGCAGCCCTCGCTAAAGGCATAGCCGTCGATCACGCGGCCAACGTAAGGGTTATCGTACTGGTCATACTTTGCGGCATCTTCCTCAATGGGCTTGTACTTTTTGTTCTTTGTACCACCACGCCACGAGGTGCCCATGTTGCGGAAAATCACGCCGCCACCCGCAATGGCACCAACATAACCGCCGATGGGAACAAGGTGCGAGTCGCCAGCAACGGTAAAGTCGTACGTCGTCGAGCCACTATTTGGATCGTTTACGACCACACCATCAATAATGTTATCGCCGCCAAGAATGCAGCCGATAACGCCGCCGAAAAACGCTGTCGGAACGCCGTCCGCATCCTTATCAGAATAAGTAATAGTCGCGTGCGCATTCACATAGTTGATGTTGAGATTGCGCACCACGCTGCCGTAGCTATAGGGAATGAGGCCGCGAAGCTCGCCCTTGTTATTTTCAATCTCAATTGTTGCAGACCCAGATGAGCGAGGGTTGCCAACAATAACGCCACGGAACGGATTAGCCTTGTTGCCAAATCCGCCAAACGAGGCCGCATCGACGGTAATCTTATTGCCCTCAGGAGGCTCAATGCTGTAATACGCGCTCTGCACGTAACGGTGCATCGTTTCGTCTTTTAGCGTCTGCGTCGGATCGGTCTTTTCGCCAACCTTTTTCTCCCATTTACTCTCGCTTGGATTGCTCTGCTTATAGACGTACACGACCTCGTTGTCGGTATTTGGCTTGGCGCTCCGTCGCATGCAAAGCTCGGATTGATTGGCGGCAATAGTGACTTCCCAGCCATCCAACGCCACGCTGTTGTTGATGTAGTTAGCGATGGTGTACATTTCCGTCGCGTCCTTAACGGTGTACGGATCGCCATACGTACCGCATCCCGTCATCAGGTTAGAGATGCGCTGGTTAACCTTGATTTCGTGATACTGGACGCCATCCTCGGTGACTTTTCCCTTGGCTACATAAGGAAGATAGTCGCTAAACCAAGGCCTTTCGGCATCCGTCGACTCGCCCTTTACCTTTACAAACCCTTCGTTGGTGCCATACGTCGCCTTATCGTAATACCAAAGTTGCTTGCCGGAGTACTCCCCCTTGGCATCGATTTCGCTTCCATATGTCACCTTGCCCGCATCGGCTTCAGCCCTAGTAAAGGTATAGTCCGCAGAGCCCGTACCCGTACTTTTGTAGCCAAAACTCTCCAGCAGGCTCGCATGGGTGAAGATCGTATCGTTCTTTTTGCTGGGCAAGCTGATTTGCTCAAACTTCGCCGTCACCTGATCGGAATTATTTCCCACGCCGAGTCTGCCGAAGAGCGAGGTCGCCGCCGTGGCCCCTTTCGCGTAACTAAGGGTTGAAATATTCTTAGCGCTCAGGTTCACGCATGTCTGCATCTCGTTGATAAGCAGAGGAGCGTAACTGGTATTGCCATTCACACCGTCGACCTTCAAGCCGTCGAGTGTCAGACCATCTATCTCGAGCTGCGCCACATTAGTCTCATTGATGGGCCCATAGATACAGCGGCACACAAGCGCACCAGACGAGCTTCCCGCATCGTTCACAACAGAGCCCACGGTGCCAGCAAGCGTGACGTTTTCGACATTAAGGTCGCCCGTATGGGTTCCGATGAGAGCGCAGTGCATATTTTCGTGCTGCGTGGCTTCGCTATTCTTTTTGTTACCTTCTTGCTCAGCTTTAATGTCGGAATAATGGAACGTAATCGTTGCATTATTCACAGTAACCGTTGAGCCCTTCGCGGGGTCAGTAGGATAGAAACTGTATCCATCTAAATTGATTTCCACGCCCGCGCTGTCGCTCGTGCCAATATTGTTTCCTTGGAAAATAGCCTGATTCCCCGGAATGACATAGTCCTGAATCGCGCTAGGAGCATACAGGTACGCACACCAAAGTAATAAGTACTCTGCGGAGTTCATCCAATTGTCTTTGCTGGCGTTTTCCGGATTGCTGCCTACCTCCGCATATGCTTTGTCAAGATTGTAGTAATACCTCGTCCAGGCATTCGTTTTGTGGTTACTGCCGAAAGCCGACCGATTCTGATAGCTGTTGTCACTTCCCGGCTCTCCACTCATGTTGAGCTTGCCGCCATTGGCACCGTCATTGGTATGCAGCGAAACGACAACGTTCCATTCGCCATCAATAAGCTTGCTGCCGGCTTCGTTGCCATAGGCAGGCTTAGTGCCATTGCCAACCCATTCATCAAACGAAGTATCACTGTCGTCGCTTTTGATTGCCGTGTTGTTGATTTTCACGCCATTGCCTGCAGCAGCATTGACCTTATATGCAGTATCCCAACTTGCCCTGTTCTCCAAGTACAAGCCGCTATAAGTTTCTACTCCATATGTTGAGGAATTCTCCGTCCTGCCACCTCGGCCGATGAGCAGGCCAAGCACCGCTGCCTTATCGGCATTAATGGTTGCGTTCGAAAGATCGATGGCGTAGTCGTTGATGATCCAGTGGCCACTGGCGGCGTATACGAGACCGCCGACCTCGGCAGAGCTATTTGCGGTCACGGTCGTTTTGTTGGTAGTTTTGAGGGCGTAGGTGCTGTCGCTGGTATTCGCAGCATCGCCAATGGTGACGATGGCGTTGCCCCAGCTGTAGCCCAGAAGACCACCGGCGCCGTTGAGCTTGTCGCCGTTCTTGCCCACGGTCATAGCGAATTCACTAAAGCTAAGACCGGTAATGGTAACGTACTTCTCGTTCGATCCCTGCACAATGCGGCCAATAAGGCCGCCGACCTGTGCAATCTTGCCGCCGGCGCAATCGCCAGTTTTGATTTTGCCGCCGACTTCGAGGCGCGTAACATTGAATGTCGAGGTACAGTCGCCCACATTGCCGATGGCGCCGCCAATGCGCATATTGCCGTTAAGCGTTTGAGCTTTAGTGATGGTCGCCTGGGCCTTGCTGTTGCCCTCAAACGCAACCGTAGAAGCCGCTGACACGCTGCCCGCAATACCACCAATGTTCACTTCGTTGCTGAACGTATCATCACACGCGATATTCGTTTTGCACGTTACGCCAGACAATGACAGGTTGCCGACGATGGTACCTGCAAGCGACCCGGCATCGATAGCCGAACCGTTATCGAACTTCATGGAGCCAGCGATTGTGGCGTTGGAGATGGTTGCGCCGTTGACGGCCGCGAACAAGCCCAAGCGACCGTGGCGGTAGATTTTGCCGTTGCCGTCGCTCGTGTCATTGCCGTCGAGCACAGCTTCACCACGCTTGCCGTACGGCTCGCCGACGGCAAGGTTGATTGTGCCGTTGCCATTTGTGCCGCCGCCGTTCAACGTTCCCGAGAAAACTTGCGAGCCGTCTGCACGATCCTGCGTGAAACCCGTCAGGCCCGTGCCTTTGAGATCAATAGTGCCGTTCACTGTAATGGTCGAGGGCTGCAAGATGTTCGGGTTGTTTTCAGAAACGCCCTCGACCATGGAGTAGTAGCCGTTGGTTTGCCAGGTGATTGCAAGTTTGGCGAAATCCTCAACAGAGGTTAGGGTGTAGGCACCGCCGCCTGATGTCAGCGACGTCGGCAAGGTCAACTTGTGCGAGTTCGGATCGAGCGCAATAAAGCTATTGCCCAAGCCCTTACCCAAGCGAATGACCTCGCCGTAGGTCGCGATGTCGTCTGTCTTTGAAGCAGTATTGCTACGTTTGAAGGTCCAGCCCGTAATGCCCTGGTCGGTCAATTTGTCGCCAGAGCCATCGCCGACAGCAAAAATCAACGCGTTGTGGTTCTCGTATACGAGCTGGCCCGTCGTGCTGTTTTCGGCAAAACTTGCGCCCGACAGATCCGTGATGCCGCTGAATTTGATTACAGCATTCCACGCGGAGCCCGCAATTCCCGCGGCACGGTTGCTTTGCGCCTTACCGATAGGATTGTCGCTTGTAAGTTTGAAATCTCGCACGTCAAGGACATTGCGCGTGTCGACAACGCCCACGGCGCCACCGAACTTTCCGGCGTCCGTTCGCGCCGAAGCATCTCCCTTGCACGCAACCGTCACGCCGTCGAGCACAACGGCGACAGGCTGCGAATTGGAGTCCGCGCTATCGCCAACATAGCCAACAACACCGCCCGTATTGGACAGCTTGCCCGCAAGTTCAAACTCAATTGAGCACGTTTTGTTATCCGCATCCTTTTGGACCACAAAGGCGCGCAGCAGCTCATCGACGCCTTTTGCCGTCGCAAACACCTTGCCGACAAGGCCACCGTAGCTGCCGTTGAAGCTAACTTCTTCCGGTAAGGTGAACTTGCTCTTATACGTTCCGCCTTGCACCACGATGTCGCCATTAGAAATATCGGCCACACCAAAAAGGGCGCCGGCGCGTTGCGATGCGCCAAGCGTCACAAGCTTGCCCAGGTCGAACATATTGGGCTTAACGATAAATCCTTGCGCAAAGCTCACGTCGCCGATGACGCCACCGGAGCAAGCGCTGTCTTTATCGCCGACGTTGCACGCCGGCTTAACCGTTACGCCATCAGCGATGTTGAGCGTGAGGTTGGTGGCCTTACCGATAAGACCGCCCGCCGCGTTTTTACCTGCGACGCTCAGCGCCGAGACATCGATGCCAGTTGGTAGGGCGACGGTGGCACCCTCCCGCGCCTCGCCGATAAGACCCCCCGCGTTGGCATCAGCGGCTGTCGCGTTGATAGTGGGGGTACCGTCGAGTTTGTCCGGCAGGGCGAGGCCAGCAAGCGTAAGCGATGCTCCTTCGACAAGGGTGTTCACAAGCAAGCCCATGTTGCCTGCGCTCGATTGCATATCGACTGCCAGGGGGCTGTTCGCGCTTGTCGTGTAGGTGGCATTAAGTGCAATCGCGCCCGTGACCTCGCCCACAAGCGGCGAGGTGAGCTTGCAGATGTCCTTTTCGGTATCGCTTTTGGGCGTGCCCACGGTAACGGTGGCAGCAAGCGTCTTGTCCGCGCCCGTGACCTTTGCGGCCACGATGGGCTGGGCATCGGTACCCTTCCAGGTGAGCTTTACGGTGCTGTTGGCGTCGCTGAGCTCGATGTTGTTGAAGAGCGTCTTGTTGACGGTCAGGGTCCTGTCGCCGAGGTTGAGCGCGCCTTTGAAAGGGTAGGCATCGCTGCCGAAGCCCTGGAACGTGAGGCTACCCAGGCCGTCCACGATCTCCGCGCCGCACACGTCGAAGTCGATGCCGGTCGAGCCACCTTTGGAGATGTTCGCGTTCTGGTAGATGGCGGGATCGGTATTGGAGATGGCGATAAGGTCGGCGTTGGACTCAAAGGTAATGGCCGTAACGGCGTCCGAGTCGTCAGTGATGACATCGCCGTCACCCAACACGCGCCTGAGGGCCTCGACAGTAGCGATGGTGGGGGCAGTGTTTGCCTGATCAGCAGCATCCGCGTCCGCGTCATCCGCTTGTTCTTCGTCAGCAGCACCCTCATCGGCAGCCGCATCGTCTTGGGACGCGTCGCCCCCCGCTGGAGCATCGCCGCTGGTGGTTCCATCGGTCGTGGAGTCCTGCGATTCGCCAGCGTTGGTAGAACCGTCGCCGCCCTCGGTAGCGCCAGCGTCGGCGCCCGGAGTCGTTGCGACATCATCAGATGTAGCCTGGTCAGCATCTTGCAGCGCGGTGGCCACAGCATCCTGTACGGAGCGCGCCGTGTTGCCCGCGGCGCGCGCGGCGGAGACAGACGCCTCCATAACGGCGTCGAGCTCTTGCGCGAACACCTCTGTGGAAGGCGCGAGCGCCTGGAAAA
Source organism: uncultured Collinsella sp. (assembly GCA_937980385.1). Classification (GTDB taxonomy): domain Bacteria; phylum Actinomycetota; class Coriobacteriia; order Coriobacteriales; family Coriobacteriaceae; genus Collinsella. The sequence goes on along the minus strand of CALJPV010000079.1, from coordinate 8,056 downwards.
TCATGATCGCAGTCAGGCATGCGGTTGTTATGCGCTTTGCCGTTCTCATCTGGTCCTACCTCGTTCTATCTCATGCCCCGTGCGGGGTCTCAAAATCTATGCTTGCGGATCGCTCGGCTAGTTCTGTGCGGCCGAACACGTAACGCCAATGGCTTCCCAGCTGGTCGGCTTCGAATCACCCTTCCGGTAAAAGGTGATGATTTCCGAGCCAGGAGATGCATCGTATGTGATCGAGTTGCCGCTGACGGCTGCTTGCCCATTACCGTTCTTGTGATTCGCCTCAAAGAACGGATCGAGCTCGACCCCGTCTCCCCACATGAGCTTCACCTTGGTCGTAGCACCCGTAACCGTCACGCGATAGTTGTAGGCATCAAAAGCATTGATGCCCAAGTTCTTATCGGTATCCGAGTTCTTGTCGACCCACTCGCCCGAAACGCCCGAAGCCGTCACCTCTGCACGCTCGGAAGGCGCAATCTTGGCAGCGAGCCATTTTAGGTTGGTGCCAGGGCTATTGGAGCCGACGCGGGCCTTAACGGTGAAGGATGCTTTGTTGAGGTCCGCCTTGGAAAACGTAACCTTATAGGTATACATGGTTGCCCTGTTGGCAGGGAAGGAAAGGTCGACCGTGCCGCCCGCCGTCAGCGTGGGCGAACCGCTTATGCTCCAAGCTTTCGTCGTTCCCGTCGCCTCCACGCTCAGCGTCGCGTTAACGTCCTTGTCGTTGACCTTGTTCTTGTCGCCCAGCAGATGGTTGTAAATGCGAAAGGTAAAAGAGCAGTTTTCCCCACTCGTGTCGGCGATGACGCTTCGGACGGCAATCCCCTCGTCATTCAGCGTCTCATTCGTGTAGCCCGTAAGCATGTCCGAGGCAAACAGCGCCTGCGACGTGCCCGAAACAGCAACCGACTTAAGAAAGTCACCCGCCAAAAAGGCCGTGTAGGTAAGGTAGGTACCCGCCACAATCGCGACGGCGCATAGCAGCAGCGCAACCGCCCACAGGCGTTTGCGCACTTTGGAATTAGGGGCAGCAGACTCCGCCAAGGCAGACTTCGCCGCATGATCATCAACCTGTGCAAAGTGCTTTCCGGCAGGCCTTGCGATTTCATTTTGCTCGTTCTTGTCTTTTCGCATCTGGCACCCCTCCCTTCCTTTTTATTGGTTGCCGCTCGTGCCGCGAGCAATTAGGTAGACCATGTCGGTCTCTTTGACGTTTGAGACCTTGGCACCACCCACGGTTACGCCATCCGCGTTCCACGTACACTCAACAATAAAGTTGGTGGCATCGTTAGCTTTCGTGCCATTCCAACCGTCTAGATCGTCTTTTTGGAACACGTGGTACCGATACAGCGGACGGGCGTTTTTCTGGACGTCCCTATAAGTACCGTACGTTGGATCATTGCTGGCGAGCTCTTTAGCCAGGCCGTTTGCCTCATCCCTATTGATAAAGTCGAACGAAATTAGTTTGCCCTTACTCCACGAATACGGATTGTTGAGCCCGTCGAGGCCGACCACATCTCCCTTCGTTGCCGACGATTCGTTGACCGTCACGTGGTACACATTGATTGTCAGCCCCGTGATATTCGTGGTATTTGCCACCTGCAGCTCAAACGCTTGACCGCCGGCAGCGGGATCGCCATTGTCGCTCTGCACACAAAACGCGCGACGAACGGTCACGGTGCCGTCGTCTTTCTTCTCATCGCCGCGCGACTCGTCATACGAAATCTCGATGGGCTCAATGCTTGTCTGGTTGGGACCCATGATCTTGAGCTGCGCGGGCGTTTGAATCTTGCCCACCGTGGACAGACTTTTGCTGCCCACAAACCACGAGAGCGACAAGCCGATGATAAGAGCGATTGCCGCCAGCAATATCAGGACCGCAAGGGCCTGTGCGCGGTGGTTTTCTATCCAATTGCGGGCATCGACGAGGCGCGTTTGCATGGTGCTCATGAGCTCACGCCCTCCTGAGCGCTAATTCTAAGTTGGATGTATTCGACCTTATTGCCGATCTGCTCGTCGGCATTGTTGTACAGCGCCGAGCAGATGGCGGTGTCGCTGAAGGACATGCTAGACGAAACCACGGGGGCGTTGACAGCACTTGTGCCGTTTGCCGCGCCATAGAAGTAGTTCGCTTTATGCTCGTTCATGTCCGCCTGCAGAGCGCCGTAGTCAGACTTTGCGTCGCCCGCCGCCGCAAACAGATTCTTGTAGTAATTCGTGTTGCCGGTAAGGACGAAGTTCTGAAAGTACTCCGGCCATACCCAGTACAGATTGATGGTGACGGGTTTGTTCGTTGGCTTGCTCATATCGCCGTTTTCGCAAAATTCGCCCTTGCGGATCTCGATCTTGCTATCAACCACGCAGCCCGAGTAATACCCGTTCTGGTCGCAGCTCGTAAAGAACAGTACATGGCCTTTGATCAAGCCAAGGAGTGCCTCTGCCTCGGGCGCCAGCGTTCCTCCGTCCCCAACAACGCCAACAATGTTCGTGACCTTAAGTAAGCGCGACAGATTGATCGTGACCCCGTCCAGGTCACCCACCAGCGGCTTCACCGTAAATGTAATCTTGCCGCGAGCACCCGGATACAGAGAGCCAGCGGTCTCGTTGTTCAGGTTGGAGCCGAGCGTTACCGTCATGGCATCGGCCGTATCCAGGCCGTCGATAGTTTGCTTTTCCTCGGCCGTGCGCTCGTAATAGCCCACGTGTGCGCCGGACTCGCCCTCGCCCGCGGCGGTCAGTGTGTACCGATCCGCCTTCGCCCCGATCGTACTCCCCGTGGCACTCACTCGGTTATTCGCAGCAAACCAGGCCAGGCATGCAAAGATGGCAACGATGGCGGCCAGCACAAACAGACCGCTCACCAGGAAATCCTTCCAGAAATCCTTGAGGGTCCGCACGTGCTCGTCGGCAGCTTGACGGTACTCGGCCGCCGTCTTGTGCTGCTGGAGCTCGCTATGTCGGTCCATGCCACTCATCGCTTACGTTTGCCCTGCTTGCGGGCTTGCCATCCTTTTCCGCTCGGTCGCGTTTATCCGTTGTTCGCAGGCAGAGAATTCAGGCAGAATACAACACCGTACGATAAGGTAAAAGAATAGCATTGACCTGCGGTTCGCTCCACAACGCAAGCCTTAATGATGTCTTAAAAGTCAAACCCTTGGTGCAAGGGGTCAGGTTACTTCGCGCCAACATGGTGCAAACAAACCTGACCCCCTTGCACCAATCCGTGGCACCGGGCAGCGGACACACGGCGTGCCGCCCCTTAACACCCCAACGCGCGCACGGGTATCACGTAGATACCGTCCTCGACCTCGCGGGCGTACTCACCCACCCCCACAATCACGGCCATAAACTCCGGTTCGCGTGTGCGTGAACGAGGATTTCCACAGACCTTCTTGCGAACGCGCTTGAGGCTCTCGACGCCGGCGCTCGCTTTATCTTCACTCACCTTAATCTCAAAGGCGGCCCACCGTCCGTCGGCTAGCTGCACGATAGCATCGCACTCAAGGCCCGAATCGTCGCGATAATAGCGCACGGGCGTGCTATCCAGCAGGTCGAGCGAACGTGCGTAGACCGAAAGGTCGCGTATGACCAAATTCTCAAACACCAGACCAAATGTCTGCCAGTCGGCAAGCAGCGCCCGCGAGGACATACCTAGCAAGGCGCAAGCAAGGCTCGGATCTGCCAGATAGCGCTTGGGCTTGACGGTAAAGCGCCGTTTGTCGCGCGCGGCGGGAACCCAACCGGGGACCTCCTCGAGAATGAACATGCCTTTGAGGGCATCTAGGTACCTGCGCACCTTGGTCTCATCGGCAAACGCTGCGGGCTCCTCCTCGGCACCGAACATATCCATGAGAATCGTTTTATACGTGGTTGCCTGTCCCAGATTGCGCGCGATCGATGCGGAGACTCGACGAGCAATATCGGGGTCGAGACCGACCGCCGGGAAGCTGCTCGAAAACGTGGTGTTGAGATATTCGCGGGCGATGAGCTGGGCGTCAGCCGAAACCATATCGATCGCCCCGGGCCAGCCGCCGCGGCAAGCGGCTTCGACAAGCCCCGGTGTATCGCCATCGCACCGGCAGGGCTCAAAACGATGCTCAAACAAGCCCGCCAGGCTCACCTTGCCGTTGGACTCACCTGTCTCGGCAAGCGTCATGGGGTGCATGCGGACGCGGCCGATGCGGCCAGCTCCACTATGCGCGGGCGCCTCCGCCTTTGAGCCAAACGCGGGCGTGGCGGAACCCGTGAGGATAAAGGCGCCGCGCGTACCCCGGGTGCGGTCAACCTCGTGTCTAACGTAGTCCCAAATCTGGGGAACGCGCTGCCACTCATCGATAATATGTGGACGGTCTCCCAGCAACATCATCGCCGGGTCGGCACGCGCGAGGTCGAGATTCTCGTCGACATACGAGGCGGACGCCCCGTGCTCGAGCGCGGCCCACGTCTTGCCGCACCACCTGGTGCCCGCAATCTCGACCGCGCCAAAGACACGAAGGTAGCGCTCGATTTGCGCATCCACGATACGTGGGATGTATCCGTCCCGATGTAGCCTCTCGCCTGCCATGAGCCACCTCCGCAGATTTCCAGTTCCTGCTTTCTGATTCTTCTATACCACTGTAGCAAATTCGGATTTTCGGGTGGTTGCGATTCGGATTTTCGTGTTCATATAATTCGGATTTTCTGGTGCATGAGATTCGGATTTTCTGAACCCGCTGGTCAGAGGCACTCTTATCGACAAAAAGGCGGGGAGCACCGATACGGCACTCCCCGCCCACTCAATACGCGATGGCTTTCTCGGCTACAGCTCGTTGGCCGCGTGATACGCCGTGCGAATGGCGCTCGCGATGTCGGCGGTGCGCTCGCCCGAGCAGTCGCCCACGTAGGTCACGGGTACCGTCACGCCGTCCAGGTCAAACGCGTTGGCCTTGGAGCCCACGGCCATCACCACGTAATCGCAGACGATCTTCATCGGCTCCTCGGCGCCGTCCTCGGTGGTGCGAATGGCCTCCACGCCCTCGTCGGTAATGGCGGTCAGGCGGGTCTTCACGTGCTGCTCCACGTTATGCTCTGCAAAGTCGCTCATGATCAGCGGCAGAATGGTCTCGGACTCGCCTGCGGCAATCTTGTCGAGCATCTCCACGATCGCCACCTCGCAGCCGTGCTGCAGCAGGTACTCGGCAGTCTCGGTGCCCACCAGGCCACCGCCAATGACGGCGACGCGGCCCGTAAGCTCCACCTTGCCAGCCAGCACATCCCAGCTCGAGACGACCTTGTCCGAATCGGCACCCGGAACGGGGATGACCACGTCGTGCGCGCCCACGGCCACAATCGCGGCATCGGCGGCGTTGAGGTCCTCGGCGGTAGCGACATGGTTGAGCTCAACCTTCACGCCCAGGTCAGGCAGAATCTTCTTGTAATACTCGACCGAGCGCATGATCTCGTCCTTGCGCGGAGGCGCGGCCGCCAGCACAATCTGGCCGCCCAGATGATCGCTCGCCTCGTAGACGGTCACGTCGTAGCCGCGCTTGGCCGCCACGCGCGCGGCCTCCAGGCCGGCAATACCGCCGCCCACCACGGCGATCTTCTTGTCGCCCTCGCCCGGCTTGATGGCGACGGTCGCCTCGTCGCCGTTCTCGGCATTGAGCACGCACGAGATGTACTTGCGGTTTTGAATCGCGTCGACGCAGCCCTTGTTGCAGTTGAGGCACTCGCGAATGGGCTCGCCCGTGGCGGCCTTCAGCGCAATGTCGGGGTCGCACATGAGCGAGCGGCCATAGGCGATGATGTCGGCCGCGCCGTCTTCCAGAATCTTCTCGCCGGCCTCCACCGAGACAACACGGCCGACGGTTGCCACCGGCACAGAGACCAGGGCCTTAACGCGCTCGGCCACGGGCAGCGTCCAGTTGTAGGGCATGGCGCCCATGGGCGGAATGGTTTCGCCCATGTTGCCGGTGTGGTTGGCCTGTGCAACCTGGATCATATCGATGCCCGCGCCCTCGAGCAGCTTGGCAAACTCGCAGGCCTCGTCGGGCTGCAGGCCGCCCTTGCCGCGCGGCGTGCCGTCGGGGTTCTCCATGATCACGGGGAGCTTGTACTCCACCATCAGCTGCGGCGCGGCCTCCTTAATGGCGGCGACGACCTCCAGCGCGTAGCGAACGCGGTTCTCGAACGAGCCACCGTACTCGTCGGTGCGCTGGTTGAGGATGGCCGAGCACAGCGAACCCACCAGGCGGTCGCCGTGGACCTCGATGGCGTCAATGCCAGCCTGCTGCGCGCGAGCGGCCGAGGCAGCGATGGCCTCCTTGATCTGGGTGAGCTGCTCTACGCTCGCCTCGTTCACAAAGTGCTGCATGTCGTGATGCAGCTTGGCGTAGGCCTGGTTGCGGATCTCGTTGGACTCGGCCATCTTGGCGGCAAAGGTCTCCTCGTCGCCGGCGGCCTTGGCTTCCTGCGCGGCCTTGGCGGCGGCCATGGATCCCATGACCATGCGGCCGACGCCGGGCACGTCGTACTCGGGGTGGAACAGCTGCAGCGCGATCTTGGCACCATGCTTGTGGACGGCGTCGGCCAGGGCCTTAAACGTGAGGATCTGGGCGTCAGTCGCCAGCTTGGGCGTGGGGCTTGCGGTCATAACGGGAGCGACGTCGCCGATGACGATGTAGCTCACGCCGCCACGGGCCAGGCGCTCGTAAAAAGCCAGGCTACGCTCGCCAATGGAACCGTCGCGCTCCTCGTAGCCGGTGGTCAGCGGCGGGAACATAATGCGGTTCTTGAGCTCAAGGGGGCCAACCGTAATGGGCTGGAGCAGTTTGGATGCAGGTGCGGTCATGGACATTCCTCTCTTGTAGGCGCGGCGGCGATGGTGCCGCGTAGTTGTCTAGAGGATATGGCATGGGAGCACGACAGCACAACGAAAATCGGCGAATATCAGGTGACGGCAGGTGGATGGGACGGGGCGGCCCGTCGGTTTGTCTCAATCTGTAACAGTTACTCGGCAAAACCGGGTCTTGCTGTTACAGATCGAGACAAACGGGAGCGTTCCGTCGGAAAATCTCGATCTGTAACACCTGCAGACCAAAAACGACCCTAGATGTTACAAATCGAGACGAACAAATTCGGTCCGACCAAACATCTCAATCTGTAACATCTAGACCCACTTTTGACCCCTACCTGTTACAGATCGAGACAATAGAAACCATCCCAACAAAACGTCTCGATCTGTAACATCAATCGACCAAAACCGGCCCTAGGCGTTACAGATCGAGACAAACCAAACCGGGCTTCCGAATAATCTTGATCTGTAACAATTAGACGACAAAAATCACTCCTCGTGTTACAGATTTAGACAAACGGGACCCAACCCATCGGTATATCTCGATCTGTAACACCTAGCCACCCAGATCGGGTCTAGATGTTACAGATTGAGATTTTGTTTGAGAGACCGAAAATTGGACCGAAAGATGGTCCCTGGATAATAAAAAAGCTCGCCGGCTAAGCCGACGAGCTGCAAGTTCTTGGTCGCGGGGGCAGGATTTGAACCTACGACCTCCGGGTTATGAGCCCGGCGAGCTACCAGACTGCTCCACCCCGCAATGTCTGGGCGCCTCATGTGCGCAAGAAAGAATATTACGTGGGAGTTCGGTAAACGGCAAGGAAAATCTCGTAGAGCATAATTCCTTCATATTTAAAACCCCTCAGTCCGCATCACCGTAAACGAATCGCAGCCGAGCGCCGTCGACGGCGCGTATACAATGGTGCGCGTCCTTTTATGCCAACACTGGGAGTAGACATGCTGCTCGCTATCGATATGGGAAACACGCAGACGGCCATGGGCCTGTTTGACGGAGACGAGCTGGTGCAGTCGTGGCGCATGCCCACCGACCGCTCCTATACCGCCGACGAGATCCACGTGCGCCTGATGGGTTTCTTTAAGATGTACGGCCTTTCGCTCGACGCGGTCGACGCGATCGCCTTTGCGGGCGTGGTGCCGCAGCTCTCGCGCGAGTGGCACGCCGTGGCCGACCGCATTGCCGCGGACGCCATCGTCATCGGGCCGCAG